>NZ_BFAG01000001.1 GCF_002897375.1 Deinococcus aerius | reverse complement strand
ATGACCGAGGAGGAGCAGATGGCGTTCGTGTTTCAATCCTCAGCCCACCCGAAGGCAGGCTGCAACGCGTGTACTCGGCCCGCATGATCTGGCCGCTGATGTTTCAATCCTCAGCCCACCCGAAGGCAGGCTGCAACACCGATTCGTGGGTGAAATCGTCCGGCCTCCGCATGTTTCAATCCTCAGCCCACCCGAAGGCAGGCTGCAACGCGTGTACTCGGCCCGCATGATCTGGCCGCTGATGTTTCAATCCTCAGCCCACCCGAAGGCAGGCTGCAACCGGTGATGGAGACGATGAGTTCGGCGGTGCTACGTTTCAATCCTCAGCCCACCCGAAGGCAGGCTGCAACTCCGCCGCGAGCTGTGCAGTGAGATCGGAGAGGTTGTTTCAATCCTCAGCCCACCCGAAGGCAGGCTGCAACGGTGCGAACGCCAGAGCCTATCCAGCGCACGTTCCGCTTCGCATTCTGCGCGAACCCGGCACCCGCCGTCCAGTTTCGTACGCACGGAACTCTGGCGCTGAACACGCGGCGCGTGCTGGGCGGGCTTTCCGGCTTGCGCGAACTTCCCCTACTTGCGCCCGTCACGGGGAGTTCGCGCGCGAGGCCCTACTCCAGCGCGTCCAGCAACCGCCGCACGTCCGCCCGCCACGCCTCTGCGTCCTCGCCCTCGGCCCACAGGTCGGGGAGTTCGCTGTCGGGGGCGAGGACACGGGCGACGGCTTCACGGGCCGTCTCACGCAGCAATTCCAGCCTGACCGGGTCCGCCTCCGCCACCCAGGCGCGCAGCGCGGCGTCCGTCATGCCCGCCGTCTCCCCCGTCAGGACCGCGACCAGCACCTCGGCGGCGGCCAGCGTCCTCCAGCCCTCCTCGGCGGCGAGGAAATCCGTATCGGGGTCGAGCGCCACGTCAAACGCCTCGGCGAGGGCGAAGGCGCCGTCCTGCACGACCTCCTGCGCGAAAGCCGCGCCGACCTCGTTCTCGAATGGACCGGTGCCCCAGATGTTCATGGGGGACATGATTACAGAATCAATGTTCGTCCGAGGTCAGGGGAGGCTCCGGGTTCTCGTAATGACGGTGGGGCTGGGAGGCCGAGGAGAACTGCGCCAGAAACTCCGGCGTCTGCTGATGGAGCTTGGGCCTGAACTTGCCTTTCGCGACCACCCAATCGAAAACGCTCACGTCAAGCGGATACCAGGTGAGCATGCCCTCAAGGCCGTGCTTGCGCACCCAGGCTTCCCCTTTCTCCAGAGTGGTGAAAACCGCCGCTGGGTGCTGTGCCCGCAGACCCATAAAAACCCAGACCCCCGGCATATCCTCAGGCACCTAGACCCCCGCCCGCTCCCGCCCGTACCGCTCCTCCACGTACCGCTCCAGCAGCTCCTTGAAGTCCTCGACGATGCGCGGGCCCTTCAGCGTCGTGAGGAGCTTGCCGTCCTGGTAGACGGGGGCGCGGGGGTCCTCGCCGGTGCCGGGGAGGGAAATCCCGATGTTGGCGTGCTTGCTCTCGCCGGGGCCGTTCACGATGCAGCCCATGACGGCGACCTGCATCTCCTCCACACCGGGGTACTTCGCCTTCCACTCGGGCATCGCGTCCCGGATATGGTCCTGAATCTGCTGGGCGAGGTGCTGGAAGAAGGTGGAGGTGGTGCGCCCGCACCCCGGGCAGGAGGTCACCTGGGGGAGGAACTGGCGCAGGCCAAGGCTCTGGAGGATCTGCTGCGCGACCTCGACCTCCAGCTTGCGGGGGGCGCCGGGCTCGGGCGTCAGCGAGACGCGGATGGTGTCGCCGATGCCGTCCACGAGGAGGGGCGCAAGGGCCACGCTGGAGGCGACCATGCCCTTCATGCCCATGCCCGCCTCGGTGAGGCCGAGGTGCAGGGGGTAGTCGCAGAGCGCGGCGAGCTGGCGGTACACCTTCCACAACTCGGGGGCGGAGCTGACCTTGACGGAGATGATGATCCGGTCGTGGGGCAGGCCCAACTTCTCGGCGTAGGCGGCGCTCTCCAGGGCCGAGGTCACCATCGCGTCGATCATCACGTCAGTGCCGCTTTTGGGGCTCCCCTGCCGGGCGTTGAGGTCCATCAACCGGGCAAGCACCTGCTGGTCGAGCGAGCCCCAGTTCACGCCGACGCGGACGGGCTTGCCGTAGTCCTTGGCCACCTCGATCATCGTGGCGAAGTTGGCGTCGTGGTGCTGCCCGGCGCCCACATTGCCGGGGTTGATGCGGTACTTGGCGAGGAGGCGGGCCGTCTCGGGAAACTCGCGCAGCAGGATGTGGCCGTTGTAGTGGAAGTCACCCACGATGGGCACGTCGATGCCGACCTCATGCAGTCGGGCGACGATCTCGGGGAGGGCGGCGGCGGCCTCGCGGGTGTTCACGGTCACCCGCACGACCTCGGACCCGGCGCGGGCGAGCTGGGCGACCTGGATGGCGGTGGCCTCCGCGTCGGCGGTGTCGGTGTTCGTCATGGACTGCACGACGATGGGGTGGGCACTCCCGATGGGCACGTTCCCCACCCAGGCGGTCACGGTCTGGCGGCGGGCGGTCATGCCCCCAGTGTAGGGGGGCGGGGGCGGGACGTTGGGGAAGGGGTCACGGGGCGGGGCAGAGCGGATGGGGTGCGGACCGGATCAGCTTGTCCCCGAGTTCATCACTGCTGAGGCAGGCGACGAGGCGCTGGGTCCCCAGATTCCAGGTGTAGACGTTGGAGAAGTCACGTCTCTCCATCGTCACGACGCTAAGGTTGTGGGTCGCGGTGACGGTCAGGAGATCGCCGACCAGTTGGGCCTTCCAGGACCGCCAACCCCCATCCTCCGCGTTCCTCGCCGGAATTGCCAAGGGAGTCAGGTCAACTGTGGACTCCGCCCGCATGACCTGCACCCGCATGTCGGCCCGAACATGCACCCTCACGTCGCCTGCCTCCACTGTGGCGAGGTCCGCCCCCGTCACCGCCTCCTGCACCCCGGTAAGGGGGTTCCAGGTCCGCGTGCTGACGGCATCGGTCGTCTGGAGGCGTCCCCCAAAGGCCCGGAGCGTCTGGACCCATCCGGCGTGCGGACCCAGAGCGACGGTGAAACGGAAGGTCTGGGCGTCCAGCACCCGGACGAACGGCCCGGCGACCACCCCGAGGACCCCGCCGGGGAGGTCGTACACGGCCTGCGGTCTGCGGTCCGCTGGGCACGGTGAGGCAGCCGGTGAGTGAGCGCGCCTCCGTATTCCAGCGACGCAGGGTGCCGTCGTTGGCCGCGGTGAGCAGCGTGTGGGCATCCAACCAGCGCAGGGTATGCACGCCTCCGGCATGTGCGGTGGGCCGCTGGGTCGTCGTGTTCGGGCAGGATCGGCCAGTGGAGATCAACCTGACCTCGTGCCCGGAGGCGAGGTCGCGCAGCCGCACGCCGCCGCCCCTGGAGCCGATGGCGAGGGTCCGCCCGTCCGGGGAGAAGGCGAGCCCGGTCACCGCCCGGTACCACACGTTCCAGGCGTACTCACCGCTCAGGGCCGGACCGGGGTGCTTCAGGACGCGCAGCCTCCTGCCCACCCGCGCGTCCAGCAGCGCCGTATCCGCGGGCTCACCGGCGGGGAGGGCCAACCACCGCCCATCAGGAGAGACCGCCAGGGGGGGGCTGGGGACGCCGCTCGCCCGTGACCAGTGTGCCCGGAGCGTCCGGCTGTCCAGCGCGGCGAGGTTCTCCCCGGCACTGAAGACGGTGCCGCCATCCGGGGAGAGGGCGAGGCTCCCCGACCAGGTCCCCACCTCCGGCTCCTCCGCCCGCGCGTCCACCTTCCCGTCCTTGTCCAGGCGCACGAGCCAGGCGCCCTGCGCGCCTCCGGGCTCGGGGAGGAGCCAGCCCAGCCAGCCCCCGCCCGGCAGGGCCACCCCCATCGCCCGGGCGCGGGCCAGGCCCGGCCACAGAAGGAGGGCCAGGCAAAGCAGGACACGCATGATCCAGCTTATCCGGGCGGCGTGGGGCCTTGTTCGGCCTACCGCTGGAGACCCTCGGCCCCCGACCTTCTTCGGGCTGGCCCGCAGCGTCAGGGCGGCCAGGACAGGCACCCCAGTCTTGGTCCGGCTACTGGGTCGGCACCTTCACCAGCCCAGTGACGATCATCTTCTGGACTTTCTGCAGCTTGACCTTTATGTCCCCCGGGATCAGGGCCTGGTTGAAGTCGCCCAGGCTGAGTTCCATCCCGGCGTTCTCCAGCCCGAAGGCGCGTTCCCCGGCCCGCCAGGACTTGCCCTTGGCGACCTCGCTCACCAGCGTGTACACCGCGTTGTCCGCGCGCTTCACCACGCTCGTGAGGGTGTGGTTCAGGGTCTTGCGGTCCACGTCCGAGTCGCCCTCGCTGTCGAGATTGCTCTCGGTGACGATGGCGAACACGGGGCGGGTCTCGCCCCTGCACTCGGCCCGGTAGGGCTCGCCGCGGGGCACCTTGGCGTAGGGGTTGGCCTGGAACCTCACCCCGGCGGGCAGACTCCCCGCCCGCAGGCATTGAACGGCGGTCGCGGCGGTGACCACCCCGCGGTTGTTCGCCCCCACCGCCGCCAGGACGATGTCGGCCCCCTGCGCGAACTGCTTGCGGGCCAGGGTGGAGGCGGCCACCATGTCCCCCTTGCGCGGCAGCGCGGCGCTCAGGACACGGCAATTCGGGCACGCGAAGGCCACGCCCGCCTGAAAGCCTGCCTGGTACTTGCGCGCCACCACGTCGCCCTCGGTGGCGATCACGCCCAGGACCCGCGTGCTCGTGGCCGCCGCCGCGAGGAAGCCCGCCAGGAAGGCGCCCTCCTGCTCGCGGAAGCGCAGGCCGGCCGTGTTGGGGCCGCCGGGCAGGGCGTCCACCCCCACGAAGCGTACCGACGGGAACTCCCGGGCAGCGGCGGTCAGCGGCGCCGCACTGTCCCTGCCCGAGGCGATCACCAGGGTGCTGCCCGTGCGGGCGGCGGCGCGGACCTGACGCAGGATGTCGGCCGTGTCGGTGGCCGTCACCGTGCTGAAGGGCATCCCGTGGTCGCGCACCGCCCGCTCCAGCCCGCTGCCCGCCGCCTCGTTGGTGGCCTTGTCCCACGGCCCGGCGGGGTCGAACACCAGGGTGATGTTCAGGGAGGGGGCGGCGGCGGCGCCGGACAGGGCGAGGAGGGCGAGGAGGGACGGGACCCGGGCGGAACGGATCGTCGGTTTCATGACGCCCCTACTGTAGGAAGGCCCCTCTGTCAAGAACCTTTCGCCCTCCGGGACCCGGGGGCTCCCCCTTGACCTCCCGCCGCCCCGGCCCGCACACTTGGCGACGGGGCCACGCGGCCCACACAACCTGAAGGCAACGCTTGCCCGCCCGGCACGACCTCCACACCAGCTTGTGGGGGAACCGTGCCGGGCGGGCCGTTGGGGGGAATGGCTATGGCGATGAACTGGGCGGGAGAGGCGCAACACGACCACACGCCGGGCTACACCGAGCGCCTGGGCGCGGGTGTTGGTGAGACGGTGCGAATCCGGGTGCGGGTGACGCTGCCCGTGACCGGGGTGAAACTCAAGCTCGTGCGGGTGGGCGAGATCGAGTTGCTTCCGGCGCGGGAGGTACAGGTCCCGGGCACCGAGGGGCGCTGGTTCGAGGCCGAGCTGCCGGTCCACGAGGCGCGGGTGCGCTACGGCTGGCTGCTGCTGTTCCCCGACGACCACCTCAACCTCACGGCGCTGGGGCTGCACCACGCGCGGCGGGGCTTTCGGAACTGGTTCCAATACCTCGCGGGACATGTGGCGCCCGAGTGGGCGTGGCGCAGCGTCTTCTACCAGATCTTCCCCGACCGCTTCCGCAACGGGGACCCGGCGAACGACGTGCGGACGGGCGAGTACCTGTACGGCGGGCGCCCGGTCGAACATGCCGAGTGGGGCACCCCGATCACAAAGAAGGGCGACGTTCACGCGCACTACGGCGGCGACCTCCAGGGGGTCACGCAGGCGCTCCCGTACCTGACGGACCTCGGCGTGAACGCGCTGTGGCTCACCCCGATCTTCGTCAGCCCGTCGAACCACCGCTACGACATCAGCGACTACCGGCATGTGGACCCACATCTCGGGGGCGACGCGGCGTGGGAGGAATTGTCGCACGAGGCGGAGAAGGCGGGGGTCCGCATTGTCCTCGACGGCGTCTTCAACCATATGGGGAACGAGAACGTGCTGTTCCGGGCCGCGCTTGAGCGGGAGGACGCCCCCGAGCGGGCGCTCTTCACCTGGCGGGACGAGCCGGGCAAGCCGCCGTACCATGCCTTTTTCGACGTGCCGACGCTGCCCAAGATCGACTACCGCAACGCCTTTGCGGTCGAGGAGTTCTTCAGCGGCGAGGAGAGCGTGGTGCGGCACTGGCTGCGGCGCGGCGCGGCGGGCTGGCGGCTGGACGTGGCACACATGATCGGGTCGGGCGGCACCGATGAGGACAACCTGCCGCTGCACCGCGACCTGAAAGCGGCGGCGCGGGGGGAGAAGCCCGACGCCTACGTCTTCGGCGAGCGCTTCTACGACCCGGAACACGCGCTCGACGGGCGGGGCGAGGACGGCGCCATGAACTACCACGGCTTCGGCCTTCCGGTGATGCAGTGGCTGAGCGGCGAGACGCACCTGGGGGAACCTAGCCGGATGGACGGCACCGAACTCGCCGACATCCTGTGGGACGCCTACCACGCCCTGCCCCCGCAGGTCGCCCTGAGCATGTTCAACCTGA
Source organism: Deinococcus aerius (assembly GCF_002897375.1). Classification (NCBI taxonomy): domain Bacteria; kingdom Thermotogati; phylum Deinococcota; class Deinococci; order Deinococcales; family Deinococcaceae; genus Deinococcus; species Deinococcus aerius. The sequence continues at coordinate 602,509 of NZ_BFAG01000001.1, read as the reverse complement.
TCGAGTCGCACGACATCTCGCGGGCACTCAAAAGGGTGGACGACGACCGCACCCGCTTCCTGGCCGCCTTCACCCTCCTCATGGGCTACGCGGGCGTGCCCTGCACCTACTACGGCTCGGAGATCGGGCTCAGCCAGCACACGCGCGGCCAGATGCCCTGGTGCCGCGAGTCCATGCCCTGGGACGAGGGGGAGTGGGACCTGGAGTTGCGGGCGAAGGTCAGGGCGCTCATCCACCTCCGGCGGGAAACACACGTCCTGCACGAGGGCAACCTGCGCTTCCTGCACGCCGAGCCGGACGCCCTCGCCTTCCTGCGCGAGTACACCCACGAAGGCGGACGGATGGAGCGGGCGGTCGTGGTCGCCAGCCGCCGAGCCCAGCCGCACGAGGTCACCCTCACCCTACCGGCGGGCGAGTGGCGCGACGGGCTGAGCGGGGAACTTTTCCAGGGAGGCGAGGTCACGCTGAACGCGGCGGGAGGTCGGGTGCTGCTTCAGGGCTGAGGGAGGCGAGCCAGCGTTCGGCCTCGCGGGGAGAACGCAGCCGCACGACCCGGAGGTGCGGGAACTGTGCGAGCAGCTCCGGCGTCTCCCGCCTGCGCCGCCAGTGGGTGCGGAAGAACCAGGCGAAGATGCCGCCGCCCGTGAGCTGTTCCCACAACCGCTCCCGGTTCCCGTTCCAGAGTTCCTCCCGGGTCAGAACGCGCCGCAGCGTTCGCCGCAGCAGCCTCCAGAACACGACCTGTCCCGGGTAATCCAGCCAGACCAGCGTGTCGGCCCGCGTCCAGCCCAGGTCGCGGGCCTTGCCGTAGTTGCCGTCCATCACCCAGGCGGGCTGCGCGGTGAAGGCGTCCACCCGGGCGCGGAACTGGTCCAGCGGCGCCTCCCGCCAGCCGGGAAGGTGGTTCCAGGCGTCCTGCTCGCCGTGGGGCAGGCCCAGCTGCGCGGCGATGGCCCGGGCCAGGGTCGTTTTGCCACTGCCGGTCGTTCCGACGACCAGGATGCGCCGCATGGGGGCAGGAGAGCATGACGGGCGAGGGGAGAACATCGGCAGGGTGGCGGAGGCCATAGGCTCCACACCACGGGACCTCGCCGATGAGGCAGCATCGGGCCATGCCCCCACGTTCACGCCTCCGGCTGGCGGCGCTCGCCCTGCTCGGCCTGGCCCTCGGAACCCTCACCACGTCCGCCCAGCCCTTGCCGCCCGACCCCACCGGGCAGACCTTTCGCAACCCCATCCTGCCCGCCGGACAGGACCCCTCGGTGGTGTTCGACGGCGCCCTCTACCACCTCGTGCAGTCGGATGAGGACGGTATCGGCATCCGCACCTCCCCGACCCTGACGGGGCTGGGCGACGTGAAAAAGGTGGTGGTCTGGCGCGGCGGGCAATCGGATTCACCCTGCTGCGAGCTGTGGGCACCGGAACTCGTGCGGATGGACGGCAAGTGGTACATCTACTATGCGGCGGACGACGGCCGCAACGAGAACCACCGCATGTACGTGCTGGAAAGCGACCGGGTGACGGGTCCCTACACCTTCCGGGGCCAGATCACCGACCCCACGAACCGCTGGGCCATCGACGGCACCGTCTTCCAGGGGCCGGACGGGCGGCGGTACTTCGTGTGGTCCGGCTGGGAGGGCACCGAGAACGTGCAGCAAAACCTCTACGTCGCCCCCATGAAAAATGCCTGGACGCTGGCGGGCGAGCGGGTCAAGATTTCCGAGCCCGACCAGCCCTGGGAACGCATCGGGCAGCCCTACATCAACGAGGGGCCGGAGGTGCTGGTGCGCGGCGGGCGGACCTTCATCGTGTACTCCGCGAGCGGCAGTTGGACCGACGACTACTGCCTGGGCCTGCTGAGCCTGACGGGCAAGAATGTCCTCGACCCCGCCGCCTGGAAGAAATCGAACGGCTGCGTCTTCGCCCGCAACGACGCGGCCAGCGTGTATGCGCCCGGGCATGGCGGCTTCGTGAAATCGGCGGACGGCACCGAGGACTGGCACCTGTACCACGCCATCGAGGTTCAGGGGGCGAGCTGGGGTGGGCGCAGCATCCGCGCGCAGGAGTTCACCTGGAAGGCGGACGGCACCCCGAACTTCGGGCGGCCCGCCTCTTTCGACACGGCGCTGCCCCTGCCCTCCGGCGAGTACGAGGCCGAGCAGGCGCGATTGAACGGCGTGCAGGTGCAGGAGGAGCCGCTGGCCTCGGGGGGCCGGGCCGCTCGGCTGGACGGGCCGGGGGACAGCGTGAACTTCGCGCGGGTGCGCGCCCCCCGCGACGGGACGTACACGCTGCGGGTGCGGTACTCCAACGGCTCCGGGAAAGTGGCTCGCCAGAGCGTGACCGTGAACGGCACCTCCACCGATGTGACCTATCCCCCGAGCGGCTGGTCGAACTTCGGCACCCGGCCCGTGTCCGTTCGCCTGCGCGCGGGTGAGAACGACGTGCGCTTCATGCAGGAGGCGGGCGCGGTGCAGCTCGACGCAGTCACGGTCACGCCGGGTGCCGTCGCGTCCCCATGAGTGACCCGTTGCCGGGGCCTTTCGGCAGCCCGCCCGAACTCGTGCTGTTCGTGGGCGTGCAGGGCAGCGGCAAGACCTCCTTTTACCGGCAGCGGTTCTCCGGCACCCACGTCCACGTCAGCAAGGATCTGTTCCCGAACAACCGCAACAAGGCGAGGCGGCAGCGCCAACTGATCGCGGAAGCGTTGGTGAGCGGACGCAGCGTGGTGGTCGACAACACCAACCCCACGCGGGAGGACCGGGCCGGGGCCATGACCCTCGCCCGTGAGCATGGGGCGACGGTCACCGGGTACGTGTTCGTGACGGACCTGGCGGCGGCGCTGGAACGCAACCGGCGCCGTGAGGGGAAAGCCCGCGTCCCCGACGTGGCGATCTATGCGGCGGCAAAACGGCTGCAACCTCCCAGCCCCGAGGAGGGCTTCGACACCCTCTTCGCCGTCCGGCTCACGCCTGCGGGTGGGTTCGAGGTCGCGCCCAGGAGACCGGAAGAACAAAGCTGAACTGCCTGCCCCTCCTCCCCTCCCGCTTGTTACACTCATCACACATGGCACACGCACAGGATGGGCTGCTGTACGCACAGTGGGTGGAACTCCTCGGCTGGCTTCAGGCCGAGGCCGCCGCGCGCGGTCTGGGCTTTGAAAAGGTCGCTGACTTCCCCGACTACATCTACCGCATGGAGCGCCCCTACGACCTGCCCACCACGGTCATGAGCGTGGCGCTCACGACGGGCGGGCAACCCCTCCTCGTGGCGGCGGTCAGCCCCCGGCATGTGGACCTCAAGGGCGTCTCGCTGCGCCTGATGGGCGGGAGCAAACACTGGCACCTCCACGCGGGCGAGCGCGGGTTGCTGGAGGGCAAGCGGCCCTTCACCCGCGAGCGGTTGGCGACGTTGCTGGACGGAGCGGTGAAGGGCGTGGCGTAGGCGATTCCCACCTGAGTAGAGGGGCTCCGACGAAGAACCGGAGCCCCTGACGTTGTCCGAATCCGCGGCTACGGGATGGGCCCAACCCGGGCGATCCGTCCGCGCCGACTGCCCGCGAACAGAATGGAGGCCGCGCTCAAGCCCGCCAACCCCAGCAGCCCGGCGAGAGCGGCCAGCGTCAGGCCGTCGGGGGCGAGGAGCGGCTGGCCCCGCAGCGCCTGCCAGGTCACGAGCCCGATCAGCCCCAGATACAGGCCCGCGCCGATCCCCAGCAGCCGCAGCCGCTGACGGTCGTTCAGCCGGGGCAGGCGCAGCAGCAAGGCACAGCAGCGGCAGCACTTGCAGGGCGTGCAGCCCCACGAAATGCCCGACCCGCAGGTCACCGCCCGCCGTGCTCCAGCCCAGCACCGGGAGCCCGGGGCCACCGTCGGGGAGGCCGACCGTATGAGCGCCCGCGATGCCCTGGAAGCTTGCCAGTTGCTGCGCGGTCGGCAGGGTCATCAGGACCCCCTCGGCCATGCCCACCAGCGTGAGGAAGAGGCCTAGGCGCAGGGACCAGGCCAGCACGGGCGAGGCGAAGGGCTGACGCAGCACCAGGAGGGCGATGCCCAGATGCGCCAGCCACAGCACCGCGATGGAGCCGCCCATCAGACTCCACATCGCCGAATCCAACGGCGTCGTCACGTTGAAGTGCGAGGTCGTGCCGCGCGCCGCCTGCGTGATGATCACCAGCCACTCCAGCGCGAGGGTGATGAGCACCGTCCAGGCGAGCGCGCTGACGAGCCGCGCCCGACCCCGGACGAAGCCCAGCATCCACACGAGCGTCACGCTGTAGACGCTGACCGAGACCGCGAACTTCAGCGGCTTGAGCCACACCGGGGCGCCCGTCACGTAGCGCGGGTCGAGGAAGATTCCGGCCAGGAAAAAGACGCCCATCCCCGCCGTCACGATGGCCGAGAGCAGCAGGGGCGGGTGGGTCTCCCACAGGGCGCGGAGGTGGTGGACTGGGGAGAATCTGGGGAGTGTCGGGGACATGCGGGTGCCTCCTTCTGTGCGGTGTTCTCCAGCTTAACGGTGTTAACCAAGTGGCCGAAAGATTACGGGTGGGCGCCGCGCCGGAACACCTCCATGTGGGCCAGGAACAGCCCTTCCAGACTCTCGCGGGGCAGAAACGGCGTCGCCAGGTGGAGCGACACCAGGCCGTGGACGTGGGACCAGAGATGGGAGGTGTAGACCTCTGGGGGCTGGGGCCGCAGTTCACCCCGCGCGAGGCCTTCCTCGACGGCCCGTTGCAGCACGCCGAAGGAATCGATGATGGACTCGTAGCCCGGCGGGTTAGGCCGCTCCAGAAACTCGCCGCGCACCATGAACATCAGGCGGTAGTGCAGGGGGTGGGTGATGCCGAAGCGCAGGTAGGCCAGACCCATCGCCTGAACGCGGTCGAGCGCCCCCTCCGCGCTGTCAAAGGCCCGCTGCAAGTCCTCGCCGAAGGAGCGGAAGCCCTCCAGCGCGACGTGGTGCAGCAGGTCGTCCTTGTCGGTGAAGTACAGGTAGATCGTGGTGGGCGAGTACCCGATGGCCTCCGCCACCTGCCGCAGCGAGAAGCGTTCGTACCCCTCTTTCTCGAAGAGATCCGTGGCGGCATCCAGAATGGTGCGGCGCAGGTCGAGCTTCTGCCGGGTTCGCCGCTCGGCGCTGGCCTGACGGAGGCGTTGCTGGCGGGTACCCCCCACCGGTATGTCGGCCTTCGTTTCGCCCATGGGTGTATTGTTACTTAACACTGTTAAGCGAGTCAAGGGGGCTGGCGTGTGGGTTTTGAATCAACCCGCGCTGATGGGCTTTCTCGCGTCGAGAATCAGGGAGACGAAGCCGAGGCGCCCGCCCCTGTTGCGGTGGTCGAGGAGGAGGGAACGGTAGATGGGACCCGTCGCCACGTCCCACCCGTGGGAGTGAAATCTGCCGCTGTCGTCGCAGTATTCGAGGAGTTCGACCTCGAAGCCCGCGCTTGTGAACACGGCTGAAAACCGGCGGTGATCGTAAACAATCTTGTGGTCGGCGGCGGGATGATCCGCCGCGCCGGGGCCGCCCACCCGCACCGTGCGCTGGTACTCGGGGTCGGGGAAGTTGGCGTCGGGAACGGCGCAGCGCAGGAAGCCGCCGGGCTTCAGGAACTCGAAGCACAGGCGGGCGGCGGCGCGGCCTTCCTCCTCGGTCAGGTGTTCCCACACATGCTCGCACAGCAGGGCGTCGGCCCGGCGGTCACCGAACCATCTCACCCAGGTCGCGCGATCCAGGAGGTCGAGGTCCCCGCGCCCAGTAGGAACCCAGCCCTCCCAGCGTTGCTCCCCGGCGCCAATAATCACGCGCAGCGGCTCGGCAGTCATCGCCCGGCCCTCACAGCACCCGGAAGGCCACGAACGCCATTCCGATGCCGATCAGGGTGCCCACCAACACCTCCAGGTAGGTGTGGCCCAGCAGCACCCGGAGGGGCAGGGGCGCGAAGCCCTCGCGGACGACGGCGCGCAGCTCCTCGACGAGTTCGTTCAGGAGCCGGGCCTGCATGCCGCTGGAGTGGCGCACGCCCGTCGCGTCGTACATCACGATGAGGGTGAAGACGGCGCTGGCGGCGAAGAGGGGGCTGCCCAGGCCGAACTCCAGCGCCACGCCGGTGGTCAGGGCGGCCACCATCGCCGAGTGGCTGCTGGGCATCCCGCCCGTCTCCATGAAGGCGGCGGGGCGCCAGCGGCGTTCGAGCAGCAGGATCAGCAGGACTTTGAGCACCTGCGCGCCGGTCGAGGCCAGGATGGCCGTCCACAGCCAGCGGTTCCCGAGAAGGTCTTCGAGGGGGGTCGTCACGCTGGCGGGGAGTCTAGCGCGAGAGGAGACGGCTCGCCTGCATCTCGGCCGCCGAGGCGGTGTTGGCGAGAAGCTGCGCGATGGTCATGGGGCCGACGCCACCCGGCACGGGAGTCAGCGCTCCCGCGACCTCCGCCACGTCCGGGTGAACATCCCCCGTCAGGTGCGCCTTGCCGCCCCCCTCACCGGGCACGCGGTTGATGCCCACGTCGATCACGGTCGCGCCGGGCTTCACCATCTCGGGCGTGATCAGGTGGGCTCGCCCCACCGCGACGAGCAGGAGGTCAGCCTCGCGCGTCACGGCCCCCAGGTCGCGGGTGCGGCTGTGGGCGATGGTCACCGTCGCGTCGCGCTCCAGCAGAAGCGCCGCCAGGGGCCGCCCCACAATATGGCTGCGGCCCACGACGACCGCCCGCTGCCCGGCGATAGCAAGGCCGTAATGGTCCAGCAGGTACAGGATTCCGGCGGGCGTGCAGGGTCTCAGGGCGGGGCGCCCAGCCCACAGCTCTCCCACATTCAGGGGGTGAAAGCCGTCCACGTCCTTGCGCGGGTCGATGGCGTGCAGCACCGCCTGCTCACTCACGTGGGCGGGGAGGGGAAGCTGGACGAGGATGCCGTTCACCGCGTCGTCGGCATTTAACCGGGCGATGAGGTCCAGCAGTTCCGCCTGGCTGGTCGTCTCAGGCAGGGCGTGGACGGTGCTGCTCAGCCCGACCTCGCGCGCCTTGCGGTCCTTGCCGCGCACGTAGCTCACGCTGGCGGGGTCCTCGCCCAGCCGGACCATCACCAGATGCGGCGGGTTGGGGAGGCGGGCGGCGCGGGCGGCGGTTTCGGCGAGCAGCGCCTCGGCGGCGGGGGCGCCGGGGAGGGGGCGGGCGGTCACTCCCCGGCCCTGTCCTCGGCGGCGCGGGTGTCCTTGCCCAGGCTGCGGCTCAGCCCGCCCAGCACGCCGTTCACGAAGCGGCCCGACTCCTCGCCGCCGAACTTGCGGGCGATGCGCACGGCGCTCTCGATGACCGGGGGGTGGGGCTCGGGCGTATACATCAGTTCAAAGGTGGCGAGGCGCAGCACGTTCAGGTCGGTCTGGGCCATCTGCTCGAAGTCCCAGCCCCGGATGGTGCGCTTCAGGGTCGCGTCCACGTCGGGGCGATGCTGGCTCAAGCCGTCCACAAGCTGGCGGGCGAAGGCCAGCGCCTCCTCGTTCAGCGGCGGAAAGGTGTCGTCGCCCTCGCGCATGGCCCCCTCGGCGCGGGTGAACACGGCGTCCAGGGGCAGGGCGCCCCGTTCGGCTTCGAACAGGACGCGAAAGGCGAACTCGCGGGCGGCGCGGCGGGTGCCGACGGGCTGCTGGCCCCGTTCTCTCCTGCGGGTCAAGCGGAGGCCCCCTTGGGCAGGGTCACGCCCAGCACGGTCACGTTCACGGCCTTCACCTTCAGGCCGGTCATGAGTTCCACGTTCTCGCACACCGAGCGCTGCGCCTGGTGGGCCAGACCGACGAGGTTGCGCCCATACTCCACGTTCAGGCCCACGTCGATGCTGACGGTCTGGCCCTCGCGCGTGACCCTCAGGGCGCGGGGGCGGCGGGCGCCGCCCTGCTGGCGCAGCACCTCACCGACCTTGAGCGCCGCGTGCGCGACCTCGATGCCCTCAATGCCCTCCAGCGTCGTGGCGGCGATGTCCGTCAGGACACTCTTGCTGATCTCTACGTCCATTGCTGTTCGCCTCCGGGCGGGCCGCTCTGAATGGCGGCCCGGCAGTCGCGCACAGTGTAGCGGGGTGGGGCTTCGCCGTGAGTGGTCAGTGGTCAGTAGGAAGTGGAAAAGGCGCAGCCGAAGCGAAGGGCCGGGGCCGACGCCCCCACTCACCACTACCCACCCACCACTCCCCGCTCTGCCAGGAGCGCCGCGAGCCCCGCCTCGTCCAGCACCGCGATCCCCAATTCGCGGGCACGGTCGAGCTTGCTGCCCGCCTCCTCGCCCGCCACGAGGTAGCTGGTCTTTTTGGTCACGCTGCCGGTGACTCGACCTCCAGCCGCCTCGAGCTGCGCCTTGACCTCCTCGCGGGGGCGGGAGAGGGAGCCAGTCAGGACGAAGCTCAGCCCGGCGAGGGCGTCGCCGCGCGGGGCCGTCTCCTCCACCGGGTTCAGGCCGTACTCGCGCAGGCGGCGGATCAGGTCACGCATGTTCTCATCGGCCAGGGCGGCGGTCACGCTCTGGGCCAGAATGCCGCCCATCCCGGGCACATCCTCGATCTGCTCGGGGGTAGCGGCGAGCAGGGCGTCGAGGGTGCCGAAGGCGCGGGCGAGCGCCTGGGCATTCCGTTCCCCGACATGGCTGATCCCCAGCGCGTTGATGAGTCTCCACAGGGGCCGCGTCTTGCTCGCCTCCAATTGCGCGAGGATGTTCGACGCCTTCTTCTCACCGCTGCGCTCCAGGGCCGCGAGTTGTTCCGCGTTCAGGATGTAGAGGTCGGCGGCGTCCTTCACGAGGCCCACGGCGAGGAGCTGCTCGATCAGCTTCTCCCCGATGCCGCGCACATCCATCGCGCCGCGCGAAACGAAGTAACGCAGGCGCTCGAAACTCTGGGCGGGGCAGGCCGGGTTGGGGCAGTAGGTGTTCGCGTCCCCCTCCGCCCGCACCGCCTCGTGGCCGCACTCGGGGCAGTGGGTGGGGAAGGCGTAGGGCTGGGCACCCTCGGGCCGCTTCTCCAGCACCACGCGCATAATCTGGGGAATCACGCCGCCCGACTTGCGGACCACCACCGTGTCCCCGATCCGCAGGTCCATGTCCCGGATGTAATCCTCGTTGTGCAGGGTGGCCTTGCTGACCGTGCTCCCCTCGATCAGCCGGGGCGAGAGGTGCGCGAGCGGCGCGAGTTTCCCGGTGCGGCCCACGTTGATCGTGATGCTCTCCAGCACCGTCTCGACCTCCTCCACCGGGAACTTGTAGGCGATGGCCCAGCGGGGGGCGCGGCTGGTGAAGCCCGCCTCGGCCTGGAGGTTCAGGGGGTCGAGCTTGAGGACCGTCCCGTCCGCGTCGAACTCGAAGCTGGCGCGCTGAGCGGTCATGCGGCGGTGGTAGTCGGCGGCGGCCTCCAGCCCGGTCACCTTCTCGCTGTAGCGGCTGACGGGGAAGCCCTGTCCCTCCAGCCACGCCAGCACCTCGGCCTGGGAGCGGACGGGAACGCCTTCCCGCTTGCCCAGGGCATAGAAGAGGGCCCTCAGGTTGCGCGTCCGGGTCACCTCCGGGTCCTTCTGGCGCAGCGCCCCCGCAGCGCCGTTGCGGGGGTTTTTCAGCAGCGGCAGGCCCAGTTCCTCGGCGCGGGCGTTGTAGGCGGCGAATTCCGCCCGGCTCATGTACACCTCGCCGCGCACCTCCAGCTCGCCCGTGAGCCCCGGCAACTCGCGGGGAATGCCGGGAACAGTCAAAACCTGCTCGGTCACCATCTCACCGGTCACGCCATTGCCGCGCGTGGCGGCCCACTGGAGCACCCCGTCCACGTAGTACAGGTTGACGCTCAGGCCGTCGATCTTGAGTTCCCCCGTGTACGTGAAGCCGTCGTAGTCGGGGGGGAGGTTCAGCGCGCGGGCCAGCTTCTCCTGCCACCCCGCCAGTTCCTCGTCGTCGAACACGTTGTCGAGGCTGGTCATGGGGGTGGGATGGTTCACGGGCTGGAAGGTGGAACTGGGGGCGCCGCCGACCGCCTGGGTGGGCGTGTCCTCCCCCACCCACTCCGGGTGCGCCTCCTCGATGGCCCGCAGGTCGCGCACCATCCGGTCGTACACGTCGTCGGGGATTTCCGGCGCGTCCCGCTCGTGGTAGGCGCGGGCGTGGTACTCGACCTCGGCGCGCAGGGCCTGGTACCGGTCGAGGGTAACCTGAACCTCGGGGGCGGGCTGACTCATGGCGGCAGCGTAGCATCGGCCTTTCCGGCGGGACGGGCGGACATCCGACGAAGGCCGACCAGGGGACAAGAATGGATGAAGAAAGGCCGGGCGCCTGATGGGGACCCTTCTCATCCACGTCAGCGCCCCGTCATGTTGGACCGGGTCTAGACACGGGCGGATTTCCGTATACTCTGTTCTGGGTTTTCGTGCCCCCCCCTTCAGAACACCACTCCACCGGAGGAAGACACATGCAGAAATTCCTGACGTTCGCCCTCGCCACTGCCGTGACCGCCGCCGCCACCCTCGCCGCCGCGCAGGGCACCATTCGCGTCGGCATGGCCTTTGACGCGGGCGGCAAGTTCGACAAGAGCTTCAACCAGAGCGCCTACGAGGGCAGCCAGCGGGCCAAGCGGACCCTGGGCGTGCAGACCAAGGACTTCGAGCCCAGCGACCCCAGCCAGACGGTGCAGGGCATCCGCTCCTTCGCCAACGAGGGCTTTGACCTGACCATCGGGGTGGGCTTTGCCAACAACGCCTCGATCACCCAGGTCGCCAAGGAGAACCCCGACCTGTACTTCGGCCTGGTGGACGACGTGTCACCGGCCAAGAACGTCGCCAGCCTGGTCTTCAACGAGGAGCAGGGCAGCTACCTGGTGGGCTACCTGGCGGGCCTGAACACCAGCACGGGCGTGGTGGGCTTCGTGGGCGGCATGGACATTCCCCTCATCCACAAGTTCGAGGCGGGCTACACGGCGGGCGTGAAGGCCGCCAACCCCAAGGCGCGCGTGATCGCCCAGTACGTGGGCACCACGCCCGAGGCCTGGAACAACCCCGGCCGGGCCAAGGAGATCGCCGCCTCCATGCGCGCGCGCGGCACCGACATCATCTTCGCGGCGGCGGGCGCGAGCGGCAACGGCGTGATCGACTACGTCAAGCAAACCCAGTGTCTCAAGGCCGCCAACCTGCCGTCGGGCGTGAAGTTCTCCTCCAACAACTTCGCCAAGGTGACCAAGAGCGCCAGCTACCAGCGGGCCTGCGCGGGCAACACCCGCCCGATGTTCTTCATCGGGGTGGACTCCAACCAGAACTACCTGGGCGACTTCGATAAGAACCCCGCCACGCTGAACCACGGCCTGACCTCCATGCTCAAGCGGGTGGACAACGCGGTGTACGCCCTGATCAAGGACGTGAAGGAGGGCAAGTTCAAGGGTGGCGAGCGCCGCTTCGGCCTGAAGGAGGGCGGCGTGGGCTACGCGGTTGACCAGTACAACCGCGCCCTGATCCCCAGCAGCCAGGTCGCCAAGGTCGAGGCCGCCAAGGCCCAGATCATCGCGGGCAAGATCAAGGTGCCCACCAAGTAAAGCCGGCAACCCCTCGGGAGGCGGCCCCCACGGGTCGCCTTCCCTCTTTTTCCCGGCTTTGCCCGCCCCACCCCGCACCCTCCCCCGCGCGTATTGACCGTTCAAATAAAGGCCAGTTAAACTCCGGGAGTCAGACAGCCAGGACAGGGGGACGGCGTCCCGCGGGGCGAGAGGGGCAGGGCGGCACTCGGAACGTTTCTGCCCGTCACCCCCGGGTGAACCCCAGGCCCTGCCGGGCGCGGCTCGCCGCTCCGCTTCCTGGCTGACCCCCTCACCCCAAGACGCGCCACCCGCTCCACCTCTGACGGAGGAACCATGAAGAAAACGCTGCTCGCCCTGACCACCCTGGCCCTCGCCTCCGGCGCCCTGGCCGCCGACCCGCCCTTTCCCAAGGCGCCCAGCGGCAAGGTGACGCTGGAAGTCTGGTCGTGGGTGCCGGGCCTGGACAAGACCGTGCAGGCTTTCGAAAAGGCCTACCCCAACATCGACGTCAAGGTCACCAACCTGGGCGGCGGGCCGCAGACGTATACCAAGCTGCGCACCGCGCTCCAGGCGGGCAGCGGCGCCCCCGACGTGGCGCAGATCGAGTACGGCTTCCTGCCCGCCTTCGTGGACCTGGGCGGCCTGGAGGACCTCAGCAAGTACGGGGCGAACAACTACAAGAAGTACTTCGTGCCCTGGACCTGGGGCCAGGTCAGCCCCGACGGCAAGGCCGTGTTCGCCATCCCGCAGGACACCGGCCCCTTCGCCATGGTGTACCGCACCGACCTGCTCCAGAAGTACGGCGTCGCCGTGCCGAAGACCTGGGCCGAGTACGAGAAGGCCGCCGACACCGTTCGCCAGAAGAGCGGCGGCAAGGTCAAGTTCGGCAACTTCTACTCCACCTTCGCCCCGTGGTTCATGGCGCTCGCCTGGGCGGACGGCGGGCAGTTCTTCCGCCGCGAGGGCGACGGCTGGGTGCAGACGCTGAACAACCCCAGCGCCAAGAAGGTGCTGAACTACTGGTACCGCCTGATCAAGAAGGGTGACGTGGGCACCCTGCAAGCCTTTACCGCCGACTACTGGAACGCGGCGGGGGCCGGGCAGGTCGCCACGAACATGGAGGCGGCCTGGGGTCCCGGCGGCTACGCGGGCAGCCTGAAGGACAAGAGCGCCGGGCAGTGGCGGGCGGCGAACCTGCCCCAGTGGACGGCGGGGGGCACCATCCGCAGCGGCAACTGGGGCGGCAGCTCGAACGTGGTGACCACCCAGAGCAAGAACAAGGAGGCCGCGACCCTCTTCGCCCTGTGGCTGAACCTCTCGCAGAGCGCGATCTCGAACAACTGGACCAACGGCGGCCTGTTCCCGGCGAGCGAGGCGGGGCTCGACCTCCCCGTGCTGCACGACAAGACGAAGAACCCCTCCAAGTTCTTCGGCGGGCAGGACATCTCCTCGGTGTATGCGCGCGCCAGCCGCGGCGTGAACGTGAACTTCCAGTGGGCGCCGTGGTTCCCCTTCGTGAACGACAACTTCAACAAGCAGATGGACCTGATGCTGAGGGGCAGGCTCACGCCCGATCAGGCCCTCGACGCCTGGCAACGCGAGAGCCTCGCCGAGGCCAAGAAGCAGGGGTACACCGTCCGCTGAGCGCCAAGGCCCCGCGCCAGCACCACAGAGGAGGGCCGGAGGCGCGTGCGTCCGGCTCCTCCTTTTCTTCTTTCCCCACCCGAGGTTGATCCCTATGCGCCCAGTTTCAGGAGGTGCCCCGTGAAGGCGCCGCGCATCGTCCCGTGGCTGTTCCTGGCCCCCTTTCTGCTGCTCTTCACCGCGTTCTACGTGGCCCCGGTCGTGTACGCCGGGTACCTCAGCCTCTTCATCAAGAAGCGCGGCGCGTTCGGCCCGGCCCGCGACGTGTTCGGCGGCCTCGCCAACTACGTCCGGGCGTTTCAGGACACCGACTTCCTCGCCAGCCTGGTGAACATCCTCAAGTTCGGCCTGGTTCAGGTCCCGCTGATGATCGTGCTCGCCACGGCGCTCGCCCTGATCCTCGACGGGGTGAAGGGCCGCGCGCAGGGCTTTTTCCGCACCGCCTTTTACCTGCCCTACACCATCCCCAGCGTGATCGCGGGCCTGCTGTGGGGCTACCTCTACTCCAAGAACCTCTCGCCGTTCAACCAGATCACCGGGCTCCAGACGGACTTCCTGTCGAGCAGCGTGGTGCTGTGGAGCATCGCCAACATCGTCACGTGGACGTGGACGGGCTACAACATGATTACGCTCTACGCCGCCCTCCAGAACATCCCCGGCGACCTGTACGAGGCCGCGCGCATCGACGGCGCGTCGAGCTGGACGCTGACCCGCTACATCAAGCTGCCGCTGCTCAAGCCCAGCCTGCTCCTCGTCCTGATCTTCTCCATTATCGGGACGATGCAGATTTTCGCGGAGCCCTTCGTGCTGCGGCCCCTGGGGTATGTGCCCGACAACATCACCCCGAACACGTACCTGTACCTCGTGGCGAGCCGCGACGGGAACTTCAGCTACGCGGCGACGCTCGCCATCCTGCTCGCGGTGTTCACGTTCCTGCTGAGCGCCGTGTTCCTGCGCTTCACCCGCCGGGGAGGTGAGCTGTGACGATCTCCCAGACCACGCAAGCCAGGCCCCAGTCCCGCCGCCTGCGCCCGCCGCGCTTCACGGCGCTGCAACTGCTCGCGCTGGGCCTCTTTGCCGTGTACTCGCTGCTGCCGCTGTGGTGGGTGCTCGTGACGATCTCCAAGGACAACGGGCAACTGTTCTCCACCTTCGGGCTGTGGTTCGCGGCGCCGGGGCACCTCGCCGAGAACTGGCACACGCTCGTCACCCGCCAGGACGGCATCTTCGTGCGCTGGCTGCTGAACAGCGTCCTGTACGCGGGGGCGTCGGCCATCGGCAGCATGTTCGTCAGCGCGGCGGCGGGGTACGCCTTCAGCGCCTACGACTTCCGGGGCAAGAACGCCCTCTTCGCCCTGATCCTCGCCACGATCATGGTGCCGGGCACCGCGCTCGTGCTGCCCCTCTTCCTGATGATGCAGAAGCTGGCGTTGCTGAACACGTACTGGGCGGTGATCCTGCCCGCGCTCGTGAACCCGTTCGGGCTGTACCTGATGCGCCTGTTCTGGGACGCGGGCTTTCCGAGAGAACTGATGGAGGCGGCGCGCATCGACGGGGCGGGTGACTGGACGATCTTCCGGCAGCTCGGCCTGCCGCTGGTGCGGGGCGGGCTGGTTACGGTAGGCCTGTTCGCCTTCGTGGGTGCCTGGAACAATTTCTTCCTGCCGCTCGTCGTGGTGAACCGCAGCGAACTGTTCCCCCTCACGTTAGGGCTGAGCATCTGGAACCAGACGAGCAGTTCCAGCGGGCAGGAACCGCTGTATACCGTGATCGTGCTGGGGGCGCTCATCTCCATCCTGCCGCTGCTCCTCGCCTTCCTGACGCTCGGGCGGTACTGGCAGGGCGGCCTCGCCACGGGCGCCGTAAAGGGTTGAACGTGCCGTTTTCCAAGGATTCTCGATGACCGAACGCTCCACCCACCTGCAACTCGGCTCCTGCGACTACCCCGAACACGTCCCCGCGGACCGCTGGGCCACCTACGCCCGGCAGCAGCGCGAGCTGGGCCTGACCTTCGTGCGCCTGGCCGAGTTCGCCTGGAGCCGCATGGAGCCGCGCCCCGGCGAGTACGACTGGGCCTGGCTGGACCGCGCGGTGGAGGCCTACCACGCCGAGGGGCTGCGGGTGGTGATGTGTACACCCACGGCCACGCCCCCCGCCTGGCTGATCCGCGCCCACCCGGAGATCCTGCCGTACGACGCCCAGGGCCGCGTGCGCGACTTCGGCTCGCGGCGGCACTACGACTTCGCCTCCCCGGTGTACCGGGAACATTCGCGGCGCATCACCCGCGCGGTGGCCGAGCGATACGGCCAGCATCCCGCCGTCGTGGGCTGGCAGACGGACAACGAGTTCGCCTGTCATGGCACGGGGCGTTCCTACGGCGGGGCGAGCGCGGCGGCGTTCCCGGAATGGTTGAGGCAAAAGTACGGCACCCTGGACGCGCTGAACGAGGCGTGGGGCAACGTGTTCTGGAGCATGGAGTACAGCGATTGGGGTCAGATTCGCCCGCCCGTCCTGACTGTCACCGAACCCAACCCCAGCCACATCCTCGACTACTACCGCTTCTCGTCGGACCTGATCCGGGACTTCCAGGCCGAGCAGGTGGCGATCCTGCGGGAGCTGTCGCCGGGGCGCTTCGTCACCCACAACTTCATGATCTTCGAGTCGGGCTTCGACCACTACGAGGTGGCGCGGGGCCTGGACTTCGCCACCTGGGACAACTACCCGACCGGGATGCTGGAGTTCTTCGCGCCGTCCGGCACGGGTGAGGATGTGAAGACCCGCTACGCGCGCACCGGGCACCCCGACCTGATCGCCTTCAACCACGACCTCTACCGGGGAGTGCTGGGGGGCAGGAATGGACTCGGGCGCGAGGGCGCGGGCACGCCGAACGGCCCCTGGGTGATGGAACAGGAGTGCGGGCCGGTGAACTGGGCGCCCTACAACGCGCAGCCCGCACCTGGGGCAGTCCAACTGTGGACCGCGCAGGCCTGGGCTCACGGCGCCGACGTGGTGAGCTACTTCCGCTGGCGGGCCGCCACGATGGCGCAGGAGGTCATGCACTCGGGCCTGCTGGGCCACGACGAGCAGCCCACCCGGGGCTACGAGGAGGTCGCCGCGCTGGACCTGGGCCAGTTCCCGGTCGGCCCGGTGCCCGCCCGCGTCGCGCTGCTGCACGACTACGAGAGCCTGTGGCTGTACGACGCGCAGCCCCACAGCGCCTCCATGAGCTACTGGGCGCAGACGGTGGCGTATTACTCGGCCCTGCGCTCTCTCGGCGTGGACGTGGACGTGGTGAGCGCGGACGCGGACCTGAGCGGGTACGCGGTCGTCGTCGCCCCGGCGATCACGCTGATGACGCCGGAAAGGGCGCAGCGGTGGGCGGACGCGGTTCAGGGGGGGACCCGGCTCGTCTGCGGCCCCCGCACCGCCTTCCGCACCCCGAGCGGCCAGACGTGGGCGGAGGGGCAATTCGGGCCATTGAGTAGCCTCGTCGGCGCCCACCTGCGTCAATACGACTCGCTGCGCCCCGGCCTGGAGGACGCGGTCAGCGGCGGCTACTCGGCGCGGTTCTGGGCGGAGAGTTACCGGCTGGAAGGCGCCCAGGCGACCCACACGTACAGGGGAGGGCCGCTCGACGGGGAGCCCGCCGTGATCCGCCACGGGAATGTGACGGTGATCGGCGCCCACAGTGAGGCCCTGATCCGCGACGTGCTGCGCGGGGTACTGGAGGAGGCGGGGGTGCCGACGACCGATCTGCCGGAAGGTGTGCGCCTCAGCCACCGGGCCGGGGTCACGCTCGTCCAGAACTGGACCGGTCAGCCCGTGGAGTGGCAGGGCCGAACGCTGGCTCCGGTGAGCTTCGAGGTGATCGCCGGGGCCTGAAACACACTTCAACTCCTTTGATGGGGGGGCAGCCTTCGCGGGCCGCTTCCCCTTTCATTTGCACTCCCCCTCCGTCCGGCAGTCGCCCACATGACCAGGCTCAGCGGCGCGTTTTTTCTCCCTCCCCTTTGAACGCCTGATGTGCAATACGGGAAACACCGTGTGGCACGAAGTCTTTTTCTCCCTCTCCCCTTGCGGGAGAGGGTCGGGGAGAGGGGTGGCGAGCACCGCTCGCCCTCGTGCTGGCCGACGAAAAGGCCACTTCGCCCAACTTCTCATTTCGCATCAAGCGTTTTGAGGGGGGAGGGTCGGGGAGGGGGTGAGCGGGCGGGGCCACCCGACCCACACCAAAGACCGACGCTCATACCTTTCAGCCGCGCTGGTGGGCGCTCAGTTCACCCCGTCCCAGCCTTCCCCCTCAAGGGGAAGGAGCAACGACCCGACCTGATGGGGCCATGCGGCTAGGCCTTTTGTGTCACCCCCAACCCCGCCCGAGGTGTTAGAATGGCCTGTTTCAGAGCGAAGGAGGACCCCCTCCTTCTGCGCGGAGCAGAACCCCTCTCGCGGCGCCCGGCTCCCACCGCTCGCCGCTTCCCGAAGGAGCTTTGAGCTTGCAGAACCAGAACCTAGTGGTCCGTGGGGCGCGGGAACACAACCTCAAGAACGTGACGGTCGAGCTGCCGCGCGACAAGTTCGTGGTCATCACGGGCGTGTCGGGCAGCGGCAAGAGCACGCTGGCCTTCGACACGATCTATGCCGAGGGCCAGCGCCGCTACGTCGAGTCCCTGAGCGCCTACGCCCGGCAGTTCCTCGGCCTGATGGAAAAGCCGGACGTGGAGAGCATCGAGGGCCTCTCCCCCGCCATCTCCATCGACCAGAAGACGACGAGCCACAACCCGCGAAGCACGGTCGGCACCGTCACCGAGATTCACGACTACCTGCGCCTGCTGTACGCCCGCATCGGCACTCCGTACTGCCCGATCTGCGGGCGCAAGATCGAGAAGCAGTCGCCGAGCGAGATCACCGACCGGCTGCTGAGCCAGTTCGCGGACGCCCGCGCCATCCTGCTCGCCCCGGTCGTGCGCGGGCGCAAGGGCGAGTACCGCAAGCTGTTGGGCGACCTGCGCCGCGAGGGCTTCGCCCGCGTGCGGGTGGACGGCACCCTCTACGAACTCGAAGAAGCTGAGAAGCTCAAGCTGGAGAAGTTCGAGAAGCACGACGTGGACGTGGTCGTGGACCGCGTGACCCTGAGGGAAAGCGACCGCAGCCGCATCGCGGAGAGTGTGGAACTCGGCCTGCGGCGTGGCGAGGGCCTGTTGCGGGTCCTGATGCCCGACACCGGCGCCGAGGAGCTGTACTCCGAGAAGTTCGCCTGCCCAGAACACGGGAGCGTGCTGGAGGAGTTGGAACCCCGCTCCTTCTCCTTCAACTCACCCTACGGGGCCTGCGGCGACTGCGCGGGTCTGGGGCACAAGAACGAGTTTGCCCCCGAACTCGTGGTGGACGAGAAGCTCAGCATCGCCGAGGGCGCCATCCTCCCGTGGAGCAAGAAGGGCACGGGCGGCGGCGTCTACTACTGGGACAAGCTCAAGGCGCTCGCCGAGCATATGGAGTTTGACCTCAAGACCCCGTGGCGCGACCTGCCGGAGAAGGCGAAGAAGGCGATTCTGGAGGGGCCGGGCGAGCCCTTCGAGGTCGTCTACCGCCGGGGCGGGAAGGAAACCATGCGCTTCATGACCGAGTTCGAGGGCGTCATTCCGAACCTGGAGCGGCGCTACGCGGACACGGAGTCGGAGTTCATGCGCGAGAAGCTGGAGGAACTGATGGAACTCCGGCCCTGCCCGACCTGCGGCGGCACCCGCTACAAGCCCGAGATCCTGGCGGTGCGGGTGGGTGGCCTGAACATCTCGCAGGCGAGCGGCATGAGCGTGCTGGAGTCGGACGCCTTCTTCCGGGGCCTCCAGGACGGGACGCTCAACCATGAGGCCATTGAGCCCCACCTCGAAGGCCACCTCGGCGGCACCGCGAAGGCCGCTCCCCCCCGCCGCTACGAGTACGCGCTGAACGAGTTCGGGGCGGCGGTGGGAGCGCCCATCCTCAAGGCCATCCGCACCCGGTTGAAGTTCCTGGTGGACGTGGGGCTGGACTACCTCAGCCTCGACCGCACGGCGAACACGCTCTCCGGCGGGGAGGCGCAGCGCATCCGCCTCGCCACCCAGGTCGGCTCGGGGCTGACGGGCGTGCTGTACGTCCTCGACGAGCCCTCCATCGGCCTGCACCCCAAGGACAACGGGCGGCTGATCGGCACCCTGAAGAACCTGCGCGACCTGGGCAACACGCTGATCGTCGTCGAGCACGACGAGGACACCATGCTGGAGGCCGACTACCTCGTGGACATGGGGCCGGGGGCGGGCGTCCACGGCGGCGAGATCGTGGCGGTCGGCACGCCGGAGGAGGTGCGGGAGAACCCGGACAGCCTGACCGGCAAGTACCTGCGCGGCGACCTCAAGATCGAGGTGCCCGCCACCCGTCGCCGCGGGAACGGGAAGAAGCTCAAGGTCTTCGGTGCCCGCGAGCACAACCTGAGGGACGTGGACATCGAGATTCCGCTGGGCACGATGACGGTCGTGACCGGGCCGAGCGGCAGCGGCAAGTCCACCCTGATCCACGACATCGTTCACGCCACCCTCGCCCGCGAGCTGAACGGGGCGAAGACGAACCCGGGCCGCTACGACCGCATCGAGGGCATGGAATACCTCGACAAGGTCATCGAGATCGACCAGAGCCCCATCGGGCGCACGCCGCGCTCCAACCCGGCGACGTACACTGGCGTGTTCACCGAGATCCGCGACCTCTTCACCCGGACGCCCGAGGCGCGGCGGCGGGGCTACCAGGCGGGCCGCTTCTCCTTCAACGTGAAGGGCGGGCGCTGCGAACACTGCAAGGGCGACGGGGTGATGAAGATCGAGATGAACTTCCTGCCCGACATCTACGTGCCGTGCGAGGTCTGCAAGGGCGCCCGCTACAACCGCGAGACGCTGGAAGTCAAGTACAACGGCAAGACCATCAGCGAGGTGCTGGACCTGACCGTGGAGGACGCCCGCACCTTCTTCGAGAACATCCCCGGTATCGAGAAGAAGATGAGCCTGCTGTGCGACGTGGGCCTGGGCTACATGCGGATCGGGCAGCCCAGCACGACCCTTTCCGGCGGCGAGGCGCAGCGGATCAAGCTCGCGTCCGAACTGTCCAAGCGGGCGACCGGCAAGACGATCTACATCCTCGACGAGCCGACGACGGGCCTGCACTTCGAGGACGTGCGGAAGCTGATGGAGGTCCTGAACCGCCTGGCCGAGGGCGGCAACACCCTCGTCGTGATCGAGCATAATCTCGACGTGATGAAGTGCGCCGACCACATCATCGACCTGGGGCCGGAGGGCGGCGTGCGGGGCGGCACGGTCGTCGCTACCGGGACGCCCGAGCAGCTTGCCGCGCACCCCACGAGCTACACGGGCGAGTACCTGCGCCGGGTGCCGGGGATCGTGCCCGCCGGGGCTGAGGACCGCGAGATGGTCGGCGCGGCGGCGACGAAGAAGACCCGGACGAAGAAGGCGGTCGGGGCGTGACGGGGACGGCCTCCCCCACCCGGCAAAGGCGGCGGGCGCGTCCCCTGCCGGACCCGGTTCGAGTATCCCCGTTCTGGACCGTCCTGCGGCTCCTGGGGGGCTGGGCCATGCTCGCGCTGCTGGCGTACCTGCTGTGGACGCCCAGCAATCCGGTGGTGGGGGGCGGCTGGGCCGAGCGGCTGCTCGCCTGGGTGCTGCTGACCATCCTGGCCGACGAGTTCGGCGGGTGGTTCGGGTACTTCGGGGTGCTGCTGGGGGGCCTGCCCTTCTTCGCCCCGGGCGAACTCGGCACCCAGTGGCCGGTGATCCTGCCGCTGGTGGGGGGGGCGTTGCTGGCGCTGCTGCTCGTGAAGCACTCGGGGGGCGCGTTCGTGCTGCCCTTTGCCGCCGTGATCTTCGCGCTGCCGCTGCTCGCCGTGGGGCGCTACGGCACGAAGCTCGACCCGGGGCTGACCCTGCCCGGCACCGCGACCTTCCAGCGCGCCGCCCTGAGCGCGATGGTGGCGGGCCTGGCCTTCAGCTTCGTGCGGCAGCTCGTGGGGGTGGCGGTGCGGTACAGCAGGCGCAGAAGGGCTGCGCGATCTGCCGCACTCGCGGCGGCGCGAGTCGCCCCGCTTCCGGTGGAAAGCGCCCCCACGACGACCACGGAGGTTATCACGGCCGTCCCCGTGACCGAGGAGACAACGCCCGCTCAACAGGCATCCGGCGAGCCGGGGCAGCGGGCCTGAGCCCCTGCCCCTGCGCCTCCCCGGGTCATCCGCCCGTCCCTTTCCCAGGGGCGGGCGGTACACTTGGGGGCGTGACCAGACTTCAGGGAAGCAACCAGAACCGCACGGTGCTGGTGATCGGCACCCTCATCGCCGCCGCGCTGATCGCCCTCGCCCTATTCGCGGTGCGCGGAAAGTCCAGCGGGGACGGGAAGAGCGTCAGCTTCAACCTGGACGGCCAGCCGGTGCTGGGGAAGGCGAACGCACCCGTCACGCTCGTCGTGTTCGAGGACTTCAAGTGCCCCAACTGCAAGCGGTTCGAGGAGGAGTTCCTGCCCGAGATCCGCTCGAAGTACATCGACACCGGCAAGGCGCGGCTGGTGTCCCTCAACTTCCCCTTCATCGCCCAGAACAACCAGCTTCCGGTGGATGACAGCAAGCTCGCCGCGCAGGCCGCCGAGTGCGCCTTCGTTCAGGGTGGCAATGACGCCTACGAACGCATGAAGGCCATCCTCTTCCGCGCGCAGGGGCCCGAGAACGAGGTCTGGGCCTCCAAGTCGCGCCTCAAGGAACTGGCGGGCAGCGTGGACGGCCTAGACCAAACGAAGTTCAACACCTGCATCGACAACGACGAGACCGCCGCCGCTGTGGACGCCGACGAGAGGCAGGCGGAACAGGCGGGCGTGACCGGCACCCCCTCCATCTATGTGAACGGCAAGCTGGTGCAGAGCTACGACGCCGCGACCGTGGGGGCCGCCATCGACGCCGCCTCGGGGAGCTGAGGCGAGAGCGACGTGACCCGCGACAATCGCCTGTACCTCGCCTGGGTCGTCGCGCTGGCCGCCACCCTGGGCAGCCTGTGGTTCAGCGAGGTGCGGGGCTTTGTGCCGTGCGTGCTGTGCTGGTTTCAGCGCGTCGCCATGTACCCGCTCGCGCTGCTGCTCGGTCTAGCGGCCCTGCGCGGCGACCTGGGCATCCGCGCCTACGCCCTGCCGCTCGCCGCCGTGGGCTGGGTCATCGCCCTGATTCAGAATCTGGAGGACTGGGGCGTGATCCCGACCCTGCGGGTGTGCAACGCCCGCAACGCCGTGCCCTGCGATGTCCACTGGCCGGTGTGGGGCGGCCCGCTCGCCAACCTGAATTCGGTGCTGACGATTCCGGTTCTCGCCCTGATCGCCTTCACGCTGATTCTGGGCCTGCTGAGCTGGGGGCGGAAGCGGGCGTAGGGGGCAGCGGTCAGCCGTCAGCAATCAGAAAGAACACCAGAGAGGGGCCGCCCACGTGACGGCCTCCTTCCTTTGCTTCTTTTGCTGATCGCTGACCGCTCTCTACACCGGCCTCCCCGCCATCATGAAGCTCGCCGTCATTCCCCCATCCACCGGCACGATGGCGCCCGTCAGGAAGCTCGCCTCGGCGCTGCCCAGGAAATAGACCGTCTGCGCGACCTCGCGCGGTTCGCCCAGGCGGCGCAGGGCGTGGAGGTCCTCGTAGTCGCGGCGGGTCTGCTCGGGGTTCTCGCTGGACGCGATGGCGCCGAGGACGGCCTCCGTGGCGATGGCCCCGGGGGCGACGGCGTTGACGCGGATGCCGCGCGGGGCGAGGTCGAGGGCCGCCGCGCGGGTGAGGTTGACCAGCCCGCCCTTGCTGGCGTTGTAGGCGGCGTTCCCCTGCTCGGCGAAGAGGCCCTGCACGCTGGCGACATTCACGACCGCCCCGCCGCGCGGGATGAGGTCGATCAGGATGCGGGTGAGCATCAGCGGCGCGGTGAGGTTCACGACCAGGGTGCGGCTCCAGCCGCGCTCGCTGACCTCCAGCACGCCGCCGGGCGCGTCCTGAAAGGCGGCGTTGTTCACGAGGACATCCACCTTTCCGAGTTCGCGGGCCGCCCGGAGGATGCGCTCGCGGCCTGCGGCGGTGCCCACGTCAGCCTTCACCCGGGCCTGGCCCCGCAGGGCGGGCGGCAGGTTGAGGTCCACGCTGAGGACGGTGTGCCCGCGCTCGACGTACAGCTCCGCGATGGCCCGCCCGATGCCCCGCGCCGCCCCCGTGACGACGACCGTTCCACCCGGCGGAGCGGCGGGTGAAGGGTTCGGCTGCCCGTTTCTGCCCTGGCGTTGGCGCGTCATACCCGCAGTGTGCCGCCCGGCGTGGCGGGCTGTGCGGCGGGTGAAGGCGGACTCAAGGACCCTGTGGCGGTACGCGCGTAGCCTGGGCGGATGACCGTCCCCCAGCCCACCGACCCGGCCACCGTCCTGAATCCCGAACGCCTGCGCGGCGTGCTGCTGGACGTGGACGGCACGCTGATCGACTCGAACGACGCCCACGCCCGCGCCTGGGTGGAGGCGCTGCGCGAGGAGGGGTTTGAAAGAAGCTTCGGGGAGGTGCGGCCCCTGATCGGCATGGGCGGCGACCAACTCGTTCCCCGGCTGACGGGCGAGGACGGCGAGAGCGAGGTCGGCAAGCGGCTGACGCAGGGCTGGCTGAAGCACTTCAAGCCGCTCGTTCCGGGATTGCGGCCCACGCGCGGGAACCGGGCATTGATTGAGGGGTTGCGCTCCCGTGGCTTGAAAGTGGTCCTCGCCACGAGCGGTGAGGCGGAGATCGTGGACAGCCTGCTCAAGCAGGCGAACCTGGGTGATCTGAACCTCGACCGGGTGAGCAGCAGCGAGGTCGGGAGCAGCAAGCCGGCGCCCGATCTCGTGCAAGTGGGGCTGGACAAGCTGGGCCTGCCTGCCGGGGCCGCGCTGATGGTCGGCGACACCCCCTTCGACGCCGAGGCCGCGCACGGGGCGGGCGTGCCCTGCGCCCTGCTGCGCTGCGGCGGCGACAGCGAGGAGGAGCTGGGGCGAACGGGCGCCCTCGTCCTCAACGATCCACAGGCGTTGCTGGAGGCGCTGGAGGGGGCGTCCTAACCGTTCTCCCGCAATTCCCGGAGCAGCCAGAAGCCGACCACGTCAAGCAGAACGACGACCGCCAGCGAGCCGAGGGCCGGGCGCCACTCCCCACGCCCGAGGTGGAGGAAGACGGACGCCAGCCCGCCGAGGTTCAGCAGCGCGAGGAGGAGGGCGAGCAGGCCGGGCAGCATTCAGGCCGCCCCTTCCGTCAGCAGGGCGAGGAGTTCCGCGTGGACCTTCCCGTTGGTGACGACGATCATCTCGCCGTAGGGGTCGGGCCTGCCGCCCGCGTCCGTCACCGTGCCGCCCGCCTCCTGCACGATCAGGCTGCCCGCCGCACTGTCCCAGGGCCTCAGGCCGATCTCCCAGTAGGCGTCCATGCGTCCGCAGGCCACGTTGCACAGGTCGAGCGCGGCGGCCCCGGGGCGGCGGATCGGAATGCCCAGCCGCAGCAGCCGGGCGACGAGGTCGAGGTTACGCCCCCCGCTCGCGTCGTAGGGGAAGCCGGTGGACACGAGGGCGGGCGTGGTCAGGCCGGGCGTGTCGCTGACGCGGATGGGCTGGCCGTTGAGGAAGGCACCGCCGCCGCGTGTCGCCGTGAACAGCTCCTGGCGGTTGGGATCGAACACCGCGCCGACCACCCGCTCCCCGCGCGCCTCCAGGGCGACACTCGCACAGAAGACCGGAAACCCGTGCGCGTAATTCACCGTGCCGTCGAGGGGGTCCACGATCCAGCGGAAGGGGGCGTCCGCCGCGCCGCCCCCCAGCCCCTCCTCCTCGCCCAGCACGGCGTGGTCGGGGTAGACCCGGGCAATCACCGCGCGGATGGCGGCCTCGGCCTCGCCGTCCACCTCGGTCACGAGGTCACTGTAGGTCGTCTTGCTGCGAATCTGGAGGTCCCGGCCCAGGTGGGCGAGGTGAATGGCCCCGGCGCTCCGGGCGGCCTCCACCGCCACCGTCAGCGCCTGCTGGAGATCAATCATGGGGCGAGTCTAGTGGAGGGGAGGAGGCACAATGGGCGTATGCTCCGGCCCGCCCTTGCCTCCCTGCTCCTCGCCGTGACGCTCTCCTCCTGCGTGCCGGGCGGGGTGCGGGAGGTGCAGTTCCGGGCGGGGCCAGCGGGGGGCGAGGTTCTGGCCTCCCGCCTGCTGGCCGATGGGGTGGTGCCGCGTGACCGCCTGGTGAGCGTGGAGGTGGCGGTGGCCCGCGCGCCGGAGGGCAGCCTGCTCGTGATCTGCGGCAGGCAGTGGCGGCTCTCGCGGCCCTGGGGTCTGTGCACCCACCTGTCACGCAAGCTCGCGCCCGGCCTGCTCACGGAGGCCCCGGGGATCACGGGCGGGGGCCTGCTGCGGGGCGGCGTGCAGACCGTGCCCACGTCCCGGCTGGAGGCGCGCGACGTGGTGATCGTCCTCGACGTGGGCGTGCGCGGGGAGCAGTTGCCCGCCCTGCGAGCGGAGGCGGCGCGGCTCAGCGGCACGCCCTACCGGGTCGCCGGGCTCCTCGACCGGGACGTCGGGCTGGACTGCTCGACCTACCAGAACGCCCTCCAGCACGCGCTCGGGCTGCCGGACGTGGTGCCCTTCAACGGCCTGTGGAACCTGTACCTGCCGCAGGACGCGCTGAAGGTGCCCGGCGCGCGGGTGTTGTGGGTGGGGGTGCGGGGGGGATAGGGGCCGGAAGCACACAGCCCGCCGCCCCTACCGGGTGGTACGCTGCCCGCCGTGATCGACCGTTACCTGACCCCCGAGATGAAGGCGCTGTGGAGCGAGGCGAGCAAGTACCGCGCGTGGCTGCGGGTGGAACTCGCCGCGATGGAGGCGCAGTCGCGGCACGGCGAGGTGCCCCGGGAGGCCTTCGAGGCGCTGACGGGCCGCGCCGCCGCCGACCCCCTCGACGAGGCCTTCGCCGAGCGGGTCGCGCAGATCGAGGCGGTCACCCGGCACGACATCGTGGCCTTTACCCGGGCGCTCACCGAGCGGTACGGCGACGAGGCCCGCTTCATCCACCACGGCCTGACGAGCACCGACGTGGTGGACACGGCGCAGAACCTCCTGCTCGACGAGGCGCTGCACCTCATCGAGGCGGACGTGCGGGCGCTGCGCGAGGTCTGCCGCACTCAGGCGGTCACCCACAAGCACACGCCCACGGTCGGGCGCACCCACGGCATCCACGCCGAGCCCATGACCTTCGGGCTGAAGTTCCTGAACTGGATGGCGACGCTCGACCGCGACCTCCAGCGGCTGCACGCGGCCCGCGAGCGGGTGCGGGTGGTGATGCTCTCGGGGTCGGTGGGCACCTACGCGCACGTCTCGCCCCGCATCGAGGAGGAGGTCGCCGCCGCCTGGGGCTGGCAGGCCGCGCCCGTCACCAACCAGACGCTCGCCCGGGATCGGCACGCGGAGGTCCTGGCCGCCCTCGCCATCCTGGGGACCACGCTGGAAAAGATCGCCGTCGAAATCCGCCACCTCCAGCGTTCGGAGGTGCGCGAGGCGATGGAGCCCTTCAGCGTGGGGCAGACGGGCAGTTCCTCCATGCCGCACAAGAAAAACCCGATCCTGACGGAGAACGTGACGGGCTTTGCGCGGATGCTGCGCGGCTTTCTGGTCACCGGGCTGGAGAACGTGGCGCTGTGGCACGAGCGCGACATCAGCCACTCCAGCGCCGAGCGGGTGATCCTGCCCGACGCCACGAGCGGGGCGAGCTACGCCACCCGGCGCCTGACGGGTGTGCTGCGGGGCCTGGTGGTCTTTCCCGAGCGGATGCTGCGCAACCTCAACGACCTGGGCGGCCTGGTGTTCAGCCAGCGCGTCCTGCACAGCCTGATCGACGAGAAGGGTCTGAGCCGCGAGGCGGCGTACGAGATCGTGCAGCGGAGCGCCCTCAGGAGTTGGGAGACGGGCGAGGGCCTGCGCGACCTGCTGCGCGCCGACCCGGAGAATCCGCTGACCGAGTCGGAGTTGGACGCCGCCTTCGACCTGAACTGGTATCTGCGGCACGTGGACGATATCTACGCGCGCTTCGGTCTGTGACTCTCCCCAGGTAACGGGGTCCGGCCCGCAGTTACCCGTGCCCGGCGGTCGCCGTCCCGATCCCCAGCGCGATATACACGCCGCCCGTCACGTACTTCTGCCGACGGGCGAAGGTGTGGTTGCCTTGCAGCCTCTTCCCGACGGTTCCCGCCAGCAGGGCATAGGTGCCGTCGCTGAGGGTGGCCAGCAGCAGGAACAACGCGCCGAGGGTGAGCGTCTGGAGGGCCACCGGGCCGCGCCCCGGGTTCACGAACTGCGGGAGAAAGGCCAGGAAGAAGAGGGCGGTCTTGGGATTCAGGGCGTTCACCAGCGCCCCCTGCCAGAACACCCGGCTCAGCCGCTTGGGCGCGGGAAGGTCAACTCCCTGAACCTCCTCCCGGGCCAGCAGCGTCCGCACGCCGAGGTACACGAGATACACCGCTCCCAGGACTTTCACGGCGCTGAACAGCAGCGCGGACGACAGGACGAGCGCCGAGACTCCGACGGTCGCCGCAAGGACGTGGACCAGGCCGCCCGTCTGCACGCCGAGGGCGGAGACGAGCCCGGCCCGCCGCCCCTGATGCAGGCTGCGCGCGACGATGTACAGCACCGACGGCCCCGGCACGAGCAGCAGCGCCAGCGCCGCGACGACAAAGAGGGCGAGTGTGGACGGGTCGGGCATGAGGAAGCCTCCTGGACCTCGGCGTTGAAGAATACCTGACGCCCAGTTATGCAGCTCCTTCTGGAGGTGTCAAGCGGCGGATTTGGGAGGACACTGGACTTTTGGGGAAGGAGATGCGGTGTTCCCATCACCTCCCCGACCCCGTTACGAAAGATTTACGCCCCCCGCCCCATCCTGGAGTGTCCGGCGATCCCTTATGCGTTTTCGTCTCCCACGGAGGGCCAGATGAGGAATACGACCCGGCGGCGGGGTGCCGCCGTCCTGCTGGGGCTGAGCCTGGTGCTGGGGGCCTGCTCCGGCCCCACGTCCGGTGCGCCGCCGACCGAGACTCCCCCCACCGAAACGCCCCCGCAAAACTCCGCGCCCGCCGCTCCCACGGGCCTCACGGCCACCCCCGGCCCATCCGGCACCACGCTGAAGTGGAACGCGAACACCGAGGACGACCTCGCCGGGTACAGGGTGTTCAGGTCGGCGGCGGAGAGCGGCCCGTTCCAACTCCTGACGCCGCAGCCCATCCAGGCGACGACGTGGACCGACTCCTCCGCCCCGGTGGGCGCCACGCAGTATTACCAGGTGGTCGCCGTGGACACCGCGGGCGCCGTGTCCCCACCCGCCACCGTGAGCGCGACGCGGCCAGCCGAGGCGCCCAGGGTGGAGGTCCAGAACCTCACGGCGGCGGCGGGGAGTGACCGCGTGGTGTTCAACCGGATCGGCCCGCTCGTCAACCCGCCGAGTAACCACGTCCACGACCGGGCAGTCCTGCGGGTGAAGAACGTTGGGGCGGTGGACCTGCACATCACGGACTTGGCGGTCGTGGGGCCGTGGACGGTGACGCCCAGCCCAAGTGCCTCGTCACCCCTGACGGTGCCTCCGGGCAGCTCGGTGGACCTCACCGTTCGGTTCGTGGCCGAGGGGCCGGGCAACGTGGCGAACCACCTGCACGAGGGCAGTCTGACCGTCACCTCGGACGGAGGCGACCCGTCCGTGAAGCTCTCGGGCCTTTGGCAGCGCCTGCCGGAGAACAACGTCGAGCCCAGCGTGGACCAGATTCGGCGGGCCTTCGGCTATACGTTCAGCTTCGTAGACCCCGGGGCACCGGTCGGCGACTATCAGGTGATTCCCGGCCTCGACCACCAGGGCCGGGTCGCCCCGAATGGCGACGAGGTCATCTCCCCCTACTGGCAGCAGGCCGACCCGGCGCGGCCCGTGAGCGTCACGCCGCTCGCCGCCTTCCACACCCAGGGCAACCCCGCCACCTTGTCCTGGTTCCCGAAGGGAGCGTCGGACCTCCACCGCATCGTCACGGTTGCGGGCAGCGGGGCGCAGGCGATCCTCCCGACCTCGGGCGAGACGGGCGTGGCGACGGTGACGTTCACGCCCGGCGGCACCTTCGGCCTCAACGTGGACGGCGCCGAGTGGAGCGACCCCACGAAGAACAGGCACGGTCCCGACCTCGCCGCGGGTTGCGCGGAGCCGTGCGGGCACCACGTGCGCTTCTGGCCGGTGAGGGACAGCGCCGGGCAGCCCCTCCCGAACACGTACCTGATGATCATGGACTACGCGGGGGTGAACTACGACTACAACGACAACATGTACCTGCTCTCGAACATGAAACCCGCGCCGCTGCTCGTCAATGTCGGCGGGCCGACGTTCACCGCTCCCGACGGCAATGTCTGGGTGGCTGACAATTACAACTACACGGACCAGAAGGGGGCCAAGAAGCTCGCCACCTACTACACGCCGAGCAATGCCATCGCGCAGCCCAATACGCCCACCACGGTCGCCATCGCGAACACGGACAACCCGCAGCTCTACCGCACCTACCGCCACAACACGCTCGACACACCGCTTCCCCAGCGCGTGATGACCTTCCGCTTTCCCCTGGACAACGGCAGCTATGGGGTCAAGCTGCACTTCGCCGAGATCAACTGGAACGCGGCGGGCAAGCGGGTGTTCGACGTGAGCGTGGAGGGCGTGCCCGTCCTGAACAACTTCGACATCTACGCCCAGGCGGGCGGGAAGAACCGGGCGCTGGTGGTTCCCGTGCCGAACGTGCAGGTGACGGACAAGGAGCTGACGATCCAGCTCAAGGCCACCGTGGACTTCCCCAACATCTCCGGCATCGAGGTCACGCGGTAGGGGTTGGTGCTGGAGACCAACCCGGCGGATCAGGCGATGCGGTTTTTGATATGAGACGGTGTGGGGATAAGTGATGGTCTGCGGCGGCTGGCGGACTACGAATGCTTCCCGCCAGGGCACCAATTACCGCAGCTCTACGGCACAGGTGCCAGCATTGACGCCTTCAATAATCAGCGTGCCCTCAAAATGCTTTTTAGATTCAACAACGTCCCCGATGGAGCAGAAGTACACCTCATTTCCGTCGAACCAGCCTGCGCTTATTCGTCTGTATTTAGAATCATATGTCAGAGATCCTTCCCGAAATTCATCCATTGACAGAGTGATCTTTTCACCGGGGCTCCTCACTGTGTAGCTCGGGGATTCTTGACCGGTAGAAAAGTTGACCCGGATGTCATGGGATAGGGGCGGCTTGTGATTTTCCCGAATGGTGTAGCGCCAGACCTGACCTGCACGCAGTGGCAGGGGAGTGGTCGGTCCGGAAATCGTCGGCGCGCAGGCGGCCAGCGCGAGGGGCATGGCGATCAAGAGGCGTTTCATCCTCCACGCAGGCTATGGCTGGTCTCCTTACACCCCTCTTTACTCTTCCCCACTCCCTCATCCCTTCCAGCCTCTCGCCGCGAGAAGCCCTTGTGGGTCCACGAACTCCTGTTTGAGGGCGCTCCCGCTCTGAACCCGCAGGACTTCGCGGCAGGGAAGGGCTCACGCCGAATGCAGTGCTGGCACGGGCGGCAGGCGAGCCTGTCAAAGGCGATTTCGTCGGGGTGATCGAGCGGATGTATGGCAGGCAGTGACACCCCCTTCCTGACGTTTGATAACTGTTCTTCTTTTTCTCCTGCTGTTTGTGATGTACTGGGCGGCATGAGTGGTTCTGACCGTCCCAATTCTGGGCAGCACAGTGTCGCCATCGTGGGCGGCTCGGGGTACGCGGGCGGGGAGTTCCTGCGCTTGGCGCTGGGGCACCCGCACCTGAACGTTACCCAGGTGACGAGCGAGCGCAGCGCGGGGCAACCCGTCAGCCTCGTCCACCCGAACCTGCGGGGGCGCACCAACCTGAAGTTTCGCAAGGCCGCCGAGCTGGAGGAGGCGGACATCCTGGTGCTGGCCCTGCCGCACGGGAGCGCCGCCAAGCGGATGGCCGAGTTCGAGGGCAAGGCGCGGGTGATCGTGGACCTGTCCGCCGACTTCCGGCTGAAGGACCCGGAGGTCTACCGGGCGACCTACGGCGAGGAGCATCCCACGCCGGAGCGCCTGAACGAGTGGGTGTACGGCAATCCCGAACTGCACCGCGAGGAGCTGCGGACCGCCACCCGCATCGCCTGCGCGGGCTGCTTCGCCACAAGCGTGATCCTGCCGCTGTACCCGCTGCTCAAGCTGGGCGTGCTGCTCCCGAAGGACATCATTGCCACGGGACTCGTCGGGTCAAGCGCGGCGGGCGCGAGCGCGACCGAGGCGAGCCATCACCCCGAGCGGGCCGGGAGCCTGCGGGTGTACAAGCCGGTCGGCCACCGCCACACCGCGGAGGCGCAGCAGGAGTTGCCGGGCCGCTTCCCGCTACACCTGACCGCGATCAGCACGCCCAACGTGCGCGGCATCCTGACGACCATCCAGGCGTGGATCCCCGACGGCTACTCCGACCGCGACGTGTGGAGCGCCTACCGAGAGGTGTACGGCCAGGAGCCCTTCATCCGTATCGTGAAGGTCGCCAAGGGCATCCACCGCTACCCCGACCCCATGCTGCTGGACGGGACGAACTACTGCGACCTGGGCTTCGAGATGGACATGGACTCGGGCCGCGTGGTCCTGATGAGCGCCCTCGACAATCTGGTGAAGGGCACGGCGGGGCACGCCCTCCAGAGCCTGAACATCGCCCACGGGTGGGACGAGACGGCGGGGCTGGAGTTCGCGGGGCTGCACCCGGCCTGAGGAACCTCGTCTGGCCGTTGTCGCCGGACTCCCACGTTCTTGCAAAGGGCCAGGGCGGACGACCAGCGCCCTGGCTTTCTGCCCTCGACCCTCCGCGCCCCGGTCGTCCGCTTCCGCAGGAGGACTCCCGTTCTCAGACGGACGGCGGCAGGCGCACGACGCTCAGCATGTAGCGGCCGAATGCCTGAATGGCCTGGTAGAAATGCTCGAAGTCCACCGGCTTGACCACGTAGCTCGCGGCGTGCGTCTGGTACGAGCGCAGGATGTCCTCGTCGGCCTGGCTGGTGGTCAGGACGATCACGGGGATGCTCCTCAGGTCCGGGTCGCGCTTGAGTTCGGCCAGCACCTCCAGCCCGTTCATGCGCGGCATGTTGATGTCGAGCAGGATCACGTCCGGGCGGGGGGCATTTTCAAAGCCGGGCTCGTGGTGCAGGAATTCCAGGGCCTCCACCCCGTCACGGGCGATATGCAGCCGGTTGGCGACCCCCGCCGAGGCGAACGCCTCCTCGGTCAGGATGATGTCCGGTTCGCTGTCCTCGACGAGCAGGATCTCGATGGGGGTGGGGGTGGGCGTGGTCATCGGTGTCTCCCGTCGTCCTGAGGGCAGTGTGGCGCATGAGCTTGACGGGAACCCTGAACTGCGCTTCACCCGGCCACAACGGTCCCTTGAGCCTCCCTTGGGCGTTTTCTCGGGCTACCCTGTCCCCCGTGAACATCCTGCAAGCCGCGCTGGGAGGCGGCGCGATCTTCCCCGACCCCGACACCCTGCTGGAGGGCCTGACCTTCGGGGCGGCGACCCGCAGCGTTCCGGGCGTCCCGTACACCCTGGCCGACCTGCTCGCGCACCTCGCCGTGACGCAGCGGGCCAGCCTGGACCTCGCCTCGGGCCGGACGGAAACCTGGCCGGAGGGGCTGGACCTCTGGCCGGGCCTGCCCGACGCGCGGGCACTGGAGGCCTGCCTGACCGACCTGCGCCTGGGCCTGGCCGAGGCCAGCGCGCTGGCGGGTGACCCTTCGGGCCGGGCGCGCGACCTGCTCACCGACCTCGCCGCCCACAGCGCCTACCACTGGGGCCAGGTGGCCCTGCTGCGCCGGATGCTGGGCGAGTGGCCGCGGTGACGCCACTGGAAGGGACAGACGCGGCACCCCGGGTCTGGGTGGGCAGCCTCAATCCGGCGAAGGTGGTCCCCGTCCGCGAGGTGTTCCAGGCCTGGTGGCCGGGGACGCGGGTGGAGGGCGTGCCCGTCCCCAGCGGCGTGCCCGAGCAACCCCTGGGGGAGGCGCAGACGCGCGAGGGCGCGGTGAACCGGGCGCGGGCCGCCGTCGCCCTGGCCGGGGACGAGGAGGGCTGGGGCGTGGGGCTGGAGGGCGGCGTGGGGCTGGACGGGACGGAGGGACGGCTGTTCGGGATCGTGGCGGTCGCCCACGCCCGGGGCGGCCAGGTCCGGGTCGAGGTCTCGCGCACCGCCGACCTGCGCCTGCCCCCGGCGGTGACGGGCCGGGTCCGCGCCGGGGAGGAACTCGGGGCGGTGATGGACGAACTCCTCGGCGTGACGGACATCAAGCGCGGCGTGGGCAGCGTGGGGGCGGTGACCGGGGGTGTGGTCACCCGCGCGGACGTGTGGCGCCAGGCGGTGGCGCTCGCCGCGGCTCCCTTAAGGGACGCTCTGCCGGGCGGCGCGGGCCTCTACCGGGGCCAGGACTGTACCCTGGAGCATGACGCCAGGCACCGAGGTCAGCAACAACGAGGCCGAACGCCGCTACGAACTCCGGCAGGACGGGCGGGTGATCGGGATCGCCGAGTACCGCCCGGCGGGGGACGCCGTGATGTTCACCCACACCGAGGTCGAGGAGGGCCACGAGGGTCAGGGCCTCGGCTCGCAACTGATTAAGGCCGCCCTCGACGACGTCAAGGCGCAGGGCCGCCAGGTCGTGCCGATGTGCCAGTTCGTCGCCGCCTACATCCGCGAGCACCGCGAGTACGTGGACCTGGTGCAGCCGGGACAGCGGGGCGTGTTCAGGCTCTGAGCCTGTTCCTGGGCGAGAAACAGCCCTACATTCCTGACACTGGGGTGGGCAGAGGCGCAGGCTCGGGGACATGACGGCTCCCGCCTCTTCCCCCTCCCCCGCCGTGCCGTGGGTCACGCGGCTGACACTGCTGCTCACCGCGACCCTCACCATCATGAGCGGGGCGACCATCGCGCCCTCGCTCCCCGCCATGCAGGCGCATTTCGCCGGGGTGCCGAACGCCGACGTGCTCGTGCGGCTGACCGTCACGGTGGTCGGCCTCGCCATCGCGGTCAGCGCCCCGCTCAGTGGCTACCTGACGGACCGGATCGGGCGGCGACCGGTCCTGGTGGCCGCCATGTTGCTCTATGCCCTGGCCGGGTCGAGCGGCCTGTACGCCCCCAACCTCTGGACCCTGATGCTGGGGCGGGTGCTGCTGGGCCTCGCGGTCGGCGCCACCATGACGGCGGGCTCGGCGCTCGTGGCGGACCTCTTCGCCGGGGCGGAGCGGGCGCGCTTCCTGGGCCTCCAGAGTGCCTTTACCAGCTTAGGAGGAGTAATTTTTCTCCCGCTGGGCGGGCTGCTGGCGAATGTGGGGTGGCGCGCCCCCTTCGCGGTGTACCTGGCCGCCCTGCTGATCGTGCCGCTGGCCCTACGATTGCCCCGGGGGGAGACCGCGCACCTGGGTGTGGCAGCCTCGGAGGCCGAGCGGATCCCCTGGCGGCTCGTCGGCCCCGCCTACGCGGTGGCGCTCGCGTACATGGTCGTCTTCTACCTGATGCCCACCCAGCTCCCCTACCGGCTGGAGGGGCTGGGCGTGGCCCCGGCACGGGTCGGCTTCGTCATGGGCATCAGCACCCTGTCGGGCGCCCTCGCCGCGCTGTGGTTCTCGCGCCGGGGCGGGACGCGCACCCCCGCCCTCACGGCGGGCCTGAGCCTGCTCGCGCTGGGGACGGGGTGGACGATCGTGAGCCTCGCCCCCGGAGCCCTCTGGGTGGTGCCGGGCCTGGTAGTCGGCGGGGCGGGCGCGGGGCTCGTCACACCCAACCTGAACACCTTCCTCGCCGCGCTGGCCCCCGCCCATGCCCGGGGACGGGTGATGAGCGGCCTCTCCGCCAGCATCTTCCTGGGCCAGTTCCTGTCGCCGCTCCTCGCGCAGCCCTTCGTGCGGGGCGATGAGGTGAGCCACGCCTTCGGGGCGGGCGCGGTCTTCGCAGTCCTGGTCGGGGTGGGACTGGTGTTTCTCGGGGGAAGGCTGGCGAGCCGGCGGCGGGCTGTGGCGGATTGATATGGGGATGAACACCGGGCCAGGTTCCCGAGCGACTTCCCACTTGCCACCTTTTGTTTAGATCAATCTTGCATGTGCTACCTTCACGGCCATGATCGTCGTCAAGGTGGGCGGAAGCGCCGGGATCGACTATGACGCGGTGTGCGCCGACCTCGCCCAACGCTGGAAGGAAGGCGAACGGTTCGTCCTCGTGCATGGGGGGAGCGGGGAGACGAACCGCATCGCGGAGGCGCTGGGCCACCCGCCGCGCTTCGTGACCAGCCCCAGCGGGTACACGTCGCGCTTCACCGACCGCGAGACGCTCGAAATCTTCGAGATGGTGTACTGCGGCAAGATGAACAAGGGCATCGTCGAGCGGCTGCAACGCCTGGGCGTGAATGCGGTCGGCCTCAGCGGGCTCGACGGGCGCATCCTCGAGGGCCGACACAAGGACAGCGTGCGCGCCGTCGAGAATGGCAAGGTGAAGGTCCTGCGCGGCGACCACACCGGCACCGTCGAGCGGGTGAACGTGGACCTCGTGAAGCTGCTCCTCGGCGCGGGCTACCTGCCCGTCCTGACGCCCCCCGCCGCGAGCTACGAGGGCGTGGCGATCAACGTGGACGGGGACCGGGCCGCCGCCGCCCTGGCCGTGGCGCTGAACGCCGACGCCCTCCTGCTGCTCTCCAACGTGCCCGGCCTGCTGCGCGAGTACCCGGACGAGGGCAGCTTAATCCGCGAGATCCCCGCGAACGACGTGGAGAGCTACCTCGACTTCGCCCAGGACCGCATGAAGAAAAAGGTGCTGGGGGCCGCCGAGGCTGTCCAGGGCGGCGTGAAGCGCGTGATCTTCGGGGACGCCCGCGCCGGGAAGCCCATAAGCGCGGCGCTGGCGGGAGCGGGGACGGTGGTGAGCTGAGCCGGGGTGGAGGGACGCACAGCAGGAAACCAGGTCCTGAATCGCCCTTCCTAGACGTGGTCTTTTGCTCCTCCCTCCTCAAGGGGGAGGCTGGGACTCGCAGAGCTGCTGGCAGAGGGGGTGAACAGGCTCGCCCCCCGGCGCGGCGGGTAGACGAGGCAGGCCACCTTGCAGACGTTCAAGCTGGTCACACGCCCCCTCACCCCGACCCTCTCCCACGCGGGGAGAGGGAGAAGACCCCAACCCGCGCTATCCTCCCCACCCGATGACGCCCACTGACCTCCTCGCCTTCCTCGCCGAGCGGGGCGGGCGTGAGTTCGCGGTGACGGCCTGTATGCGGCAGGGGCGGGGGAAGAAGGCACGGGTGCATGAAGTCGGCGTCTACCGCCTGACAGCTCGGGGCAGCGAAGTCCAGGCGACCGGGCCGAGCGGGCAGACCCGGCTCCTCCCACACGCGACGTTTCTGGACCTGTTCGGCAGCTACGAGTTCAGGGCACCGGAGCCAACGGGACTGTTGACGGACCTGGGGCCGCTCTTCGGCTAGAAGGCGAGGGGCCGGACACGCCATCCGCGCCCGGCCCCTTCCGGTCTGCTCTTTACTGCTGGCTGTTCGGGATGTTGAACGCCTGGAGCCGCACCGTCACGTCGCGGGCCTGCCCATTGCGCTGCACCGTGAGGCGCAGGGTGTCGCCGATCTTCTTGTCGATCACGGCGCGGCGCAGGTCGTCGCCCTCGCTGACCGGCTGGCCGTCTACCGCGGTGATGATGTCCCCACCCGTGGCGATCTGGTCCTGACCGCTCTGGCGCCCGCTGCCCTGAGCGGCGGACTGGGCGCTGCCCTTGAGTCCAGCCTGCGCGGCGGGGCTGCCGGGGTACACCTGCTGCACGAGGAGGCCCGTGGCCGGAAGCTTCAGGCTCTGGCGCTCGTCCTGCGGCAGGGCGCTGAGGTCACTGAACAGGATGCCCAGGGTGGGCGTCTTCACCACGCCGCCCGCCTGGAGCTGCGGCAGCAGGCGCTTGACGGTGTTCACGGGGATGGCGAAGCCCACGCCCGCGTTCTGACCCACGCCGCTGACGGCCCCCGCCGGGGACAGAATCTGCGTGTTCACGCCGATGACCTGACCGGCGCTGTTCAGCAGCGGGCCGCCCGAGTTGCCGGGGTTGATCGCCGCGTCGGTTTGAATGACGGGCTGCTCGACCTCCTTGGTCCCGACCGGCACGGTGCGCTCCACGCTGGAGATGATGCCCTCGGAGACGCTGAAGTCCAGGCCGAAGGGGGCGCCCATCGCAATCGCCTTGAGGCCCACGTCGAGCTGCGAGGAGTCGCCCAGCGGGATGGGCTTGAT
This sequence comes from Deinococcus aerius, assembly GCF_002897375.1. Taxonomy (NCBI): domain Bacteria; kingdom Thermotogati; phylum Deinococcota; class Deinococci; order Deinococcales; family Deinococcaceae; genus Deinococcus; species Deinococcus aerius. The sequence goes on along the minus strand of NZ_BFAG01000001.1, from coordinate 564,942 downwards.
CGCGCCCTGCGGCAGCCCCTCGGCGCGGATCAGGGCGAGGTCGAAGTCGGGGGCGCGGCCAATGACCTTCGCCTTGTAGGTCTGCTTGTTGCCGTGCAACCGGATGGTGATCTCGCTGGCGCCCTCGACGACGTGGTTGTTCGTGATGATGTCGCCCTGCGAGTTCACGAAGAAGCCGCTGCCGGTGCCCTGCTCCACGCCGCCGCTGCCGTCATCGGGGGCACCGGGGACGCTGAAGCCGAACTGGTCCTGAAGCTGCTTGCGAAGCTGCGCCTGGGGGCTGTCCCCGGCGCTCTCGGTGACGCTGACGTACACCAGGCCGTCCTGGCGCGCCTTGACGACCTGCACGGTGTTGGCCTCCGACTCGGTGCGGGCACGGCCCGAGTCGGAGGTCGTGGTGGTGGAGGGGGTGGCGGCCTGAGCAGTCACGGCAGGTGGGGTGTTTGCCACCTGGGCATTCGATCGCTCCGACAATTCAAAGCCCGCAAACGCGCCGAGCGCGAGGGTGCCCGAGAGGGCCAGCAGGGAGAGGTTTTTATTCATGGGCGGAGTCTGCCGCACCACGGTTATGCGGCGGTTAAAACGGACCCGGCGAACCGTTCAGCCCACCGCCGCCGCGCTCGCCCGCCCCGCGTTCCGCCCGCCGAAGAGGCAGCCGCCCAGAAAGGTGCCCTCCAGCGCGCGGTAGCCGTGCATCCCGCCCCCGCCGAAGCCCGCGACCTCGCCCGCCGCGTAGAGGCCAGGCAAGACTTCGCCGCCCGGACGCAGGACGCGCCCCTGGAGGTCGGTCTCCAATCCGCCCAGCGTCTTGCGGGTCAGGATGTTCAGCCGCACGGCGATCAGCGGCCCTCCCTCCGGGTCGAGGATCGGCGCGGGGTTCGCCACCCGGAACAGCCGTTCGCTGCGCAGGCCCCTCGCGCCCCGGATCAGGGCGAGCTGGGTGTCCTTGCCCACGTCGTTCCCGAGCTGCATGTCCCGCTCACGCACCTCCCGCTCGACGGTGGCGGGGTCGAGGAGGTCGTTGCCGACGAGCGCATTCATCCCCGCCACCAGGTCACGCAGGTTGTCCCGCACCACGAAGTCCTCGCCATGGTCCATAAACGCCTGCACCGGCCCCTGCACGCGGCCGCCCGCCCGGCGCAGGGTCAGCCGCACGTTTCGCCCCGTCAGGTCGGGGTTCTGCTCGCTGCCCGAGAGGGCGAACTCCTTTTTGATGATCCCGCGGTTGAGCAGGAACCAGGTGTAGGGATACCCGCTGCGCGTGATGTGCGTCAACGTGGCGAGCGTGTCGAAGCCGGGGTAGTGCGGGAAGGGCAACCGCCGCCCGCTGGGGTCGAGCCACAGGCTGCTGGGGCCGGGCAGGATGCGGATGCCGTGGTTCGGCCAGACTGGGTTCCAGTTTCGCAACCCCTCGGTGTAGTGCCACATGCGGTCGGGGTTCGTCAGGCTCGCCCCGGCCTCCTTCACAATGCCCTGAAGCTCGCCGTCCACGTACCTCGGCACCCCGGCGACCAGGAAGGCCGGAGGAGGTCCCAGCCGCTCTGCGGGCCAGTTGCGCCGCACCAGGTCGAGGTTTCCGCCGATGCCGCCGGAGGTGACGACGACCGCCCCCGCGTTCAGGTTGAAGTCGTCCACCACCACGCGCGAGCTGGCCTGGCCGCGCGCCTCGTCCGACGGCTCCAGCACCTGACCGTGGACGCCGTGGACCACGCCATTCGTCATGTTCAGCCCCCGGACGCGGTGCCGGAAGCGAAACCCGATGCGGCCCGCCGCGACGTGTGCCCGCACCCGCCGCTCGAAGGGCTCGACCACACCCGGCCCCGTCCCCCAGGTGATGTGAAAGCGCGGCACGCTGTTGCCCGGCCCACTCGCGCCCTGTCCGCCGCGCTCGGCCCAGCCGACGGCGGGAAACCAGCGCACGCCCATCCGGTGCAGCCACGCCCGCTTCTCCCCCGCCGCGAAGTCCACGTAGGCCTCGGCCCATCTCCTCGGCCAGTGGTCCTCGGGGCGGTCGAAGCCCGCGTTGTTCAGCCAGTCGCTCCAGGCCAGCTCGCGCGAGTCGCGGATGCCCAGGCGGCGCTGCTCGGGCGAGTCCACCAGAAAGAGCCCGCCGAAGGACCAGTACGCCTGCCCGCCCAGGTTCTGCTCGCCCTCCTGATCGAGCAGCAGCACGCGCTTTCCGGCGTCCGCAATCTCTGCTGCGGCCACAAGTCCGGCCAGTCCGGCGCCGACGACGATCACGTCCGTATCGGGGGTGGGCATGGGGAAACACTACAGGGAAAAGGGCAGCAGGTCCGCCCCGGCCCCCGTTTGCGGCACGGATCGGACAGGCCGGGCAGGACAAAAGCCAGCCCCCGCCACGAGAGGCAGGGGCCGGATGCCGGGCTGGACTTTGGCTACTTCTTCCGCTTGGCGGGGGCAGGGCCTTTCTTGCCGCCGCTGCCGCCCGTGCGCTCCTTGGCGTCGCGCATGAAGGAGCGGAGCTTGGCCTCGAACTGCGGGCTCTGGCGGCCGATGGCGCGGGGGCGCGGCACTTCCTCGGGTTCCTCCAAGAGCTCCTTGATGGAGAGGTCGAGGCGGCCCCGCTCGTCGCGGCCCAGCACCTTGACCTCCACGTTCTCGCCTTCGCGGACGTGGTCGTGGATGTTCCGCACGAAGGAGTGCGCGATCTGCGAGATGTGGACGAGGCCGGTCTCGCCGTTCTCGAACTGGATGAACGCGCCGAAATCGGTCACGCGCGTCACGCGGCCCTCGACGACCGCGCCGGGGTCAAGCTGCACCAAGGGTGCCCTCCTGAATCTGCATAACTCACATTCTATAGCACGCCCGGCCTGCCTGCACGCGCCGGGATGAGACAGGGGTGGATGCCGGGCCGGGCGGACGTCACAGCCCGGGGAGCCAGAGGCCCGACACCCCGACCCATTCGTGTGCCCTACGCCGAAGGCCCTCCCCAGGAGACCGTCCGGGTAGAGTGGGGACCGATGAAGCTTCGCGGCACGCTCGGCGGCATGAACCTCCTCCTCGAACCGGGCGACACGGCGGGTAGCGTCTCGCAGGCCCTCGCCCCGCGCACGGAACTCCTCGGCGCCAGCGTGACCCTGGAAATTCAGGGCGACACCGATCCCGGCGCCATAGAGGCGGCCCTCTCCGCCATCCGCGCGGCGGGCGGGACACCGGGGCGGGTGCGTGCCCCCCGCGTGACGGTCACCGGCCCCGGCGGCGAGGAGGGCAGTGCCCGCACGGTGATCCTGCCCCACGGCGTCCGGGCGGGCTTTCGGGGCGAGTACCGCGGCAGCGTGGTCATCCTGGGCGACGTGAACCCGGGGGCCGAGATCGTGGCGGGCGGCGACGTGATCGTGATGGGGGCGCTGCGCGGGGTGGTCCATGCGGGGCACGGCGGGAATGCCGACGCCATCGTGTGGGCCAGGCCCATCGCCAGCGCCCAAATCCGCATCGGCGACGCCGTGGCCCGCGCCCCCGAGGGCAGCAGCCTGAGCACCATGCGCAAGCTGGAGGGGCCGAGTGACGCCGAACTCGCCCGGCTCCAGGGCGGCGTGATCGTGATCGAACCGCACCGGTAGGACATCCAACGAGGGAGGGGGAGCAGGACAGGCGCGGAAGCGCAAGGCCGGACCCGGCTCTCCCTTCCTTAACGCCTGACCCGGAGCACCGGGCAGCGGAGTCGGGCAGGGAGGACCCTCTTCCTGGTCACGCACGAGGACGAGCGGCGCTCGTCAACCCCTCCCCAACCCTCCGGGCGTGCCCCGCAGGGAAGAACATGGCTTCGTGCCGGAGGGCATTTCCCGCATGGGACATCACACGTGCTTGGCGAAGCTGATCGCGGGTCAACGGCTTCCATCCCTGCCGGAGTCCGACTCCGCGCCTGCCCCGGAAGGATCAGGGACCAATGGCTGCGGCGCGCGGCCTAGCCTGCGGGGAATGGAGCCAGCGCAAGTCAACCATCTCACCGCGAGGCGCAGGCGGCTGTGGCCGACGCCCGACTTCGGGGCGTTTTTCATGTTCTTCGGCATTTCCGGCACCGACTGGAACCGGGAGGAGCGGCTGCAACAACGCTTCGAGCGCGAGTATTACCGCCAGCTCGTCTCGTTGAGGCTGTCGGGGAACGTGCGTCCCGGCCGGTATTTCCTGCGCGGGCTGCCCACGGAGGCCGGGCGGCGCGGCTGGACCGTCTCTGCGGACGGCCGGGCGACCACCACGCTGAGCGACGAGGGCCTGGGCGAGCTGAGGGCCTGGATGGCGCGGGGCGAGCGCGGGGTCCTCCTCGACCCGCTGGAGTGAGGGTCAACCTCCCCGGCGGTCTCCTCCCGTCCGCACCTCCTCCTGAATCGATTCAGCTTCCCCGCTTTCCTGCTACGCTCTGACCCATGACCCAGGGTCTCTCCGGCGAGCTGAAGTGGTGGCAGCGCGGCATCATCTACCAGATCTACCCGAGATCGTTCCAGGACGCCTCGGGCGACGGGGTGGGGGACCTGCGGGGCATCACGGCGCGGCTGCCGTACGTGGCGAGCCTCGGGGTGGAGGCCGTGTGGCTCTCCCCCATCTTCACGAGCCCCATGCGTGACTTCGGGTACGACGTGGCGGACTACTGCGATATCGATCCCCTCTTCGGCACCCTGGAGGATTTCGACGCGCTGGTGGCGGAGGCGCACCGCCTGGGGCTGAAGGTGATGCTGGACTACGTGCCCAACCACACCTCCTCGGATCACCCCTGGTTTCAGGAGGCCCGGCGGGGCAAGGACAGCCCGAGGCGCGACTGGTACGTGTGGCGCGACCCGGCCCCGGACGGCGGCCCGCCGAACAACTGGAAGTCCTTTTTCGGGGGCGCGGCCTGGACGCTGGACGAACGCAGCGGGCAGTATTACCTCCACCAGTTCCTGCCCTCTCAACCCGACCTGAACTGGCGCAACCCGGAGGTCCGGCGGGCGATGGCCGAGGTGCTGCGCTTCTGGATGCGGCGGGGGGTGGACGGCTTCCGGGTGGACGTGATCTGGCTCCTCGCCGAGGACGAGCGGTTCCTGGACGAGCCGGAGAACCCCGAGTGGGGGCCGGGCCAGCCCGAACACGCGAGCCTCACGCACATCTACACCCAGGACCAGCCGGAGACGCACGAGTACATCCGCGAGCTGCGGCAGGTGCTGGATGAGTTCGAGGACCGCATGATGGTGGGCGAGATTTACCTGCCGGTCGAGAAGCTGCTCCCCTACGCGGGCACGCGCGACGCGCAGATGGTCCACCTGCCCTTCAACTTTCACCTCATCCTGCTGCCGTGGGAGGCCGGGAAGGTCCGCGACTTCGCCGACATGTACGACGCGGCGTGCCGGGCGGCGGAGACGTGGCCCAACTGGGTCCTCGGGAACCACGACCAGCCCCGCTTCAAGACGCGGGTGGGGGCGGCGCAGTACCGGGTGGCGCAGACCCTCCTCCTGACCCTGCGCGGCACGCCCACCGCCTACTACGGCGACGAGATCGGCATGGAGAACGTGGCGATCCCTTTCGAGAAGATGGTGGACCCGGCGGGTCTCCAGCAGCCCGACGTGCCGAGCGCGAGCCGCGACCCCGAGCGCACCCCGATGCAGTGGGACGGCGGCGAGGGCGCGGGCTTCGCCCCGGCGGGCGTCACGCCCTGGCTGCCCCTCGCCCCCGACGCCGACCGGGTGAACGTGCAGGCCCAGGAGGGGGACCCGCACAGCGACCTGAACTACTTCCGGGCGCTGACGCGGCTGCGGCGTGAGCATCCGGCGCTGGTCGGCGGCGACTACCGCTCCCTCGATGCCGGTCACGTGGACGTGTTCGCCTTCGAGCGCACGCTGGGAGAGGAGCGCCTGACCGTGCTGCTGAACTTCGGGGGCGAGGAGCGCGACCTGGGGAACCTCACACAGGGCGAGACGCTGCTGAGCAGCCGGAACGACACCCCGGCAGGGGGTGCGGCGCTGCGGCCGAACGAGGCGCGGATCGTTCGCGGGTAACCCCCCTCCGCACCCCGGGGCCGTATCCTCACCCCATGGGTTTCCTGATTCGCTTGCTGGTGAATGCGCTGGCGCTGTACCTTGTCTCGCGGACGTACGCGGGCGTCTCCTTCGCGCCGGGGGCGGACGTGGGGAGCATCCTGATCGCCGCGCTCGTGCTGGGCATCGTGAACGCGCTCATCCGCCCGGTGCTGCTGCTCCTGAGCCTGCCGGTCAACCTGCTCACCCTGGGGCTCTTCACGCTCGTGGTGAACGGAATCGTGCTGTGGCTGGTGGCGAGCGTGACGGCCCTGAACGTGGCGGGTTTCGGCGCCGCCATCGTGGGGGCGATCATCCTGGCGATCATCAGTTGGATTCTCGACGCGGGTGTGAGCGCGCTCGGGCTGGACGGGGGGCAGCGTTGACCTCCGTGACCCTGCGTGTGGTGGAGACTCCCGCCGAACTCCGGCAGGGGCTTTCGGGAGCCGGGCGGGTCGGCCTGGTCCCCACGATGGGCTACCTGCACGAGGGGCACGCCGCCCTGATCCGCCGGGCCCGCGCCGAGTGCGACGCGGTGGTCGTCAGCGTCTTCGTGAACCCGCGGCAGTTCGGCGCGAACGAGGACCTGGGCCGCTACCCCCGCGACCTCGAGCGCGACCTGCACGTGGCGGGCGAGGCGGGCGCCGACCTGCTCTTTCACCCGGACGTGGAGACGATGTACCCGCCCGGCTACGCCTCGACCGTCTCGGTGGGCGGCGTGTCGGAACCGCTGGAGGGAACGTCGCGCCCCGGCCACTTCGACGGCGTGGCGACGGTGGTGCTCAAGCTCTTCAACCTCGTGCAACCCCATCAGGCCTACTTCGGCGAGAAGGACTGGCAGCAGCTCGCGGTCGTGCGGCGGATGGTGCGGGACCTGAACGTTCCGGTCGAGATCGTCGGCGTGCCTACCGTCCGCGAGGCGTCAGGACTGGCGTTGAGCAGCCGCAACGCCTACCTGACCCCGGAGCAGCGGGGCCGGGCGGTGATCCTCTCCCGGGCGTTGCGGGCGGTGCAGGAGGCCGCGGCGGCGGGCGGGCGCGACACGGCGAGCCTCCGTCAGGCGGGGCTGAACGTGCTGACTCAGGACCCGGAGGTGGACCTCGACTACCTGACGGTCGTGGACGGTGACATGCACGAAAGAGGGCGTGTGGAGAATGATCCCATGACCCGCGTGCTGGTGGCCGCCCGGATGTTCGGCGTGAGGCTGATCGACAACCTGCCCCTGTGGCCGGAGGGAGACCCGGCGTGACCCTCGACGAGCTGCTGCACGAGATGGTGAGCCGCCGCGCCTCGGACGTTCACCTCCAGGTCGGCAGCCCACCGATGGGCCGGGTGGACGGCCACCTGCTGCCCTTCGGCACCGAGCCGCTGGGTCCCGGCGACACGGCCGCCCTCGCGCAGGCCCTGCTGACGCCCGACCAGTGGGAGGATTTCGGCTACCGCAACGAACTCGACCTCGCGCACAGCGTGCCGGGGCTGGGCCGCTTCCGCTGCAACGTGTTCCGCCAGCGGGGCGCGGTCGGCATCGTGATGCGCACGGTGCTGGTCAACATCCCCAGTTTCGAGACCCTGGGCCTCCCCGCCGAGGTCATGCGGGCCTTTGCCGAGACCTCGCGCGGCCTGGTCCTGGTCACCGGCCCCACGGGCAGCGGCAAGAGCACCACCCTCGCCTCGCTCATCGACTACATCAACCAGACCTGCGCCTACAACATCATCACGGTCGAGGACCCCATCGAGTTCCTGCACCGCAACCGCCGGAGCCTGGTCGTGCAGCGCGAGGTGGGGTCGGACACGCGCGACTTCCGCACCGCCCTGAAGTACGCCCTGCGCCAGGACCCCGACGTGATCATGATCGGCGAGATGCGCGACAAGGAGACGGTCGAGGCCGCCCTCTCCGCCGCGCAGACCGGGCACCTCGTCCTCTCGACCCTGCACACCCAGGACGCCGTGCGGACGGTCAACCGCATCATCGACTTCTTCGCCCCGCACGAGCGCGACCAGATCCGGGTGCAGCTCGCGGAGTCGCTCGTCGGCATCATCAGCCAGCGGCTGCTGCGCCGCGCCGACGGCCTGGGCCGGGTGCTGGGCACTGAGGTGCTGCTGAACACCCCGCTCGTGCAGGAGTACATCAAGGACGAGGAGAAGACCTACCTCATCAAGGACGCCCTGATCGAGGACAATATCCGCGGGATGCACACCTTCGACCAGCATCTCGTGCAGCTCTACCGTCACCACCTCATCACGCTCGACGAGGCGCTCGACCACGCGACCAGCCCCCACGAGGTGCGCCTGATGGTGACCCGGGCGGGCTACGCGTCGTGACATCGGGGCGAGCCGCACCGGGGCTGAACCGGACGGACGACCTGACCTATACTGGACCGCCATGACCAAGACTCGCATTCCCATGACGCAGCGGGGCTACGACAAGCTGCGGGAAACATTGCAGTACCTCAAGACCACGCGCCGCGAGCAGATCAGCGAGTATATGGGCTCGGCCATCGCCGACGGCGACCTGCGCGAGAGTGCCGCCTACGACGAGGCCCGCATGCAGCAGAGCGAGAACGAGGCGCGCATCATCGAACTCGAAGACCAGCTCGAGCGCGCCCAGATCATCGCCGAGGACGCTTCCGGCGGGGCGGGCCTGGGCGCCCGGGTCCGCGTGCGCGACGAGAAGGGCAAGGAACACAACTTCGAACTCGTCGGCACCTACGAGGTGGATGTCCTGAAGGGCAGGGTCAGCGACGCCAGCCCCATCGGTCAGGCGCTCAGCGGCGCCCGCCCCGGCCAGACGGTGACCGTGCAGCTCCCCAAGGGCACGGCGAAGTTCGAGGTGCTGGACGTCACGTACAGCTAAAGATTCGGATTTGGACTGAGGGGGACGGGGGGGAACTCCGTCCTTTTTGCCGCCGCGCAGAAGACCCCTCACCCCCTTGCTTCGCAAGGCCCCTCTCCCCTTGGTAGAGGGGGAAAAAAGCCCTCTCCCGTGGGGAGAGGGTTGGGTGAGGGGTCTTGAATGAGGCTGCCCTGTCGCTCTGCCGCCCACCCCTTCCCGCCGACCTGCACACAGCCCGAATGGGTACAATGCGTGCGCCTTCTGGAATCACTTCCAAGCCCTATTCCACCCACCGGAGGACTCCCTCATGACCATCAAGCGTTCCAGCGGCGTGCTGCTGCATCCCACCAGCCTTCCCGGTCCTTACGGCATCGGGGAACTCGGGGCACACGCGCGGCATTTCGTGGACTGGCTGTCGCAGGCCGGGCAGACGTACTGGCAGGTGATGCCGCTCGGCCCCACCGGGTACGGGGACAGCCCCTACCAGGCCTTCAGCGCCTTTGCCGGGAACCCCTACCTGATCGACCTCGCCACGCTGCGGGAGGAGGGGCTGCTGGGGGAAGGGGATTTCGCGGACCTGCCGACATTTAATGCCGACCGTGTGGACTTCGGCCTCCAGTACGTGTGGCGGAGCGGGATGCTCAGGCGGGCCTACGCGCACTTCCTGAGCGGCAGCGCTGAACATCTGAGAACCGACTTCGAGGCCTTCAAGACCGAGGAGGCGTCCTGGCTGGACGACTACTCGCTCTTCGCCGCCCTCAAGGACGAGCAGGGGGGCCTGCCCTGGAATGCCTGGGAGCCGGGGCTGCGGGACCGCGAGCTGGGGGCGCTGGCGGCGGCGCGGGGGAGGCTCGCCTCCGACATCGAGCGGGTGAAGTTCATCCAGTTCCTGTTCTTCCGGCAGTGGACGGCCCTGCGCGGGTACGCCCGCGAGCGGGGCGTGCAGGTCATCGGCGACATCCCGATCTTCGTGGCGATGGATTCCAGCGACGCCTGGGCGAACCGGGGGCAGTTCTACTTCGACGACCAGGGGCAGCCCACCGTCGTGGCGGGTGTGCCGCCGGACTACTTCAGCGAGACGGGGCAGCTCTGGGGCAACCCGCTGTACCGCTGGGACGTGATGAAGGCGGACGGCTTTAAATGGTGGATCGAGCGTTTCCGGGGCAGCCTGCACCTGTACGACCTCATCCGTATCGACCACTTCCGGGGGTTGGCGGGCTACTGGGAGATTCCCTTCCCCGCCGAGACCGCGATTCACGGGCAGTGGGTTCCTGCCCTCGGCCACGAGATGCTGGAGGCGGTGCAGAACGCGCTGGGCAGCATTCCCATCATCGCGGAGGACCTGGGCGTCATCACCCCCGACGTGGAGAAGCTGCGCGACGACTTCGAGTTGCCGGGTATGGCCGTGCTGCAATTCGCGTTCGGCGGGGGCGACTTCAGCGTGAACGCCTTCCTGCCGCACAACCTGCGGGTCAATCAGGTCGTGTATACCGGCACCCACGACAACGACACCTCGCGCGGCTGGTGGCGCAACGCCGACGAATCCGAGCGGCACAACTTCCGCACGTACACGCACAACAACCCCACGGAGGAGACGTTTGCCTGGCAGCTTATCGAGCTGGCCTTCGGGAGCCGCGCCGACCTCGCCATCGTGCCCCTTCAGGACGTGCTGAACCTGGGCAGCGAGTTCCGCATGAACCTCCCCGGCACGACCGGCCCCCAGAACTGGACCTGGCGCTACCGCGAAGGCGAGTTGCGCCCCGACCTCGCCGCGAGGCTGCGGGAAGTGACCGAGCGGACGGGCCGCCTGGCGTAAGAAGGTCGTGGGTTGTGGGAAGTCCCCTTGCACCCTCCAGCCCGCAACCCACTACCCTGTCCCCATGAAGCTCTATACGAAGACCGGCGACGACGGCTCCACCGGACTGTACGGCCCCGAGCGGGTCAGCAAGACGCACGTGCGGGTCGAGGCGTACGGCACGGTGGACGAACTCAACAGCGCGGTGGGGCTGGCCCGGGCACACAACGCGGCGGGCGGGCCGCCGGACGAGGAGTTGGAGGCCGACCTCGAATACCTCCAGAACGCCCTCTTCGACGTGGGGGCCGACCTCGCCACCCGCCAGGGCAGCGTCTCGGCGAGCAAGATCAGCCGTCTGGACGACCAGGACGTGGCCCACATGGAGGCGATGATCGACCGCTACCAGGAGGTCGCGCCCGTCTTCAGGGGCTTCGTCCACCCGGGTGGCACCCTGACCGCCGCCGCCCTGCACATCGCCCGCACGATTGCCCGCCGCGCTGAACGCGAGGTCATCCGGCTCGCGGAGGTCGAGGAGATCAACCCGGCCGTCCTCGTGTACCTCAACCGCACCTCGGACCTGCTGTTCGTGATGGCCCGCGCCGTCAACCAGCGGTCAGGGGTGAGCGAGCATGCCTGGCTGGTGAAGGGGCGGCGGTAGGAGCCCAAACCGGGGCCACAACGTTGGTCCTGTCACCCCGAGGGCCTGGCCCTTCGGTCGCCCGGGTGGCTGCAGCGGGTGACCAGACATGAGCCACTGAAAGGAGCCGCGCGGTGACAAGTCCCGCGCGGCTCCTACTTCATGTTCAAAAAATCCAGAATCGCCCGCGCAATCGCCGTCGCCACCCGGTCTCGGTAGGCGGGCTGGGCGAGGCGGGGACCCTCGATCGGGCTGGAGCCGAAGCCGATCTCGATCAGGATGGCGGGCGTGGTGGGGTTGCGGATGACGTAAAAAGCGTCGGTCTGCACGCCCCGGTTCACGGCGCCCGTCGCGGAGATCAGGTGCGACTGGACCTTCTGGGCGAGCTGGCGCGAGAAGGCGAGCTTGGCCTGGGCGAGCAGATCGCCGAGCAAGTTTTGGGCGCTGTTCGCGGCCCGGCGTGTCAGCTCGGCACCGACGCTCCCACCACCGTTTTCCGTGATGGCGCGGCTGCGGCTGGCGTCGAGCGGTTGCCCGAAGTAATACGTCTCGATGCCCTGCCCGGCGGGGTTGGTGGAGGCGTTGACATGAATGCTGACAAAGGCGCTCGTTTTGCCCGTCGTTGCCAGCCTGGAACGCATGTCGAGGTCCGTGGCCTTGTCCGCGCTCAGGTCGGCGTTCTTGTCACGGGTCATCACCACGTCCACCCCGTGCTTCCGCAGCTCGTCACGGACGCGCAGGGCCACGGCGAGCGTAACCTCGTGTTCCTGCACCCAGGGGCTCCGCATGCCCGGGTCGACGCCGCCGTGCCCCGGATCGAGGACCACGCGGGGACGGGTGGGCGCCCGGGTGCCGGTGGGACGGGTCACGGCGGCGGGTGCCGTGCGGACGGGCGTGGACGGCACCTTTGCGGCCGCCACACTCGTCGGCACGTCGATCACCAGCCGGGCGCCCTGGCCGTCCCTGGGGGGCAGCACACTGACCTTGGCGCTCCCGTGGTCCTTCGCCAGCGTGACGGTCACGGTGCTGCCCTTGACCGTGTAGGCCGTCAGGCCGGGGGCGCTCAGCTTCCCCTGCGCGGCGGGCAGGCTGACCCCGAGCCGGATGGTCACGCTCTGGCCGCTCACCCTGGTGCTGGCAGAGGTGGTGCGCGGCAGGTCGAACACCACCCGCGTGTAGCCGTCGTGGGTGCCCACGCGGGGCGCGGCGAGGGCGGTGGCCGCCACGAGGGGGAGGAGGAGAAGGAGACGCTTCACCGGGAAGAAGTGTAGCGCCCGCCGCCTCGCGGGGACATGACAGAAGATGAGCCGGGGAGGCCCGCCCCACCTGAAGCGCACCTGACGCCCCCGCTCATGCCGCTCAGGGGGGCCGCGTTAGGGTGGGGGGCATGAACCGCCTGCTCCTTCCGCTGCTGGCCTCGCTCTTCCTGGGGGCGGGGAGCGCCGTCAACTTCGGCGGGCTGAACGTCACGCCCCGGGGTCCCCAGAACCTGAACCTGGAGACGGGCGCGACCGACCTCCCCCAGGGCGGCACCGCGACCGACGCCCGCACCGGGCTGCGGCTGACGGCGGCCCGGCTGCACCTGGAGCCCGGCGCCCGCCTGATCGCCCGGGACGCGACCCTCACCACCCGGCAGGGCGGCACCCTGCGCGCCCCGAACGTCACCTACGACCTGGGGCGCGGCACCGTCACCGCGTCGGGCGGGGTGACCTACGGGGACGCGCGGCTGAACAACCTCACGGCAAATCAGATGGTCATTCACCTGAAGACGGGGTTCGTGAGCGCCCTGGGCGGCGTGAAGGCGCAGACGCCCGCCCTCAGCGCAACCGCCCTGGCCTTCGACCTCCGCACCGCGCAGGCCCTGGTCTCCGGCCCCTACCGGCTGGGTCAGGCGCAGGGGGCCGCGAGCGACCACCTGCTGCTGACCTTCGGCGGCAACCGGCTGCTGCGCGCCGCCAAGCCCGACACGGCCAACCTCGCCCGCTTCACGCCCTACCTGAAGTGAGGCGAGCGGCCCCCTGCCGCCCTACTCTTCTGACTCTTCTGGGCGGGCGTCCCCACAGCCGAAGCGGTCCTCCAGGTGGGTAAAGCCCAGCACCCGGCACACGAAGATGCGGGTGAGGTGCGGGTCGAACTGGCGGCCCGCCTCGGTGATGAGGTGCTCGACGGCCTCCTGATAGCTCCAGGCACGCTTGTAGGGCCGGGTGCTGAGCAGGGCGTCGAACACGTCCGCGATGCTGACGATGCGGGCGCTCAGCGGGATATGGTGGCCGCTCAGGCCGATGGGGTAGCCCCGGCCGTCCCAGCGCTCGTGGTGGTGGCGCACGGCGTCAAGCGTCTGGAGCGGCAGGAACAGCAGGTCCGCCAGAAGCTGCACGCCCCAGGCGGGGTGCTGGCGGATGACCGCGTGCTCCAGGGGATCGAGCGGGCCGGGCTTTTGCAGGATCGCCTGCGGCACCCGGGCCTTGCCCACGTCGTGCAGCGCCGCCCCCCAGCGCACGGCACGGACCTCGGCGGGGCTCAGCCCGGCGGCGACGGCCAGGCGCTCGGCGAGATCCACGATGCGGCGCACGTGGTCGGCCTGCCAGGCGTCCTGGCTGACGCCCAGCAGCCGCACGACCTCGTCCAGGGCGCGCTCCGCGTCCTGGAGGCGCTCGGCGGTGCGAAAGGCGTGCTGCGCGGCGGGCGCGAGCGGCTCCAGCGACCCGGCGACGTACCCGCCCCGGCTGGCCCAGGTAACGCGGGCCACCTGGCTGCCCTGGCGGGCGGTCAGGGTGACCTCCTCCAGCACGCCCCCCGCGCCGCGCAGCACCCCGGGATGCCGGGCGCGGTCGTAGCGCAGCCAGCGTTGCAGGGGTTGCCCACTCGCCTCGGCGGGGGGAATGCCGGTCACGGCCTCCCAGGCCCCGCCCACCTCCAGAATCAGCCCGGCCCCGTCCAGCAGGAACAGGGCCGCGGGCTGCGCCTCCAGCAGCATTTGGGCCAGCCCGGGCCGCTCACCCTGGGGCACGGCGGGACGGGGAGCGGGACGGCCCGGGGCCGGGGTGAGGGGGTAATCGAAGAAGTCCAGATCCTCAAACACGCGCCCTCCGCTGCCCCCGGGGGGTCACGCGCGCGCGTTGGCAGGGTCCGGGCCACATACCCGCACAGACTAAGCTCAGCCGTGTGATAAGGATGTGAGGAGAAATCCTCACAGGCTCCCCCCCGCCGGGTGGGTCACGCTAGGGTGGGGCATGCTTCGAGTGCTGTTCGTGGGGGACGTGTATGGGCAACCGGGCCGCCGGGTGCTGGCGACGCATCTGCCGACCATCCGCTCCCAGTTCGACTTCGTGATCGTGAACGGCGAGAACGCCGCCGGGGGCTTTGGGCTGCACCGCGAGGCCGCCGACGCGATCCTGAAAGCCGGAGGGGACTGTATCACGCTGGGCAACCATGCCTGGCACCACAAGGATGTCTTTTCCTTAATGCTCGACGAGGAGCGCTACCCCATCGTGCGTCCGCTCAACTATGCCGACCCCGGCACGCCCGGCGTGGGCTGGCGGACGTTTCAGGTGCGGGGGGCGGACGGCACCCAGGAGCGGCTGACGGTCGTGAACGTGCTCGGCCGGGTCTTTATGGAGGCGGTCGCCAACCCCTTCCGGGCGGTGGACGAGCTGCTGGAGCGGGAGGGGCTCGGGAACGTGTTCGTGGACATGCACGCCGAGGCAACGAGCGAGAAGGCGGCGCTGGCGTGGCACCTGGACGGGCGAGTGGCCGCCGTGATCGGGACGCACACGCACGTGGTGACGGCGGACACGCGGATTCTGCCGGGCGGCACGGCCTTTCAGACCGATGTGGGGTTCACGGGGCCGTCGAACAGCATCATCGGGGCGGACCCGGAGGGCCCCATCCAGAAGTTCCTGACCGAGCGCCCGCACCGCTTCGGGGTGGCGGGGGGTCCGGCGGAGCTGAACGGGGTGATTGTCCAGATGGAGGGGGGGAAGGCCCTGGCCGCCGAGCGTTACCGTTACGCCGAGGAGGGCTGACGCATGGGCCTGAAGGCGGACGTGAACGTGCTGGGCCGCACGCTGGGACAGGTGCTGAGGGAACAGGAGGGCGAGGACTTCTTCGACCTCGTCGAGCGGACGCGGGCCCTGGTGCGCGAGGTGCGCGCGGGGGGCGACGACGCCGAGTTGCGGGGGCTGCTGAGCGGGCTTTCCGCCCACGACGCCGGGAACCTGGCGCGGGCGTTCACCTGGTACTTCCAGCTTGTGAACCTCGCCGAGGAGTACGAGCGGGTGCGGGTGCTGTCGGGAACGCAGGGCGTGCGGCCCCAGAGCCTGGAGCAGGCGCTCGTGGAGTTGAAGGCCCAGGGCGTGAGCGCGGAGGAGGCCGAGGCCCTGCTGTCGCGGCTGGACCTGGGCCTCACCTTCACCGCCCACCCCACCGAGATGCGCCGCCGCACGGTGCGCAGCCACCTCGTGGAAATCGCGCGGGACATCCCCAATCTGGAGGGCGAGGGGCAGGAGCGGGTCGCCGCCCATGTCGAGGCGCTGTGGCGCACGCCGGAGCTACGCCGGTTAAAACCCACCGTTCTGGACGAGGTCAAGGGCGGGCTGAACTACATCTCCTCCATCGCGCAGGCGCTGCCGGTCTTGCAACGGGACCTCGCGCGGGCCTTTCGGAACGTGTACGGGCGGGAGACGGACGCGCGGCTCCCCCTCTCCTTCTCCTCATGGATGGGTGGAGACCGCGATGGCAACCCCTTCGTGACCCCGGAGGCGACCCGCGAGACGTTGAGCCTGCACCGCGAGCGGGCGCGGGAGTTGCTGCTGGGGACGATCCGGCAGGCCTACGCCGACCTCAGCCAGGAGGACCTGGAGGGCGGGGAGGCGTACCGGGCGGAGTTGCAGGCCCTTTACGACGCGGTGCAGGGCGGCCAGCCGGTGGACCTCCTGCCCCGGCTGGAGGCGCTGCGGGAGCGGCTGCACGCGAATGGGCAGCACCGCACCGCCGACCTCCTGCTCACGCCGCTGCTGACGGTCGCGCGGGTGTTCGGGATTCACCTCGTCAGCCTGGATGTCCGCGAGCATTCCGGGCAGACGGGGGCGGCGGTCGCGCGGCTGCTCGCGGAGGCGGGAGTGGAGCCGGACTACCTCGCCCTCCCCGAGCACGCCAAGCAGGAGGTCCTGACCCGGGAACTGCGCTCGCGCCGCCCGCTGTGGCCCGCCGGGGAGGCGCTGCCGCCCGAGCTGGAGGCGGCCATCGGCCCCATCCGCGAGGTGCAGGCGGCCACCCGGCTGAGCGGCCCGCGCGCCTTTGGCCGCTACATCATCTCCATGAGCGAGAGCGTGTCCGACGTGCTGGAGCCGCTGCTACTGGCGCGAGAGGTGGGCTTCCGGGTGCTCCCCGTGCCGCTCTTCGAGACGCTGGACGACCTTCAGCGGGCGCCGCAGGTCGTGTGGGAACTCCTCAGCGTGCCCGAGTACCGCGCCGTGCTGGTCGGGGACGTGCAGGAGATCATGCTGGGCTACTCCGACTCCAACAAGGACACGGGCTTTCTGGCGGCGAACTGGGCCCTGCACGAGGCGCAGCGCCGGATCAGCGACGTGTGCCGCCGGGCGGGGGTGCCGTGGCGCTTCTTCCACGGACGGGGCACGTCCATCGGGCGGGGGGGCGGTCCGGCCTCGCGGGCCATTCTGGGGCAGCCCGCCGGGACCATCGACGCGGGCATCCGCATCACCGAGCAGGGGGAGGCGCTGGCGGACAAGTACAGCCACCCGGTCCTCGCCCGGCGCAACCTGGAGCAGGCGCTGTACGGCATGATCCTCGCCGCCGCCCGGCCCGCGCAAAGCCCGCCCGAGGAGTGGACGGAGGCGATGAGCCGCGCCGCCCGCGCGAGTGCCCAGGCTTACCGCGCCCTGGTGGACGACCCCGACTTCCTCCCCTTCTTCGAGGCGGTCACCCCCATCCACGAGATCGCCCGGCTGAACATCGCCTCGCGGCCCGTTCGCCGCCCGGGCGCCCCGACGCTGACCAACCTGCGCGCGATCCCCTGGGTGATGAGCTGGACACAGAACCGCGCCAACCTCCCCGGCTGGTACGGTCTGTGCGAGGGGCTGCGCGAGATCGGCCCGGACCTTGCCCGCACCATGTACGCCGAGTGGCCCTTTTTCCGCACGGTTCTGGACAACGCGCAGATGAGCCTCGCCAAGAGCGACTTCCTGATCTTTGCCGAGTACCTGCGCCTCTCGGGGGAACACCGGCTGGCCGAACAGTTGCGCGCCTCCTACGACGAGACCGTGCGCCTCGTGCAGGAGATCGTCGGCGGCGAACTGCTGACGAACGAGCCGAGGCTGCGCGAGAGCATCAAACTGCGCAACCCGTACATTGACCCCATCCACCGCATTCAGGTGGAGATGCTGTGCCGGGCCCGGAGCCAGGAGGGCGGCCTGGACGAGTACGAGCGGCCCCTGCTGCTGAGCATTCAGGGGATCGCGGCGGGGGTGCGCAACACGGGGTGAGGGCTTACCCCTCGGGCGGCCTCGCCTGCTCCCGGTCGCGGGCCAGGACGACGACCGCGCCGAGCAGGCACAGGGCGCTGAGGACAGCGGGCAGAGTCACCGGCTGTCGCGCCTGCCCCAGCCAGCCGAGCCCGGTGACGACGAGGGCCCCGAGCACCTGCCCGAGGGTTACGGCGACCGTGCTCACCCCGGCCCCCAGCCGCGCGGCCACCGTCAGGCTGAGCGCGACGTAACTCGCCCCGAATACGCCACCCAGGAGCATCCAGAGCGGCGGCAAGCTGGCGGGAACGGCGCGGTCCACTCCGGCGCCCCACAGGGTCAGGAGGAGCGCGGCCCCGACGACGAAGTTGACCAGTGTAGCCGCCAGCGGCTGGCCGAGCGCGGCGGCCAGCCGGAGGTTGAAGGCGAGCCCGGCGGCGAGACCCAGGCCCGCGCCGACCGTTCCCAGAAGCGTGAGGAGGGTCACCTCAATCCCCACAGCCGCAGGGCGAGGGCGGCCAGGGCCAGCGCGGTGGCGAGCAGCCGCGCCCGGTTGAGGCGCCGCCGGGGCAACCCGAGGACCCCGAAGTGGTCGAGCAGGATCGCCGTGATGATCTGCGAGGCGATCACCAGCGTGGTGGCGAGGGCCGCCCCGAGTTCGCGGGTCAGGATGACGCTGCCCACCACATAGGCGCTGCCCACCACCCCGCCCAGCCAGCTCCAGGCGGGTGCCCGCCGCGCGGCTTCCCAGGTGGGCCGCCAGCGCCACACTGCGAGCAGACCGAGCAGGAGGACGCTGCCCACCAGGTAAGAGGTCGCGCCCGTGAGCGTCACCGACCCCAATGCCGCGGCCAGGGCTCCATTTGTGGCGAACTGGGTGGGCAGGAGACTCCCGGCGAGGACGGCGACGAGGAGGAGAAAACTCCTTTCCGTCCCCCTCGGGCTCGGTGTGGCGGTTCGCCCTTCTGGACCCGGGGTGGGGTCGGGCTGGGGCGGCGTTCTTCCGGGCGGAACGGTTGGCATTCCCCATCCTGAAACCTTCACACTGATGTGAGGGTCAAGACCCGGAGGAGGCCCCATGCGGATTGGCGAATTGGCCCGGCGAGCGAACGTCTCCCCCCGCCTGTTGCGGTACTACGAGGAACAGGGAGTACTCGCGGCGGGCCGGAGCGCGAACGGCTACCGGGACTATCCCGAGTCGGTGGTGGCGCATGTCCTCCAGCTTCGCGGCCTGCTCGGCGCTGGGCTGCCCATCAGCCTCATCAAGGAGGTGCTGCCCGGCCTCGACACCCCGCAGGCGATCCATCTCAAGGAGGTCCAGCCGGAGATGCTGGCCCGGCTGGAGCTGGAACGGGACCGCGTCGCCGCGCGCATCTCCTGCCTGAGGCGCAATCTCGAGGCCCTGGACGCCTATCTGGAGGCGGTGCGGCCACCAGGGCAGGCGGGTGATGATGCCAGCTCCGGGCCGCCGCGCTGAGCCCCCGCCCGAGCCGCCAAGCTTCCCTTTCCCCTACCATGTTCCCCATGTGCCGCCTCGCCCTGCTGGGTGCGCTGCTCGCCTCCGCGGCGGGCGCGCAAGCCTCCACGCCGACCCCTGCCGCTGGGCCCACCTGGGAGGGGCAGGTCATCTATCAGGTCATGCCCGACCGGTTTTTCGACGGGAACACGGCGAACAACGTGGGGGTGGACCGCGCCAACCTGCGCGCGTGGCACGGCGGCGACCTGCCGGGCCTGACCTCCAAACTTCCGTATATCCAGAACCTCGGCGCGACGGCAGTGTGGCTCACGCCGGTCTACCGGCAGCAGGCCGCGAACTCCTTCGACACCGCCGCCTATCACGGCTACTGGCCCGCCGACTTCCGCGACGTGGACCCGCACTTCGGGACGCTGGCCGACTTCGGGGCCTTCGTGAAGTCGGCGCATGGGGCCGGGATGCGGGTCGTGCTCGATCAGGTCATCAACCACTTCGGGTACGAGGCGGCGGCGGTGAAGGAGCATCCGACGTGGTTCAACGGGCAGAAGGAATGTGACGCGACGACGAACAAGGACGTGGACTGCCCGCTGGCGGGCCTGCCGGACCTCAAGCAGTCCAACCCCGAGGTGCGCTCGCTCCTGCTGGGCAACGACGACTTCTGGCGCGGGCAGGGGGTGGACGCCCTGCGCTACGACGCGATCAAGCATGTCGAGCGGCCCTTCCTGCGCGACCTGCTCGCCAAGGACCGCGCCGCCGGAACTTGGACGCTGGGCGAGTGGTTCGACGCCGACACCGGCACGGTCGCCGAGTGGCAGCGGGCGGGCTTCGACAGCCTGTTTCTCTTCAGCCTCCAGACGGCGATGCGCCTGAGCGTGATGGGGGGCAGCAGCCTCACCAACGTGGCAAACGTGCTCTCCCGGCAGGGCGAACTGCCCCGGCCCGGCGAGGTCGCGCTGTTCCTCGACAACCACGACGTGCCGCGCTTTGCCCAGGGCTCGCTGTTCGAGGACGTGGGGCAGGCCCGCACCCGCTACGGCCTGCGGGCCCTGATGACCCTCAAGGGCGTCCCGGTGATCTGGCAGGGGACCGAGATCGCCATGCGCGGTGGCGCCGACCCCGACAACCGCCGCGACATGCGCTTCGAGAACGAGTGGACGCCCGCCGAGCGCCAGGTGTTCGAGACGGCCCGGGACGCCATCGCGGTCCGCAAGGCGAGCCAGGCGCTGAGCGTGGGCGATCAGAAGCTGCTGCCCGTGCCCGCCAGCCTGCAGGACGACCTGCTGCTCCTGACCCGGCAGGCCGGGAATGAACGTGTCCTGGTCGCCTGGCACTACGGCAAGAACCGCAAGACGTACAGCATCCGCCTCAGCACCCTGGGGCTGGGCCCGGACGGGCAGGGCCTCACCCGCAGCCTCTTCGCCGGTCAGGACGCGAAGATGAGCGTGAGCGGCGGCTGGCTGCACCTCAGCCTGCCCGGGGAGGACGCGGCGGTGTTCGGCCTGAGGTAAGGGGAGGGGTCAGGGCGAACACGATTCGTGCAAGGTTGCCCGGAGAGGCAGGGGGCGTGAGAGGTGTTTCTCGGTTCCCGACCGTGCCTGGAGAAGCGGACAAAACGTTGTCATGCCGAGCGGAGCGAAGCATCCCGCCTGCCTCGCACAAGACCCTTCGCTCCGCTCAGGCCGACAACTTTTCTCTCGTCAAATGCTCTAAGCCAACTCTGGAGCGGTGACCCGCCCTTGGAGATAGGGCACGACTTCGGCCACGGCCAGCCGTCTGACTTCGCCCGTCCGGCGCACCCTGACCTCCGCTTCACCCTGTTCCAGAGCCCGTCCGAGCGTCACCCGGTAGGGAATGCCAGTCAGATCCGCATCTGCGAACTTCACGCCCGCGCGCTCCGGGCGGTCATCCAGCAGCGCGTCCACGCCCGCCGCCCGCAGTCGCGCGTATAAAGTTTCGGCCACCCCCATCTGCCGCTCGTCCTGAGCGTCCACCACGGTCAGGATGACCGGGTAGGGGGCGATCACGGGGGGCCACACCAGCCCCCGCTCGTCCGAAAGCTGCTCGGCGACGGCCTGCGCCAGCCGGGTCACGCCGATGCCGTAGCAGCCCATGTGGAAGGGTTGGGTGCTACCGTCCGCCGCCGTGAAGCCGGCATTCATCGCCCGCGCGTACCGCGTCCCCAGTTGGAAAACGTGCCCCACCTCGATGCCCCGGGCGGAGTGGAGCGCCTGCGCGGGATCGTGCCGGGAGGCGTCCCCGGCCTGGGCCTGCCGGACCTCCACCACCTCGGGCAGCGGGTATTGCACGCCCCAATTCGCCCCGGTCATGTGCCAGTCCGTCTCATTCGCGCCCGTCGTGAAGTTCCGGGATGCCGTCGCCGCCTCATCGCACAGGCACAGGAAGGCCGGATGGATTCCTTGGCGCCGGGCGATCACGTCATCGGAAAGGTCGGGCGCGAGGGAGCCCAGGGGCAGTTCGCCCGCCGCCCACACCTCCGGCTGAGCCACCTCCAGCGCGAGGAGCGGGCCGCTCCCCACCTGCCCCGCCCGCGCCTGCACCGCGTTCCAGAGCTTCACCGGATTCACGCTGTGGTCCCCCCGCACGCTGACGAGCACCGGGACGAGCTGCCTTCCCTCCCCCCGCGAGAACACCGCGTCGTACAGGACGTTCTTGACCATGTGGGCGGGCTCGCACCCCAGGGCGGCGCAGGCGGTCGCCACCGTCGGGGTTCCCGGGGTGTGGTGCCGCGCGAAGGCGTGGAAGGGGCTCGGCCCCGCGTCGGCGGCGCGGGACACGGCCCGCTCGGCGTTCGCGGCGTACCGCCCGTCCCCGGTGTACAGCACCTCGTCCTCGCCCACGTCGGTCAACACCATGAACTCGCGGCTGTCCGCCCCGCCGATGTTCCCGCTGTCAGCCTCCACGGGGCGCCACCGCACGCCCAGACGGGTGAGGATGCGCGCGTACACCCCGCTCATGGCCTCGAAGTGTGCCCGCAGATCGTCCGGCGAGGCGTGGAAGGAGTACCCGTCCTTCATAGTGAACTCCCGGGTGCGCAGCAGGCCGAAGCGGGGCCGCAGCTCGTCGCGGAACTTGCGCCCGATCTGGTACACGCTCACGGGGAGGTCCCGGTAGCTGCGGGCCAGCTCGCGCACCACCGCCACCGCGACCTCCTCGTGCGTCGGCCCCAAGGCAAGTTGCCGCCCGGCGCGGTCGGTCACGGTGAACATGATCCCCTCGGCCTGGGTATACGCCTCCCAGCGCCCCGACTCGCGCCACAGGCTTTCAGCCTGGAGGACCGGGAAGCTGACCTCCTGCGCCACGCCGCCGAGTTCCTGCCGGATGACGGCCTCCAGTTTGTGCAGCACCCGCTGCATCAGGGGGAGGTTGGCGTACAGCCCGCTCCCCAGCTTCCGAACAAACCCCGCCCGCGTGAGCATGGCGATTCCGCGCGTCTCGGCCTCCGACGGCGCCTCGCGCCACGTCACGAACAATCCCTGCGACACCCGCATCACTTTTCCCCCAGGTTGTGAACACGTCAGGACAGCGCGTCAGGAACGCGCACCAAGGTAGACCGGTTCACACCCCGAAGGGCGGCGGGAGCACGGGCAGGCCCGCGCCGACACGCCTGGGCATGTGGGGGAACGTCTGCCCGCTCATGCCCGGGAGGCTACAGGCGGGGGGACGACAGGGTCAAGCCCCCGGTGCCCCCTCGGGTCGCGGCAGCCCACCGGTTCGCACGGCCGGGGTTCGCCCGCCGTGGCCTGTCCTTCATCTCCACCTCCCCGCGCTCTTGTCCTGCATTACCATGCTCTCGAATGCGTTCCCCGCTGCCGCGCGCCGTCCTGACCCGTCTGGAGACCGGGCGGCTGGTCGTGCTGAGCGTGCTGCTGGGCCTGCTCGTGGGCGGCGTGTGTGCCGGGCTGCGGGTGGGGCTGAACGCGCTCCTCGACCTCGCCTCGCGGGTGATCGGGTACTCCCCCCCCGGCACACCGGGCGAGGGCGGGCTGCTGATGGCCTTCGGGGACGCGCTGCCCTGGGGTCTGCTCGCCCTGCCGCTGGTGGGGGCCGCCTACGCCTGGCTGGTGCCGGGGGACGCGGGGGACCCCCTCACCCAACTCGTGCGGGGCTACCACACGAGGGGCCAGGGGCCAGGCCCCGCGGTCCAGGCGCGGACCCTGGCGGGCACCCTGCTCGGCTACGCCGGGGGGCTGCTCGTGGGGCGGGACGCGCCCTTCACGGCGCTCGGCGGGCTGGGGGCCCGGCTGCTGCGCCAGGCGACGCGGCTCGACGCGGTGGAGACCCGCACCCTGACGCTGGCAGGGGCGGCGGCAGGGCTGGGGGCCGTGCTGCACGCGCCGCTCGCCGCCGCCGTTCTGATCGCCGAGGTGCTGTACCGCCGCTTCGAGTTCGAGTTCGAGGTCCTGATGCCCTGCGTCCTCGCCGCCGTCAGCGGGTACGCGGTGTACGGCCTCGCCTTCGGGTTCTCGCCGCTCTTCAGCCTGGAGGTTGCGCCGGTGCCCGCGTCGCCGCAGCTCCCGGCCCTCCTGGGGGTGGCCCTGGCGGTGACGCTCGCCGGGTGGGTGTCCCTCTTCGCCTGCCGGGTGATCCCGGAGCCCTGGACGGCCGGGCGGTGGCGACCTGTGGCGGGCGCCCTGTTCGGGGCGCTGACGGCGGCGCTCGCCCTGTGGGGCACCCCGGCCGTGCTGGGTGACGGGGCGGGGTGGGTCCAACTGGGCCTGTCGGGTTTCCTGGGGCCGGACGCGCTGCTCGCCGGGGGCTGGCGCTGGCTGCTGCTCGCCGTCGGGGCACGACTGGCCTTCGGGGGGGGCGTGCTGCCCTCGGTCGGTGTGGGCGGCCTGCTGGGGGCGGGGCTGGGCGCGGTGCTGGGGGTGGACCCGGCGATTGCCACCCTCGTCGGCGCGGTCGCCTTCCTGACCGTCACCCTCAACGTGCCGGTGGCGGCGGCCCTGTTCGCGGTGGCCTGGGGCGGCGACGCCCTGCTGCCCGTCGCGCTCCTCACGGCGGGGCTGGCTCACCTGCTGAGCGGGGAGTCGGGGCTCCTGCCCTCCCAGGTCCGCTCCCGCGCGGCGAGTCTGGTTCACACGGGACCCAGCCTCCTCCCCGACGGGGTGCGCTTCGTGGCCCGGCGCCTGCCCACCGGGGCGCCCGGCACGCCGCTGGACCCGGCTCCTCCCATAGAGGACGGTGGCCCCACCCCCCTCACCTCCGAGCAGGAGCTGTACCGGCGCGGCGTGCCCTCCAGTTGGCAGGGGGCGCGGCTCTCCGTGCTCTCCCTGCCCCCCGGCGTGGAGGTCGTGGGCGTCATCCGCGACGGCACCGTGCGGGTGCCCCGCCCCGAGCTGCGCCTGACCGCCGAGGATGAACTCGTCTTCCTCGCGCGCCCCGACGCCTACGCGGCGCTGGAGGGCGTGCTGAGGCTGCCGGGGGCGTAATGACCTGAGGTGAACTTGAACCGCTGCGCCTCTCCTTCACCCTCCTGGGAGACTTCGATCCTGATTTCGTCACGAACCATCTCGGGCTCACACCGACGGATGTTGCGGTGAGACGAGAAGGCCGTCCAGGGTCACACAAGATTGCAAAGGATATTTGGACCTTGAGCAGAATCTACCCCGACTACTTGGGGACAGACAAACGTATAGAAGGTTTTCTCGACGAGCTGATAGGTATTTCTGAGAAACTAGACGGACTCCGAAAGTTTAGAGAGGTGGAGGGAGTTCTGAGCTGCGTTCTATGGTTAGACGTAGAGGGTCCTTCGCCAGGTATCTATCTTTCTGAAATGGCAATAGCCCATCTCAAGGAGCTAAAGGTTTCCTTCAACGTTTCCCTGTACTTTGTTTGAGGACGGGTCTAGACCTCCTGTCCCCCCATCCTGAACGCCCACCGTCTCCCCTGCCGATAATGCCCGGGTGACGGCGACCCGATCCTCCCGCCCGGCCTGGAACCGCGATGAGCGCCTCGGCATCCTCAACGGGTGGCTGGTGTTCCTGGGCGACGGCTTTCTGAGCGTGTCGGTGGTCGTGGCGGGCTTCGCGGCGCGGCTGGGGGCGCCGAACGCCGTGATAGGGCTGCTCCCGGCCATCGCGGGGGGCGGATGGATGCTGCCGCAACTGCTCGTGGCGGCGCGGGTGCGGCCCCTGGCGTACAAGCTGCCGGTCTACCGCTCGGCGGCGCTCGTGCGGATGCTGAGCTACCTGGCGATGGTCCTCGTCGCGGCGACGCTGGCGGACCATCCGGCCCTGTGCCTCAGCCTGTTCGTGCTGGCGATGTTGACGAACGCCATCGCCTCGGGGGTGGCGGGCCTCCCCTTCCTGGAGGTCGTGAGCAAGATCGTGCCGCCCGGACGCCGCGCCCGCTTTTTCGGCATCCGCAACCTCTACGGCGGCCTGCTCGCCTTTGGGGCGGGGCTGGGGGTGCGCGCCATCCTGGCCTCCGACCTCGACTTTCCGCTCAATTACGCGCTGATCTTCCTGCTGGGCACGGTCGCCTACACGGTCGGCTACGGCGTCTTCGGGCAGGTCAAGGAACCGCCGGACACCCCCCTGCCCCCCGGCAACTTCCGCGAGGAGCTGCGGTCGGTGCCCACGACGCTGGCCGACCGTCACTTCCGCGCCTTCCTGACCGTGCGGCTGCTGCTGGCCGCCGCGAGCATGAGCGAGCCCTTCTACGCCGTGTACGCCCTGCGCGACCTGCATTACCCGGCAGCGACCCTGGGCGTGTTCGTGATGGCTCTGACGGGGGCCGCGCCCCTCTCCAACATCGTGTGGCAGCGGGTGGCCGAGCGCAAGGGCTCGCGGCGCATCATCCGCTACGCGACCTTTTTCGCGGGGTTGGCTCCCCTGGCCGCCCTCACCGTGGGAGCACTCCACCTGCCCGCGGCGGCTTACCTGCTCGTCTTCATCCTCTCCAGCGTGGCGGCGCAGGGCTTCAACCTGGGGCACACCAACCACCTGCTCAACCTCGCCCCGCCGGATGCCCGCAGCCGGTACATCGGGACGCTGAATACGCTCGTCGGCGCGGCGCTCTTCGCCCCGGTCCTGGGCGGCTTCCTCGCCGACGTGGCGGGGTATCGCCTGCTCTTCGGGCTCAGCATCGCCCTGTTCGCCGCCGCGTGGTGGCAGTGCGGGCGGCTGCGGCGGGACGCGTAGGAGCGGGCAGCCGTCACAATGTCCGCAACAATCCAGTACGTTCCCCGGGGAATCACAACCCCAAGGCGCTGGGAGGGCGTGGCCGTTCACCCCCACCCAGCCTCCCCCCTCAAGGGGGAGGAGCAAAAGATTCTCTCCCAGAGCGGTTCTCCCTAACCCAGAGTTAGGAAGCCACCAAGCCTTACCGGGCTATGGGCCCGCGGCTTTTGCTGCCCGCTTCCCCCTCAGTGCCCCAGAATCTTGCTCAGGAACGCCCTCGCCCGCTCGTGCTGCGGGTTGTTGTAAAAGGCTTCCGGCGTGGTGTCCTCCACGATGGTGCCCGCGTCGAAGAAGAGGAGGCGGTCGGCGACCTCGCGGGCGAAGCCCATCTCGTGCGTGACGACGAGCATGGTCATCCCGCCCCGGGCGAGGTCCTTCATCACGTCGAGCACTTCCTTGATCATCTCGGGGTCGAGGGCGGAGGTGGGCTCGTCGAAGAGCATCACCTTGGGGTCCATCGCCAGGGCGCGGGCGATGGCGACGCGCTGCTGCTGGCCGCCCGAGAGCTGCGCGGGGTACTTGTGCGCCTGCTCCTCGATGCCGACGCGGCGCAGGAGTTCCAGCCCCCGCCTCTCCGCCTCGGCCTTGCTCGTCTTGCGGACGCGGGTGGGGGCGAGGGTGATGTTCTCCAGCACGGTGAGGTGCGGGAAGAGGTTGAAGGACTGGAATACCATCCCGACCTCGCGCCGCACCGCGTCCAGGTTGCGGGTGCCGTTGAGCGGAATGCCGTCCACCACGATCTCGCCGCCGTCGTGGGGGTCGAGCGCGTTGATCGTGCGGATGAAGGTGCTCTTGCCGCTGCCCGACGGCCCGATGATCACGACGACCTGTCCGGGGTGGACGGTCAGGCTGACGCCGCGCAGGGCGTGGAAGTTCCCGAAGTGCTTCTGCACGTCCCGGGCGACGATGATGGGGTCCACCGTCTGGGCACGGGTGCTCTGGGCGACGGGGGCCGTGCTGCTCTGGGTCATGGGGGGAGTGTACAGGCTGCGGGAAGGCGAAAAGGGACCGGCGAACGTCAGGCCGGGGAGCCGGCACCCCCGAGAGCGGTCTGGAGCCGGGCCCTGAGCCGCGCGGCGATATCCGCCGTCTCCCCCTCGGTCAACTCGACGACGCCGTATTCCGCCATCAGGAAGTGAAACTGCTGCTCGTCGTACGGCACGCCCGGCGGGAGGGCGACGACATGCCAGTGGACGTGGCTGTTGCCCTGCTGACTCCCCAGCGACAGGACGTAGACCCGCTCGGTGGGCAGTTCCTGGCGCAGGGCCCCGGCGACGTGGTACACGACCTCCTGAAGGCGCAGGTACTCCGCGAGGGTGAAGTCGTGCGCGACCTGTTCCCGGTGCTCCCGGGGAACGACGAGCGTGTAGCCGGGCGCCTGGACGAGTTGTCTGCCCTCCCTGTTCGGGGTGCGGGCCAGAAAAACGGCAGCGAAGTCATCCTGGTACAGGGCGTGATGGGCGTAGTCGGGGTTGCCCCGGAGAAATTCGCAGACGAAGCACGGCCCCGTGCGCGTGCGCCGCACATAGCTCTCCAGGTCGAACGCCCGCCTCTCCCGCATGACTGACGGTATCACTGGCGGTCAGGGAAGACGGGGTTCATCCCGCACACCCGGGAGGCGGAAACGGCTCCAGACGGGCCTTATGGTAAACTCCCCAAACCTCGCATACCTTTCGTCCGGCGACCCTGTGCGCCGCAAGGAGCCTCCATGAAACGAATCACCACCGCTTTGCTGCTCGGCACCGCCGCCGTCGCCCTCGCCCAGGGGACGACCTTCCTCACCATCGGGTCCGGCTCGACCACGGGCGTGTACTTCCCGGTCGCCACGGGCATGGCGAAGCTGATCAACGACGCCGGAGCCGGGGTCCGCGCCAACGCCCGCTCGACGGGGGGCAGCGTCTTCAACGTCAACGCCCTCGCCACCGGGGAACTCGACGCCGCGATCGCGCAGAACGACATCGTGTACTACGCCTACAAGGGCACCGGCCTCCCGACCTTCCAGGGCAAGGCCAACACCAAGCTGCGGACGATGGCCGTGCTGTACCCCGAGGTGCTGCACGTGGTCGCGCGCAAGGACGCGGGGATCAACTCCATCGCCGACCTGAGGGGCAAGCGCGTGGTGATCGGCGACCTGGGCTCGGGCACCGAGCAGACGGCGCGGCAGGTGCTGGAGGCCTACGGCCTGGGCTTCGACGACCTGGGGCAGGCGCTGCGTGTCTCGCCCGCCCAGGGCATCTCGCTGATGCAGGACAAGCGCGCCGACGCGCTGTTCTACACGGTCGGCGTGGGGGCCAGCGCCATCTCGCAGATCGCCCAGACGGTGGACGTGAAGATGATCCCGGTGTCGGGGAACCAGGCTTCCGGCCTGATCAAGAAGTACCCCTTCTACGTGCGCTACAACATCCCCGGCGGGAGCTACAAGGGCGTGGGCGCCACCGTGCCCAGCGTCGCCGTGCAAGCGACCCTGGTGACGACCACCGGTGTGTCCGAGGACGCCGTCTACAAGGCGATGAAGGCCGCGTTCGGCAACGAGACGGAGCTGAAGGCGATTCACCCCAGCCTGGCGAGCAACTTTACTTACGCCAAGGCAGTCAAGGGGCTGCCCGCCCCCCTGCACCCCGGCGCCGTGAAGTTCTTCCGGGAAAAGGGCCTGAACGTCAAGTAAGCGCCACACGGGCCTGCCGGGGCCAGCCGCCCACATCCTGCGGCTGGCCCCCTCTGTTCGAGGAGGGATGAGCAAGCTATGAGTGATCCGACGAGACCGGTTTCCAGCGACCCCGCCCTGGACCACACCGGCATGACCGAGGGCGAGCGGCGCGCCCTGGAGATGGTGGAGGCGGCCGAAACCGGGGGTCGCAAGCTGTCCGGCTTTCCCCGCTGGCTGGTGACCGCCATCGCCATCGCCTGGTGCCTGTTTCAGATGTACGCCGCGCAGGTGGGCACCATCGACACGCTGCTGCTGCGCGCCACACACCTGGCCTTCGCCTTCGCGCTCGCCTATCTGGTGTTTCCCTTTCGCAAACGGCCAGGGCAGCCCGAGACGCGGGTGCCGTGGCTCGACTGGATTCTGGGCACCGTGGCGGTGGGCACGGCGGTCTACCTCATCACCCAGTACCCCACCATCGCCAATGTTCAGGGCGGCGTGCTGACCCAGACGGACGTGTGGGTCGGGAGCGCGATGGTCGTGCTGCTGCTGCTGGCCGCGTGGCGCACCATCGGGATAGCGATGCCCATCGTGGCGCTGGTGTTCATGCTCTATGCCCTCACCGGGCCGCGCGGCCTGATCCGGGGGGACCTGGGGCCACAACTCCAGCTTCATGCCGGGCAGACCTGGCCGCAGGTTGTGGGGCAGCTCTTCGCCAACACCGAGGGCATCTTCGGCACCGCCATCGGCGTCTCCGCGCAGATCGTCTTCCTGTTCGTGCTGTTCGGGGCGATCTTCGACAAGCTGGGCGCGGGCGAGTGGTTCATGAACGTGGCGCAGGGCCTGCTGGGCGCCTTCCGGGGCGGCCCCGCCAAGGCGAGCGTCCTCTCCAGCGCCCTGAACGGCATCATCAGCGGGTCGGCGGTGTCGAACGTGGTGACGGGCGGCAACATCACTATCGGCACCATGAAGCGGGTGGGGTACTCGGCGGAAAAGGCCGGGGCCATCGAGGTGGCGAGCAGTTCCAACGGCCAACTGATGCCCCCGGTGATGGGCGCGGCGGCCTTCATCATGGCGCAGAACCTGAACATCGAGTACCGCTCCCTGATCCTGGCGGCGGCGATTCCCGCCTTCCTGTGCTACTCGGCGCTGCTCGTCGTCACGCATATCGAGGCGCTGAAACTCGGGCTGCGCGGCCTGCCCCGGAGCGAACTGCCCAGTGTGCGCCGGACGCTGCTCTCGGGCTGGTACTACCTCATCCCGCTGGGGTACCTGATTGGCACGCTGACCCTCCACCCCGACGCCACCCCGGAGCGAGTGGCGCTGAACACCATCTTCCTGATGATCGGGATGATGTTCGTGCAGGAGGCGTGGCGGGCGGGCCGGGACGGGCGGGGCACCGGGCGCGGATTGATTGACGGCGGGCGGATGCTGGTGGAGGCGTTCGAGGCCGGGGCCAGAAGTATGATCGGCATTGCCATCGCCACCGCCGCCGCCGGGATCATCGTCGGCATCGTGACGATCACCGGGCTGGGCTTCGGGCTGGCGGACATCGTGCAGATCGTGAGCAATGGGTTCCGTGACCTGCTGACGGGGCTGGCGGGGCTGCTTCCCGGCGTGAACGCGGCCTCGGTCGCCGCCTTCGGTGGAATCCTGATCGTGCTGTTCATGGCCCAGCTCATCGCCCTGATCCTGGGGATGGGCCTGCCCACCACCGCGAACTACATCCTGATGAGCGCCCTGATCGTGCCCATCATCGCCAAGATCGCGGGTCTGGACACGGGCAACCCGGCGCAGATGCTCCCGGTCCACATGTTCGTCTTCTACTTCGGCATCATGGCCGACTCCACGCCGCCCGTCGCGCTGGCCGCCTTCGCCGCCTCGGCGATCTCGGGGGGCAACCCGGTGGCAACGGGCGTGCAGGCCTTTCAGTACGAGCTGCGAACGGCCCTGCTCGCCTACATGATGTTCTTCAACCCGTCGCTGCTGCTCATTGCCAATGGGCGGCTGGGCGGCCTGCCCTGGGCCGAGGCGGTCCCGATGATCCTCTTCGCCTTTATCGGCCTGGTGGCCTTCAGCGCCGCCACCCTGCGCTTCCTGCACCGCCGGACCAACCTGCTCCAAACGCTGCTGCTGCTCGTCGCGTCGTTCATCCTGATCATCCCCACCCACATCCTCTGGAACCTCGCCGCGCTGGGCCTCATCGCCGTGGTGTACTTCTGGCAGAAGGCGGGGAGCCGGAGCGGACCACCCGCGGTGCCTGCGGTGTAGGAGCGATCAGCGGTCAGGCATCAGCGATCAGCAAAACCCCCGGTCCACTCCAGCCGGGGGGCTCTTCTTGCCGATGGCTGACCGCCGACTGCTTAGCGCGTGGCGATCTTCACCCGCCGCTCAAGCTGGTCGGTGAAGAGGGTCATCACGGTGGTCAGGGCCAGGTAGACGGCGGCGACGGTCGTGAGGACGGGGATGGGCTGGAAGGTTTCGCTGGAGACGCGCGAGCCCGCGAGCGTCAGTTCCAGCAGGGCGATGGAGGAGGCGAGCGAGGAGTCCTTGAGCAGCGCGACCACGTTGTTCACCAGGGGCGGCACGACGATCCGCAGGGCCTGCGGCAGCACGACCGTCTGCATGGTCTGCCCGCCGCTCAGGCCCAGGCTGCGCGCCGCCTCGGTCTGCCCGCGCGGAATGGCGAGGATGCCTGCCCGGATCACCTCGGCGTTGTAGGCGCCGACGTTCAGGGCCAGGGCGATCACCGCCGACCAGAACTCGTTCAGCTCCGCCTTGATCCCGATTCCTTGCAGGAGGGGCGGCAGGGCGTTGTACACGAACAGGATCTGCACGAGCAGCGGCGTGCCGCGAATCAGCCAGATGAAGAGCCCCGCCGGGGCCCGCACGATCCACAGGGCGCTCGTCCGCATGATGCCCGCCACGATCCCGACGACCAGGCCGATCAGGCCGCTCACCAGCGTGAGCTGGAGGGTCATCTGCGCGCCCTGCACGAACAGGTCCGCGCGGGGGCCGATGGGGTCGGGAATCCGGCGCAGAATGAGCGTGATCAGGAGGAACAGCAGGAAGAACGCGGCGGCGGCGCCCACCAACCAGCCCAGCAGGGCAAGACC
Source organism: Deinococcus aerius (assembly GCF_002897375.1). Lineage (NCBI taxonomy): Bacteria > Thermotogati > Deinococcota > Deinococci > Deinococcales > Deinococcaceae > Deinococcus > Deinococcus aerius. The sequence continues at coordinate 532,751 of NZ_BFAG01000001.1, read as the reverse complement.
TCCCAGCGGCTGACGCGGCGCGACCTTCGGGACCGTCACGCCACCCTCCGGGACGTGACCCTGAACTGTAAGCTAGGCTCAGTTTTCATTTTGCCGATGATGGCACAGAAGACTCCTCGAGGATAGACCGCGTCCAGGCAGGGAAAACGGCGGAGGGGGAGGCCGGTCCCGCTCGCCTCCCCCCTCCCTGGCCCCACCTCAGCGGCAGCGGATGTCCTGGCCGAAATACTCGCCGCTGATCTTGGCGTAGGTGCCGTCCTGCATCGCCTTGGCGAGGGCCGAGTTCAGCTCCTTGAGCAGGCTGGAGTTGCCCTTCTTGACCGCCATGCCGATGCGCTCGTTGAAGAGGAGGGCACCCTGCACGAGCTTGCCCTTCTGCGCCTTCACGAGGTCGAGCCCCGTGAACTTGTCGCCCACCCACGAGTCCACCCGGCCCGCCATCAGCGCGGCCTGCGCGTCGGTGTCCTTGGGGAAGGTCTTGACCGAACCCACGCCGGGCACCTTGCTCACGTTCTGGAGGTACGTGGTGCCGACCTGCACGGCGACCGTCTTGCCCTTGAGGTCGGCGGCCGTCTTGGGCCCGCCCACCCGCGAGACGATGGCCCCGCCCGTGCAGTAGTGCGGGTTGGTGAAGTCCACGGCCCTCAGCCGCTCGGGCGTGATGCCGTGGCTGGCGATCACGAAGTCGTAGCGGTCCTGGTTCAGCCCGATCAAGAGGTTCTCGAAGGGCTGGGTGACCCACTGCACCTTCAGGCCCATCCCCTTGGCGAGCGCGTTGGCGAGGTCCACCTCGAAGCCCGTCAGCTCCTTGCCCTTGAGCAGGTTGAAGGGCGGAAAGGCCCCCTCGGTGGCGATCTTGATCGTGCCGCTGCTCTTGATGTCGGCCCAGGTGCGGGCTTCGGCAACGCTGGCGAGCAGGGCGAGGGTGGTCAGGGTCAGCAGGGTTTTTTTCATGCGTGTTCCTCCGGGGATGGACTTCCGGCCCTCCGACTGGGGGTGGAGGCGGCGGGATGGGGTGATGGGCCACTCTAGCGTCACGTAAAGGTCCGGTAAAGGAGGAGAGGATGAGGACATCGGGGGGGCATCCACGAGAACGCGCCGCCCCCATGAGGGAGACGGCGCGGGCGGAACGGCCCTTAGTCGTCAGCCGAGATGACCGTGACCGAGCCCGGGGTCGTGTTCACGTTCGCGGTGGTCGTACCAGTCGTCCCCATCGCAGCCTGCGGGACCTGTGCGGCGGAGGCCCGGCCCGGGTACTCGTAGCCCAGGCCCAGCGTGTCGGCCTGGCCGCGCGTGCCGGTCGGCGTGCCGCGGTCGATGGCCTCCTCGCTGGCGTGGTCGAAGGCGTGCAGCCGGGTCTGGTCGATCAGCAGCTCGGCGTCGTCGCCCGGCTCCAGCAGGGCCTGACCTTCGAGCTTCACCACCACGGTCTGACCCGCCACATCGATCAGCAGGTCGGTCTGGGCGCCGAGCGGCTCGACGACCACGACCTTGCCGCGCAGCACGTTGCTGCCCTGCGGAATGTCCGTCTGGCCGTGGCCGATCACGCCGACATGCTCGGGGCGGATGCCCATGTACACGTCCTTGCCCTCGTAGGCGCGCAGGCTCTGCGCCAGGCGGCCCATCGGGGCAATGCGGCTGTCACCCACCACGAACTCGCCGTTCTGGACCTTCGCCGACAGGAAGTTCATGGAGGGGCTGCCGATAAAGCCCGCCACGAACTTGTTCTGCGGGAAGTCGTAGAGGTTCATGGGCGTGTCCACCTGCATGATCACGCCGTCGCGCATCACGACGATCCGGTTCCCGAGCGTCATCGCCTCGACCTGATCGTGGGTCACGTAGATGATCGTGGCGCCCAGTCGGCGGTGAAGCTGCGAGATCTGCGCGCGCATCTCGACGCGCAGCTTGGCGTCGAGGTTGGAGAGCGGCTCGTCCATCAGGAAGACCTTGGGCTCGCGCACGATGGCGCGGCCCATCGCCACGCGCTGGCGCTGACCGCCGGAGAGTTCCTTGGGCTTGCGGCCCAGCAGGTGCTCGATCTGGAGGATGCGGGCCGCGTCGCGCACGCGCTTGTCGATCTCCTCCTTGGGCGTCTTGCGGAGCTTCAGGCCGAAGGCCATGTTCTCGTAGACGTTCATGTGCGGGTACAGCGCGTAGTTCTGGAAAACCATGGCGATGTCGCGGTCCTTGGGCGGCACGTCGTTCACGACGCGGTCGCCGATGCGCAGCACGCCGTCGCTGATGTCCTCCAACCCCGCAATCATGCGCAGCGTGGTGCTCTTGCCGCAGCCCGACGGCCCGACGAACACCATGAACTCGCGGTCCGCGATGTGAAGGTTGAAGTCCTTCACCGCGTGGTGCTTGGTGCCGTAACGCTTGTTGATGTGCTCCAGAACGACTTCCGCCATGAGTGGCCTACCTTTCGCCCCTGCTCTTGCCCGTGAATGTGCCCCTTGTATGGGGAGGTCGGGCAACCGGGGTACGAGAACGAGAAACCCGGGGTGTACGCTGACGCTTGGCTGACGGGTGAAGTTTACCACGTCCGGGAGAAGTGAGCCTGCGGGTGGGCTGAACAGGGCCGGGGCGAGGGGCAGATGGACGACCTCCCCCGGCCCGAGCATCCTCCCGGCAGCAGAAGGGGCGCGAGCCCCACGCCCGCGCCCCTCCCCCACCGCTCGGTGCTCAGGCCGCCGCGCCGAACTGCATGCGGAAGATGAACTTCGTCACCTCGCCCTTGATGTTGTCGATCATGTCGTTGAACATGTTCGTCGCCTCGAACTTGTACTCGGTGAAGGGGTCGCGCTGGCCGTACCCGCGCAGGCCGATGCCCTGCCGCAGCACGTCCATGCCGTGCAGGTGCTCCTTCCAGTGTTGGTCCACGACCTGAAGCAGCACGTAGCGTGACAGGCTGTTGAGCATGGTGGGGCTGAGTTCGTCCTTGCGCGCGTCGAAGGCGTCGGCCACCGCCGTGAGCAGGTGGGCGTGGGCATCGGCGGGGTTCATGCCGCGCAGGGCCTCGAAGTCGTAGGGTTCGAGCTGGGGGATGGCGTCGAGCATATTCGTTCGCAGCGTCTCCAGGTCCCAGGTCTCGGGGGCCTGGTCGATGGGCGCGTAGTACGCGAGCTGCATCTCGGTGAAGTCGGCGATCATGCCCTCGGTCGACTCCTCCACGTCCTCGTCGGCGCCGAGCAGCACCTCGCGGCGCTGGGCGTAGATCGTGTCGCGCTGCTTGCTCATCACGTTGTCGAATTCGAGGAGCTGCTTGCGGATGCCGAAGTTGCGGTCCTCGACGCGGGCCTGCGCGCGCTCGATGGCCCCGGTGACCATCTTCGCCTCGATGGGCTGCGAGTCGTCCATTCCGAGGCGGTCCATCATCGCCACCACGCGCTCGTTGGCAAAGAGGCGCATCAGGTCGTCCTCGAACGAGACGTAGAAGCGGCTGCTCCCGGGGTCACCCTGACGGCCCGCGCGGCCCCGGAGCTGGTTGTCGATCCGGCGCGACTCGTGGCGCTCGGTGCCGATGATGTGGAGGCCGCCGAGTTCCTGCACCCGGGCGCGGTCGGCGACGATGTCCTTCTGGAGCTGCTGAGCCTGATGGATGAAGTCGCGGGTCATGCCGGGAATCTGCATCCCCAGCGCCTCGGCCCCCGGGTCCTCGCGGCTGATCGCCTTGATGAAGGCCTCGGCCTCCGGGGCGAAGCGGCTGATCCCGAAGTTCTGCTCGATGGACTCGCCCAGGATGAATTCCGCGTTGCCGCCCAGCATGATGTCGGTGCCGCGCCCCGCCATGTTGGTGGCGATGGTGACGGTGCCGCTGCGGCCCGCCTGCGCGATGATGCTCGCCTCCTGCGCCTCGTACTTGGCGTTCAGGACGCTGTGTTTGATGCCCGCCTCGGTGAGCAGGGCGCTGAGTTGCTCGCTGGTGTCGATGCTCGCCGTGCCGATCAGGATTGGGCGGCCGGTCGCCTGCATCTCCTTGACTTCCTGCACGACGGCCTGGTACTTGCCCATCCGCGTGCGGTACACGAGGTCGTCGGCGTCCTGGCGAATGATGGGACGGTTGGTGGGAATCACCAGCACGTCCGAGCCGTAGATGTCGAGGAACTCCTTCTCCTCGGTCTTGGCGGTGCCGGTCATGCCCGCGAACTTGGTGTACAGGCGGAAGAAGTTCTGGTAGGTGATCGTGGCGAGCGTCTGGTTCTCGTTCTCGATCTTGACGCCTTCCTTCGCCTCAATGGCCTGGTGCAGCCCCTCGCCGTAGCGGCGGCCCGGCATCGAGCGGCCCGTGAACTCGTCGATGATGATGACCTCGCCCTCGGCGTTCACGATGTAGTCCTTCTCGCGGTGGTACAGCTCGCGGGCGCGGATCGCCTGGGTGATCATGTGTGCCTTGTCCATGTTCTCGGGGCTGTAGAGGTCCGAGAGCGAGAGCAGCCGCTCGATCTTGCTGATCCCCTGCTCGGTGAGGTGAACCTGCTTGCCCTTCTCGTCGATGGTGTAGTCGCCCGTCGGCTCGGCGCGCTTGCCGGGTTCGGCGGGTTCGCCGCGTTGCAGGCGGCGGATCAGCTTGGCGTAGACGTAGTAGAGGTCGGTGGCCTTCTCGGCGGCCCCCGAGATGATGAGCGGCGTGCGCGCCTCGTCGATCAGGATGGAATCGACCTCGTCCACGATGGCGAAGTTCAGCGGCGTGTCGGCCCGCAGCACGAGCTGTTCGCGGCTCTGCGCCATGTTGTCGCGCAGGTAGTCGAAGCCGAGTTCCGAGTTGGTGACGTACGTGATGTCGCAGGCGTAGGCGGCCTGGCGCTGGTGCGGCTGGAGGTCACGGCTGGCGAGGCCCACGGTCAGGCCCAGCGTGCGGTAGAGCAGGCCCATCTCCTCCGCGCCGACGCGGGCGAGGTAGTCGTTGACGGTGACGAGGTGGGTCCCCTTGCCCTCCAGGGCGTTGAGCGCGAGCGCGAGCGTCGCCACGAGCGTCTTGCCCTCGCCGGTTCGCATCTCGGCGATTCGGCCCTGGTGCAGCGCCACGCCGCCGATAAGCTGCACGTCGTAGTGCCGCTTGCCGATGGAGCGGCGCCCCGCCTCGCGGATCAGGGCGAAGGCGGGCACAAGCACGTCGTCGAGGGACTCGCCGCCCTCCTGCACCCGCTTTCGCAGCCGCATGAACTCCTCGGCGAGGTTCTCGACTCTCATCATCTCTTCTTCCAGCGCGTTCACCGGCTGCACCACCGTTTTCACGATGCGCGCCACGTCGCGCTGGTTGTTATCGAACACTTTGTTCAGGACACGGAACATGACACCGGAGTATAGCGCGGCCAGCCTGACGCCCGCCTAACAATTTCAGTGAGGCTGGTGTAAGGAAGTTGAGCCCGGGAGGCTCAGGACTGGAGCGGGTACACTGGCCGGAGAGAAGCGAGCGGGGAGGGGCACCATGACCAGGATCGTCGATTTCGAGGAATTCGCGGCGCAGATGCCGCAACTCCTGCGTGAGGCAGAGGCGGGGGAAACCATCGTCATCCTGCGCGATGGCAAGCCTAGCCTCCATATTCAAGGGGTCAAAACTGCCCCCGACCAAAACGGAACGGGAATGACGATCTGGGAAGCACTCAGAGACGCTCCGAAAGCGGAGACAGCCGAGGAGGAACTGGTCATTGACCGGAAGGCCGATGCCTGGCGCAACGACCACTTCGAGTTCGACCCGGACGACCTGGAGTAGTCTCTTGTACCTTCTGGATACAAACGTCATCAGCGAAGAGATGAACCGCGAACCGAACTCCGCGGCCCTGACCTGGATGCGGGAGACTCCAGTGGAGTTGGCCTTCCTCAGCGTTATTTCGCTGGGAGAGATCGAGCGTGGCATTGCCAAGCTGGAACGGCGGGCGGGCGGAAGCACCCGACGGAGCCGGGAGCTGGCGGCCTGGCTCACACTCGCCCTCCTCCCACGTTTTCGAGGACGCATTCTGGACATCACGCCTCCCATCGCCAGACGCTGGGGGCGAATGCTGGATGAGCAGGAGGGAAAGGGGGTTCCCCCTCAATGGGGAGATACCCTGATCGCCGCCACCGCTGCACAGCACGGCTTCACGGTCGTTACCCGCAATACCGCCGATTTTCGTGCCCTTGGCGTTCCCTTTTTCAACCCCTGGGAGGCCCGAGCCTCAGGCGTTCGCCAGCGGCGCATACGCCACCGCGCTCTCACTCAGAGGGCTCGGGGCACGTCCCGCCCGAATCGCCGCCGCCCCCGCCAGCGCGATCATCGCGCCGTTGTCGGTGTTCAGGCCCTTGCCGGGGAACACCGTTCTCACGCTACTCGCCGCGAAAGCCTCTCGTAATGCCCGGTTCGCCGCCACGCCGCCCGAGACGACAATGGTGTCCCGCCCGTACGCCTCGGCGGCCCGCAGCGTCGTTTTGACCAGAAAGCGCACGGCTGCCCGCTCGAACCCCGCCGCCAGGTCTTCCGGCTTCGCCCCAGCCTTATGGGCGAGGAGCGCCGCCGTCTTCAGGCCGCTGAAGGAGAAGTCGAAGCCCTTCTGCCCCTGGAGCGGCTCCTTGAACCCCACGGCGTCCGGGTCGCCTCGCAGCGCCGCCTCGCTGATCGCCGGACCGCCGGGATACCCCAGCCCCGCCAGCCGGGCGATCTTGTCGAACGCCTCGCCCGCCGCGTCGTCCCGGGTGGCGCCGACGAGGACGTACTCGCCCTCTCGCGGCACGTCGAAGAGGTGGGTATGCCCGCCGCTCACCACGAGCGCGAGGTAGGGGGCCGTCAGGTCCGCCTCGCTCGCCGCCGCGAAGATGTGACCCTCCAGGTGGTGGGCAGCGTAGAAGGGCACCCCTAGTGCCTGCGCCAGCCCCTTGCCGTACATCAGGCCGACGAGCAGGGCGCCGACGAGGCCAGGGCCGGAGGTGGCGGCGACCGCGCCAAGGTCTGAAACCGTCAATCCGGCCTCGTCCAGCGCGTCTCCCATGACGGCGTCGATGCGCTCCACATGCTCGCGGCTCGCCATCTCGGGCATCACGCCGCCGTACTGGGCATGGACGGTCTGGGACCACACCCGGTTCGCCAGCACCCGCACGCCGCCGTCCGGCGCGAGTTCCACCACGCCCACCCCCGTGTCGTCGCAGGAGGTGTCGATGCCGAGGATTCGCAGGGGACTGCTCATCGCGGGGGAGTGTAGCAGGGGTAGGCCAGGCGGACGAGGCGGGAAGGCACCAAGCGCATGTAGGGTGGTCTCATCTCCAGGAGACCCCTGCACATGCGGTTGCGCTAGGCCCCCAGTCCAGAACCGTTCGCCCGCCAGACACGGCGCGGCGTCACGCTTTCACGCTGGAGGTTTCCCCATGCATTGGTCGCACTCTTTTTACGAGCGGCAGGACGCCTTGACGGGCTGCTACAGCGTGCCCATCCACCCCTTTCATACTGCCCTGGCCGCGCGGGTCACGGCCCACCGGGGGCGACCCGGCTCCCTCCTGGAACTCGGCGCGGGCGGCGGGCAGTTCGCCACCGCGGCGGCGCTCGCCGGGCATGACGTTACGGCCCTCGACCTCCGGCCAGGCGCGGGAGAACACACACGCCACCTTGCCACCCAGCACGGGGCGAACGTCCGCGCACTGACCGGGAATTTCTACACCGCCGACCCCGGCGGTCCCTTCGACACCGTCTGCTCCTGGGACGGCTTCGGCGTCGGGGAGGACGAGGACCAGCGCTTCCTGCTCTCGCGCATAGCCCGGTGGCTCGTGCCGGGTGGAACAGCCTACGTGGACGTGTATACACCCTGGTACTGGGCGCGCCATGCTGAATTCACACGCGACACCGGGAGCTACACCCAGACCTACGGCTTCGACGCGGACGGCTGCCGGATGCTCGACACCTACGCGCCGCCCGGCGAAGAGCCCTTCACCCAGTCGTTGCGCTGCTACAGCCCCGCCGATCTGCGCCTGCTGCTGACGGGAACAGGTTTAAACCTGGGGGAAGTATGGCCGGGAGGGAGCTACGACCCCCAGGCGGGCATCTTTCACCCGCAGGTCCCGCTGGGCGAGTGCATGACGTACGTTGCCGTCGTCAAACTCGCCTAGCTACCAGTGCCGGGAGTCGCTCTCGCGCTCCTCGGCGAGCAGCCACAGTGAGCGGCCCTGGGCGGCGGCCTCCCGTTGGGCGTCGAGAAGCACCCGCTCCAGTTCGGCCCCCAGGTGGCGGTGGCGCCTGCGGAAGTGCTCGTAGTCGCACAGCACGAGCGCGAAGCGGGCCGGGCGCGCGTCGGGGTCGGTGAGCACGTCGTACAGGGCGTCCCAGTTGCGCCCGAAGTTCTCGGACAGGCCCAGGCCGCGCAGGAAGGCGAGCATCAGGCTCTCCTTGTCGCGGACCCGGGAGAGATCAACCTCGCGCACCGAGACCTGATACCCGGCGGCGATGATGCGGGGATCGTGGGGCGCGGTCTGGATGCCCTGGGGAGCCTCCCTGAAGACGTTCATCACGGGCGGATTCTCCGAAAAGAGGCGTAGTGGTCGGCGCTGTAGTAGCACTCGGCATCGGGCGGACTGACCGCCGCGCAGACGATGCGCCGCGCCCCCCGGTCCCCCTCGCCGGGCGTGGGCACCGTGTACTCACGGTAGCCGCCGCTTGACCGCCTGGGCAGAATGCCTTCCCGGTTGCCGAAGGTGCTGCCGTCCTTGCGGTAGGGAAAGGGGCCACCCGCGCGGATCAGCCGCAGGGTGCGCTGCCCCTCGGGGGGGAGGTCGGCGGCGGCGATGAAGGGCAGGCCGCTGTGGGGATCACGGGTGGCGCGGGCGGTCGTGGAGGTCCGGGTCTGCGCCTGCCCCGCCCGGTCGCCCGAACTGGGAGTGTCACAGGCGGCCAGCACGCCCAGCAGCAGGGCCGGACACAGGACGCGGGACAGGAAGCGGCGCGGGCTCACGTTCAGGAGTGTACGGCGCTCCCTCTGACTCCTCCTTAACCTTCCCGGTCGGCCCGATCGTCCAGCCAGGCGAGCAGATCGGGCAACAGGGTGGTCAGGCCCTTGTACGTCACCTGCTCGGGGGTCATCGTTCGCAGGGCGGCGGCGAGCGCGCGGGCGTGGTTCGGGTCCGCCACGGCCTCGCGCAGCGGGTACGTGTAGGGCCGGATGGTGAAGAGCGCTCCCTGGGCCTCTGGGAAACCCGTCAGCGTCTGACGCTCGACCCGCAGGAAGGCCCCGTCCGGGTCGAAGCGGGTGGAGGTCGCGCGGTCCTCGTCGGGGGGCGCGGCGGGGTGGTGGTCGAGGCGGTCACTCATCGCCACTCCCCAGGCGAAGCGGACGAAGGGCCCGCGGGTCATCACCGCGTCCACCAGCCGGGGCGCCGTGGCATTCATCGGCCCGCTCCCCGCCACGGGGAGATGTACCGCCACGAAATCCCGGCCCAGCTTGCCCCGCGGGTCCCAATGTTGGGGCGAGAGCACGTGGACGGCAGCCAGCCAGTCGCGCCCGCTCCGGGGATCACGGGCGACCAGCGCGAGGTCCTCGGGCGCGTTCAGCCCCAGGAAATCGAGCGCGTTCACGGGGGTCACGTCCGGGGCGAGGTGGGCGAGGGGCGCGGGGAAACGTTCCAGCCCCTCCACGCCTCCCCAGAGGGGATCGAGGTCGGCGGCCCAGCCGAGCAGCGCGTTGCAGAAGGTCCGGCCATCCCAGGTCATCACCCCGCTACTCTCGGCGGCGAGGGTGCGGGCGATGAAGGTCAGGGCCGCCCGGCGGAGTTCGGGGGTCAGGCCCGCCTCTCCGGCGTACTCGTGCAGGGCTCGGCGGTGCGCGGCCACCTTGCTCGCCACGAATCGCCCGTACTCGCGGTCCAGGGCGAAGGTGTGCGCCTCCACCGGTTCACCTCCTGCCCAGGGCACCCGCTGTGCCCCCAGACGGAAGAGGCCCGCCGACACGCTGTAGACGCCGTTCAGGAAGGGGCGGTACAGGGTCGGCGGGCAGGTCAACACGGCCCTATTGTGTCAAAAGGCGGCGCCTACAGCCCCCCGTTCGTCAGCCGACCGGTCGCCACGAGCACCAGGATGAGCACGCCGACGACCACGCGGTACACCGCAAACCCCTTGAAGTTGTTGGTGGACACGAACCTCAGCAGCCAGCCGATAGCGAGGTAGGCCACGACGAAGCTGACGACGGCGCCCAGCACCACGTTCACGAGGCCGATCTGCCCCAGCAGGTCCAGGCTCTTGAGAAAGTCGAGGAGCGCCGCGCCGCCCAGGGTGGGCACGCCCAGATAGAAGGAGAACTTCGTGGCGGTCGGGCGGTCCAGGCCCATCACCATGCCGCCCAGGATGGAGCTGGCGCTGCGCGAGAAGCCGGGCCACAGGATCGCCAGGCACTGCACGGCGCCGATCAGGAAGGCGCGCCCCACTCCGATGCCCTTGATGTCGTGAACGGTGGGCGTGCTTTTGCGGCTCTCAATCAGCCACATGAGCACGCCGCCCACGATGAGCGCCCAGGCGACCACGCTGGGCCGGAAGAGGTTCGCCTTGATGGTGTCCCCGAAGAGCAGGCCGAGGATGACCGCCGGGATGCAGGCCACGACCACGCCCAGCCACAGCCGCTGGGTGGGCTGGTCCCGCCCGATGTCGCGGCCCTGCTGCACGAAGTCGCGCCAGTAGTACGCCAGCACCGCCAGGATCGCGCCGCCCTGGATGACGACCTCGAAGGTGTCCTTGATCTCCTTGCTCCACGGCACGCCCATCAGGTTTCCGGCCACGATCAGGTGCCCGGTGGAGCTGACGGGCAGGAATTCGGTGATGCCCTCGACGATCCCGTAGATGATGGCGTAGAACCAGTCCATGTCCGGGGGAGGCTAGCACCTCGGGAACAGGGTGAGCCTCATGACAAAGGTGGAGACCGCCCCAGGGTGGAGACTGGGGTGCATGGGGCTTGAAAGCTATGTCCGCCGCTGGAACCTCATGCCCGACGGCGAGCCCATCCACACCCACAGCAGCGACCTGCTCCCCGTGCGCTTTCGGGGCGAGGCGGCCATGCTCAAGGTTGCCCGCAGCGACGAGGAGCGAGTCGGCAACCGGATGATGGTCTGGCTGGGCGGTGAGGGCGCGGCCCGCGTCCTGCGGCATGACGGGGAGGCCATCCTGCTGGAGCGGGTGGAGGGTGACCTCTCCCTTGCAGACATGGTTCATGTCGGGCAGGACGACGAGGCCAGCCGCATCCTCTGCCACGCCGCCTCCGTGCTGCACGGACGGCAGGCTCGGCCCTGGCCGGACCTGAGGCCGCTGGAAACGTGGTTCCCCGCTCTCCAGGAGGTGGCGCCCCGGACCGGAGGGGTTCTCCCCCTCGCCCTGGAAACGGCGCTGAGCCTCCTCCGGGAGCCCCGGGACGTGCGGCCCCTGCACGGCGACATCCATCACGGCAACGTCCTGCACAGCCGCGAGCGGGGCTGGCTGGTGATTGACCCCAAGGGGCTGATCGGCGAGCGGGGCTTTGACTACGCCAACATCTTCTGCAATCCCGATCTGAAGGTCGCCAACGCGCCCGGACGCCTCGCGCGGCAGGCTCATGTCGTGGCGGAGGCGGCAGGCCTTGAGCGGCACCGTCTTCTCCAATGGGTCCTCGCCTACGCGGGCCTCTCGGCGGCCTGGCACCTGGAGGACGGGGAGGACGACCTCGCCGCCCCCACGCTGGAGGTCGCCCGGATCGCGGCGGCGGAACTGGGGCCGGGGTAAGGCGGAAAGCCTTCGTTCAGGCGCTCGCCATTCTGCTGAGCTGGCCCCTGCGCCCTACTTCCCGAGGTTCAGTTCCAGGGCGTTCATGGCCGCGAGCATCTCCTCCCGCGTCACTGGCAGGTGGGCGTTCACACACTGGAGGAAGGTCATGTCGAATTGCCGGGCATCGCACTCGGGGAAGTAGGCCTGGAGCAGGTCGTTTCCCGGTGTCGGTGTCCGGTCCTCGGGCGCGAACATGGTGTAGACGTACCGGGTGAAATGGGACCACCACTGAGTGCTGGGGACCGTGCTTCCCGGCATAAGCTGCTTGCCCTGTTCGGCGAAAATGTCGATCTTTCCGCTGGCTGGAGCCCGGCTATTCAGCAGGAAGGCCACTCTGGCATTGAGAAACCGCGCGTCCTGCGTGCCGAGGGCCGCCAACTCCGGGTGTCTTGCCAGCACCTTGATCTCACAGGCCACCCCGGAAAGGTACAGAGTTGCCTCCTCCATCAGCGCCACCGCCGCGTCCTGGTGGAGAACCTCGTGGAACAGGCTACAGGCGCTCAGCGCGAAATGCTCGAAGCGCCGGACATCGTTGAAATCGATATACATCTGGCCCCGGGTGGTCAGGCGCACCCTCGCGGCGGCGGAATCCTCCGACCCGGAGAATTTGAGAAAGGCGACCGCCTGCACCTTGTCCTCGCCGGACTCCGTTTTGGCGTTCAGGATGAAATCGGCCACCCCCAGGTCGCGGGCCGTGGCCGTGTAGGCGACGAGACTGGCCCTGAGGGTTGGATTGGCAACCTTCTGCCGGAGCCTGGGCGCGCCGAACAACTCCAGCATGGCCTGCTTGCCCTGGGGGTCGTCCGGGTATTCCACGTCCAGATACCCGGTGAGCTGGGCCAGAACGCCCTTCTCATCCAACGCCGGACCGGCGGCGGGAGCGGTGGCCGCCGCCGCCGGGTAGAGGCTTTGCGGGAACCTGCTGATGTTCCCGGGTGGCCGGGGGCCGGATTTCAGGGGGTCTTCGGCCGTCGGTGGCGGGCAGGTGTCGCTCACCGTGCAGGGTGGGGGCGGCTCGGGCGCCGGACACCCCGACTCTTCACAGGGCGTGACGGGCGCCGGGTCCGGCGGTGACCCGCACGCGCCCAGCCCGGCCAGGACGACCACCCCCAACAGCCAGCGGCGGCGCCCGGCCCGCGCCACCGTTTCTGTGAAGTTTTTCATACTTCAAGGTACTTCTCACCCGGGGCTCAATGATGAGGCAGGAATCGCCTGGCCTGCTTCACCCGCCCGGGCGGCTCGGTCCCCGCCTTCCTCCGACCTGCTATACTCCCCGTTTGGGTGCCCCCGTGACCCTGCCTGCGCGTGCTGGAACGTCGCGCGCGGGCCTGGCCGCAGAAGCGTCTCACAGGGCGTGCGGCTGGCGCGAGGACGGCAAACTTTTTCCCGACCAACGTTCAGGAGTCACCGTGTCGTACATCTCCATGAAGCAGCTCCTCGAAGCGGGCGTCCACTTCGGGCACGAGACCAAGCGCTGGAACCCCAAGTTCAAGCGCTTCATCTTCGCCGAGCGCAACGGCATCTTCATCATCGACCTGCAAAAGACCCTCAAGCAGATCGACCGCTCCTTCGACTACATCAAGGACCTCTCCGAGCGCGGCGGCGTGATCCTCTTCGTGGGCACCAAGAAGCAGGCCCAGGAGATCGTGGAGCTCGAAGCCCGCCGCACCGGGATGCCCTTTGTCACCAGCCGCTGGCTGGGCGGGATGCTCACCAACTTCCGCACCATGCGCACCCGCATCGACCGCCTGAACGAACTCGACGACCTGTTCGAGTCGGGCCGCATCAACGACCGGCCCAAGGCCGAGCGCATCGCCCTGGGCGCCGAGCGCGAGCGGCTGCTGCGCTTCGTGGGCGGCATCCGCAAGATGACCCGCCTGCCCGACGCGATCTTCGTGGTGGACCCCACCAAGGAAGTCATCGCCGTGCAGGAGGCGAACAAGCTGGGCATCCCCGTGATCGCGCTCGCCGACACCGACTCCGACCCGGATGTCATCGACTACATCGTGCCCGGCAACGACGACGCGATCCGCTCGATCCAGCTCATCACGCACCGCATCGGCGACCTGGTGGTCGAGGCGCGCGGCGGCGGCGAGGACGTGAGCGACACGCGCGTGGAGGCGGACAACGCCGAGATCGGCGCGGCGGAGCTCGGCGAAGAGGGCGACACCACCCAGCTCACGAGCAGCCAGGGCCGCTCCTAAGCCCCGACCACCTCTTCCCGGGGGCGGCGCGGAGCGAAAGGCTCGGTCCGCCCCCTCTTCGGGCCAACAATCCACCCCAGGAGGTATGCAACCATGATGGAATCGATCAAGAAGCTGCGCGAGCTGACCGGCGCGGGCATGATGGACGTGAAAAAGGCCCTCTCCGACGCGGGCAACGACGAGGACAAGGCGATCGCCCTGCTGCGCGAGCGCGGCATCGTGAAGGCCGCCAAGAAGGCCGACCGCGAGGCCAAGGAGGGCCTGGTGCGCTTCGTGGTGAACGGCAACAAGGCCGCCATCGTCGAGGTGAACAGCGAGACGGACTTCGTGGCGCGCAACTCGGACTTTCAGGCGCTCGTGGAGAGCCTCGCGCAGGCGGCGCTCCAGGCCGGAACGAACGACGTGGAGGAGTTCCGCAACTTCACCGTGAACGGCGACACCGTGGCGAACACGGTCGCGGCGGCGGCGGGCAAGATCGGCGAGAACCTCGTCCTGAACCGCGTCGCGTACATCGAGGCGGGCGAGGGCGAGCAGGTGGCCGGGTACGTGCACTCCAACGGCAAGATCGGCGTGCTGGTGGACCTCGCGGGCGGGACCGAGGCGCAGGCGAAGGACGTGGCCCTGCACGTGGCCGCCGAGCGCCCCCAGTACCTGACCCGTGAGGAAGTGAACGCCTCGGACATCGAGAAGGAGCGCGAGATCCTCACGAACAAGGCGCTCAACGAGGGCAAGCCCCAGCAGATCGTGGACAAGATCGTCTCGGGCCAGATCGGCAAGTTCTACGAGGAAAAGGTTCTCCCCGAGCAGCGGTTCGTGAAGGACAACAGCGTGACCGTGGGGCAGTACCTGGGGAACGCGACGATCAAGCGCTTCGTGCGTTTCGAGGTCGGCGCGTAAGACAGGAACAGAAGGGGCGGCGAAAGGGCCGCCCTTTTCACGGGCCGCCCGCCTCCCCCGCGCCCAGCGGCCCTTCCCGGTCGGCTGGGCGCTTTGCCGCCCTCTCCCCCACCCTGCGAGGTCAACATTCATGTTCAAACGTGTCCTGCTCAAACTTTCCGGCGAATTCCTGTCCGGTGACGGCGGCTTCGGCCTCTCGCCCGAGGCGACCATGCGGCTCGCGCGGGACCTCAAGGCGGCCCGGGAGGAAAGCGGGGTGGAACTCGCCATCGTGATCGGTGGCGGCAACTTCTGGCGTGGGGCGCGCAACGGCGCGGGCATGGACCCGGCGACCGCCGACTACATCGGCATGCTGGGCACCGTCATGAACGCGATGGCGCTTCAGGACGCCCTGGAGCGCGCCGGGTGCGACACCCGCGTCATGAGCGCCATCCAGATGCACGCGGTCGCCGAGCCCTACATCCGCCGCCGCGCCATTCGCCACCTGGAAAAGGGCCGCACCGTCGTCTTTGGGGGCGGAAACGGCATCCCCTTCTTCTCCACCGACACCACGGCGACGCTGCGCGCCCTGGAGATCGGCGCCGACGTGGTGCTGTACGCCAAGAACAAGGTGGACGGCGTGTACAGCGACGACCCGCACAGGAACCCGGGGGCCACCCGCTTCGACCACCTCACGCACCGGGACGTGATCGACAAGGGCCTCCAGGTGATGGACATGACGGCCATCACCCTGTGCATGGAGAAGAACCTGCCGCTGGTGGTCTTCGACCTCTTCCAGGAGGGAAACCTCCGGCGCCTGCTGGGCGGTGAGCGGGTGGGCACGCTCATCGAGAGTTGAGGCCAGAACCGCCGCTTTCGGTCCCGGGCTACAATCAGGCTCACTTTCGTTCCCTGTGAAGGAGACTCCCTATGGCGGACATGAAGGCCATCAACGCGGACGCGCGCGAGCGCATGGGCAAGGCCATCGAGGCGTTGGAGAACAACCTCAGCGTGCTGCGGACGGGCCGCGCCAACCCCGGCATCCTGAAAAAGGTCATGGTGGACTACTACGGCTCCACGATGCCCATCGACCAGGTGGCGAGCATCACCACGCCTGACGCGCGCACCCTGGTCATCACGCCCTGGGACCGGGGGGCGCTGGGCCCCATCGAGCGCGCCATCCGCGACAGCGACCTGGGCCTGAACCCTAACAACAAGGGGGACACCATCTTCATCAGCCTGCCCATGCTGACGGAAGAGCGGCGACGGGACCTCGTGAAGAACGCGAAGAACTACGCCGAGGAGGCCCGCATCGCCATCCGCAATATCCGCAAGCAGGCGCTCGACGAGGTCAAGAAGCTCGAGGGCATCAGCAGCGACGACATCAAGCGCGGCGAGACCGAGGTGCAAAAACTCACCGACGAGTTCATCGCCCGCGTCGACACGACCTTCCACAAGAAGGAGCAGGAAATCCTCGGGTGAGGCGGGCTGCGCCCCCCGGGTGTGGGCTGTGGGTTGTGGGTTGCGGGACAAGCGCCCGCCCTACAACCCACAACCCACGATCCACGACCCTGTGCCGGAGGCGCCCGTGGAGTCCCTGAGCAGCCGCGTCCTCACCTCGGTGGTGGGCTTTTCCATCATCAGCGTGATCGTGTGGATCGGGTGGGTGACGCTGCTGCCCGCGCTGGTGGTCCTGTCGGTGATGGGCCTTTTCGAGTACATCCGCATGCTCGACCGCAACGACATCGACGTGCGGCGCGTGAGCCTGGCCGTCTTCGGGACGGCGATCATCGTGGCGAGCCTGCCCATGTGGCCGCAGACCCCCTGGCCGGGCGGCTCGTGGCGCGAGGCGGTCCTGACGGTCGCCGTCGGGTACATGCTGGTGATGGAGGTGATGCGGCCCGGCGAGCGTCCGCTCGAGCGCATCGTGTACTCGCTGTTCGGGCTGCTGTACGTCCCGTGGCTGCTGGGCTACTTCCTGATGCTGCGCTACACCCCGGACGCCGGGGACGGCCTGCTGTACTTCGCGCTGCCGCTGCTCGCCACCTTCGCCGCCGACATCGGCGGGTACTTCGGGGGCTACTTCTTCGGTCGGCGCAAGCTCGCCCCGGAGATTAGCCCCGCCAAGACCGTCGAGGGGGCCATCGGGGGTTTTGCCTTCAGCTTCCTGATCGTGCTGCTGCTCTCGCAGTTCACCCACATCTGGTCCCCGCTCGAAGCCCTGCTGTACTCCATCCTGGTCGCCAGCGCCTCGCAGCTCGGTGACCTCGCCGAGAGCCTGCTCAAGCGCGCCCTCAGGACCAAGGACAGCGGCACCAGCCTGCCGGGGCACGGCGGGTTTCTCGACCGGTTGGACAGCCTGCTGTTCGCGGTGCCCGCCACGTACCTGTTCCTGAATATCAGCGTGTTCAGCCGGTAGGGCCGCGGGCCGGGGGGGGAAATGGCCTCTTTTCCCACAACCTCCGACCTACATCCCACATCCCCCGCCCGTCTTGCGCCATCCTGTCTCCCAATGAAGCTGACGGTTCTGGGGAGTACGGGCAGTATCGGCACGCAGGCGCTGGGCGTGGCGCGGGAGCGGGGCTGGGGGGTGGCGGCGCTCGCGGCGGGACGCAATCTGGACGTGCTGGAGGCGCAGGTGCGCGAGTTCCGCCCCGAGGTGGTGAGCGTCTCGGAGGAGGTGTACACCGAGGCGCGGTCCCGCTTTCCCGATGTAAGAGTCATCTCCAATCCCTCCGAGGTCGCCGCCCTCCCCGCCGACGTGGTGGTGAATGCGATGAGCGGCCTGATCGGTCTGCCGCCCACCCGGGCCGCGCTGGAGGCCGGGCGCGCGGTCGCCCTCGCCACGAAGGAGGCGATGGTCACCGCCGCGCACCTGATGTGGGAGGCGGCGGCAGTTGGTGGGGGCCGGGTCGTGCCCGTCGATTCCGAGCACACCGGCATGTACCAGTGCCTGACGGGCGAGGACCTCGGGGACGTGGCCGAACTCATCCTGACGGCGAGCGGCGGCCCCTTCCGGGACGGCCCGGCGGACCTGTCGGCGGTCACGCCCGAGCAGGCCCTCAAGCACCCCTCCTGGAATATGGGTCCCAAGGTCACGCTCGACTCCGCCACCCTGATGAACAAGGGGCTGGAGGTCATGGAGTGCGCTTCTCTCTACGGCCTGCCGCTCTCGCAAGTCGGGGTGGTCATCCACCCGCAGAGCATCGTCCACGCGGCGGTGCGCTTCCGGGACGGCAGCCTGAAGGGGCAGTTCGGGCCGACCGACATGCGCCTCCCCATCGCCTACGCCATCGACGCCGCGCCGACGGGAATGCGTCATCCCGGTGACGTGCGCGGCGCGCGGCGCGGGCCGGAGGTCGCCGGGCACCTGGGCTGGCCGCTGCGGGGTCACTGGGAGTTCCGCGAGCCCGATCCCGTCCGCTTCCCCTGCCTGGCCCTCGCGTACCGGGCGGGTGAGGCGGGCGGTCTGCTCCCCACGGCGCTCAACGCGGCGGACGAGGTGGCGGTGGAGGCGTTTCTCAGCGGAGGAGTCGGCTTCACCGACATCCCACGCCTGATCGAGCGGGTGCTGGACGAGACGCCCGCCGGGACGCTGACCTGGGAGACCCTGTTCGAGACGGACGCCTGGGCCAGGGCGCGGGCGCGGGAACTGACGGCGGGGGTGGGGGCGTGAGCTTCTTTCAGAGCCTCGCGGCGGCCCTGACCCCGGCGGGCCTGCTGTGGACGCTGCTCATCATCGGCGTGGCGACGTTCCTGCACGAACTCGCGCACTTCGCGCTGGCCCGCTGGCAGGGGGTGGCGGTCAAGTCCTTCAGCGTGGGGATGGGACCCGTGCTGCTCAGGCGGCCCTGGCGGGGGACCGAGTGGCGCCTCTCGCTCCTCCCCATCGGCGGCTACGTGGAGATCGACGGCATGGCGCCGGAGGAGGGGCCGGGCGGCACGTACCGCCAGCCCACCCGCGGCTACGCCGTGCTGCCGACCTGGGGCAAGATCGCGGTGCTGCTCGCCGGGCCGCTGATGAACCTCGTCCTGGCGGTAGGGCTGATGACGGTCAACTTCAGCGCGCAGGGCGTGCCCCAGGAGCCCCGCACGGACCGTGCCCAGATCGTTGACGTGTTGCCGGGCACCCGCGCCCAGGACTTGGGGCTGCGTGCGGGCGACGTTATCACCGCTATCGATGGGCGACCGCTTCCCAGGACTTACACCCGGAACGGACAGACCCGCCCCGGGTGGGAAAGTCTGCGGGACGCGCTGGCCCGGGACGGGCGGCGTACCTTCACCGTGGAACGGGAAGGGGCAACCCGCCAGGTCACCTTTGACTGGCAGGCGCGGGTTGCGGGCGTCCAGCAGCGCCTGGGCATTCAATATGGGCCGGAGGTCATCTACCGGCGGCTGAGTGTTCCCGCCGCCTTCGTCACCTCCCTCCAGACGACCGCCGAGGCCGTGCCGCAGATTCTGCGCGCCTTCGGGGGGCTCTTCACCCGCTTTTTCAGCCTGGACTTCTCGCAGGATCAGAACGTCAGCGGTCCCATCGGCACGGCAGAGGTCGTGAGCCGCGCCGCCGCGCTGAGCCCCTGGGCGCTCGTGCAGGTCGCCATCTTGCTCAACCTGTCGCTCGCCTTTTTCAACCTGATCCCGATTCCGGGGCTGGACGGCGGGCGCATCCTGCTCACGCTGGTGGGCGCCCTGCGGGGCCGTCCCCTGACGCTGGCGCAGGAGCAGGCGATCAACGTCGCGGGCTTCGCGTTCGTGATGCTGCTGATGGTGTTCGTGGTCGTGCGGGATGTGAGCCGGTTTTTCTAGATGGAAGGAGAGGGGTGCCCACTCGAGCTGGTCGGCACCCCTCGACCCTTGCGTTCACGTCGCCGCGCTGGGCTCCTCCTTGCCGCCGCGGCCTTCGACGAAGTTCTGAATGGACTCCAGGGCCTTGTCGATGCCCTCCTGAATCTGGTTGTCGGAGGGGGCCTCCCCCGGCATGTCCTGGTTGGGCGCGCGCTGGGGGTCGGGCTCGAAGCGCAGGTGCACCCTCACCTCGGAGGCGCTGTCGCCGCCGGGTCTCACCTCCAGGGTGCCGGAGTAGTTGATCTCACCGTCGCTGCCCCACTCCAGGCGGCGATTCTGCGGGTCCTGGTGAAAGTGGCCGTCCGCCTGGTAGTGGTGCCCCTGGGCCTCGCCCTCGACGCGCTCGCCGTCCTGCGGCTCGGCGCGTTGGGTGGTGGGCAGGTAGCGGGGCAGGTTGCGAACGTCCGAGACGAAGGCGAACACCTCGTCGGGGCTGGCCTGCATCGTGCGGGTGCCTTGGTACTCCATACGCGCCTCCAGGAGAATGCGGGCGAACGGTGCCGGGGCGGTCAGGGGCAGCGGACGTGCGCCGCACCCCCGACGGTGAAGAAACGGCAACGGCCGACTTCAGTTCGGCCTTTGGGCAGCGGGTCCAGGTCGCGCCGTACCTCCGGGCACGGACGGCCCCAGCCCGAAAGCCTTACCATAGGCCCCGATGCAAGGCCCACAGGCGCGCGTGGCGGTCGTGATCCCCGCCTTCAACGAGGAGGAGACGGTGGGGGGCGTGGTCGCGGCGGCGCGAACCCTCACGCCCGAGGTGGTCGTGGCGAGCGACGGCAGCAGTGACGGCACGGCGCGGGCCGCGCGGGAGGCCGGGGCCAGGGTCGTGGAGCTCACCGAGAACGCGGGCAAGGGCCCGGCGCTCAAGGCCGCGCTAGAGGCCACGGACGCCGAATACGTGGTGATGCTCGACGCCGATCTGGTGGGCCTGACGCGCGAGCACCTGGAGCGGCTCCTGGCCCCCGTGGTGGCGGGCGAGCTGGACATGGCGATCGGGGTGTTCGAGGGGGGCAGCTTCGCCAGCGACTGGGGCAACAAACTCACCCCGCACCTCAGCGGGCAGCGGGCCTGCCGCCGCGACTGGCTGCTGGGAGTGCCGCATCTGGGCGAGGAACGCTGGCCGGAGCCGCCCATCACCCACCACCTCAAGACCACTGGCGCGCGGTGGGACTACGTGGAACTGGGCCAGGTGCGTCAGGTCCTTAAGGAGACCAAGCGCGGCTTCTGGCGGGGGGCGCGGGCGCGGACGAAGATGTACGCGGACCTCCTGACGTACCGCAGGCGGCGGAAGCGGGGCGAACGGGGGGACTCCTAAGCTGGGCTGGGGAAGGGCCTTCGCCCGGCAGGACCTGCCCCTACACTCCGGTCATGTTCTACCCGCCGAATGCCGAAGTCGGCCAGGTGCTGGGCCGCCTGACCCGGGACATCGGGGAGCGCCTCGGGGACACCCTGATCGGCCTGTACCTCCACGGCTCGCTCGTGACCGGGGACTTCGAGCCGGGGCGCAGCGACCTCGACCTGCTGGCGGCCTTGACGGCGGACCTGCACGAAGGGGAGGTCGAGGGGCTGCGGCGGATGCACGCGCGACTGGCTGAGGACTTCCCCACCTGGCAGGGCCGCATCGAGGTCGAGTACGTGTCGGTGGCGGCGCTGCGGGACTTCAGGACGCAGCCGCACCTCATGGCGAGGATCAGCCCGGGGGAACCGTTGCACCTGACGGAGGCGAACCGGCATTACCTCCTGAACTGGTCAGCGGCGCGGCGCGGGGTCGCGCTGCTCGGCCCGCCCCCGGCACAGGTCCTCCCGGAAGTCACGCGGGCGGAGTTTGTCGGGGCCGTTCGCCAGCACGCGAGGGCCTGGAGAGAATGGGTGACCGAGATGCGCCACCCGGGCGGGCAGGCCTACGCCGTGCTGACCCTCTGCCGCGCCCTGTCTTCCACCCTGCACGGCGAACAGGTGTCCAAGAGGCGGGCGGCACGGGAGGTCCGGCCCCTCCTGCCGGGCTGGGAGGCCCTGATCGACTGGGCCGTGGGCTGGTGGTACGGGGGCGGGCAGCAAACGCCCGACGAGGACCACTTCCCCGAGGTCGTGCGCTTCGTGGCGGAGGTCAGGGGCCGCGTTGCAGGCGTGGGGGAGCAGGACGGGCGGGGCTAAGGGAGGGGCGACCACCCCTGCCACAACCAACCGCCAGGGCAAGGCGGCCCGCAGCCGGGCGGCGAGCGCGTCCAGTTCGGCGCGGGGTGAGAAATGGCTCCAGTCACCATGCAGCGCGAAGCCATCGCCCGGAAAGCGGGGAAACACGTGGAGGTGCGCGTGAAAGACCCCCTGCCCAGCCGCCTCCCCGTCGGTGAGAAGGAGGTTGACGCCCTCACAACGGACCGCCCCCCTCTTGAAGGCGGCGAGGTCCGTGAGGCTGGCCGCATGCCGGCGCGGCACGACCAGGACGTGTCCGGGCGTGACCAGGTTGATGTCGAGGAAGGCGGCCACGAGGTCGTCCTCGTCCCCCCGGCTCACCTCTGCCTGGCCCCGGACGATGCGGCAAAACACGCACTCCTGCTCCCGCGGCGTCACCGGACCACCCGACCACCGGACGGCGGGAGATGACCGAACAGCCTCCCGGCCCGCGCGGCGGGGCGTGCTAGCCTCGCCCCCATGACCGTGCCTGCCCCCGGCCCCACGTCCGCCCCGCCGTTCGAGCTGGCCGTGGTCGCCGGGGTCGGCTTGATCGGGGGCAGCGTGGCGCTGGGGCTGCGGCAACGGCTCCTCGCGCGGCGGGTGATCGGCTACGACGCGAGCGTGGAGGTGCTGCGCGAGGCCGAGGCCCTGGGCGTGGTGGACGAGGTGCGGGCCGCACCCGGCGAGTGGCTGCGGGAGGCGGACCTGGTGGTGCTGGCCGCCCCCATGCGGGCGCTGGCGCCCCTGGCGCGGGAGCTGGCGCCCTTCCTCTCCTCAGGAGCCCTGGTTACCGACGTGGGCAGCGTGAAGGCGGGCATCGCCGCCGAGCTGGAGGCGCTGGGCGTGCGGAATTTCGTGCCGGGGCACCCGATGGCGGGCTCCGAGCGCGGAGGTGTCACTCACGCGCGGGCCGCCCTGCTGGAAAACGCGGTGTGGGTCCTGACGCCCACCGACCACACGCCGCTGACCGCGCTGAGCCGGATGCGGGCGCTGGTCGAGGCGCTGGGCGCCGCCCCGGTCGTGATGCCGCCCGACGCGCACGATCAACTCGTGGCGACGGTGAGCCACCTGCCCTACCTCGCCAGCCTGGCCCTGACGCACCTCGTCGCGCGGGACGAGCGACTGAGTCTGCTCGCCGCCGGGGGCTTCCGCGACCTGACCCGGGTGGCAAGCGGCGACCCCCGCATGAGCCGCGACATGGTGGTAGAAAACCGCGCGGCGCTGCGGGAGGCCCTGGCCCGCTTCCGGCGCCATCTGGAGCGCCTGGAGGCCGATCTCGACCAGCCCGACGAGCTGCTCGCCGCCGCGCAGGAGGGCAAGCGGACGCGCGACAGCCTGCCCGTCGTGCGGCGCAGCCTGCTGCCCCCCCGGCACGATCTGGTCGTCGCCGTGCCGGACAAGCCCAACCAGATCGGCGCGGTCACGCAGGCCCTGGGCGAGGCGGGGGTGAACATCAAGGACATAGAGGTCCTCGCCATCCGCGAGGAGGGCGGCGCGATTCGCCTGGGCCTGGAGAGCCCTGAGGACGTGCGCCGGGCGGGCGAGATTCTGAGCGGGGCAGGCTTCGAAGTTCGGGGACGGGGGTAAAGCCTTTGGCAACAGTGCCATGCGGAGCGAAGCAGCCCACAACGT
This sequence comes from Deinococcus aerius, assembly GCF_002897375.1. Taxonomy (NCBI): domain Bacteria; kingdom Thermotogati; phylum Deinococcota; class Deinococci; order Deinococcales; family Deinococcaceae; genus Deinococcus; species Deinococcus aerius. The sequence continues at coordinate 509,282 of NZ_BFAG01000001.1, read as the reverse complement.
CAACTGAGGGACTCTTCGCTTCGCTCAGGTGACACTTCTGCTGTCAAATGCTCTAGACCCCGACCCGGGCCTCCCGCAACAAGCTCACGCGCCGGGCGGCTAGAGTTGACCACTGCATGTCCGAAGCGTCCGTGCCCTCCTCCGTTCCCGTCCCCACCGCCGCGTCGCGGCTGACCGCCATCGACACCTTCCGGGGTCTCACCATTCTGGAGGTCGTGGGGCACCACGCGACCGGCATGGGGCTGCGGCACGCGGACGTGGGCTCGACCAGCCACGACCTGCTGCTGATCCTGAACCGCACGCTGCACTTCGCGGTCCCGGCCTTCGTGTTCCTGTCGGCGCTGGTGCTGACGCGCAGCCTGCTGAAACGCTTCGAGCCGAGACGGTACCTCTGGCGGCGGCTCACGCGCGGGGGCTGGCCCTACCTGCTGTGGACCGCCCTGTACGCGGGGTGGTACGTGTGGACCGGGCAGCGCGACCCGGGGACCCTGACCGACCCGGACCGCTGGCGCGACTGGCTGCTGTACGGGAAGGCGAGCTACCACCTGTACTTCCTGCTGGTGGCGCTGGAGGTCTATTTCGTGCTGCCGCTCCTGCTGCCGCTGGCGCGGCGAAGGCCCTCCATCACCGCCGCGCTCGTCGGCGGGCTGACCGTGCAGCTCGGGCTGTACCTGCTCAACCGGCAAGTGCTGCACCTCCCCTTTCCGGCGAGTACCGTGCTGTGGTACGCCCTGCCGGTCAGCCTGGGCCTCGCGGTGGGGGCGCGGCTGGACGAGTTCCAGACGTGGTGGCGACGGCGGCGCCGGGTGCTGCTGCCGCTGCTGGCGGTGGTGTACGCCGTTTACCTGCCCGTCGCGGTCGCCTACGTGCGGGGAACGCCCGTGGTTCCCGTGGTGTACAACGGGCTGAGCTGGACGTACACGGCCCTGGTGGCGCTCGCCCTGCTGGGCGTGGCGTACTGGCTGGAGCGCGGGGCACAGGCCCGGACCTTCAAACGGGTCATCGCCACGCTGGGCACCGTCAGCCTCCCCATCTACCTGCTGCACCCCGCGATGCTCCAGGCGCTGGAACGTTACCGGGCGCCGGAGGGCGAGCCGCTTGAACTCGCCTTCAACGTGGTGCTGTACGCGCTGATCGCGCTCGTGGTGCCCGCGCTGATCGGGCGGAGGCTGCGGGGCAAGAAGCTGGGCCTGCTGCTGTTCGGGCGCTGAATCCCCAGTCAGGCCGCCGTCAAGGCCCAGACGCTAGAGTGCGGCCCGCCCATGCGCCTCGCCCCCCTCTCCCTGCTCTGCACGCTGCTCGCCGCCTTGCCGGTCACCGCCCGGGCCGCCGCCTCGATTCCGGCCACCCCCGCCTGGGTGCTGCCGCTGCCCCGCGCGGCCGACACCGTGCGGCTCGACCGAATCAGCGGCCCGTCGTTCCTGCGGGTGCCGCCCGAGTGCTACCAGCGCGAGTGCGCCCTGGTCATCGTGTCGCACCCACGCGGGCAGAGCGGCGAGCGGCTGCACGCCAGCCCCCAGGTCGGGGCGCTGGTGGACGCCCTGCTCGCCGCCCCCTTCGCGGTGCTGCTCAGCAACGACGGGGGACCGTACACCTGGGGCAGCCCCGCCGCGCTCGACCAGGTCGCGGGCCTGCGCGAGGAGGCCGTGAGCCACTTCGCCTGGAACGGCCGCACCTACGCGCTGGGCCTGAGCATGGGCGGTTTGCTGGCTCTGCGCAGCGCCCTGCCCGGCAGCCCGTACCGCGTGTCCGGCGTGGCGCTCATCGACGCCTGGGCCGACCTGCAAGGCGCCTGGAACACCGGGGACGGCCGCCGCAGGGAGGTCGAGGACGCCTACGGCCCCGGGCTCAACCTTGCCAACCTGAACCCGCTGCCGCTCCTGCGGGCCGCACCCCCCCTGCCCCTGTTCGTGGTCGCCAGCCCCGACGACAAGGTCGTGCCCATGGACAGCAACGGCGAGCACCTGTTCACCCACGCCGAACACGGGGTCAGCGAGTTTGTGAAGGTCAGCGGCCCACACCTGGGGGGCAACCGCTTCTCGCCCAGCGTCGCCCAGGGGCTCGCCGCCTTTTTCAGTCGGCTGGAGACCCGGGCGCAGGAGCAGGCCCGGCGGTAGGCCGGGGGAAAGGAGCAGGCTCCGGGGGGCATTTCTCCCTCTCCCCTCGTGGGAGAGGGCCGGGGTGAGGGGGCGACCGAGCAGCGCCGACCCTAGCAAAATGCCTTGCCTCTCATTCTGGCCGCGCCGCAGGACGTGCCCGTTCGCCCCCACCCAACATCCCCCTCAAGGTGGAAGGACTTTTAGCCTCCTGCACGCCCTTTACATGGCGCTTGGGACCCCGATCCCGATGAGCGCCAGCGTCTCCTCGAAGCCCTTTCTGAGGCGGCCGACAAGGGCGAGGCGGGCTTCGCGCAGACCCTCGGGACTGTGGAGGACGTTGGTGGCGGACTTCCCGGCCTTGTCCTTGGCGTTGTACCAGGCGTTGAAGGCGGTGGCGAGGTCGAGGGCGTACTGGGCGATCACGTGCGGCGAGTGGATGCGGACGGCCTGCTCGACGACCTCGGGGAGCCGGGCGACCATCTTGGCGAGGGTGAGGTCCACGTCGGGGAGGGCGGACCAGTCGGCGCCCGTGCCGTCGGTCGCGTACCCGGCCTCCTGCGCCTTGCGGAGAATGTTCGCGGCGCGGACGGCGGCGTACTGGACATACGGAGCCGTGTCCCCGTTGAGCGCGAGCGCCTGCTCCCAGCGGAAGTCGATCTTGCGCGTCGGCTCGGCCTTGAGCATGGCGAAGCGGATGGCGCCGATGCCGATGCGGCGGGCGATCTCCCCGGCGTCCTCCCGGGCGGCGAGGTCAGGGTTGATCTCGGCGAGTACGGTCAGCGCCCGCTTCTCGGCCTCGTCCATCGCCTCGTCCGCGCTGACGGCAATGCCCTTGCGCCCACTGATGGTCTGCCCCTCCAGCGTCACGAAGGCGTAGGAGAGGTGGACGCTGCGCTCCTCCTCCTCCGGGTGACCCGCCACACCCAGCGACGCCCTCACAATTTTCTGGGGATGTTCCTGCCGCGAGTCGATCACGTTGATGACCTCCTGCGCGTGGCCGAAGCGCTTCTGGGTGTCGGGCTGCCCGTCCGGCGCACTCGTCCAGACCGTCTTGCCCTCGGGGTCCTGGATGAAGGGCTTGAATTTCATCCCCTCGAAGAGGCCGAACTTCCAGAACTGGTAGCCGATGTCCTTGGCCGCGTACATCGCCGTGCCGTCCGAGCGCATCAGCACGACGTTCGGCTCCTCCAGGCCGGGCATGAACTCGGACACGTCCATCACGAAGGCGCCCGTGTACTTCCCTTCCGTGGGGTGCTGGGTGTAGCGGCTCTCCTCCAGAATGTTCATCGCCTGCGCGAGAAAACCGCTGCCGACCACGTCCGACTCCCAGTTCAGCAGGTCGTAGCGGGCACCCAGCCGGAAGCAGGTTTCGAGGTGGGCTTTCACAACCTTCTCGATCTCGCCCCGCAGCTCCCCGGCCTCCAGACGGTGCATGACGGCGCTGATGCCCTCTTCCAAGGCTGGCTTCTCGGGGTCGGCGTTCAGGCGCACGTAGCCCTCGCCGAGCCAGTGGTCGTACTTCTGCACGCCGTCCCAGACGCGGTGGTAATGCTGTACCGCGAAGAGGGCCTCGGCGGCCTGGCGCCCGGTGTCGTCGATATAGTTCTGCACCTCGACCTCAAACCCCGCTGCTCGGAAAATGCGGGCCATGGAGTCGCCCAGCACGACGTTCCGCAGGTGCCCGACGTGCAGTTCCTTGTTCGGGTTGACGGAGGTGTGCTCGATGACGACCTTGCCGCCCCTGGCCGGAGTCAGGACGGGTTCCTCCACGACCTGGCGCACGAACGTCCCCACGTCCACGAAGAAGTTCAGGAAAGGCCCGGCGGCCTCCACGCGGGAGATGCCCCGGGGCAGCTCGACCTTCCCGGCGAGTTGGGCCGCGACCTGCGCGGGGTTTTGCCCCAGCGTCTTGGCAATCTGAAAGGCGGCGGGTGTGCCGTAGTCGCCGGGCTTGTTCGCCGGAGTTTCCTGAATCGCCACGTCGAGCGGCGCGCCGAGGTCGGCGGCGGCCCGTTCGACGGCGGCTTTGAGTTCGGCCTTGAGGTCCATAACGGGCAATTCTAACAGGGGGCGGGAAGAGGTAGGGGTCAGGGGCAAGCCCCTTAGGGCCGACCTACCGCACCTCCAGCGACACCGCCGGGGCCTGGACGCGCACCGTCTTGCCGCCGACCTCCCCGTCGAACCAGGCGGTCAGGGTGTAGGCGCCGGGGGGCAGGGACGGCAGGGTGCGCCGCAGCGTCAGCGTCTCGCCGGGGCGGAGGGTGCGGGTGAACTGGAGTTCCGGGCAGTTCAGGCGGCCCTCGGGGGCCGGGCCAGCGACGGCTGAACCCCCCTCGCGCGACAGGGCGACGTAGGGCGGCAGGCCGCAGCCCCCCCAGTTGACCTGCGCGGCGTACCGCAGGGTCAGGGGCCGCCGGCCCACGTTGATCAGCGTGAGGGCCACCGTCACCCCCCGCCCGGTCGCGTCCGCCTCCGCCTGGGCAGCGAGGGGGGCTTCCGCTGCGGCAGGAGTGGCCTGGCCCGGCGAGGACGGCTCAGGGCTGCGGCCAGGAGAAGTGCCGAGCAGCGCGCAGCCTGCCAACAGGCCGGGCAGCAGGGCCAGCAGCAGGCGCCTCATGGCAGAGCCCCTCACCGGACGGTGACGCGCACGGGCTGGGCGGGCACCTTGACGCGCTCGTCATGAGCAAAGCCCCCGAACCACCCCTCGATGATGTAATCCCCGGCGGGCAGGTTGAGGTCGCGGGTAAAGACCGCGCTGCCCCCCGCCGGGGCGGTCTTGGTCAGGAGTTCCTGGGTGCAGATGCGGGGTTCCGCCCCGGGCGCCGGGTAGACCACCTCGCGGGTGCCCACCCGCAGGACGCGCACCGTCGGCGCGAAGGCGCAGTTCTGGTCATTGTCACGCCCCACGCCGAACGTGATCGGCTCGGCCAGGCTGCTCTTCAGCGTCAGGGTGAGGGGCACGGACCCGGTCACGTTGCGGGGCGCGGTGAGCGTGGCGGTCACGCCACTCAGTGAGGCGGGCGTGCTGGGCGTGGCCGTGCTGCCCGGCGCCGGAGTGGTTGCCGGGGAGCCGGGCGGAACTTGCTGCGCGGCGACGGGGAACGGCAGGGCCAGCAGGGCCACGAGGGCCAGAACGCGGGAGGACATGGGGTGAGCGTACCCGGCGGGCATGACGGGAGGCTGAACAGTTCCGGGGGATGGGCTGCGGGTTGGTCCTCACCATCCCCGCGGGGTTAGGGTTCGGTCCCCGTCACGTTCTTCTGTGCATCGGTCGCCAGGCGGCCTTTGCCCAGGTCCAGCGCGACCAGGCGGCTCCCCCAGGGGTCCAGCAGGACGGCGCAGCGGCCTACCTGAACGTCAAAGGGCGGCTCCACGACCTGTCCCCCGGCTTGCCGGATCGCGTCTGCCGCGGCATCGGCGGAGGCGACGAGCAGATTGACCTCGGGCTCGGGACGTTCGGTCTGGAGGACGAGTTCGGTGTCGGTCTCCGGCATTCACAATCCGGCGGCGGTGGCTGTCCGCCGGAGCAATTCATGGCCCAGACCGTCCCGGTAGAACCCCAGGCCAGCCTCCAGATTGGGCACGGGAATCTGAAGGCAGTCCACCTTCCTGAACAGGGGCCGGAGGCCGGCCGAGAGCATAGCTTCTCCTCCTCTCAGTGTCCGCCCACCTGCCCCGCGTAGAAGTCGGTGATGCCCGCCGCGATGGCCTGTGCGAGGCGCTCGCGCCCGGCGGAGTCCATCAGCACGCGGAGGTTGCCGGGGTCGGTCAGGTAGGCCGTCTCGACGAGCAGGCTGGGCTGGGTGGTGGGCCGCGTCAGGGCGAGGTCGGCGCCCGGCTTGAGGCCCGATCCCGGGCCGAGGTCGGGCAGGGTGCGGCGCAGCGCGGCCAGGATGGCGGCGGCTGGAGCCTGCGCCTGCGGGTGGGTGAAGTACACTTCCGGCCCGCGGATGCCGCGCGGGTCCCGCCCGTCGGGCAGGGCGTTGGCGTGGATGGACACGAGCAGGTCCGCGCGCACGGCCTCGGCCGTCAGGCCCCGCTCGTACAGCCCCAGGGTCACGTCCGCCTCCCGGGTGAGGACCACCTGCGCCCCCCGCGAGCGCAGCAGCTCGGCGGCGCGCCGGGCGACCGGCAGGGTGAGGTCCTTTTCGGGCACCCGCAGCGCGCCCGCCCCCCCGAGTTGCGTTCCCCCGTGCCCTGCGTCGAGTACGATCACCCGTCCGGTCAGGGGCCGTGCCGGGTCGAGGACTGGCGGGCGGCGCACCGTGAGGAGCAGGTCGTCCCCGTCGTAGTTTGCGGTGAACCCCCAGGCCTGCGCGGCGGTGAGGTCCAGGGTCAGCCGGGTCACGCCCAGCCCGACCGGCTGCACCTCGGCCCCGGCGATCAGCGGGTCGGCGAGGGGGACGGGCAGGGTGGGCGCCGCCTCCAGCCCATACAGGGTGAGCGTGAGGCGGCGACCCTCCTGGTCCTGGGCCACCGTGAAGGGCACCCGCGCCCCGCCCAGCGGCACCCTGATCCGCAGATCGTCCGTGAGAAGGGCGGTGGGCCGCGCCACCAGGGCCGCCGTGAGGGGCGACAGGGCGGCGACTGGGCTGTCCAGATGGACCACCCCGCCCACGCCCGGAAGGGGCACTCCAGGCAGCACGTCGAGTTGCGCCTCCGAGATCAGCACGCTGACCCCCGGCGCGAGGCGGGCACGAACATCCCTCCCCTGTCGCCCCACCAGCGTGAAGGTCATGCCGCCCCGGGGATGCAGGAAGGGGGCACCGTCCAGCGTCGTGGTCACGTTGCCCGAGTCGTTCAGGCCGAGTCCGGGCACGGTGCCGGGGCGCTGAATGCCCGCCTGCTGGCCCCCGGCCATGCTGGAGAGGGTTCCCCGTGCAGTCGCCGAGACGGTCCGGCCATCCCGTCCGGTGAGGGTGACGGTGATGGGAGCCGCCGCAAGTCGGGACGAGACCGGCACCTCGTAGGCCGCCTCGTACCTCCCCGCGCCCACCTCCCGCATGGGTTGGGGCGGCCCGCCCGCCACCCGGAAGGCGGCCCGTCCGCCGGGCGATCCCCGAAACGAGAGGGCGACCGTCCGCTCAGCAGGCGTGTCCCCCGCCACGTCCCAGAATTCGAGCGGTTCCCCCGGTGTCAGGCTTTCGCGGTCAATCCGGGTGGGCGTGGCGGGGAGGGGGGCCGCCACCGTGCGAGTCACGCGCAGTGTCCGCGTGCCCGTCTGCCCACCCAGCGTGGCGCTCAGGCGCAGGTCGTTCGTGCCCACCCTCAGCGGCCACCACAGGATGAAGAGGCCGTCCGGGCCGACCTGCACCGCCTGCCCCCCAATTCTCAGCCCCGCGCCGGGCGGCACGCTGCCCTCCAGCAGCACATGGTCGAAGGCGACTCGGTGCCCCTCGGGCGGGTAGGCGACGAATACCTGGGGGGCGGCCCGTGCCCCGGCGAGTGCGGGAAGAGTGAGCAGGGTGAGCGCGAGGACAGCGCGGCGGGGCGGCATAGCGAGGTCTAGCACGGGGGGCCGGGAGGGGGGATGAGGGACAGGGCACAAGCCTCAGCCCTCCCCAAGCGAGAAGGGCCGAAGCCCATCACGGCCCCGGCCCCTCCCCTGCGCTCCCTTACCCCACGCTCGGGCTGCCCATCGCGTTCAGGACTGCCTGCGTAAAGGTCTTTGTATCGGCCTTGCCCCCCAGGTCGCGGGTGGGGTGTTCGCGCAGGGCCAGGGCCACCGCGCGGTCCACCCCGTTGGCGACCTGGGGGCGGTCCAGGCCGTGCCGGAGCAGCATGGCGGCGCTCATGATGGCGGCGGCGGGGTTGGCGATTCCCTGCCCGGCGATGTCGGGAGCGCTCCCGTGGATGGGCTCGAAGAGGCCGGGGCCATCCCCCAGGCTGGCGCTCGGCATCAGGCCCAGGCTGCCCGGAATCACGGCGGCGAGATCGGAGAGGATGTCGCCGAAGAGGTTTTCCGTGACGATCACGTCGTAGCGGCTGGGGTTGGCAACGATCAGCATGGCGACCGAATCCACGTACTCGTGGTTGAGGTGCACGTTGCGGTACTCGCGGTCGCGCAGGGCCTGCACGTCGCGGCGCCAGAGTTCCGAGACCTCCAGCACGTTCGCCTTGTCCACGCTCGTCACTCGGCCCCGGCGCTGCTCAGCGGCCCAGAAAGCTACGCGCGCCACCCGCTCGACCTCGGGGGTCGTGTAGCGCATGGTGTTGTACGCGGTGTTCCCCTCGATCTGGCGGTCGCCGTCAAAGTAGACGCCGCCCAGCAGCTCACGCACAATCAGAATGTCCACCCCGCGGGCGAGTTCCGGCTTGAGGGGCGAGAGGTGTTCCAGGCCGGGCTGAACCCGCACGGGCCGGAGGTTCGCGTAGCAGCCGAGGGCCTTTCGCAGGGCGAGCAGGCCACTCTCGGGGCGCAGGTGACGCGGGAGGCGGTTCCAGGGGCTGTTCTGCGGGCCACCCACGGTGCCGAGCAGCACCGCGTCGGCGTCCTTCACAGCGTCGCGGGTGACCTGGGGCAAAGGGTCGCCGTAGTTGTCGTACGCGATACCCCCGATGGGGTGCTCCTCGATGGTCACGTCCGGCGCAACCTCACGCAACACTTCCACCGCGGCGGCGGTGACCTCCGGGCCGATCCCGTCTCCGGGCAGGCTGACGACTTTAGGCATGTTGCTCCTCCCCCGCGGCCTCTTCGCGGGCCTTCATGTACTCCAGCCAGCCCCCGGCCTTCTGGATGTCGAGCGCGAATTGCGGCACGGGTACGAAGGTCAGGGTCTGCCCGGTGCGCTTGTTGGTGATCGTGCCGCCCCCCAGGTCGAGATCGGCCTCGTCGCCGTCCATGCAGGTTTCGACGATGTTCTCGCACTCCAGCGCGAGGAAGCCGTTGTTGATCGAGTTGCGGTAGTAGATGCGGGCGAAGTTGGGGGCGATCACGGCGGCCACCCCCGCCCCGCGCAGCGCCCAGACGGCGTGCTCGCGGCTGGAGCCGCAGCCGAAGTCCGCCCCCGCCACGATGATGTCGCCCGGTTTGACCCGGCGCACGAAGTCCTTGTCGTAGTCCTCCATCGCGTACTTCGCCAGCTCGGCCTCCACGTCGGTCGTGAGGTGCCGGGCGGGGATGATCTCGTCGGTGTTGATGTGGTCGCGGGCGAAGACATGAACTTTGGGCATGGGTCCTCCTGGGGTTGGGGCGTGAGCGTCAGTTCGAGGGCCGCAGCCGCTCCAGTTCCTCGGGCACTTCCTCACCGTAGAGGTCGTGCCAGTGCTCGCCGTCGAGGGTGAATTCCGATTCCATGAAGTACTGGGCGGGGTCGTCGGGGTCGGTCAGGGCATCGGTCGGGATGTCGAGGCGCACAGCCTGCACGGCGGGCAGGTTCGGCACCTCCGCCAGATAGGGCGCCTCGTCCGCGAAGGTCTCGGCCAGGAGGGCGCGGGTCCATTCCGCCCACTCCTGCGGGTCGCCCGCCCCGGTCGCGGCCAGCAATTCCGAGCGCAGGCGCTGCGCGTGCTCGTCCGGCACGCTGCCCTCCTCCCACTCCACCCGCCCATCGGCCCAGACGGTCACGGGCACGGTCTGCACGTCGAGCATCTGGGAGATCAGTTCGCTCAGGTCGCCCCCGTCCCCGCCCTCCGGCGCGGCGTCCGGGTCGCCGTAGGGGAGCCAGGTCTCGCCGTCGAGCGTGTAGCTGGAGCCGTCGGGGTCGGGATAGAACTCCACGTCGCCCACGATGGCGAAGGCGGGGTTGAGGGGCGATTGCAGGGGCGCGGGCCGCCGCAGTTCGAGCAGCAGGCGGCGGGCGACGGGCACGGGGCCGTCGTCCCCCTCCTCCAGCAGGTCGTGGTGAGTCTGTGCCCACTCCTCAGGCGTCTCGCCGTGCCACTCCCGCGTGACGGCCTCGATGGGTTCCAGCAGTTCCTCGGGCGGCTCGGGCTCGATGTCCATGCGGCCTTCCTGCCAGTGTTCGACCCGGAAGGCGCCCAGTTCCTCGCCCCGCAGCCGGGCGGCGGGGTGGGACAGCAGGTCCCTCAGCACCTCCTGCGGGTCGCGGTTGGTAGAAAAGCCCCCCCAGCGCGAGCCGTCGAAGGAGTGAAGCTGTTCCCGCAGGCGCAGGCTGCCGCCCTCTCCCGCCGGAATGTTGAGGTCTGTCCCGCTCGCCTGCCCCAGCACGAGGTCGCCGGTAAAGCGCCGGTAGGGGGGCACCGGGATAGCCTGCACGTCCTCCACCGTCTGCAAGCGGCGCTCGGACCGCCCCGCCATCACGTAGGCCGTGCGGTAGGCGCTGTCCCACCCCGCCCCGGAAGGCTGCGAGGCTTCCAGCGCTGCCTCGATGCGCTCGCGCAGTGCGGGTTCCTCCGGCCCGTGCGTCAGCGTCACGTTGCCATCCGCGTCCATTTGCGCCTCGAAGGAGTGGACCGTGGGCATCAGCCCGAGTTGTTTGCGCCGTTTGGCTTCACCCATAGGACTCCCAGTCAATCATGGAAGTGGCGGGAGGAGGTCCAGCCGATCCACCTCAGTCCGCCGCTTCCGTCCCACCACCCGCGCTCTCCGCGTTGTACTCGCGCGGGTCGGAGATGTACCCGGCCACCGCACTTGCCGCCACCGTCGCGGGGCTGGCGAGGTAAATCTGCGCGGTCGGGTCGCCCATCCGGCCCACGAAGTTGCGGTTGCTGCTGGAAATGCACACGTCGTCCGGCCCCAACACGCCCGAGTGCATCCCCAGGCAGGCGCCGCAACTGGGGTAGCTGACGCTCGCGCCCGCCTCGACGAAGATTTCGAGGAGGCCCTCCTGCGCGGCCTGCTTCCAGATCGCCTGGGTGGCCGGAACGACGATCATCTGCACGCCGTCCGCGACCTTGCGGCCCTTCAAAATCCGCGCCACGTCGCGCAGGTCGCCGATCCGCCCGTTCGTGCAGCTCCCGACATAGGCGTGCGTGACGGCGATGCGGTCACTCCCCGCCACCCGCCCGTTGCTGGGAATGTGGGGGTAGGCGACGGTCGGCTCCACGGCGGAGGCGTCGAGGTCAATCACGACCTTGTAGTTCGCGTCCGGGTCCGAGGTGTACTCGGTGTACTGGTCGGGCGTCACCCCTCTCTGCGCCAGGTAGGCCCGCGTCGTGTCGTCCACCGCCACGATGCCCGTCTTGCCGCCCGCCTCGATCGCCATGTTCGTCAGCGTGAAGCGGCCCTCCATGTCCATCCGGTCGATGGTGTCGCCCACCCACTCCATCGCCAGGTAGTTCGCCCCATCCGCCCCGATGCGCCGGATAACCTCCAGCACGAGGTCCTTGGGGGTGACGCCGGGCTGCATCTCGCCCGTCACGCGGATGAGCATGGTCTCGGGCACCTTGAACCACACCTTGCCCGCATAGATCGCCCCCGCGAGGTCGGTGCTGCCCACTCCCGTGGCGAAGCACCCCAGCGCGCCCGCGTTGCAGGTGTGCGAGTCGCCGCTCACGAGCGTCTGACCCGGCTTGATCAGGCCCGTGTTCTCCAGCACCACGTGGGCGATGCCGCCGCGCCCCACATCGTAGAAGTGCTGAATTCCTTTCTCCTGCACCCAGGACTTGAGCTTCTGGTACATCTTCGCGGCCTTGATGTTCATGGCCGGGACGGAGTGGTCGGGCACCGCCACGATGCGCGAGGGGTCGAACACCCGGTCCATGCCGCGCTCCTCCAGCATCCGCAGCGCGGCGGGCGTGGTGATCTCGTGGCACAGCACCCAGTCGGTCTCGCACTCGATGAGCTGGCCGGCCACCACCGATTCGTGCCCCGAGTGGGCCGCCAGGATCTTCTCCGCAATCGTCATTCCCATCTGCCTGTCCCCTTTCCAAGGTCGCGTCTCAAAATAAGACCCCCGAAGCTTCTGACGGCTTCGGGGGCGGATGAGCGAACGCCGGGCTGCGCTCACCGCCCCCAACGAAGAAGAAGCACCACGCGGGCATCCTCATGGTCGTGGGGAAGGGTGAACATCGGAGGGAGTCTAGCGCGTGGGCCATGCGGAAAGGGCAGACGTGTAGACGGGCGGGGTGCGGAAGTGAGCGCCCATCCGCGCTGGCCTTAATCTGACGCCACCTTCATGAAGGGGGGAGGCCGACAAATCGGCATACGACCCGAGAAAAAGACTATTAGAATCCTGAGCGGACATGAAGAAGCTTTATGTATCTAGCGCCATCCTCGGCCTCACGGCCCTTCTGACAGCCTGCGGTGGGGGCGACACGCCCGCCATAACCCATAGCCTGACGGTCAAGCTTGAGGGTGTTCCCGCCGCACCTGTCACAGTCACGAACACCAGCACCAACACTCAGGTCTTCAGCGGCACGCTGGAGGGCAGCAAGACATTCGCGGACCTGAAGGCGGGAGCCGTGTTCAAGGTGGAGGGAGGCGCGGTGAACGGCCAGACCTCCCCCACCGCGCAGACGGTCACGCTGAACGGGGACAAGACGGTGACGCTGAATTACACCGCTCTTCCCGGTGTGGCTCTGGACCCCGCCCGGGTCCGCGGCACCCTTAGTGGGTGGGCCTTTGGGACGGGGAAACTGGGGGTGACGCTTGCCAATAGCAGGACCACCGTGGATGCCAGCACACCCACCATCACGGTTTCAGGCAACGTGGACGCCGGACTCCCCACACCTCGGGCCACCTTCCCTTTCCTCTACGGCTGCGATTTCACCGGACAGCAGGGAGCGGTCAACTTCGGGGCCGAATTCGCCTTCCTCGAAGCTCGTACGGCTCAGGGGGACTCCCTTGGGGAGGTGGACGAACGCACAGCCGACGGGCGACAGGTCACCCGCGTGTACTCGGACACCGCCGCGCAGCTCAGGGGTACGGCGATCTGCTCGGATTCCCAACGCCTCGACCTCGATATTCGTGTCGTGCCGGGGTGGAATGCCCTCAGCACAACCGAAATCAACAGTGGGGAGTACCGGTCGGACTACCGTATTCGCAACATAGAGGCAAATGCCCGCACGACGCTCAGCTTTAAGCGTGCCCCAGAGCGCGTTGACGTGTCCTTCCGCGATACTTCCGCGTTGACCATGCAGGCTGGTCAGCAGGTCACGCGCGAGGTCGCTCTGGCCCAGATCGGCGGCATCAGTGGTCAGGTGACGCTGGAAACCGACGTTCCTGGCGTCACAGTAGAGCCGTCTACCATCAATCTTCCCGGCGTGAGCGGCGCGAGCCTGGCAAGGAGTGGACTGGGGACACCTGGTAGAGCTGTACAGCCGCAGGCCGTGGGCACGTCCCTCACCTTCAAAGCGGACGAGAGCGCGGCCAGCTACAGCGGTTCCCTGAATGTGATCGTCAAGAAGGGGGGCAACGAGGTCGGGCGTGGGACGCTGTACACCTTCAGTCTCACCGCCCCGGATTTCTTCCTGTTCTTCCCCTCCGGGGTTGGCACTGCCCAAGGTTTTGCCGGTGAACAACTCACCCTTCCCGTGGTCCTCAATCCAGTCGAGGGATTCAACGACGCGGTGAGCTTGACGCTGGAAGGGGCACCGGCGGGCGTCAGCCTGACACCCACAAGTGTCCAATCCGGCCAGGTCAACGTGAACTTGAATGTTGCCGCCGACGCTCAGCCCGGGACGTACGACGTAACCATCGTGGGGACATCCAGAACCAGAGTCCACCGGCTTCCCCTTCACCTCAGGATCAACCCGCGCCGTCTTACGCTTGGTCTCGGTGCCGTTGAGGGGCTGGCCCTGGCGGGGAACGGGGACCTCTGGGGCGTGCAACAGGGGCAGGGAGGCAGCACCCTGCTCCACAGTTCGGGAGGGCAAGTCGCCGAGCGGTTCCCCCTTGAAGGCGCAGGCTCTCTGACGCGAACCCAGTTCGCCCAGGACGGCAGTGTCTGGGTGAGCGGCGTCCACATGGGCCATCTCTTCAGGATTCAGAACGGCGTGGTGCAAAAGTTCTTCGTGGCGGGTGGGGGGTACCTCGCGCCCGGGGCAGAGCAGTTCGGCCTGGATGCCCTCGGCCGGGCCTGGTACATCTGGTCCGACGGCGTTCATACCCCCGAACTGCGTCGGCTCGACCCGCGCACGGGACAGAGTATCACCGTTCCCACGGTGAAACAGGCCGAGCGAGTAGTTCCGGTCACCAATGACCGCAGCGGCCGGTATGTGATGTTCATGGCGAGCGACACGTCTCTCGTCCATGTGGATACCACCACGGGCCAGAGCGCAGCGTCCGCGGCACGCCTCGGCACAGCGGGAATGGGCGGCGTGCGCGCCTACATGCTGGACAGGGAAGGCAACCTCTGGGCCTGGTACAACGGGCCGGCCACCTCACTGACCCGTCTGGACCCGGAAACCCTGGCGTTCGAGCAGCAGGTCAACATTGACGCTCAGAGCAACGAGAGCCACAGCGACTTCGTCGTGGTCGAGAATGGGCAGACGGCCTGGTTCGGTACGGCACAGACGCTGATCCGCCGGGAACTGACCACTGGAGCATCCACGGTCTTTTCGTTGCCCGGCCAGCCTCATGAGACGGAGCTGCACAGCCTGAGTCTGGGTCCGACGAGCGGAGTGGCCTACACCTTTGGCGGGCCGTCCTACAATCCCAGTCAGGAGTACCTCGGCCTTCAGAGGTGACTTGATCCCAAGAGGGGCCGCGACCTCAGCCGTTGGGGGCGGCCCCTCTTACGCTCCTGGTAGCGCCACCCCCACAAAGCCCCCCTTCTTCCCCTCCTCCAGCCGGGCGAAGGCCGTGTCCGGGTCGTGGGGCGTGCAGATCACCGCCCGCTCCTCGAACCACTGGGGGAAGTAGCGCTTGCGCGTCTCCAGCGTGGTCACCGGGTAGAGGTCATAAGCCATGATGTACGGGTAGGGCGTGTGGGCCAGCGTGGGGAGCAGGTCGGCGGCGTAGACCAGGACCCCTCCCCCACTCCGCAGCACCACCCCCTGCTGCCCGAGGTTGTGGCCGGGCAGGGGCAGCACGCTCAGGCCGGGCAGCAGCTCGTGTTCGCCGTCCACGACCTCGAAGAGACCCGCGCTCTGGATGGGGTCGATATAACCGGGGACGTAGCTCGCCCGGCTGCGCTCGTGGGTGTGGAGGGTGTCGTGGAGTTCCTGTTTCTGCACGACGTAGCGGGCGTTGGGAAAGGTCGGCTCGCCCAGCGCGGTCACGTTCCGCCCCGCGTGGTCGAAGTGCAGGTGGGTGTTGATGACAAGGTGGATGTCCTCGGGCGAGAGGCCCAGGTCCGAGAGGCCCCGGAACACCGTCTCGTCGCGGTTCAGGGCGTACATGCCCTCGAACTTCTCGCCGCCCTGATCCCAGAAGCCGGTCTCGACGAGGATGTTCTGACCACTCAGGCGAATCAGGAGGGGATTGATGCGCAGGTGGATGCGGTTGAGGTCGTCGGCGGGCGCGACCCGTTCCCACAGGACTTTGGGGACGGAGCCGAACATCGCGCCGCCGTCGAGGCGAAACTGGCCGTCGGTGAGGGAATACACGTCGGCCTCGCCGACTTGAAGGTGCCGGGTCCAGGACATAAAGGGGAGAATACCCATACTTCGGGGGCGCGGAGCGGTAGGGTGGCGCGGTGACGGAACTCGCCCCCACCTCCAATCCCCCTTCCGTCAGCCTGGCGGATGTCTGGCGGCTGCCGCACGTGCTGGGGCTGGCCGTCTCCGTGCTGTTCCTGGGCCTCGCCACGTCGCTGGCCTTTCCCTACATGGCGCTGTTCGGGGTGAACCGGGTTCACATGACGCCGCTGGAGCTGGGGATTTTCCTGACGGTGAACGCCGTGAGCGGCGTGCTGGTCAGCACCCGGCTGGCCCGCCTGTCGGACCGCCTGCCCGACCGCAAGCCGCTGGTCCTCCTGACGCTGACGGCGGCCACCCTCGGGTACGGGCTGCTCAGCGTGACCCGGAGCTACCCGGCCCTCCTGCTCGTCGGCGCCGTGTTCCTGGGCACCGGGGCCGCCGCCTTTCCCCAGCTCTTCGCGTTCGCCCGCGCCCAGGTCGCGGGGGCAGCAGGGCCGCCGCCCGACCGGACGATCACGGTCCTCAGGTCAGTGTTCGCGCTCGCCTGGGTGGTCGGGCCGGGGGTGGGGGCGCTCGTCCTCACGCGGCTGGACTTCCGGGGGCTGTTCCTGCTCACGGCAGGATGCTTCGTGCTGGCGATGCTGCCGGTCCTGCGCGTGTCGCGCGCCGGGTCAGGGGAAGAATCGGCCGCGCCCCCACCCGCCGGACCCCACGCCCCCGATCAACCTGCGCCCCGGCCGCCCCTCTTCCGCCCGGCCCTCGCCTTCGTGCTCTACGGCATGAGCATGAGCATGGGGATGAGCATGTTCCCGCTGTTCATCACCAAGGTGCTGCACGGAACGGACGGGCAGGTCGGCTTCCTGGTGGGCCTGTGCGCCCTGCTGGAAATCCCGTGCATGCTGGCCTTCGCGGTCGCCCGGCGCCTGCCCCCCCTGGGGCGGATGGTGAAGTACGCCCTCGCCCTGTTCGCGCTGCACTTCGCGCTGGTCTATCTCTCGCAGGGAATGGGGCTCCTGGTGGTGACGCAGGCGGTGCGGGCCGCCGTGCTGGCCGTAACGGCGGGGCTGGGGATGGCGTACTTTCAGGAGTTGATGCCGGGGCGGATCGGGGCGGCGACCACCCTCTTCTCGAACACCACGAACGTCGGGGCGATGCTGGCGGGGATTGTGTCGGGGGCGTGCGCGCAGGTTTTCGGCTACCGGGCGGTGTTCCTGCTGTGCGGGCTGCTGACCCTGGCGGCCTGGCTGGTGATGCAGAGTTTCGCGCGGCGGCGCCCGGCCCCCGCGACCGCCTGAGCGGATGAAGCGGGGTTCACGGGCGCCCCATCCCGGCGGATAGGTGGGGGCGAACACTGACGGAGCATCCCACCGAACCGGGGCGGGCGAAGGAGGGGACCGATGACATCAGGCGGCATGAGCATGAGGATGACGGACCTGCAAGACCTCTACCTGGAGGGGCTCCAGTACATGTACTCCGCCGAGGAGCAGCAGATGGAGGCCCTGACGCAGATGGCGGGGGCGGCCAGCAACCCCGACCTGCGCCAGGGCTTCGAACAGCACCGGGAGCAGACGGCGGGGCAGCTCGCCCGTCTGGAGCAGATGCTGGGTGACCTGGGCGCGGGGCCGGGCGGCAAGCCCTGCAAGGGGATGCAGGGCCTCGTCGCCGAGGGGCAGGAGATCATCGGGAAGGGGGGCGAGCCCGCCGTGCGCGACGCCAGCCTGCTCGCGGCGGCCCAGCGCACCGAGCACTACGAGATTTCCGCCTACGGCACCCTGCGGACCTACGCGGAAATCCTGGGCCGCTCGCAGGACATGGACCTTCTCCGCATGAGCGAGGACGAGGAGAAGGCCAACGACCTGAAGCTGACGGGCCTGGCCCGCTCCATCAACATGGAGGCGCTGGGCTGAGGCAGTGAAAGGAGGAGGGGCCGTGGGCATGTCACCCACGGCCCCTCTCCTTCGCAGTTCCTACCTCTGGCAGCCCCGCGCAATCTCGGCGGCGAGCGCCCCCACGTCCTGCCCCTCGCGGATGGCGTTGATAAAGGCGCTGCCGACGACCACGCCGTCCGCCACCTGCGCGACCTGGGCCGCAGTGGCCGCGTCCTTTACCCCAAAACCGACCGCGACCGGTACCCGCGCGTACTCGCGGGCCAGGGCGAGCATCGCGGGCACCTCGCCGAGCGCCGAGCCCTCGCGGGCGCCCGTCACGCCCGTCACGCTGACCGCGTAGAGAAAGCCCGTGCAGGCCTCCGCCACGAGCCGCACCCGCTCCGGGGTACTTGTCGGCGCGATCAGGAAGGTGACGGCCAGCCCGTACTCGGCGGCCAGGTCCGCGATCTCGATGTCCTGGTCGGGCGGCAGGTCGGGGAGGATCAGGCCGTCCACCCCGGCATCGGCAGCCAGACGCATGAACTCGCGCGGGCCGACGGCGTAGATGGGGTTCACGTAGGTCATCACCGCGATGGGCTTATCGTGCCGCGCCCGCAGCTCCTTCACGAGCGCCAGGGTGCGCCGCGTGCTCGTGCCACCCGCCAGCGCCTGTTCCGAGGCCCGCTGGATGGTGGGGCCGTCGCCCAGGGGATCGGAGTAGGGGATGCCGACTTCGAGCAGGTCGGCGTGCTCCAGCAGCGCGTCGGCCACGGCGGGAAAGGCCCCGGCGGTCGGATACCCGGCGGTCATGAAGGGGATGAAGGCAGCGCGGCCCTGGGCGTTTGCCTGCTCGAAAGCGGCCTGGATGCGCTCGGCTCCCCTCGTCAGCGTCGCGGTCATGCCACCACCTCCCCGACGACCCGCTCCACGTCCTTGTCGAGCAGGCCCTCATCCCGCTCCATCTCCAGCAACCGCATGACTTCGGCCACGTCCTTGTCGCCGCGCCCGGAGAGGTTCACGACGATGATCCCCTCCGGCCCGAGTTCCCTCGCCAGCCCCACCGCGTGGTAGACGGCGTGCGCACTCTCCAGGGCGGGGATGATGCCCTCCAGACGCGTGAGGAGTTGCAGGGCTTCGAGCGCCTGGGCGTCGGTCACGGGCACGTACTCGGCCACGCCCGTCTCGCTGTAGTGGCAGTGCTCGGGGCCGATGCCGGGGTAGTCCAGGCCCGCGGAGATGGAGTGCGGGGGGACGATCTGGCCCTCGTCGTCGTTCAGGAGGTACATCATCGAGCCGTGGAGGACGCCGATTCGGCCCCCCGCCACGCTCGCCGCGTGCTTGCCGCTCTCCACGCCCTCCCCGGCGGCCTCGGTGCCGATCAGGCGGGGGCGCTGATCCCCCGGCAGGTAGGCGTAGGGGGCGAAGATGCCGATGGCGTTGGAGCCGCCGCCCACGCAGGCGACGATGGCGTCGGGCGCCTCGCGGCCCTCCAGGGCCTGAAGCTGCACCTTCACCTCCTCGCCGATCACGCTCTGGAAGTCCCGGACCATCGCGGGGTAGGGGTGCGGGCCGACCACGCTGCCCAGGATGTAGAAGGTGTCGCGCACGTTGGTGACCCAGTCGCGGATGGCCTCGTTCGTGGCGTCCTTGAGGGTGCTCGTGCCGGAGGTGACCTCGCGGACCTCGGCGCCCAGCAGCTTCATGCGGAAGACGTTCATGGCCTGGCGGCGGATGTCCTCCGCGCCCATGTACACGATGCAGTCCAGGCCCAGCAGGGCGGCGGCGGTGGCCGAGGCGACCCCGTGCTGCCCGGCACCCGTCTCGGCGATCACCCGGCGTTTGCCCATCCGCTTGGCGAGCAGGGCCTGGGCGAGGCAGTTATTGATCTTGTGCGCGCCCGTGTAGTTGAAGTCCTCGCGCTTGAGGTAAATCTTGGCGCCCCCCGCGTGTTCAGTGAGCCGCGCCGCGAAATAGAGGGGGCTGGGGCGACCCACGAAGTCCTTGAACAGCCGGTCCAGTTCGTTCAGGAACTCGGGGTCAGCCTTCGCGGCGTGATACGCCCGTTCGAGTTCATCCAGCGCGGGGATGAGCGTCTCGGGGACGTACCGCCCGCCGAAGCGCCCGTATCGCCCGCGCCCGTCCGGCTGCGGGTAGCTGGGGAGGTTGAGGGACATGATCCCCAGGGTAGAGCGCCCGCCCGAACACCCGTTAGGGAAACTTAGACAACTGGTCTAAGTTTGTGAGGTTTTCGGGAATCCGGCCCGAGCCAGATGACCCTGCCACAGCGGGAGCAATTCGGCGGCGGAAACAACGTCGGGCACGTCCCAGCCCAGGGAGCGGGCGAGGGCGGCAAGGACCCGGCCCGCCTCCTCTCCCCCTTCGCGGAGCGCCTGCACGGGCGGCGCCCCTCCCCGCTTGGCGAGGCGTTCGCCCCGGTAGTCGGTCATCAGCGGCACGTGAAGATACCGGGGAGTGGGGTAACCCAGCGCCTCCTGCAAGGCGACCTGGCGGGGCGTGGCGGGCCAGAGGTCGGCGCCGCGCAGCACGTCCGTTACCTCCATCAGCGCGTCGTCCACCACAACCGCCAGATGGTAGGCGAACACGCCGTCATTGCGCCGCAGCACGAAGTCGCCCACCTCGGCGGGGAGGTCCTGACAGAGCGTCTCCCCCGTCAGCGCGTCGTGGGCGCAGACGGTGCGGTCGGGCACGCGCCAGCGAATGGCGGCGGGACGGCTGGGGTGGGCTGGACATGTGCGGCAAGTACCGGGGTAGACCGGCTCGGCCCCGTGCGGCGCCCCCGCGCTGTCCTGGATGGCCCGCACGATCTCCCGGCGGGTGCAGGTGCAGGGGTACGTCTCCCCCGCCGCCGTCAGCCGGGCGAGGGCGGCGGCGTACACGGGAAGCCTCTCCGACTGCGTGTACTCGGCGTCCCAGTCCAGGCCCAGCCATTCCAGGTCGCGCCGGATGGTGTCGAAGGCCCAGGGGCGGACGCGCCCGGTATCGAGGTCCTCGAAGCGCAGGAGGTGCCGCCCGCCGGGCGCCCGCGAGTGCAGCCACGCGAGCAGGGCCGTCCGCGCGTTGCCCAGGTGCATCGCTCCCGTCGGGCTGGGGGCGAAGCGGCCGGTCACTGGAGCAGGCATTTCCCCAGGTTAGAGCCCAGAGAATCCGCCCGGGCCCTTGTCTCATGCCGCATGATGGAAGTACATCGAGTGGGGACATTCACCCTGCCGAGGAGGGAAGGCATGGGGACGGACAGCGGAGAGTTCTTCATCGCCCCGCAGGACGGGACGGCCCTGATCAACCCCATCGGGGGCCAGATGGTGCTCAAACTCGGGGACGCCAGGACTGCCCGGGCCTACTCCGTCCATGACAACAGGCTGCCCCCCGGCTCCCCGGGACCCCGCCCCCACCTTCACCGCTCGCACGAGGAGGTCTTTTACGTGCTGGAGGGCGAACTGACCGTCCGGGTGGGGCCGCAGACCATCCGGGCCCCGGCGGGCTCCTTCGTGGTCATTCCGCGGGGAACGGTCCACCAGCCTTCCAACCCCGGGCCGCACCCGGCACACGTGCTGCTGCTCTTCTCGCCGGGCGGCATGGATGACTTCTTCCTGGAGGCGGCCCGGGGACGGCACCCTCTTCAGGCGCTTCCGCAAGACCCCGCCGTGCAGGCCGACTTGCAGGCATTCACGGCGCGCTACGGCTACGAGTTCGCCGAGTTCCCTGCGGAACCCTGAGCCCCGGCCACAGGGGGCCGGCCGGGTTGGGGCATCCTCTGCCCATGACCGACCCCCGCTTGCAAACCCTCCTCCACTCCGAGCCGTACTGGACCGTCCGGGCGATGCGCGAGCAGGGGAGCCGCTTCTACCGGGCGCTGGGGGACGCGCTGGAAGCCGCCGACCTCGCCAACCGCCGCCGCATCTACGGGGCGTGGACGGACGAACTCTGGGACTTCTACGAGCGCGGTCTTCGTTTGGAGGAGGCCGAGCGGGGCAAGGGCTGAGCGATCAGGGCGAGGAACACCTCGCGCGTCACTGTCCGCAGGGTGGCGAGGGCTCCGGCCCGTTCGGTTCCGGCCCGAATCCGCTCCCCCTGCCGGAGGTTGCGGACCTGGTCCTCTGCCGTCTGTCCCGGCACGGGCTGGCCGATCAACCCCAGGAACAGTTGGACGAGCAGGGTCCAGAGCGCCCCCAGCACCACTTTCATGCTGGCGTTACGTCCGCCAACCCCGCTGGGTTCCCGGCGTACACTGCCGCGCATGACCTCACCGCAACCCACCCTCCTGGCCGTGTTCGCCCACCCCGACGACGAGGCGTTCGGCGTCGGCGGCACCCTGACGCACTACGCGCGCAAGGGCGTACGGGTGCTGCTGGCCTGCGCCACCCGCGGCGAGGCGGGCAAGATCACCGTGCCGGGCATGACGGTGGACGACCTGGGGCAGCAGCGCGAGGCCGAACTGCGGGCCGCCTGCCGCGCCCTGGAGATTTCCGAGCCCATCTTTCTGGACTACCACGACTCCGGCCGCTTCGAGCGCACGCGCTATGACGATCCCCTCGCGCTGATGAACGTGAACCCACTCGACGTGGAGGTCAAACTGTGTGCCTTGATCGCGGACGTGCAGCCGCAGGTGATGATCACCTTCGACCCGCACGGCGCCTACGGGCACATCGACCACCTCCAGATCCACCGGGCGACGGTGGCGGCGTTTTTCAGCATGGGGCACCTGCCGGGCGGTGGCCCTCAACGGCTGTACTACACCGCCCTGACACACGAGGCCGCCGAGGGCATCTCCCGGATGGGTCAGAACCTCGACCCGCTGGTGTACGGGGTGAGCGAGGGGACGGTGGCGGTCCGCATGAACGTCACCGCCTACGCGGAAAACAAGAAGGCGGCCTTGAAGGCCCACGGCACCCAGACGGGCGAACAGAGCCTGCTGGGCCGCATGACCCCCGAGGAGCGCGAGGCCATGGAGACCCGGCTGCTGGGCACGGAAAACTTCAGCATCGGCGGTACGCGCACGGCCCTGGAACGGTATCCCCTGCGCGGCCTCTTCGACGGGGTGCCGGGGTTCGGGGACCTGGACTGAGGGAGAGCCCGGCCCGCTGCTAGACTTCTCCCCATGGCCGCTCCTCCCGGCAGCGAGCAGGCCCCGGGGCCGGTCGAGCCGCTGGGCAACGACCTGGGGCTGGGGCGGGTGGTGTCGCAGGAAAGCCACCAGCGGATGGTGAACCCGGACGGGAGCTTCAACCTCCAGCGCAGCGGGCTGGGGTTCTGGCACTCGTTGAATCTGTATTACGACCTGATTGGCATTTCGTGGCCGCTGTTCGTCGGGCTGCTGGGGGTGGCCTACCTGCTGCTCAACGCCGCCTTCGCCCTGGCCTACCTGGCGGTGGGGCCGGGTGCCCTCTCCGATATGCCCGCCGACCCCACCGGGCGCTTCTGGGCCTGCTTTTTCTTCAGCGTGCAGACCTTCGGCACCATCGGTTTCGGGCACGTGTACCCCAAGAGTTTCGCGGCCGACGTGATCGTCACGCTGGAGGCCTTCGTCGGGCTGCTGGGGGTGGCGCTGGCGACGGGCATGATCTTTGCCCGCTTCTCCCGGCCCAAGCCCCGGGTGCTGTTCAGCGAGTGCGCGGTGGTGGCACCCTACCGGGGCGGCTGGGGGCTGATGTTCCGGCTCGTCAACGGGCAGCGTACCCAACTCATCGAGCTGGAGGCCGAGGTCACCCTGGCCTACTTCCGGGATGTGGGGGGGCGGCCCGTGCGCCAGTTCACCCGGCTGGGGCTGGAGCGCGACAGCGTGGCCTTTTTTCCCCTGGCCTGGACGGTGGTTCACCCCATCACCCAGGACAGCCCGCTGTGGGGCGTCACGCCCGAGCGGATGCGGGCCGCCGAGAGCGAGATCATGGTCAACCTTCGCGGGCTGGACGACGCCGTGTACGGCGCGGTGCGGGCGCGGACGAGCTACCAGGCGGACGACATCCGCTGGCACGCCCGCTTCACCGACATGTTCGTGCGGCGCCCAGGCCGCCCGGTCACCGTGGATGTCCGGCGCCTGAGCCAGATCGAGCCCGTGCCCGCCACCTGAGCGATGCATGGGGGTCTTTCACGGAGGACAAAGGCGTGTGGAACGACAAAAAAGCTCCTTCCCTTTGAGGAAGGAGGAGGGGACTCGCAGAGCTGCTTGCAGAGGGGGTGAGCGGGCACGGCCCCCGGCGCGACCAGAAGAGAAGACAGGCTGTGTTGGCGTCATCCGAGCTGGTCACACGCCCCCTCACCCCGGCCCTCTCCCACAGGGCGAGATGGTGCATTCCCCAGGCCCTTTCAGCAGGTCCTCCCAATGGGGGGTTTCCGTCCCTCGTCAAGAAGCCGGGGTGAGGAGTGCCCTTCCGGCACCCCACCCCGGCCCCCGCAACGAACGCGCTAACTCAGCAGGCGCCGCACCGCGAAGCGAATCCGGCCCAGGCTCGCCACGTCGTCGAAGGCGGTGAGCAGCACCTGGTCGCCGTGGGGGGTGAGCAGGATGGGGCCGTCCCCCACGTCGAGCAGCAGGTCCTGCCACCCAGTCTGGCCCAGCGCGGCCTGGAGGCTCCCGATCACCGCGCGGCCCGCCTGCACCACGCTGATGTCCGAGCCAGCCCCGGCGCTCGACACGATGCCGCCCGCCGCGTCAATGAGGGCGACGTGGCGGATGCCGCGCACCTCCAGCAATTGCACGATCATGCGACCTCCGGCCGGGGCAGGTCGGTGATATCCAGCGCGAGGCGGGCGAGGAGCTGCTGGGCGGCCCGGGTGTCGTGCCCACGTGTCATGGCCACGCCGAGGACGAAGTCCCCGCTCGTCACGGCGACCACCTCGACGCGCTCGCTGGTAAAGGCGACGCGGGTGACGTTGCCCGCGCCCAAGCGGCGGCCCACGCGGTCCAGGACCACGCGCAGCGAGGTGAGTTCGGCGGCCAGGGCGTCACCCGCGTCGCCGATCAGTTCGATGGGCAGGCCGTCGGGACCCACCAGGGCGCTGGCGACGACACCGGGCATGGCGCGCAGGGGGGCGAGCCTCACAGGTAGCTCTCCAGTTTGCGGGCAGTCTCGCGGCCATACAGCCGGGCCTGCCCCAGGTTGCTGCGGCCGTCCAGGGCCAGCAGCAGGAAGAATTCGGGGGTGATGGGATGCAGGTACACGCTGAGGCGCTCGCCGCGCAGGTACACCTCGCGCGTCTGGCCGCCGCCCAGCGTGTCGCCGTAGGCAGCGTTGGCCCCGCGCAGCAGGCCCGCATGTTCGGCGACGAGAAGGTTCAGATCGGTCGCGGTGGCGGTGTGGCCCTCGACCAGCAGGCCGTCGAGCCCGCCGATGGCCGCGGCCCACGCGCCGTCCACATCGGCCACCAGTTGTGTGAGATGAGGCAACATCAGGGCCGATCATAGGCGGCGAGCTCACGCAAAATTCTCACAGGATGGCGGGCCAAGGGGCCGTTCACCTGCCCGCGGCAGGACACCCCCATCCGGGGACGGGAAGGGGCGGCAGGTGGCCCGGCCTTTGGAACAGAGAAGAGAAGAATTGCCGCCCTGAGCGAAGGGGCCCCCAGTTGACGGTATGGGATGCTTAGCGGCGCTCAGCATGGCACCGTTCTTTCGTTCCATGCCTCAGGCGGGTTGCAGGTCGAGCACCCGGTTGTTCGCGTCCACCAGCACCACGCGCGGCTCCAGGGCGCGGGCCTCCTCCTCGGTGAAGTGGCCGTAGGCCGCGATGATCACGAGGTCGCCCGGCTGCACGAGGTGGGCCGCCGCCCCGTTGATGCCGATGACGCCGCTGCCGCGCGGCCCCGTGAGCGCGTAGGTGCTGAGGCGGTGGCCGTTGGTGATGTCGTAGATGTCCACCCGCTCGTGGGGCAGGATGTCGGCGGCGTCCAGCAGGTCCGCGTCGATGGTAACGCTCCCCACGTAGTCGAGGTCCGCCTGGGTGACGGTCGCGCGGTGAATCTTGGCCCTGAACATGATGCGTTCCACAAGCGGGAATTGTACCCGGGAGGAGGACGTTACCCCTCCGGCAACGTCCCGTCCACGAACACCGTCTTCTGGTCGGTGTAGTGGACCTGCCCGGCGGGGGCGCCCCGGGGCCGCCAGACGTGCTTGATGCGGGTGTAATCCACGGGCACGTTGCTGCTGCCGCGCGCCCGCGAGTGGGCCGCCGCCAGCCGCGCGGCGTACAGGATGTCCGGCAGGGCCAGGTCGCGCCCCCCCGAGCGTACGAGGACATGGCTGCCGGGGTACCCCTGCGCGTGGAACCAGTAGTCCAGGCTGCGCCCGATGCGGTGCGTCAGGGTCGCGTTCTCCTTGTTGTTGCGGCCCACCAGGACCTCGAAGCCGCTCGGGGTGGTGAAGCGCGTGCCATACGGGCTCTTCTCGGGCCGCTCGGCCTGGAGGGTTTCCGAGAGGGCTTCAAGCTCCTCCAGGCTCGCGGCGTCGAGCTGGGCCAGGCGTTCCCGCGCCTCCGCCAGCTCGGCACGCAGGGCGGGCTCGCGCTCCGCCAGCCGCTCGTAGACCTCCTCGCGGCGGCGGGCGCGGGCGTAGCGCTTCTCGGCGTTCTGCACGGCGGAAAGCTGCGGGTCGAGACTAACCGGGACCTCCCCGCTGCCGTCGAAGGCGGGCAGCCGGGCGGAGGCGGCACCGGGCTCGACCGTGTGCGCGTACGCCATCAGGAGGTCGGCCTCCGCGCGGTCCTGGGCGGCGGCGTCCAGACCGGCCTCGGCGCGGGCCACGTCGGCAAGCTGGTTGGTGACGAGGGTGAGGCGTTTTTCCAGCGGCTCGCGCAGCGCCTTGCGAAGCTGGGCGGCCTTTTCCGCCCGGGCCGCCTCACGCGCCCCCTCCTGCATCACGCCCTCGGAGACGGTGGGATCGTCCACCAACGAACGCAGGGCGGCGAGGGCCTGCGGCCAGCGGTCGCCCGGGGCCTCGTCGGGGGCCAGACCCGCGCGGCGGGCGAGTTCCGCCCCCAGCAGCAGGCCAATCCCATCCACCCGCTCGCGCCACTTGCCGATGGGGAGGGCGGCGAGGGTCCGGGCCTCCTCCTCCGTCAGGGTACGGGGGTCGAGCTTCTCGTAGGGCGGCGGCGGGGTGTACACGCCCCCCGTCCGCACGGTGCGGAAGCGGTTGCGGCTGCCGGTGATCTCGCGGGCGGCCTGGAGGATGCGGCCCGTGAAGCCCTCCCCCGCCTCCAGCACGAGGAGGTTCGCGTTGCGGCCCGTCACCTCGAAGAGGAGTCGCGTGGGCGGCTGATCCACGAAGCCCGTTTCGCCCGAGAAATGCAGGGCGAAGACCCGGTCGAGCTTGAGTTGCTCGGCTTTCACGAGGTCGCCGCGCACCCGGTTCGCCAGGTAGCGCTGGAAGGGGTTGTGTGGATCGCCCCGCAGCCGCTCGCGCGACACGAACACCACGGGCTGCGGCGGGCGGTACGACAGGACGAGGTTGCCCACCCCGTCGAGCAGCAGGGCGGCGGTCGTCTCGTCGGGAAAGGCCCAGCCCAGGGTGCGGGCGGGCAGGTGCCCCGAGAGGTCCCGCAGCACCCGCGCGAGCATCAGCCCTTCCATGTGGGGGCCTCATTGAGGAGAAGTTGGCGGCGGTTCATCGGGGCATGGTAGCGGGTGTGGACCGCCCACAGGGGAAGCAACAAAAACCGCCCATCGTCGGGCGAAAGGCGGCTCTTCAGGAAAGGGGGCAACCGGGGGAAAGAGGCTTAGTTCAGGGCGTGCAGGAACGCCGCCAGGCCAGTCAGGAAGGTGCCGAGGGCCGTGATGATCACGGCGATCTCAGCAGGCTTCCATTGCCTGCGCGGGCGCTTCGGTTACCCTTACGGCGTCTGCGCATAAGGCACACCTCCTTTCCGCACCCGGACTGCAGCTCCGGGTGCTTTCGCTTGGACCCGTGTTGCGCCTCCCCTCCCGGTTGTCATGCACCCCGTCCCACAAGGGGACTCCAGAACTCTCCCGCATCCTCTGCACCACAAGTGGCAGAAATGGCCGACGAACAAAAGGAGAGGCAGGCCCCTGACGAGACCCACCCCTCCCCTTTCCACTCCGCTTAGAAGAAGTTCCCGATGCGGAAGTAGAACTTGCCGTTGCCGTTCTGGGGGCTGTAGCCGTAGTCGAAGCGCAGGCTGGGGAGCCGCGCCCCACCGAAGCCCAGGTTGAGCTGGAGGCCCGCGCCGACGCCGTAATTGAGGCCGAAGTCCTTGCCATCGTTCCAGGCGTCGCCCGCGTCGATGAACGCGACGCCGTACAGGCCCTGGGTGAAGGAGTTGCTGAGGTTGAAGTCGTAGCGGTACTCCGCGCTGGCGGTGAGGTACTTCGTGCCGAAGAGCTGGTTGTTGTCCAGGCCGCGAAGCTGGTAGGCCGCGATGGGCGTGGAGCCGCCGCCGATGGTGTAGCCGGTGCCGGAGGGCGGGCTGCCCGCGATCGTCCCGATGTTGGCGCGCACCGCGAAGACCTGCTGGCGGGTCTGCACACCCTGCCCCTTGTCGAGCGTGCGCCCCAGGCCGAAGTAGGTACTCGCCCCCGCCTGCGTGTCCGTCCAGGCGACCGGCGTGTTGCCCGAGGCGCCGAAGTTGTAGGACAACTCGGTATTGGCGCGCACGCCCCGGCTGGGGAACTCGGCGTTGTCGGTCGTGTCGTAGTTCAGGCTGCCGCGCACGCTGGTCGTGCGGGTGGTGGGGGTCAGGAGCGCGGCTGCGGCCGTGTTGCCTGCCTCCGTGTCGGGGTAACTCGCGCTCTTCTCGTCGCCCTTGAGGGGTTCGAGGTAGTACGTGCGGTAGGAGTAGCCCAGGCCGACCGAGGCCGCCAGGTTGGCGGTGATGTTGCGCCCGGCGCTGACGCTGAAGCCGGTGGTGCGGACGGTGTACTGGCGCCCGGTATCCTGCGTCGCCGCGCCGCTGCCGGTGGTCAGGGGCAGGTTGCCCGAGACCGAGGTGCCGATGTTCGTGCTGAAGCTCGTGCGGTTGGTGCGGAAGTCCAGGAAGTTCAGGTCCAGCCAGGGAATCGTGTACGACACGTTCCCCACGAAGTTCTGCCGCGCGTCGTTCTGCTGCGCGCCCACGCTGACGCTGAGGTTTTGGCCCAGCCCGAAGAGGTTGGGATTGGAGTACTGCACGTCGCCCGCGAAGCCCTTGAGGGTGTCGTACTCCAGGCCCAGGCTCACCGGGATCCCCTGGCTGCTCTCGGCCACCGTGAGCACGTAGGTCACGTTCTCGGGATTCTGGGGATCGCTGCGGACATTCTCGCCGACGACCTGCACGAAGCCCAGGCGGCTCACCCGCGAGAGCCCGGCGCGCAGCTCGTTGAGGTTAAAGAGGCCCCCGGCGGCGGGCAGCTCGCGCAGAATGACCCGGTCCTGGGTGCGGTGCTTGCCCTGCCACTGGAGTTCGTACCCGGCGAGGCGCACCTCGCGGATGTTGAAGGTCAGGGTGCCGTTGTTGAAGTTCACCGCGTCGCGGGTGCTGATCTCGTACCCGGCTTTGCGGTAGGCGTCGCGGATGGCGAGGAAGTCCTCCTGCGCGAGCTGGGGCGAGTACACGTCGCCCACCTTGGTGCGGACGACGGAGGCGAGGGTCGCGGTGGGCACCTGGGTGTTGCCCGCGAAGGCAATAGTCCGCACCGGCCCGCTCGCCACGTCCGCCACGCCGAAGAACACGGCGACCTGGGCGGGGTTTTGCGGGTCGGCCTGCAGCGCGAAGCCCACCGGCTGGCCCGTGCGGTTGGAGAGCGTCCGCACGTCGGCGCGCAGGCGTTCCAGCGCGAGGGGCTGGCCCACCTTCGTCTGGAGGGGAACCCCGGCGCCCTCGATGCCCTGGAAGTTCACGCTGGCCGCCTTGCCCTCGATCACGCGCACCTTCAGCACGCCGTTTTGCAGGGTGGTCCCGCGCACGTCCACGCCGCTCTGGACGTACCCGGCCTCGTCGTAGGCCTGCTGGAGAGCCTCGACCGCACCGTAGTAGGCGGCGGTCGTGAACTTCCGGGCGTCGTACAGCGGCTTGAAGAGGTTGGTGACCGTCGCGGTGGGCAGCAGGGTCACGCCCTCGACCTCCACCCGGCTGATCGGCGCCGACTCGTCCACCACGAAGGTCACGCCCACGGTGCCGTCGGTGTTCGTCTTCGTCTGGGTGCTGATGCTGGGCGTGAAGGGAAAGCCCTCCGTGCGGTAGTTCTGCGCCAGGGCCTGCTTCGCCTGGTCGAGCCGCTGGGTGTTCAGGGTCGCGCCGGGGGCGATGTTCAGGAGTTCGGCGATGCTCTTCTTGAACGCCTCGGCGGGCAGGAAGGTCAGGCCGGTGGCGTCCACCGTCTTGATGGTGGCGTTCGGCGTGACCGTGATCACCAGCGTGTCGCGCCCGCCGACCGTCCGCAGCTCGGCGCTCGCCGTGCGGAAGTAGCCGGTCGCCAGCACCTCCTGCTCGACCTGGCGCGGGTTCACGCTGGAAAGCGCGGTGCCGGGCTGCACGTTCAGCGTGGCCTTGACGAAGTTCGAAAGCACGTCGGTGGTGCCGTTGACGACCACGTCCTGCACCGTTCCGGCCTGCTGCGCGAGGGCAGGCGGGGCAGCGAGCAGGAGGGTCAGCGCGAGTGTATGAGGGTGTCGCATGCGTCTCCTAGTGTGGCACAGAGCCCTGGCTTTCCGCTGGAAACGCCCGCTCCGAATGCTGCCCATAACCTTTCTCGTTTCCGCCCTGAGAAGAGTGAAGGAAACTTGACGAGATCTCCACCTCGGGGGCTTATCCGGCCCGGCTACCCCCGGCGGGGGTGGGAGTGCCACAATGCGCCCCGTGAGACACACAGGGAGGAGGAGGCCTTGAGCCTCCCCGAGGTCCTGGCGGGCATCCGCGCCGCCGAGGAAGAGGCGGGCCGTCCCCCCGGCAGCGTGCGCCTCGTCGCGGTGACGAAGGGACAGGACCTGGAGGCCGTCCGCGCGCATGTGCTGGCGTACGCGGACCTCCAGCCGGGCGGCTTTCCGCTGGGCGAGGGGCGGGCGCAGGAGTTGCGGGACAAAGCGGCGCTGCTGCCGGACGCCGAGTGGCACTACATCGGGCCGCTGCAACTCAACAAGGTCAAGTACATGCGCCCGGTCTCGCTGATCCACGCGCTGGAGAACGTGCGGCAGGCCGAGGCGCTCGCCCGCGCGGCGGAGAAGTGGGGCCGCGCCCCCGACGTGCTGCTCCAGCGGCACAACGGCGAGGCGCAGAAGCACGGCATTCACCCGGATGAGCTTTCCGCCGTCTACGCTGGAGTGGTGCAGACCGGACTGAACGTGCGGGGCCTGATGGTGATGGCCCCCGAGGGGGACGCGGCGGCGGCCCGGCGGGTGTTCGCGGACACCGCCGCCCAGGCCCACGACCTCGGCCTGCCGGAACTCAGCATGGGCATGAGCGGCGACTACCCGGACGCCGTGCGGGCGGGCGCCACCCTGGTGCGCGTCGGAAGGAGTCTTTTTCTATGAGCCAGCATTCCAGTGATCTCCTGAACAGCGAACCCCTCACCCCCCTGGACATCAGCCACCGCACCTTTCCCAGAAGGCCGGGGGGGTACGACCGCGCCGGGGTCCGCCTCTTCCTGGGCCAGGTGGCGAACGAGGTCGAGGCCCTGCTGCACGAGCGCCAGGCCCTGCGGGGCCGGGTCGAGGAGCTGGAGCGCGAACTGGAGGAGCGCCGCCAGGCCGAGGACGAGATTCGCCGCGCGGTCGTGGCCGCCGAGCGCATCGGGCACGACCTGCGCGAGAACGCCACCCGCCAGTGCGAGCTGATGATCGAGCAGGCGCAGACCCGACGCGAGGCGATTGACCGCGACTCCGCCGCCCGCCTCGCCGAGCTGGAGGCCGCCCACCAGGCCCGCATGGCGGAGCTGGAGGCGGCCTTCCGCGGCAGATTTGCCGACCTGGAGCGCGAACACCACGGGCTCACGCTGGAGCGCGACCGCGCCCACGCCGAGCGCACCGTGTACCTGGAACGCGCCTTCAACGAGCGGTACGCGGAACTCACCGCGCGCCTCAGCGCCGTGCGGACCGAGTACACCCAGTTCGTGGGCCAGTACCGGGCGCTGATCCAGTCCTTCGCGGAACTCAGCGCCCGCCACCTCCCCGCCGCCGAGGACCTCTCCCTGCCCGCCTCGCCGCTGCCCGGGTCCCCGGCGGCCCTGACCCTCGACGAGCCGGGGGGCGAGGAGGGGGAGCCGGGGCCGTCCCGCGACCTCGCCCGGGTGGAGGAGCAGTTCGCCTGAGCTGGGGCTCAGCGCGCCCGGCTGGGCGGCCCGCTGAGCCCCAGCTCCTCCTCCAGAGAGACGGCGGGGTCAGGCACCCCGGCTGAGCAGACCTCCACGTCCGGCCAGGCGAAGCCGCCCTGCTCAGTCATGGCGCGCAGGACGCGGCGGCGGTCATTCAGGTCCAGGAAGCGCTCCCGCACCTCGGCCTCGGGGCGCAGCGGCAGCCCCGCGTCGCGCAGCGGCGTGAGGTCGGGGAGCGGCGGCGGGTCCACGCGCAACCGGGGATGCACCTGGCGGTAGGTGCCCAGCAGGCTGGAGATCGAGGCGCGCACGGTCCGCAGCCCCCGGGGGGGCGCCACGTCGAGCGCGTGCTCGATCAGGCTGAGGGCCTCGTCCAGGGCGGGGAGGGCGAGTTCCAGGGACTCGTCGGCGCGGCGGTCGTGGAAGCGGTGCAGGGCCGGGCTGTTCTTGAACTGCGCGTCGAGGGTATTCAGGGTGGTCGCCACGTCCCCCACCAGGCCCTGAAGGCCGCCCGGGTGGTCGTTCCACGCCCGGATCACGAGGTCCTGCGCGTTGCCGCCCAGCCGGTGCAGCCACAGGGCGAGGGTGCGCCGCTCGGCCTGCGCCTGGGCGACCGGCACGACGAACGAGATGGCGAAGGTGATCAGAAAAAAGCCGTTGAACGCCGCCAGGTCCGTCAGCAGCCGCCAGCCGTTGCCCAGCGGCTTGAGGTCGCCCAGGCCGAGCGTCGCCAGGGTGTAGCCCACGAAATACAGCACGTCCCAGAGGTCGGCGGGCGTCTCCTTGGCGGTGCCGACGAGCGCACCCTTCCCCGACCAGAACACCAGGGTCCAGCCCAGCCACGTCAGCAGCGTCCAGACCCCGATGGTGCCCACCACGAGCATGCCCCCCGACCAGGCCAGCAGCCCCCGGCGCCGGGTTCGCCGGGCGAGCCAGGTCAGGGCCGCGTACAGCGGGCGGTGGACCAGCCGCAGGAGGCGGCCCTCGCCGGTCTGCATGGAACTCGCCAGCAGGTCCAGCAGCACGGCCAGGATCAGGGCCGCCCCGGGCAGCCACAGCAGCGAGCGCAGCATCGCCGGGCATTCTGGCGGCGGCGGCGTGAGTAGACCGTACGTTCGCTTCAAGACTGCCCAGCAGGTGCCGTAGCCTGTACCCATGCCCCTGCCCGAGTTCCCGCTGCCGCTGGGCGACCCCGCCTTCGTGCGGGACCCCTACCCCCTGCTCGCCCGGCTGCGGGGGGAGACGCCCGCCTTCCGCGACCCGGCGCTGAACCGGGTCTTCCTGACGCGGCACGCGGACATCGCGGCCGTGCTGCGCGACCGCCGCTTCGGGCGCAGCGTGCTGCACCGCTACTCGCGCGACGAACTCGGCTGGCCGCCGCCCGACCCCCGGCAGGCGAACTTCGACGCCTTCAACGGCAACCACCTCCTCGACTCCGAGCCCCCGAAACATACCCGGCTGCGCTCGCTCGTCGGCCTGGCCTTTACTCCCCGGCGGGTGGAGGCGCTTTCCGGGCGTATCGAGGCGATCCTGGCGGCGCAACTGGCCGGACTCGGTGACGGCTTTGATCTCGTGACGGACTACGCCGAGCCGCTCCCCGTGACGGTGATCGCGGAGTTGCTCGGCGTGCCACCGGGGGAGCGGGCGATGCTCCGGCCCTGGTCGGCGGCCATCGTGCGCCTGTACGAGCCGACGTACACGGGGCCGGAGCAGGACGAGGCCGAGCGGGCAGTCCTCGACTTCAGCGCCCTGCTGCGGGACCTCGCCCAGAAGCGGCGCGCGGAGCCGCGGGACGACCTCATCACGGCGCTTGTAGGGGCCGAGCAGGAGGGCGACCGCCTGAGCGAGCGGGAACTCATCGACACCTGCATCCTGCTCCTGAACGCCGGGCACGAGGCTTCCGTCAACGGGCTCACGGCGGGCGTGCTGGCCCTGCTGCGGGGGCGGGAGCAGTGGGAGCGGCTGGTGGAGGCCGCCTCGCGTGAGGACAGCCTGCCCCTGTTCCGCACGGCGGTTGAGGAGTTGCTGCGCTTCGACACACCGCTGCCCCTCTTCGAGCGCTACGTGCTGGACGACATGACCCTGCACGGCGAGGACCTGCATCCCGGCGAGAAGGTTGGGCTGCTCTATGCCAGCGGCAACCGCGACCCCCACCGGTTCGAGGACCCCGACCGCCTGAACCTGACCCGGGACCCCAACCCCCACCTGACCTTCGGCCTGGGCATCCACTACTGCCTGGGAGCGCCCCTCGCCCGGCTGGAACTGGCATTGAGCCTGCGGGCCTTGGTGCGGACCTTCCCCGAGCTGAGGCTGAAGGACCCGGACGCCGACCCCGAGTACGTGGGCGGCTTCGTGATTCGCGGCCTCCGGCGGCTGGAGGTCATGCCGGGGTGAGGCCGCAGGAGATCGCGGGCACCTGGGACGTGGGAGAGGTGCGGGCCGTTCGGCCCCTAGGCGGCGGGAGCATCAACGGGGCCTTTGGGGTGGTGACCGGGACGGGCCAGTTCCACCTGCGGGTGTACCGAAGTCCCGACCGGGCGAGGGTGGAGCGGGAACACGCGGCGATCGGGGTGGCTGTCCGGGCGGGTGTCCCCACGCCCGCCCCTCTCCTCGCGCACACGGGCGGCACCGTTGCCGAACTCGGAACGGGGCTGGCGGCGCTCTTCCCGGTCGCGTCCGGGGCAACAATGCCTCGCCCCAGGCTCACCTCCGCCCACGCGGCGGCACTGGGAACGTTCCTCGCCGAATTGCACGAGCGGCTGCCCCTTGAAGTCCCCTTTGAGGTGCCGGAGGTGCGGCCATCCGGCGTCGAGCGAACGGTGGAAAGGCTGGAGCGGATCGGGGCGGCCATCCTCTCCCTGCCCTCCCCGGACGAGGTGGACGGCTGGGCGCTCACCCGGACACGGCAACGGCTGGCTCATCTCCGCGCCTCCCCGCTGCCCGACCACTCCCCGACCTTCCCCTTTCGTTTCCTGCACGGCGACTATCACGAG
Source organism: Deinococcus aerius (assembly GCF_002897375.1). Lineage (NCBI taxonomy): Bacteria > Thermotogati > Deinococcota > Deinococci > Deinococcales > Deinococcaceae > Deinococcus > Deinococcus aerius. The sequence goes on along the minus strand of NZ_BFAG01000001.1, from coordinate 474,584 downwards.
GGCAACGTGTTCTTCCAGAATTCGCGGCCCACGGCGCTGATCGACTGGGAGCAGACCCGCCTCGCCCCCCGCGCGTGGGAGGTCGTGCGCTGCCTGTCCCTCAGCCTGAAGCTCGACCCGGCGCTGTCGGGCGCATTTCTGGCAGGCTACCGGCAGCGGCTCCCCCTGCCCGAGGAGGAGCTGGCGGACGGCTCGGCCTTCTACGCGCTCGCGCAGGAGCGCAACGTCTGGACGTACGAGAGCGTGTACGTGGACGGGAACCCCGGCCCGCGCCTGTTCATCGGCCCGCCGCCCTATGTCCCCTTTCACGAACGGTGGGGGGCGAGCGGCCTGCGGTGACGGCGGCCTCCGCATCTGAAAGACCTGGCGGCCACGGGGACGGGTAGACTTCCGGCATGAGGACCCCCAGCGACCGGCGGGCGCCCTGGCGGGTCATCCTGGGCAACGTCATCTTCAACAACGACACCCCGGCGGGGCGGGCCTTTGACCTCGTGCTGATCGTGCTGATCCTGGGCAGCATCCTGGTCGTGATGCTGGACAGCGTGCGCCCCATGCGGGCGGCGTACGGGAGCGTGCTCAACCGCGCGGAGTGGGTCCTCACGCTGCTGTTCACCACAGAGTACGTGCTGCGGCTGATCTCGGCGCGCCGGGCCTCGCACTACGCCCGCAGCTTCTTCGGGGTCGTGGACCTGCTGTCCATCGTGCCGGGGTATCTGGCCCTGCTCCTGCCGGGGGCCGAAACCCTCCTGATCGTGCGCGTGCTGCGGCTGCTCCGCATCTTCCGCATCCTCAAGCTCGCGCGCTACCTCAGCGAGGCGAACGTGCTGACGGAGGCGATCCGGGCGAGCGCCGCCAAGATCACGGTCTTTCTCGCGGTGGTCCTGTCGCTCGTCACGGTCATCGGCGCACTGATGTACCTCATCGAGGGGCCGGAGAACGGCTACACCAGCATCCCCACAAGCATCTACTGGGCCATCGTGACCCTCACGACGGTGGGCTACGGCGACATCGCGCCCAAGACGCCGCTGGGCAAGGCCCTCGCCTCGCTCGCCATGATCCTGGGCTACGGCATTCTGGCCGTTCCCACGGGCATCGTGACGGTCAACCTGGCCCGCGCCCAGGACCGCCGGCAACCGCAGCGCATCTGCCCCCGTTGCGGGCTCGACCGGCACGACCCGGACGCCCGCTACTGCAAGCGTTGCGGGGAAGTTCTGCCCGCGCCCGCCTGAGCCGCGGACGAGAGGCCCCGCCACCAGACCTCGGGCAGCTCGCCCGCCGCCGCTTCCACCCGGGCTTCCTCACGGCGGCCCAGGGCGAGCAGGGCGGCGACGCGGGCGGGGCTGCGCGGCAGGCTGCGGCCCAGCGCCCTGGTCGCCGTGAGGCCCGCCTTCTCCGCGCTGCCCAGGGCGGCCTGGGTATGCGCCAGGATGGCCAGCAGGTGCGCGTCGGCCTCCTGCCCGGTGAGTTCGGCGACCTTGAGGCCCTCGGCGAGTGTGCGCAGGCCCGCGCGGGGATCGGTCGGCAACAGGAGTTCGCCCAGCAGGGTCACGGCAGCCACGAGCGCCCCGGCATCCCCTTCTGTCCGGGCGAGTGTCCGGGCGTGCCGGGCGAGGTTGAAGGCGTCCCCCCCGGAGCCCTGCCAGGCGGCGCGGGCACGGAGCAGGGCAGGCCGGGCGGTGTCCGGCTGACCCTGCAAGGCGGCCAAGGCAGCCGCCGCGTCCCCCAGCCGGAGCTGCGCGGCGGCGAGCAGAAACGGGTCCGCCGCCCAACCAACAGTGAGGCTCGGTTGCCCCAGGTGCAGGGCGAGCGCGGCGGCCTCCTCGCGTTCGCTGGGTGGAGGCGTCAGCGCACGCAGGGCAGAGAGGGCAGCCGAGTCTACACCTCGCGCCAGGGCCGCCCGCACGTCCGCCAGGGTCACGATTGGCCCCGGGGCGGGGGCTCGAACTCGCGTCCAGCCGCCCAGGTGCGCCCGTCGCAGCTCCCACAAGCCCGCATGGGGCCAGCATACCGGGCCGCGGGCGTCCGTTTCCCTTCTCAGGCGCTCAGGCCGTAGTCCAGTCCCAGAAAGCGCCACAGCGAGCGCCGGGGCACCCGCAGGCCACTGGGATGTTCGACCGCGCCCAGGCGGCCGTCTCGAATCCAGCGGCGGACGGTCCGTTCGTGGGTGCCGGTAAAATCGGCGACCTCGCGGACCTTCAGGAGCTTGGGAAGCGTCTGGAACTGTTCGTTGAGCGTCAAGGCAAACCTCCGAAAAGCGCGCGGGGCCACCTCACGGCAGCCCCGACGACATTCTGGATTGTTGAGGGCGAGCGGCGCGCCCGGATCCCCACCGCCCAGGAGCGGGAAGGAAAACGGACGAGCAATCAGGCCGGTCAACTTGTCAAGAAGCGTACCACGCCGCCCGTCACGGGGCGGTCAAGCCTAAAGGTCCCGTTGGGGGTGGAGGGAGGGGGCATTCCTCCCGCCGGGCTTTTTGCTCCTCCTCGACTCGCAAAGCTGCTTGCAGAGGGGGTGAGCGGGCACGCCCTCCCGGCGCGTCCAAACGGCTCCGGCGTCGTTCGCTGGGTGGGTGTTGGACGCCCCGCTCTCACCCCCTCCCCAACCCTCCCCCCTCAAGGGGGAGGGAGAAAAACCCCACCAGGAGAACGTTTCTCGCCTTGCAACCGCAAAAACTGTGTTAACGTGAGTCGGCCCTCCCATCCTCCCCCCTCGCCCGGCCTCAACTGCTCGCGCTCGTGTAACTCCCTACGGCTCGCAGCCAGAAGAGGCGCGTCAGGGTAAACAGCGCGGCGGCCACGAGCGGCGAGGCGACCACCAGCCCGGGCGAGAGGCTCCCGGTCAGCGCCTGCGCGGGCACGGTCGTGATGAAGGCGACGGGCACAACGAAGGTCAGGAACGCGCGCACCGGCACCGGAAAGGCCGTGACGGGGAAACGGGCGGCGCCGAACACCCCGTTGAACAGCTCCGAGGCATTTTGCGTCTTCACGAACCAGAAGGCGGTCGTGGAGAGCGCCAGCCAGATGCAGTACACGATGACGAGCGCGCAGACGTAGAGCAGCGCGGCGGCCAGCACCCCGCCCGGCGTGACGCTCAGATGCGAGGCGGCGTAGATCGTCAGCCCCGCCCCGATGAGCAGGTCGGTCACGCGCAGCACGTTGAGGTTGCGCGTGCTGATGTTGAACTGGGCGTCGATGGGCTTGAGGAGCGTGAAGTCCATGCTGCCGGTGCGGACGGCCTCGGCGATCTTGCTCATGTTGGGCTGGATGAACACGCTGATAAAGCCCTCGGTCAGCGTGAAGAGGCCCACGACGAGCAGCGCCTGGTGAAAGGACCAACCCCCCACCTCCGTGGTGCCCGGCTGCCCGAACAGCACCGCGATCCCCAGCAGCGCCACCCCCGACTCGGCCAGGCTGGCAAGGATGGCCCCCAGGAAGTTCGCCCGGTACTCCAGTTGCGCGGCGAGCGTGGCCCCCGTGAAGAGGCGGATGAGGCGGAGGTAGCGGGTCATGCGCGCCTCCGGCGCGGGAAGTGGGGAGTGGGAAGTGGGAAGTGGGAAAGGACGGGCAGCCGACCCACTAACCACTGACCACGGGCCACTTCCCCTTTCACGCCCCCACCGCCCCGTACTTCCGCAGCCCCACCCGCCACACCGTCAAGCGTAGGACCCAGAAGGCGACCAACCAGAAGAGCAGCACGAGGGCGCCGCGTCCGGCGTCGGCCAGGGTGGCCTTGCCCGCCAGGAGTTGCGCGGGGAGGCCCAGCATGTACGGGAAGGGGGTCCAGACGGCGACCCGTTGCACCCACTCCGGGTAGAAGGCAAGTGGGGCGAACATGCCCCCCAGCGCGGCGTACACGAGCCACACGACCTCCTGAAAAGAGGTACTCGATTCGGTCCAGAAGGCGAGCAGGCCGATGGTGTACTCCCACAGGAAGCGGGCGCTGAAGCCCAGCAGGGCGAGCCCGAAGGCGGCCAGGTACGCGGCGGGGTCGGTGGAGAAGCGCGCACCCGCGACCCAGGCGAACAGCGCGACGAGCGCCAGCAGCGCGGGAAAGCGCACCACCCGCTCGGCGAAGTGGGCGGCGTAGTGCAGCCACATGGGGTCCATCGGCCGCAGCAGCTTGGGCGAGAGGGTCCCCTGCCGAATCTCCATGTCGAGTTCCCACGCGACCCACACGACCATCAGTTGGCCGACCGCCCAGGTCGAGAGGAAGTACGTGGCGAACTCGGAGGGGTTGTAGCCCCGAATCTCCCCACCCGGCGCCGCCGCGGCCTGCGACATCCACACCAGCATCATCACCAGCGAGAGGGTGCCCGAGAGCATCCAGATCACGACCTCCGCGCGGTACTCGGTCATCTCCGCAAAACGGGTGATGAAGAGGACACGGGCCTTGCGCCAGAGGGAGGTCATGGGCGCCTCCGGCGCCGGGAGTGGGGGGTGGGGAGTGGGAAGTGGGAAAAGAACGGCGAACGATCCACTAACCACTGCCCACTAACCACTGACCGCCTCCTTCCTCCCGAACAGCTCCCCCATCACCTGCTCAATGGGCGGGTCCTCCACCGTCAGGTCGGCCACGTCGAGGTCGGCGAGGAGCCGCGCGGCGCGCACGCTCACCTCCCCGCGGGGGACGGTGAGTTCGGCGCTCAGGCCGTCCACCCGCACGTCACTGCCGTAATTGGCGAGGCGCGCGGCGTTAACAGGGTGCCGCAGTTGCAGCCGCACCGTCTTGCCCCCGCTCCCCCGCTCGGCCAGGCGGGCGAGGTCCCCGTCAAAGACGAGTTGCCCCTGATCGATGACCAGGATGCGGCGGGCGAGGGCGGTCACGTCGGCCATGTAGTGGCTCGTGAGGATGACGGTCGCCCCGTACCGCTCGTTGTAGTCGCGGATAAAGGCGCGCACGCTCTCCTGCATGTTCACGTCGAGGCCGATGGTGGGCTCGTCGAGAAACAGCACCCCCGGGCGGTGGAGCAGCGCGGCGGCGAGTTCGCACTTCATCCGCTCGCCCAGGCTGAGTTTGCGGACCTGCTTTTTCAGGATGCCCTCCAGGCCCAGCACCTCGGTGAACTCGGCCATCGTGGCGCGGTACTGCGCGTCGGGAATCTCGTAGATCGCCTGGTTGACGAGGAAGGAGTCGAGGGCGGGAAGGTCCCAGATGAGCTGCTGCTTCTGCCCCATCACGAGCGTGATGCGCTTCAGGAAGGCGGCCTCGCGGCGCCGGGGCTCGAAGCCCGCCACCCGCGCCTCGCCGCCCGAGGGGTGCAGCAGGCCCGAGAGCATCTTGAGGGTGGTCGTCTTCCCCGCCCCGTTCGGCCCCAGGAAGCCCACCACCTCCCCGGGCGCGAGGTCGAAGGACACCCCCTTCACCGCCTCGACCTCGCGGCTCTTGCGCTTCACGAAGGAGCGCAGGCTGCCCAGGAACCCCGGCTCCTTCTCGTGGACGGTGTAACTCTTGCGAAGGTCGCGGACGCGCACGCTGGCGTCCGGGGAAGGTGTGGTCATAGCTGGCCCCAGGGTACGTCAAAGCTGAAATTTATGGATCCGAATACGCCAGATGATGTAAAGGTCAAGCGGGCAGAAGGACGGTTCAGAGGGGCTGCGCGAGAAAGACCGCGTGCCCGTCCGGGTCGAGCACCTCGGCCTCACGCACGCCGTACTCCGTGTCATGGGGCGGGGTGAGGACAGTCAACCCGGCCTCCTCGATCAGGCCGTCCACGTCCGCGACGAGGAACTGGAGGTTGATGCTGGCGCGGCTGGGCTGGGGCGAGTCGGCCGGATGCAGCAGCAGCGGGACGCCCGCGTCGAGCGTGACCATGCCGTCCTCGTCACTCAGCACGGGCAGCCCCAGCAGGTCGGCGTAGAAGGCGCGGGACGCCCGCACGTCGCGGGTCAGGACGATCACCGTGCCGATTCGGGTTCGCTCAGGCATACAGCTCCGGGTCGTGTTCCACGATGTCGAGTTCGTAGCCGTCGGGGTCGCGGAGCTTCAGCACCCGCCCGAAGCCCTCGTCGAGGATGACGGGATCGGGCAGGACACCTGCCGAGGTGAGGCGCTCGGCCAGGCTTTCCAGGGGTTCCTGCGCCTCGAAGCCGGGGAGGGCGAAGCCTGCGGGCCTGGGCTTTCCCGTGCCGTGCAGGTACAGCAGGAAGTCGCCCCATTCCAGCTCCGCCCAGCCGCCATGCCGGTTCACCCGCCGCAGCCTGAAGCCCAGCCGTTCGTACCAGTCGCGGCTGCGGTTCACGTCGGTCGCGTAGATCAGCACGTTGGGTCTCATGCCTTCCCCTCCCCCGCGTACCGCGCGGCGGCCTCGTCCCCGGCCTGTTTCGCCTCGGCCTCGGTCCGCAGATGCTGGCGCAGGGCGCGTTCCACATAGGCGCTGAGACTCAGGCGGGCGTCCACGCTGGCGATCTTCACCTCACGGATCAGGGGTTCGGGCAGGTAGATGTTGAACTGCCGCTTGTCGTCGTCACCCACAGGACGAGGGTACTAGCTTACTAGCATCCTAGCAACAGCCGCCTGCCCTTTTTCGTGCTTTCCGTGCCCGGCTGTTCCCCAGGCAGTCACCGGATAACGCTCCAGGCGTGGGCTTAGGCTCCAGGCATGACCCAGGCCGAAGCCGCCCTACCCCCGGAGGATGAGCCAATAACCTCCGCCCAAGCTGCGCCCACTCCCCTGAGCCTGGCCCGCCTGTTCGTCGGGGTGGCCCTGTCCGGCATCGGTGGCGGCCTGCCCGCCCATACCCGCCGGGCGCTGCTCTCGCGCGGCTGGATGACGGAGGAGGCGTTTGCGGAAACCTTCACCCTGGCGCAACTGACGCCGGGGCCGAACGCGGTGAACCTGGCGGCGATGGTGGGGGCGCGGCTGGCGGGGCGGATGGGGGCCCTGGCCTCCGTCCTGGGGGTGCTCACGCCCGGATTGCTCGCCATGCTGGTGGTGAGCGTGGTGACGCTCGGGCAACCGGGTGGGCTACCTCCCCTCTTGCAAAGTGCGCTGAAAGGGGCTGCCTGCGCCGCCCTGGCCGTGCTGCTCACCGCCGCGCTGCCCGTCGTGCGGGTAGGGTGGGGCCTTCGGGGCGGTCCAGCGGTCACTGTCCTGGTCTTCCTCGCGCTGGGGGTGCTGCGGCTGGACCTGCTGCCCGTCCTGCTCGTGGGGCTGGGGGCCGGGCTGCTGATCCACCGTCCGGGGGGGAAGCCGTGACCGACCTGTGGGAATTCTTCCTGGCCTTTGTCCGGCTGGGGCTGATCAGTTTCGGCGGCACCAACGTGGCGGAGATCGAGCGGGTGCTGGTGCTTCACCACGGCTGGATCGACGCGCGGACGCTGGCGAACGGGTTCGCGCTGGGGCAGCTCATGCCGGGGCCGAACATGCTGGCAGTCACGCACTACGGGTACGCGGCGGCGGGACTTCCGGGCGCGCTCACCGCCACGCTGGGCTTTTACGGGCCGACCGCCCTCGTCAGCGCCGCCGCCGTCCTCATCTGGCAGCGGCACAGCGCCCACCCGTGGGTGATCGCCTTTCGCAACGCCCTGCTGCCCTTCGGGGGTGGGGTGATTCTGGCGGGGGCGCTGGTGCTGGCGCGCACCTCCGTCACGTCCCTGCCCGCCGCGCTGCTCGCGGGGGCCGCCTTTCTGCTGCTGTGGCGCACGCGGGTGAACAGCGCGGTGGTCGTGTTGGGCGCGGCGGTCCTTGGAGCCTTGCTGGGGTTGTAGCGCACCCGACCCAAGAAGGCCTGGCCCCCTGGGCGAGGCGAAGGGTCCCCACATCACGCCCAGGGAATTTCCGCTCCGCATGACGAAGTTTTTCGTCAAATGCGCTGGGCCATACCAGCCCGCCTACTTCGGCAGCCCGCCCACCGTGGTCAGCCTCACGTCCTCCTCGCGGGCCACCCGCAGGAAGCCGCGCAGCACGTCGAGCATCTCGGGGGCATTGTCGTGCAGGAGCACGATGCCGCCGGGGCGCAGTTGGCGCTTCAGGCGGCTTTCGAGCGTCGCGTCCCCCGGGTTGGTGAAGTCGCCGGGGTCGTCGGTCCAGAAGACGGTGGTGAGGCCCAGGCTCTCGGCGGCGTGCAGGGTCTCGGGGGTGTACTCGCCGCCGGGGGGGCGGAAATAGCGCACGGGCTGGCCGGTGAGCGCGCGGATGGTCTCGCTCGCCAGCCGCATCTCCCCCATCGCGTCGGCGAGGGGCAGGGGCGGCAGCCGGACGTGGTGGTAGGTGTGGTTGCCGACCTCATGGCCCCCGGCGACCATGTCCTGGACAAAATACGGGTAGGCCTGCGCGTTGCGCCCGATCACGAAGAAAGTGGCCCGCACACCGCTGCGCCGCAGCAGGTCGAGGAGCAGCGGCTCGTACATCGGGTGCGGCGCGTCGTCAAAGGTGAGGGCCGCGACAGGCGCCGTGCCCCGCTTGCCCCGGTACAGCAGGCCGCCGTGCAGCCCGCCGACCACCTGCGCGGAGTAATACGGACCGCGGCGCGGTTCTGGGCGACCTGGCTCCCCGGATTGGGCGAGGGTTGCAGGGTGGGTCCCACCTCACGCACCCGGTCCGGCGCCCGGTAGGCGGGCAGGTTCCCGGGGTTGACCCAGACCCGCTCGTAGAAGGCGCCCGTGACAGTCCAATTCAGGAAGCCGTTCAGCCGCCCCCGGGGCACACTCGCCGTCAGCAGGGGCAGGGGGCCACCGAAGCCCGCGTAGCTCCCCCGGTCGTACACGCTCAGGTCAACCTCCGCCAGGCTGCCCAGCAGCACGAGCGCGGTCGTGGGAATCACCGAGAGCAGCCCGCGCAGGCCCCACGGGGCGAGCAGCGTCTGGTTCACCGCCTGTACGGGATTGGCCGTCTCGGAGACGATGCCTATTCCCGCGGGGTGCCGCCCATAGGCCAGAAAGGCGCCGTACCCCAGGAGCAGCCCGGCAGCGATCGGCGCCTGCCAGCGGCCCCGCAGTCCCCCAGCAGCGCCGCACCCAGCGTGGCGAGCGCGATGAGTTGCAGCACGCCCAGCCCCAGGTCAAAGGCCCCCAGCGTGACGCTCGTGAGGAAGGCGCCGACCAGGTACAGCAGGACGGCCCGTTCCAGCGACCGGCGTACCCGCGCCCACCCTGTCACCCCGGCCCGGGGCATCGCGGCGAGCGAGAAGGGCAGCGCCGCCCCCGCGCAGAACAGGAACCAGGGAAACACCAGGTCGGTCAGCGTCATCCCGCCGAAGGGCGCGTGAACGAGTTGCGCGGGCATGTGGCTCCCCAGCGCCACGTTGTTCACCAGCAGCATCAGCAGCACGGTCAGGCCCCTCCAGGCGTCGAACGCGGTGAGGCGGGCGGTTCGCTGGGCACTGACCGGAGTGTCCGCGGCCAGCGTGGAGGGGGAAGAACTGGCCGCGGAAAGGTCTGTCATGTCCCGATGGTCCTCCCGCCACGTGACGCGCGGGTGAGGTGGCGAAACGGTGCCGTGGCCCTCTCCTCACCGCCTTCTGATCCAGCAACGAAAGCTACTTTCTCAGCGCGGGCGACTGCTCAGCACGACCACGTAGGCCGTGCCGCGCGAGCCCTGCACCACGCTCGCCCCCGCGTGGGTGTAGCGGGGATCGGTCAGGACCACGCAGTGGACCGGCGAATGCAGCCACCAGCGCACCGCCGCCTGGGGGTTTACGCCCGAGCCCAGGTAGATGATCTCGGTGACGCTGGCCGCCGTGACGCCCGTGCTCGCCGCCCGGACGCGGGGCGTGCTGCCCCCCGTGCCGATGTGGCTGATGCGTCCGCTCCTGCCCATGTACCCCGCCTGAGTCCGGGCGGCGAGGGCGTGGGCGGCGCTGGCGAGGAGCGGCGCGCCCACCGGGCGGCGGCCCACGGCGGGGCAGGTCACCCCCCGCGCCCGGGCCTGGTTGAGCCCCGCGAGCAGTTGCGCCTCGGCGGCAGACTGCGCCTGGGCGCTCAGGAAGGTCAGCGCGGCCAGCACACCCGCCAGAAAGGTGAGTTTGGCACAGAGCATGTAGGGGTCAGCTTAACGGAAAGGGGGAGGGCGGGTGGGTATAGGGTTGGCGCCGCCCCGTTTAGCCCCCCCGCGGTGCAGCTCCGCGAGGCCCCTATAGGGAGAACAAAATCCGTATCGAACGGTGTTTTCCGTATTGCACATCGGGCGTTTGCAGGGAGGCGACAGACTCGGGTTCCTGGCGGGTCAGGGGCGTACCCGGCTCCCCTTGAGGGGAGCTGTCAGCGAAGCTGACTGAGGGGTTGACCGCAGCCAGCCCTGCCAAAACCCGACCTCGCGCTTGCCCTGGAGGGACTGGCCTAGCGCCCGGCGGCTGCCCCCGCCCCGACCACCAGCGGTTTCAACCCCGCCTCGATGCTTGCCCGGCGCGGTTCCAGGAAGGGCGCGAGCACCAGCGTCTCGCCAAGATGGGCGGGGTCCTCGTCTACCGCGAAGCCGGGGCCGTCGGTCGCGAGTTCGATCAGGATGCCCTGCGGCTCGCGGTAGTAGATGGAATGGAACCAGTGGCGGTCCACCTCACCGCTCGTGCGCAGGCCCAGCCCGCTCAGCCGCGCGTTCCAGGCGTGGTACTCGTCGTCCCGCACGCGCAGGGCGAGGTGGTGGACGCCGCCTGCTCCGGGACGAGCCGGGGGCAATGAGGGGGCAAGGCGCAGGTGAAGTTCGGCGTGAGGGCCGCCCTCCCCCATCGCATAGACGTGGACCGTCCGCTCAGGGTTCTCCGGGTCGGGGTAGGTTCCCGCCGCCTGGAGGCTGTACGCCCGCGTCAGCACCCGCTCGGTCGGGAACAGGCCGGGCAGGGTGAGTTCGGCGGGGCCGAGCCCGAGGATCTGGTGTTCGGCAGGAATGGGGCTGCGCTCCCAGGGCACGCCCCCCGGCCCGCCCTCCACCAGGCTGAGGCGCTGGCCCTCCGGGTCGGCAAAATCGAGGTGGGCACGGCCCGCGCGGGTGACGGGCGTGATCTCCAAGCCATGCCCCCGCAGGTGATTCGCCCACCAGTCCAGGCTGCCGATCGGCACCCTCAGCCCCGTCCGGGTAATGGAGTTGTTCCCGGGCACCTCGGGCGGCACGGGCCACTCGAAAAAGGTCAGGTCACTCCCCGGACTCCCCGCCCCATCCGCGAAGAAGAGGTGGTACGCCGTCACGTCGTCCTGATTCACCGTCTTCTTGACCAGGCGCAGGCCGAGCACGCCGGTGTAGAAGTCGAGGTTCGCCTGGGCATTTGCCGTTACCGCGGTAACGTGGTGCAGTCCGTGGGGAATGAGAGGAGAGGTCGTCATGCCTCTATCGTAACCGCTTAACGTTAAACGTTTGTGGGAGGAGAAGGCCCCGACCACGCGAGGCCGGGGCACCGATTGCCCACCTGCTCAGGGCGAGCCGGGAGCGTTCCTCACACGATTTCGAACAGCCCCGCCGCGCCCATGCCGCCGCCCACGCACATGGTCACCACGACGTACTTCAGGCCCCGGCGCTTGCCCTCGATCAGGGCGTGACCCGTCAGGCGCGAGCCGCTCATGCCGTAGGGGTGGCCCACCGAGATGGAGCCGCCGTCCACGTTGTAGATCTCGGGGTCGATGCCCAGTCGGTCGCGGCAGTAGATGCCCTGCACGGCGAAGGCCTCGTTCAACTCCCACAGGCCGATATCGCCAATCTTCAGGCCGTGCCGCTTGAGCAGCTTGGGCACCGCGAAGACGGGGCCGATGCCCATCTCGTCCGGCTCGCAGCCCGCCACCGCGAAGCCCCGGAAGATGCCGAGCGGCGTGAGGCCCCGGTCACGCGCCACCTCGTCACTCATCACCACGCAGGCGGAGGCGCCGTCGCTGAGCTGTGAGGCATTGCCCGCCGTCACGCAGCCGCCCTCGATCACGGGCTTGAGCCCCGCGAGGCCCTCCATCGTGGTGTCGGGGCGGTTGCCCTCGTCCCTCGTCAGGGTGACTTCGCGGGTGCTGATCTCGCCCGTCTCCTTGTTCTGCACCTTCATGGTCGCCGTGAAGGGCACGATCTCCTGGTCGAGGCGGCCCTCCTGCTGGGCGGCGGCGGTCCGCATCTGCGAGGAGTAGGCGTACTCGTCCTGCGCCTGGCGGCTGATCTTGTAGCGGGCGCCCACGATCTCCGCCGTCTCCAGCATGGGCATATAGATCGCGGGCTTGTGCTCCACCAGCCACTCGCCCTTGAGGCGGTACTTGTTCGCGTGCTCGTTCTGCGTGAGGCTGATGCTCTCCAGCCCCCCCGCCACGATGATCTCGCCCTGCCCGGCCATGATGTGATTCGCTGCCAGCGCGATGGTGTTCAGGCCGCTGGAGCAAAAGCGGTTGACCGTCACGCCGGAGACGGTGACGGGCATTCCCGCCCGCAGCGCGATCTGCCGGGCGATGTTCGAACCGGTCGCGCCCTCGGGGTTCCCGGCCCCCATGATCACGTCCTCAACTTCGGACGGGTCCACTCCGGCGCGTTGTAGGGCATGGGTCACGACATGCGCCCCCATGTCGGAGCCGTGCGTGTCGTTGAGGTAGCCCCGGTAGGCCTTGCCGATGGGGGTGCGGGCGGTGGAGACGATGACAGCTTCGGGCATGGGGAGACTCCTTGAGGTTACGAGAAGAAGTAGCGGTGCATCTCGGTCAGAAGGTCTTTGTCGAGGGTATAGAGCGGCACGTCGGGAAGGACGGTATCCATTCCACAATGCGGGCACAGAGCTGTTTCGTCATCATCAATCCACGTCTTGATATCGCTGGCCTTGAATTGAGCGAAACAGTAGAAGCACGCACATGAATCCACATGCTCCATCAACAGTCGATGCTGCCCGCAAAAGTGCCAGATAGCATTGAGCCGCAAATCGCAAGGCCTACTCAAGTCGCGCCCTGCTTTTCAGGCCGAACAGGCTCATCACCACGCCCGCTTGCTCCTCGCCCCCGGCGGAGGCGTAGAGGCGGCGGGCGGCGATGTTGTCCTCCTCGGTGAGGACCCAGGCGGCCACGCAGCCGAGCGTCCGGGCGTGCGCGAGCAGGGCGTCGAGCATCCGGCGGCCCAGGCCCTGCCCCTGATAGCCGTCGGCCACGCCGACCTCGTTGATGTACAGCTCGGGCGCCTTGTCCGGGTGAACGTAGTGGAAGCCGCCCGCCATGCCCACCACGGTCTCGCCGTCCACTGCGACAACCAGATGGTGCCGGGGGTCCGAGAAGAAGGCAGCCAGCGAGTCGGGCCGGAGGTCGTAGTCGAAGACGCCGGGGGCGACGTTTCGCAGCACGTCCGCCTCCCCTTCACCCAGCACGCGCACCTGGACGGTCATACGCTCAGGCTCCCGCCCTCTCCCGGTCGTACTGGGCGAAGGTCTCGCCCTCCTCCGCCAGCCTCTTAAGCAGTGGCGCGGGCGTCTGGCCGTACTTCTCCAGGTCGGCCACCACGTTCTTCAATCCCACCTCGTCGGCGTACTGCATGGGGCCGCCGTGGTAGGCGGGGAAGCCGTAGCCGTAGATGTAGATCACGTCGATGTCGCCCGCGCGCTGGGCGATGCCCTCGTCGAGAATCTGCGCCCCTTCATTGACAAGAGAGTAGACGAGGCGCCCCGTGATCTCGTCCTGCCCGATCTGGCGGGACTGGATGCCCTTCTGGGTGCGGTAGTCCTCGATGAGCCGCTGGATGTCGGCGTTGGGCTTCGGCCTGCGGTTCTCGTCGTAGTCGTAGACGCCCGCACCCGTCTTCTGGCCCTTGCGGCCCATCTCCACGATGCGGTCGAGCCAGCCGTCGGGCTTGGGGAGGCCGCGCACCTTCGCCTGATGTTGGCGGATGAGGTAGCCCACGTCCAGCCCGGCCATGTCGCTCATCTGGAAGGGACCCATCGGCAGGCCGAGCGCGTTCATCGCGGCGTCCACGTCCTCGGGTTTCGCGCCCTCCTCCACCAGCTTGCGGGCCTCGTCGCCATAGCGGTGGATCATGCGGTTGCCCACGAAGCCGTCACACACGCCGACGACCACGCCGACCTTCCCGATGCGCTTGGCGAGGGCCATGCTCGTCGCCAGCACGGAATCGCTGGTCTTGTCCGCCCGCACGATCTCCAGCAACTTCATCACGTTCGCGGGGCTGAAGAAGTGCAGGCCGATCACCTGTTCGGGCCGCGAGGTGACGGAGGCGATCTCGTTCACGTCGAGGGTGGAGGTGTTCGTGGCGAGGATGGCGCCGGGCTTGGCGATGGCGTCGAGCCGCGTGAAGATGTCCTTCTTCACGTCCATGTTCTCGAACACGGCCTCGATGATGATGTCGGCGTCAGCGAGGTCCTCCATGTTGAGGGTGGGGGTGAGGAGGCCCATCCTCTTCTCCACGTCCTCCATGCTCAGGCGGCCCTTTTTCGCGCTGTTCTCGTAGTTGCGGCGGATGACCGAGAGGCCGCGGTCGAGGGCTTCCTGGCTCGTCTCCACGATGGTGACGGGAATCCCGACGCTCAGGAAGTTCATCGCTATGCCGCCGCCCATCGTGCCCGCGCCGATGATCCCGGCGGACTTGATCTCGGTGGTCGGAGTGTCCTTGGTGATGCCCGGGATTTTGCCCGCCTCGCGCTCGGCGAAGAAGATGTGGCGCAGGCCGCGCGACTGGGGCGAGTCCTTCGCCTGCATGAAGAGGCGGGCCTCGGCGTCCCAGCCCTCCGCGAAGGGGCGGGTGGCGGCCATCTCAGCGAGGTCGATGATGAGCGACGGCGAGAGCTGGCCGCGGTGGGTCTTCTTGATGCCTTCCCGGGCGGCGGCGAAGACGGCGGGATCGGCCCCCACGGTGCGCTCGCTGACGCGGGGCAGGGGGCGGGCGTCGGCGTGCGCCCGGGCGAAGGCGATCGCCCCTTCGCGCAGGTCGCCCTCCACGATCTCGTCCACCAGGCCGAGTTGCTTCGCCTCCGTCGCCTTGATGGGGTTGCCGGAGAGCATCATCTCCAGCGCCTTCTCGACGCCGACCACGCGGGGAAGCCGCTGGGTGCCGCCCGCACCGGGCAGAACGCCGAGCTTGACCTCGGGCAGGCCCATCTGGGCGTCCCGTGTAGCGACGCGGTAATTGCAGGCGAGGGCAACCTCCAGTCCGCCGCCGAGCGCCGTGCCGTGGATCGCGGCGACCGTGGGCTTGGAAAAGCTGTCCAGCCGCTGAATGAAGCCGCGCAGGTCGGGCGCCTGCTCGCGCGGCAGGTCGAAGGTCTTGATGTCTGCCCCCGCGATGAAGGTCCGCCCGCCGCCGATGATGACGACGGCCTTAATGCCCCCGTCGCCCTCGGCGGCGTCCAGGCCCGCGTGCAGGCCCTCGGGCACGCCGGGCGAGAAGGCGTTGACGGGCGGGTTGTTGATGGTGAGGACGAGAACGTCCCCCTCGCGGGTCTGGTCGACGATGCTCATGCGCTGCCTCCTGGGGTGATGTGCGCCCCATGCTTCCACGGGAAGCGGGTGGGGTCAAATACGTGCGCGTTCAGGATGTACGTGCGCGTTCACTTTTCGGGGAACAGTCGGGTATGCTCCGGCCATGAGCGACACCATGAGAGCCGTCGTCGTCGAGCGCCTGGGGCCCCCCGACGTGATGGAACTGCGCGACGTACCCATCCCCCAGCCCGGCCCCGGCGAGGTCCGCTTGCGGGTGGAGGCGGTGGGCATCAACTTCGCGGACGTGCTCGCGGTGGCGGGCGAGTACCTGACGCGCACGCGGGTGCCGTACACGCCGGGCATGGAGTTCGCCGGGACTGTGGACGCGCTGGGTGAGGGCGTGACGGGGGTGGAGGTCGGCCAGCGGGTCGCCAGCCTGGGCGGTCGCGGGGGCCTGGCCGAGTACGCCGTCTCCCCCGCCGCCGCGCTGGTCCCGGTGCCGCAGAGTTTCACCGCCGCACAAGCCGCCGCCTTCCCAGTGTCGTACTTCACGGCTTACCACGGCCTGAAGACGCTGGGGCACGGGCAGGAAGGCGAGTGGGTGCTGGTGCAGGCGGCGGCAGGGGCGCTGGGCACGGCCTCCATCCAGCTCGCCAAGGCGCTCGGGATGAACGTCATCGCTATGGCGAGCACCGGGGAAAAACTGGAGCTCGCCCGGAATCTCGGCGCCGACGTGACCCTGCTGCAAGATGACCCCGAGCGCGTGCAGAAGGTGCGCGAGGCGGCTGGTGGAAAGGGCGTGCCGCTCATCCTGGAGGTCGTGGGCGGCAAGCGGTTCCAGGAGAGCCTGGACATGGCTGCTCCTCGTGGCCGCATCATCGTGATCGGGAACGCGAGCCGCGAGCAGGCGACCCTGCGCCCCGTCGAACTCATGAAGCGCAACCTGACCGTGACGGGGCTGTGGCTGATGCCCCTGATGCAGGACGCGGAGGCGACGCGCGAGGCCGCGCAGGCCCTCACCGCCCTCGTCGGAAGCGGGAAGGTCGTCCCCCAGGTCGGCCCCACCTATCCCCTGGCCGAGAGCGCCCGCGCCTTTCAGGACATCCTGGACCGCAAGACGACGGGGAAGGTGGTCATCGAGCCGCAGAGGTAGGGGGAAGCGGTCAGCCGTCAGCGATCAGAAAGAGAAACACCCCGGCTTGCGCTGGGGCGTCCCTTTCTTCTTCTGCTGACGGCTGATAGCTGACCGCTCCTACGCGAACAGCCGCAGCAGCGGGCGCCACCAGGGAATCGCCAGCAGCACGGCGAGCAGGCTGAGGACCGTCCAGAGGCTCGCCGCGCGGAACTTCGCCTGGTTGCTCTCGGCGCGCTTGGTGAACCGGTTCCCCAGGGTGGCGAGGACGGCGGCGACAATCCCCAGCCCCACATGTTCCCACTGGAAGCTGGGGCGGCCCTCCGCGAAGGCCCGCGCCCCCTGCGAGCCCAGGAAGCCGAAGAGCAGCAGCCCCAGCACGACCTGGAGGTGCAGGCTGCTCATGAAGAGCGTGACGGCGCGTTGGTCGGTGGGGGTGAAGGCCCGCGCGCCGCCCACGCCCCGAAAGGCCCGCAGCAGCGCCCACACGCCCGCCAGCAGCACCAGCCAGCGCGTGAGGTTGTGCAGGGTGAGGAGAACCGTGTAGAGGGTCGCCATGCCCGCCATCCTAACCAACGGCGGGGGGCGAAACGGCCCTACACGCTGAGCTGCACGATCAGGCGTTCGAGCGTCGCCCCCGGGTCCAGCCCCCGCTTCATGGCGAGGTCGGCGTCGAGGATGCGGGCCAGGTGGGCGCGGATCTTCGCCTCGTTCAGGCGGCGGGCGACCTCCAGGGCCTTTTTGGCGGGATAGGGCTTGACGCCGAGGCGCTGGGCGGCGACCCCCTCCGTCACGCGCCCCTCCTCCTGGGTCAGGGCCACGCAGCGGGCGACGAGGCTGTACTGCCACACGACCGCGCCCATCAGCTTGAAGGGGTCCTCGCCGCTGGCGAGCAGGCGGCGGAGCTGGGTGACGGCCTCGCCGGGCTTCCCGGTGGTCGCCGCCCCCAGCATGGCGAAGGAATCCCCGGGCGGCTCGCGGCCCACCACCCGCCGCACGAGGTCGGCGGTGAGGGGCGGGTCGAGCAGTTCGAGCTTGTTTAGCTCCCCGGCGATCCCCGTCAGGTCGGGGCCGAAGACCTCCGCGAGGTAGAGGGCAGCGTCGCGGTCGAGCTTCAGGCCCAGCTTCCTGGCGCGCTGGCCCACCCAGCCCGCCACGTCGCCCGTCTTCTGGGGGGCGGGCGAGGTGACGTGTTCCCCGCGGCCCTCGTAGAGCTTGACACGGGTGGCGGGGGGCGACTCGTCGAGGACCGCGACCGTGACGGGGGCGGACGCGAGGAGGTCGAGGAGCGCCTTGTCGGGCTTGACCCCGGCGAGGTCCACGATCAGGCCCCCGTCCCCGAAGAGGCTGGGGGCGAGGAGCGACGCGGCGGCCTCGGCGGTCACGTCCTCGCCCGCCAGCCGGGGCAGGTCGCGGACGCTGAGCCCCCGGGCGGCGAGGGTTTCGCGCAGGGCCTCCTCGGCCAGGAAGCGGTTCCCGCTGAAGGCGATCAGGGGCAACGGCACTCCAGTTCCCGCGCCACCTCCATCAGGGCCGCGCGCATCTCGGCGGCGCTGGCGGGGCGGTCTTCCGGGTCGCGGCTCAGGGCCGCGCAGAGGATGGGGTGCAGGGCGGGCGGGCCGGGGAGCGGGGCGCGGTCCCCGCGCAGCCCGACGAGCCAGCCCAGGGCGTCCTCGTAGGGGGGAAAGCCGCACAGGCAGTCGAAAAGCAGCACCGCGGCGGAGTACAGGTCGCTGCGGGGGTCGCCGCGCACGCCGCGGAACTGCTCGGGGGCCATGAAGTGCGGGGTGCCCATGCGGGTGCCGTCATGCACGTCCAGGGGCAGGGCGCGCGAGTGGCTCATGCCGAAGTCGATGAGCCGCACGCACTCGCTGCGCTCACGGCCCTTCACCAGCAGCACGTTCTCGGGCTTCAGGTCGTGGTGGGTGACCCCCTGCGCGTGCAGGTACTCGGCCGCCTCCAGCACCCCGCAGGCGACCTCCAGCGCCTCGGGGAGCGGCAGGGGACCGCCTTCCACCCGTTCCCGCAGGGTGCCGCCCTCCACAAAGGGGAAGATCAGTTGATTGGGGCTGCGGGCCAGCAGCGGCACGATCAACGGGTGGGTCAGGCTGCCCGCGATTCGCCCCTCGTGGTCAAAGCGCAGGGCGGCCTCGGGGTCGCCCGTCAGCAGGGTTTTCACGAACACCGGGAGGCCGCGCCACTCGCCCGCCTCGCTCTGCACGCCACCGCGCCGCGCCAGCACACGGCGCCGAGCGATAGCCTGCGTCTCACGAAATTCCTGCACGCGGTCTATTGTAGCGGCGCCGGTCAAACAGACCTATTACAGGTCACATTCTCCCGGCGACGAAAGGGCGGCGGCCAGAGGGAAAGAGTCCCCCGGCCGCCGCCCCGCCTGCCCTCAGCCCACGCGCACGCTGTTCGTCAGGCCGCGGATCAACGTCTCGTTGCGGCTGTAGTCCTTCACGTTCCCGGCGATGGTGACCACCAGGAGGCGGCCCTGGGCACTCGTCATGAGCAGTTCGCGGCGCAGGTCGTCACCCTGTCCAGGAGTGGTGAACACAAACTGCGCCCACGGCTGGCCCCCGATCTGCACGGTGCTCGCCCGCAGGGTCTTGATGTTGGGCACCTGGGCGCGGATCACCGCCGGGAACTGCGTCACGAGGTCAGGCACCTGCGCGGGCGTCAGCCGGGCGTCGCGCCACTCGAACGCCACGCTGACCTTGCGGTCCTCGGTCAGGAACACCGCGTCCGGGCGGCCCGCCGCCGACGGGAAGGCCTTGGCGATGCCCGCGTCGTTCAGGGTCAGCAGCCGGGCGCTGGGTTCGAGCGTCACGGGAATGGTCTGAAGCTTGATGGGGGCGGCCAGGGCGGCGCCGGAGAGCAGACCCGCCGCCAGGAGGGTGAACAGAACATTCTTCATTGCTCTCACCCTACCCGCCCGGCCCCTGACGGCCCGTGAACGCCCGGTGAGGAATGTGCGGGAGAACTCCCGGGAACTCCCGCCTGCCCGCTCTCCCGCTACCATGCGCCCATGACCGAGATGGGAGTGAACGGGCCGGGTCCCACCTTTCCCCAGGGTTTCCGGGCGGCGGCGATGAGCGCGGGCATCAAGCCCAGCGGCAGGGCGGACCTCTCGTGTGTGGTGAGCGAGGCCGACTGCACCTGGGCCTACGCGGGCACCCGCAGCACCACGGCGGCGGCCTGCGTGACGCGCAACCGCGAGCTGTACCGCGAGGGTAGGCCGGTGCGGGCGCTCCTCGTGAATGCCGGGAACGCCAACGCGGCGACCGGGGCGCGGGGGGTGCGCGACAACGCGGAGATGGCCGACGCGCTGGGCAGCGTGCTGAACGTGGACCCGGACGCGGTGCTGACCGCCAGCACGGGCATCATCGGCCACCCGCTGCCCATGGACCGGGTGCTGAGCGGCGTGGAGCACCTGCCGGAGGAACTGGGCACGGGCGCGGCCCCCTTCGCGGCGGCGATCATGACGACCGACACGCGGCCCAAGCTGGCGGAAGTGGCCCTGAGCACGGGCGCCCGCATCGTGGGCACGGCCAAGGGCAGCGGCATGATCCACCCCGACATGGCGACGATGTTCGCCTTCGCCTTCACCGACGCGCGGGTGGACGGGGAGGTGTTGCGGGCGGCCTTTCCCGCCATCGTGGCCCGGACCTTCAACGCCGTCACGGTGGACGGCGACACGAGCACGAACGACATGGCCGTGGTGCTGGCCAATGGGCTCGCGGGGGATGTAGACCCCGCCGAGTTCTTGACGGCATTGGAAGGCGTGATGCGCGACCTCGCCCGGATGATTGCAGCGGACGGCGAGGGGGCAACCAAGCTGCTCACCGTGCGGGTGGGCGGTGCGCGAACGGAGGCCGAGGCCCTGACCGCCGCCCGCACCTGCTGCGTCAGCCCCCTCCTGAAGAGTGCGGTCCACGGCAATGACCCCAACTGGGGCCGGATCATCATGGCGGTGGGCCGCAGCGGGGCGGCGGTGGACCTGGAGCGGATGACCGTGACCGTGCAGGGCCACCCGGTCTTTGCGGGGAGGCCCCTCCCCTACGACGCGGCGGCGGTGAGCGAGAGCATGCGGGCCCAGGAAGTCGTCTTCGAGATCGACCTGGGTGTGGGCGTCGCGGCGGGCGAGGCCTGGGGCTGCGACCTGAGCGCCGAGTACGTGAGCATCAACGCGGACTACACGACCTGAGCGCCCGCAGACGGTCACCCTTGCGACAGCCGGACGGTGGGGCGGGATTCATACTGGGGGTATGACTGGAATTCGGCGCCAGATCATCCTGCTCGTCGCCACCGCCGTGACGCTGGTGATGAACTACCTCAGCAACGCGCTGCCGCTCTTCGGCAACAGCAACAAGGAGGTCAGTGACAGCCTCCCCAACGCCTTCACCCCCGCCGGGCTGACCTTCGCGGTGTGGGGGCCGATCTTCCTGGGCCTGCTGGTGTTCGCGGTGTACCAGGCGTTGCCCCCCCAGCGCGGCCCGCGGCACGACCGGCTGGCCTGGCCCTTCCTGCTGGCGAACGTCCTGAACGTCGCGTGGCTGCTGGCCTTCCAGAGCCTGAACTACGGCACCAGCGTCGTCATCATGCTGGCGCTGCTGGCAAGCCTGACCGTGCTGTATCTGCGGGTGCGCGGCATGAGGCCGCTGGGCGCCGAGGGGCTGACCCTGGGCCTGCCGGTCAGCCTCTACCTGGGCTGGATCAGCGTGGCGACGATCGCCAACATCACCGCGTTCCTGGTGAGCCGGGGAGTGACGGCGGGCCTGCTGGGGCTGGGCGGCCCGGCCTGGTCGGCACTTCTGGTCGTGATCGCCGCGCTGCTCGGGGTGTTCTTCCTGGCGCGCTTTCGGGACTACGCCTTCGCGGCGGTGCTGCTCTGGGCCTTTTACGGCGTCTACGTCGCCCGGCCGGACGTGACGGCGGTGGTGATCGGGGTGGCCCTCGCCGCGGCCCTGGTGCTGGTCGGCGCGGTCCTGACCGCCCGGCGTCCCCGGCCCCTGCTGTAAAGACCGTGACACCATGACGCGCCCCTCCCCCGCTGCCTCAGCGCTGGCCCGCCCGCTGGTGCCCTCGCTGCCGTCGAACCGCCTCGCCGCGGGTGGATTCGTGGTGGCTACGCTCGGCGCCCGGCTCCTGGGCCGGTCCTGGCGGGAGGCCTTGGAGGTGGGAGGGGCCGCCTTCCTGGCCTGGGCCACGGCGCGGGAACTCGACCCCGACCACCCCGGAACGGCGAACGCGGCGCTTCCGGTCGCGGCCCTCGTCGCCCTGCCGGGTGGGCCGCCCGACCCGCTGGCCGGGCTCGCGGTGCTCAGCGGCCTGCGTGTCCTGGCGGCAACCGTGGGGCAGCGGCCCACGCTTCCCGACCTGATCGCCCTCGCCGGGCAGGCGGCCCTGGCGGCCCGGCGGGGCGAGCGGGTGGGGGCCCTCGTCCCCGGAGTGGCCCTGGCCCTCTCGGCCTCCCGGGCGGACCCCTTTCGGGCGCCAGCCGGGGCGGCGGGGCTCGTGGGGGCCGCGGGCCTGCTGCCTTCGGGGGGGGTGGGGCGCGGGCGAAGCCTTGCGGCGGACGCGCTGACCCTCGCCGCCCTGGGGCTGGCGGGCGCCTTGACGGCGCCGGAAATCGTGCGGAGCCAATGCGACCGCGCGCCCCTATCCATCCCCGCCGAACGGGTGAGGCTGGCGCGGTGGCTCGCGGTGGGGGGCCTGCGGGCAGGGCTATTGGGTGGACAGACGCGCTCACTCATCCCGCTCGGCTCGGCGGCCCTCCTTGTGGGCCTGCGCCGGGCGAGGCGGGGGACGTAGCCGGGTAAATAGACAGGGGGAGCGGCCCCTTCGCCCCTCCCCCTGTCCGAGCCTCTTTGTCCTTACCTGCCCGCCGGGGCCGCGACCAGGTTCTTGTCCGTCGCAACGTTCAGGCGGGCGACCTGGGCGTCGAGGTACTTCTGGGCGGCGTCGCGGGCGAGCTGCTCGCGGATCAGGGGGGCGGCCTCCGTGAGGGGGGTCAGGCCCGCCTCATTGCGCTGCGTCACGACCAGCACGTGCCAGCCGTACTCGGTCTGCACGAGCTGCGCCTGGTTCAGGGGGCCGCCGAAGGCCGCCCTGTCGAAGGCCTCGACCGTGTCGCCGGGGGCGATGCAGCCCAGGTCGCCGCCCTCCTGGGCGCTGCCGGGATCCTGGCTCTTCTCCTGGGCGATCTTGGCAAAGTCCGCCCCGCCCTGCACGTCGCGCAGCACCGTCTGGCCCTCGGCCTGGGTCCCCACCAGGATGTGCTTCACGCAGGCCTGGGCCGGGCGGGTAAAAGACGAGCGGTTGAGGTTGTAAAAGCTCTGCACGAGCGCGTCGCCAAAGGTAAAGCGCTTCTTGACGTTGTCCAAGTAGGCCTGCACGACCGCCTGGCGCTCCAGGTCGGCGCGCAGGTCGGCCTCGTTCTCGTAGCCCGTCGCCTGAAGCGCCTGGGCGAACTCCGCGTCGCTGGAAAAGCCCTTGTGGGCATCGGCGAGCTGCGCGTCGATCTGTGCGGCGGGCACCGACGTGCTGCGGCGGGCGAGCTGGTAGACGGCGCGGTCGCGGGCGAACTGGGTCAGGTAGTCGGCGCGGGCGCCCGCGAACTCGGCGAGCATGTCGGGCGAGTACGGCACCCCCTGCGAGTTCAGCACCCGCGCCACCGCGATGCGGAAGGCCCGCTCGTAGTCCGCCAGCGTGTAGCTCTCGCCCCCCACCCGGGCCACGATGGCCTGGGCATTGGCGGGAGCCGGGGCAGGCGTCGTCGTGGCCGGAGCCGTCTGTGCCGGGGCAGTCTGGGCTGGAGCTGTTTGGGCCGGAGCTGTCTGAGCGGGCGCCGTGGGGGCGGGGGCGGGCGTGGTCTGGGCAAAGGCCGCGCCGCCAAGGAGAAGCGCGAGCGTCAGAAGGCTCTGTTTCATCCATTCACTGTAGCGTCCCGGTGGGTGGGTGAACTGTCGGCTGACAGACGGGTGGATGCCGCGCCGGGCAGGCTGGCCCGCCCCCGGCAGCTTCCCCCACCCCTGCTACAATCCCCCCCGATGCGCCTGACCCTCGTGCCCACCACCGACGCCCGCGTGTACGACGACGCGGTGCGTTCGCTCCCGATCACCAGCGCCCTGCAGGGCTGGGGCTACGGCGAGGCCAGGCGCGTGCTGGGTCAGGTCCCCGTTCGATTTCTGATTCAGAGGAATGGGAAGACGGTCGGGGCGCTGCAACTGCTGCGCAAGCGGCTGGTGCCCGGCTTTTCCACCCTCTACGCCCCGCGCGGCCCGGCGCTGGAGTCGCTCGACCTGCTCCCGGCGGTGGCGGAGGCGGTGCGGAAGGTGGCCCGGCCCACCGACGCCCTGCTCAAGATCGAGCCCCCCTCCCCCATTCCGGCGGACGACAGCGTGCCTGTTCCCGGCGAGTACGGCCCCTTCCGCCGCGCCGAGAGCGAGCAGCCCGAACACACGATCCTCGCGGACCTCACCCGTTCCGAAGACGAACTCTTCTCCGGCCTGCACTCCATGGCCCGCCGCAACGTGCGCGCCGCGCAGAAGCTGGGCGTGGTGGCGGGCCGGGACGACGACTTCGAGGCGTTCTGGGAGATCTTTACCGCTACGAACGAGCGGGCCAAGCTCGGCGCCTTTCCCCGCGCCTACTACGAGACGATGCTGCGGGAGGGCAATGCCCACGGCGGCGAGGCGTACATCGTGCTGTCGCGGTATGAGGGCAAGGCGCTCGCCGGGGGCTTTTTCCTGGCGATGGGTACGGGCACGTACTACCTCTTCGGCGGCAGTGTGCGCGACGAACGCACCCACGCCGACGGCACGCCCTACAAGGACGCCAAGGCCCCCGACGCCTTCTACTGGAACGCGATGCTCGACGCCAAACGGCGGGGCTACACCCTCTTCGACTTCTGGGGCATTCCCCGCAGGTTGGACGAGGACAAGCACTCCTTCGGGGTCTTCAAGATGAAGCTGAAGTTCTCCGAGCAGCGCGTGTGGTATCCCGCCTACGACCTGAACCTGAACGCCGCCGCCCCCGCCATCGTGAAGGCACTGCGCTGGCGCAAGACGCAGAACAACCTCAGGAAGCGGGGGAGCGCGGAGGACGTGCTGTAAACCCTAGACCTACGACGTGGGCTGAGCCCGCCGGGCAGGCGCCGTGACCCCCAGCGCCAGCACCGCCGCCGCCCCCGCCAGAATGGCCGCCGCGATCATCGCCGCGCTGTAGCTGCCCAGGGCGTCCCGGCTGACCCCACCCAGCCAGGAGGCGAGTGCGGCCCCCACCTGATGCGAGCAGAAAATCCAGCCGTAGACCGTGCCCACGTTGGCCCGCCCGAAGGTGTCCGCCGTCAGCGCGATGGTGGGCGGCACCGTGGCGATGTAGTCCAGGCCGAACAGCACGGCAAACAGCGTCAGGCTGTAGCCCGGCGGCACGAAGGGGAGGAGCGCCAGGCTGACCCCCCGGAAGGCGTAGTACAGCCCCAGCAGAAAGCGCGGGTCGGCCCGGTCCGTGAAGTACCCGCTGGCGAGCGTCCCGACAAAGTTGAAGACGCCCATTACGGCGAGCATCCCAGCGGCGAAGCCCGGCGTGAGCCCCAGGTCGCCGCAGAACGCATGAAGTGGGTGCCGACTAGGCCGTTGCTCGTCGCCCCGCAGACGAAGAAGGTGATCACCAGCAGCCAGAAGTCGCGGTGCCGCACCGCCCGCCGCATGGCGAGGGGGTCGGGTGGGGGCGCGGCGGTCACGGGCAGGTCCTGCGTGGGCGCGTCCCCATCCGGCCTGAGCCCCACCTGCGCCGGGCTGTCGCGCAGCCACCACCACACCAGGGGGACCAGCAGGGCCGCCGCTACCGCGATCAGCAGGGCGCCGCCCGTCCAGCCGCGCGCCCCGGCCCAGCCTGTCAGCAGGGGGATGAACAGCAGTTGCCCCGCGCTCGTCGCCGCCCCAAAGAGCCCGGTGACCAGACCGCGTTGCCGCACGAACCAGCGGGTTGCCACCGTCGCGCCCAGGACGCTGCCGACCAGACCGGTGCCCAGCCCGCTCAGCAGGCCCCAGGTCAGGTGCAGGCTCAGGGCCGAGTGCGCCAGGGTACTCAGGAAAAAGCTGAGGGCGACGAGGGCCAGCCCGGCGGTCGCCACCCGGCGCGGCCCGAAGCGGTCCATCAGGCGGCCCGACAGCGGGGCGCTGAGCCCGAAGACGAGCAGCCCCAGGCTGACCGAGAGCGAGAGAGTGCCGCGGCTCAGGCTCAGCGCCTCCTGCATGGGAACCAGGAACACCCCAGGGGCGCTGCGGGCTCCAGCCGCCAGCAGCAGGGCCAGGACGGTCACGCCCACCACGACCCAGCCGTAGAAGAATCTGGGTATGTCGGGGCGCGGGGGCGCTTGCTGGCTCATCCCGGGATGATAGGCCTTCCATGCGTGGGGTCGCGGTGCCACTGTCTGGAGTGCAGGGCCACCGCAACGTGCGGTTTTGGCGGGCTCGTCCTGGTCAATCCCTCAGCCCCACTGAGAGGGGAACCAGGCACAACCTTGGCTCGTCAAGAACCCGAGGCGGTTGCCTTCCCGGCGACTCGCAGAGGGGTTATACGCGGCGGTGCCCACCTGGCGACTGTGCGGTGGCCCTGGTCTGGAGCGGGCAGGCGTCATGCCGTTTCCCCGCCGAGATTGAGGGCCATCGTGACCTGTTCCTCCGGCTGCCCGGTCCAGGGCGTCCAGAGCCGTGTGCGCCGCGCCGCCCACTCCCGGAAGCCGCGCCGGGTGTAGAGCTCGACGGCGGCCACGTTGCGGCGGGTGGTCGAGAGCTGGACGCCGGGAACCCGCCGGGCGCGCAGCTCGGCCAGGAAGGCGTCGAGGAGAGCCCCACCCGCCCCCAGTCCCCGCGCGGACGCGAGCAGGTTGAGGTGCAGGTGGGCCGGGTAACGGTCGGCGGGGGGGTGCGGCACCCGGTAGAGCGCCGAGCGCAGCAGGTAGGCCAGCGAGGGCCACGCGCCCGGGAGTTGTCCCCGCAGCCACTGCCCCAGGAGCCCCGGAACCTGCGCGGTCAGGGCCAGGGCGTAGCGGCCCGGGTCCACGCTCCCCAGGATGTACCCCAGGACCTCCTCCCCGCGCAGGGCGACGAAGCCCACGCTGCCGCTCCCATCCTGGAAGTACGGCGCGACCCAGAGCGCGGCGAACAGCGGGCGGCACGGAAAGAACCGCTCGGCACTCTCCCCGAAGAACGCCGTCTCGTAGGCCACGTGCGCCAGCGCCGCCGCGTCCCCGGGCTGGACCGGGCGCAGCGTGAGGCGGGGGTCGGCGGACATGGACGCAGAGTAGTGCGATCCTGCCGCCGGGGGCGTCCCGGAGGGAGGAACAGCAGGCGGGGGAATTCCCGTGCATGTTAAATTGAACCGAGTTCAGAGACCCGTTGTTCCCGGCCCGGCCCAGCACGGCGCCGCCCCCTTCCAGGAGTGTCCGCATGATCGACTTCACCCTCACCGACGAGCAGAAGCAGCTTCAGCAACTCGCCCGCGACTTCACCCGCCGCGAGATCATCCCCATCGCCGCCGAGTACGACCAGAAGGAAGAGTTGCCCTGGCAGGTGGTCGAAAAGGCCTTTGAGGTCGGCCTCCTCAACGCCTCCATCCCCGAACACGCGGGCGGCCTGGGCCTGGGGATGCTCGACGAGTGCCTGATCGGCGAGGAGATCGGGTACGGCTGCATGGGCATCTACACGATCCTGATGGCCTCCGAACTCGGCATCACGCCGATCCTGGTCGGCGGCACCGAGGAGCAGCAGAAGCGCTTCCTGGGGCCACTGACCGAGAAGCCGAGCCTGGCCGCCTTCGCCCTCTCCGAGCCCAACAACGGCTCGGACGCCGCCGCGATGCACACCACCGCAGTCCTTGACGGCGACGAGTGGGTCATCAACGGCACGAAGATGTGGATCAGCAACGGCGGTGTGGCGGACATCACGGTCGTCTTCGCCACCACCGACCGTCAGGGTGGGCACAAGGCGACGGTCGCGCTCGTGGTGCCCAAGGACGCGCCCGGCTTCTCGTGGAACAAGATCAAGCACAAGATGGGGCAGCGGGCCAGCCTCACCTCCGAACTCGTGTTCGAGAACGTGCGGGTGCCGCGGGAGAATCAGCTCGGCGGCCTGGGCGACGGTTTCAAGATTGCCATGAAGACGCTCGACAAGACCCGCATTCCCGTCGCTGCCGGGTCGGTCGGCATCGCCCGCCGCGCGCTGGACGAGAGCGTGAAGTACGCCAAGGAGCGGGAGGCGTTCGGGAGGCCCATCTCCAACTTCCAGGCCATTCAGTTCAAGCTCGCCGAGATGGCGATGGGCATCGAGACGGGCCGCCTGATGTACATGAAGGCCGCCTGGCTGGTGGACCGGGGCCAGACCCACGGGTACGAGAGCGCCATCGCCAAGGCGTACTGCTCCGAGATGGCCTTTGGCGCCGCGAACGAGGCGATTCAGGTTCACGGCGGGTACGGCTACGTGGGCGAGTACCCGGTCGAGAAGCTGCTGCGCGACGTGAAGCTCAACCAGATTTACGAGGGCACGAACGAGATTCAGCGCGTGGTGATCAGCCGCAACCTGCTGAAGTAAGCACCGCCCAAGGGGCCGGGCAAAACGAGGAGCCGAGGAAGCACTGGGGTGGCCCGGTGCTTTTTTGGGTGGATTCCCGCTTGACTTCCCCCCGGCCTCACCGGATAGTGAACGGACCTTCAATCCAGTCTCACGAGCGGTTCGCCCGCTCAGCAGAGGAGTACCCATGAAACGTATCGCTTTGACCGTGGCCCTCGGTGTACTCGCTTCTGCCCAGGCGCAGAAGGTTCAGGTGCCCATCCCCATCGGCGTGGCGCTCGCGCAGACGAGCAACACCGCCCTGCTGGGGCAGGAGCAGGTGATCGGTGCCCGGCTGGCCGAGAAGTTCATCAACGGGCGCGGCGGGATCAACGGCACGCCCATCAAGCTGGTCTTTCAGGACGCGGCGGGCGACGAGAACAGCGCGATCAACGCCTTCCAGAACCTGATCACGAAGTCGGCGGTGGTGGGCATCGTGGGGCCAACGCTCTCGCAGCAGGCCTTTGCCGCCGACCCCATCGCCGAGCGGGCGAAGGTGCCGGTCCTGGGGCCGAGCAACACGGCCAAGGGCATTCCGCAGATCGGGCAGTTCATCGCCCGCGTGTCGGCGCCCGTCGCGGTCGTCGCGCCCAACGCCGTCAAGCAGGCGCTCAAGCTCGACCCCAAGATCAAGAAGGTCGCCGTGCTGTACGCGCAGAACGACGCCTTCTCGACCTCTGAGACGGGCACTTTCCAGGAGACGGCCAAGGCCCAGGGCCTCGACGTGGTGACGGTGCAGAAGTTCCAGACGACCGACACCGACTTCACCACCCAGGTCACCTCGGTGCTGAACTCGGGCGCCGACCTCGTGATCGTGTCGGGGCTGGCGGCGGACGGCGGGAACCTCGTCAAGCAGCTCCGGCAACTGGGGTATAAGGGCCTGATCATCGGCGGCAACGGCCTGAACACCTCCAACATCTTCCCGGTGTGCCAGAAGTACTGCGACGGCGTGATCATCGCGCAGGCGTACAGCCCCGCGCAGCCCAGCGCCGCCAACCAGCTCTTCGTGAAGGAATACCGCGCCCAGTACAAGAAAGACCCGCCCCAGTTCGCCGCCCAGGCCTACGCGGGTGTGCAGGTGATGGTCGACGCGCTGCGGGCCATCGACCGCCGCAAGAAGCTCTCGCAGTGGGACCTGGACGACCTGCGGGTGGAGCTGAACAAGCAGATTCTGGCCGGGAAGTACAACACGCCGCTGGGCGAGCTGCGCTTCGACAAGGACGGCGAGATCATCCAGAAGGAGTTCTACGTCGCGCAGATCAAGATGAAGGACGCCAAGAACGGCTCGTTCGTGTACCTGAAGTAAGCGGTCAGCGGTCAGCCGTCAGCGGTCAGCAGAACAAGAGCTGAAAGCTGGCGGCTGAAGACTTTGTTGGAGACCACATGGAAGCCAGTCAACTCATTCAGAACCTGCTCAACGGCCTCGCCATCGGGAGCGTGTACGCGATCTTCGCGCTGGGGTACACGCTCGTCTTTTCCATCCTGGGCATCATCAACTTCGCGCACGGGGCCGTGTTTACCCTGGGCGCGTATTTCACGTACACGCTGGTTGTGGGGCAGTTCGAGAACAACGGGCTGCTCAAGGGGATTAACCTCTTTCCGAATGGGTCGCCGCTCTCGGGGAATCCGTGGGTCTTCGCGCTGGCGACGCTGGTGGGGGCGGTGATCGCGGGGCTTATCGCCGTGCTCATCGAACGCCTCGCCTTCCGGCCCATGCGGGCGCGGGGGGCCGATCCCCTCCTCGCGCTGGTGAGCAGCCTGGGGGTGGCGCTCGTCATCGTGAACCTGATTCAGCTCCTGGTGGGGGCGGAAATCTACAACTTCCCCTCGGACGCCTACGGGCAGGTGCAACCGGCGCTGAGCTTTCAAGTGGGCGAGAAGGTCGTGATTATCCGCACCGTGCAGGTCATCATCTTTGCGGTGAGCCTCGTCATGCTGGCCGTGCTGGGGTACGTGATCGGGCGGACGAAGGTGGGCAAGGCGCTGCGGGCGGTGGCAGAGAATCCGGGCACGGCGAGCCTGCTGGGCATCAGCGTGGACCGCTTCATTCTGATCACCTTCTTCCTGTCGGGCTTCCTGGGCGGGCTGGCGGGGACACTGGTGGGCACGGCGTTCGGCGTGGCGGGGCCGTACTTCGGGGTGACGTATGGGCTCAAGGGGCTCGCCGTCATCGTGCTGGGAGGATTGGGCAGCATTCCCGGTGCAGTGGTCGGCGGCCTCGTCATCGGGCTGGCGGAAGCCTTCGTCCCCTCGCAGTACAGCGCGTACAAGGACGCCGTCGCGTTCGCGCTGCTGTTCGTCATTCTCCTCGTGCGCCCGCAGGGGCTCTTGGGCCGCGCCCAGATTCAGAAGGTGTAACCGTGGGCGAGTTTCTGAGCCAGTACGGCTTCCTGATCGTCACGATGGTGCAGGCGGGGCTGCTGGGCCTGAGCCTGTACTTCCCGCTTCAGGCCGGGCAACTGAGCCTCGCCAGCCCGGGGTTCTATGCGGTGGGCGGGTACGTCTCGGCGATTATGCTGACGAATCCGGCCTTCTCGGGCCTGCGCGATTCGTTGGGCAATGGCCTGTTCCCGCTGACCTGGCTGGCGGCGGCGCTCGTCTGCGGTGTGCTGGGCGTGATCGTCGGCGTGCCCGCCCTGCGTCTGCGCGGCATCTACCTCGCGCTCGCCACCATCGCGTTCGTCGAGATTCTGCGCGTGGTGAGCCTCAACCTCGACATCACGGGCGGGGCCATCGGCATCTTCGGCATTCCCCAGGCGTTCGGCTTTCAGGACCGCTGGCAGTACATCTGGCTCTTCGGGCCGCTGCTAATTCTGACGCTGCTGTTCGCGCGGCAACTCGAACGGTCGCGGGTGGGCCGGGCCCTGCGCGCCATCCGCGAGGACGAACTCGCCGCCGACGCGATGGGCGTGCCGCCGACGCGCTACAAAGTGCTCGCCTTCGTAATTGGTGCGGTGCTGGCGGGCATCGTGGGGGCGATGAGCGCGCCCTTCCTGAACACCTGGAACGCCAAGCAGGGGACCTTCGACGCCTCCATCGCCATCCTCGCCTTCGTCCTCATCGGCGGCTCGCGCAATATCTGGGGGCCGGTGGTGGGCGGGGCGCTGCTGACGGCCATTCCCGAACTGCTGCGCTTCCTGGCCGACTGGCGACTAGTGATTAACGGGCTGGTGCTGGTCGTGGCGAGCCTGTATCTGCCGCAGGGGATCGTGGGAGCGCTCCAGAGACTGCGCCGCACGCCTCCGCCCCAACGCCCTCCCTCCGTGGCCGAGGTGAAGGGAGGAACCTCGTGACGGCGGTGACGACCGAAAGAACAACCGTGCTGGAGGCGCGCGGCCTGACCCGGCGCTTCGGCGGCCTCGTCGCCGTGAACGACGTGAGCTTCGATGTGCGGGAGGGGGAAATCTTCGGGCTGATCGGGCCGAACGGGGCGGGCAAGACGACGCTCTTCAACCTGATGACGGGCCTGACGCCGCCGAGCAGCGGGACGCTGAGCTACCGGGGGCAGACGGTGACTGGCCTCGCCCCGCACCGCATCGCCGCGCTGGGGATGAGCCGCACCTTTCAAAATATCCGGCTGTTCCGCAACCTCTCCGCGCTGGAGAACGTGAAGATCGCGCAGCACGTCCGCACCGGGGCGGGGCTGTGGGCGGGCGTGTTCGGCACCGCCCGCGCCGAGGAGCGGCGGGTGGAGGAACGCGCGTGGGCCCTCCTCGACCTGGTTGGTCTGGCAGACCGGGCCGGGGAAAGTGCCGGAAACTTCAGCTACGGCGACCAGCGGCGGCTGGAGATCGCCCGCGCCCTGGCGACCGAGCCGCGCGTGCTGCTCCTCGACGAGCCCGCGGCGGGCATGAACACCGCTGAGAAGGGCGGGCTGACGGCCTTTATCCGCGAGGTGCGCGACCGCTTCGACCTGACCGTGCTCGTGATCGAACATCACGTCCCCCTGGTGATGAACCTGTGCGACCGGGTGGCGGTGCTGAACTTCGGGCAACTCATCGCGGTGGGCGATCCGGCGACGGTCCAGCGCGACCCGAGGGTGATCGAGGCCTACCTGGGGGGCGAATAATGGCGCTGCTGGAGATCGAGAACCTGAGCGTGAACTACGGGGCAATTCAGGCAGTGCGCGGCCTGACCCTGACCGTGGAGGAGGGCGAGGTCGTCACCCTGATCGGCGCAAACGGCGCGGGCAAGACGACGACGCTGCGGGCGGTCTCGCGGCTTGTCCGCCCCAGAGAAGGACGCATCCTCTTCGCCGGGCGGGACATCACCCGCGTGGCGCCCGATGAAGCTGTCCGCCTCGGCATCGCGCAGAGTCCCGAGGGGCGGCAGGTGCTGGCGCGGCAGAGCGTCCAGGACAACCTGGAGTTGGGGGCGTACACGCGGCGCGACCGGGTCTTCATTCAGGCCGACATCGCCCGGATGTACGAACGCTTCCCCCGCCTGGGCGAGCGCCGCCACCAGCTCGCGGGCACCCTCTCCGGCGGCGAACAGCAGATGCTCGCCATCGCCCGCGCCCTCATGAGCCGCCCCCGGTTGCTACTCCTCGACGAGCCCTCACTTGGCCTCGCGCCCATTATCGTCCGGGAGATTTTCGCCATCATCCGGGAGTTGAACGAGCAGGGCGTGACCATCCTCCTCGTCGAGCAGAACGCCCGCCTCGCCATGCAGTCGAGCCACCGGACCTACGTGCTGGAGGCGGGGCAACTCACCCTCAGCGGGGAGAGCGCCCGGCTGGTGAACGACGAGCGGGTGCTGCACGCCTATCTGGGGGGGTAATCAGCGCGGAACGGGAAGGGGCGGCTCGGCGAGGGAGTCGCCCTTTTCTGTGGGTTTGCCTACTGGTCGCATAGCATATGCGAATGCCTATACCGTACGAGGCGTTGGAAGTGGCTCTAAGCGAAGCCGTGGAGACTTTCTTAAGGCGACTTCTTCAACAGGTAAATTACACCGATTTGTACGCTGTTGGCTTGTACACATCCGGTGAACTTAACTACTTGGTTCCTACGGCAAATGCAACATCGGCATGGACAAGATCCAAAGGATCAAAGTGGTCTCCTGCGGATTGGACCTTTCACCTCTATGCTATTGAGGCGTTTAAAACGACTGAAAAAGTTCTTATTCAGGGGTGGAACGAGGACTTCTCAACTTTTGATGTGGATCAGGCGCGCATGAGGCAACTGATTCACCGCGTCCTTCTGAAAGCAAGAGAACGCTATTTGTATGGCTCGTCCGCCGTTGTGGGCCTCTTTATGGGAGAAATGGGGAGTCCCTGGGTACGTGAGTCAGTGGTGGAAGTTAACCCCCCTCATGTGGTGCACGCTTTTGACAGCGATCTCAGCACCCAGTGGCAGGAATAACTACGCTTGGAAATTAGGCCTTCGGAATCTCCACGTCGAACAGCGCCCGGACGAAGTCCTGGCTGTCGAAGGGTTGCAGGTCGTCGGCCCGCTCGCCCACGCCGATGAACTTGATGGGCACGCCCAGTTCGCGGACGATGGGCACCAGGATGCCACCCTTGGCCGTGCCGTCAAGCTTGGTGACGATCACACCGGTCAGGGGGGTGGCCTCGTGGAACTTCTTGGCCTGGGCGAGGCCGTTCTGCCCGGTCACGGCGTCGAGGACCAGCCACACCTCGCTGGGCTCGCCGGGGTCGGCCTTGTCGATCACGCGGCGGACCTTTTTCAGCTCCTCCATCAGGTTGTGCTTGGTGTGGAGGCGCCCGGCGGTGTCTACGAAGAGCAGGTCGGTGCCGCGGGAGGCGCGGGCGGTCGCGGCGTCGAAGGCGACGGCGGCGGGGTCACCCCCCTCGGGGCCCTGCACGACGGGCACGCCCAGCCGCTCGCCCCACACGCCGAGCTGCGCGCCCGCCGCCGCGCGGAAGGTGTCCCCGGCGGCGAACATGACGCTGCGGCCCCGCTCCATGTAGTACTGGCCCAGCTTGGCGATGGTGGTGGTCTTCCCCACCCCGTTCACACCGATCACCATGACGACGTGGCCCCGGGGGTCCACCACGGCCCGGCGCGCGTCGGGGGCGAAGCCCAACTTGCGAAACTGCGCGCGGCGGGCGTCGGGCTCGAGTTGCAGGGTGAGGGCCTCCATCAGGGCTTCCTGGAGGTTGGGCTTGTTGCTCGCGCGCACGTCCTCCAGGATTTCCTCGGTGGCGGCGCGGCCCACGTCGGCGGCGATCAGGGCGTACTCCAGGTCCTCGATGGAGTCCAGGCGATTCGTGAGGGTGTTGCGGAGGTCCTGGCCGAGATTCCCGGCCGTGTCATTGATCTGCTTGCGGGTCTTGCTCAGCCCGTCCCGCAGGCGCTCTAGCCAACTCATACCCCCACCATAGCGCCCAGGTGGGGGCGAGGAAGGTCAGCCCCGTCCTGCTCCGGCCTCGCGCAGGAGGTGCAGCTTGAGCGTACTCAGGCGCCCCTTGCTCAGCACGCCCTTGAGCAGCACCCGCTCACCGAGGGTCAGCACGGGAACGTCGTCGCCATACTGGGCTTTCAGCGCCGGGTCGCCGTCCACGTCCACCGCCTCGTAGCGGTACTCCAGCGCCCGCAGCCCCTCCTCCGCCTGCTCGCACAGGTGGCAGCCGGAGCGGGTGTAGAGGGTCAGGGTGGGCAGGCGGGACACGGGTTACGCTCCGACCGGGACGGGGCGCGCGATCAGCGTCATCGCCTGAACGGGCGCGTACATGTCGCGCGAGGCGAGGAGGTCCCCGGCGGGGCTGTACGTCCGCAGCACCTGGCCGCCCTGCCGCACCGCGTAGACCTGCCCCTCGGCGCTGACCTGGAGGAGCCAGGGGGCACCCTCCGGCTCGCCCACCAGCGTTTCCAGGGCGAAGGTCGAGCCCGGCGTGCCGTCCGCCTCGATCTTGCGGACCTTGCGGGCCACCCCGTCCACGATGTAGACGGCGCCGAACATATCCACCGCCAGGCCTTCCAGGTCGCGCAGCGCCTCGCCGCCGCGGTCCACCCGGAAGGCGTAGCGGCTGAGGTACTCGCCCTGGGCGGAAAAGCGCTGCACCTCGCGGTTGCCACTGTCCAGGACGTAAATTTCACCGTTGGGGGCGGCCACGAGGGCACGCGGCCCCTCGAAGCGGCCCAGGCCCGGCCCGCGCCCGCCGAAGCGCCGCACGAAGCGGCCCGCGGTGTCGTACACGACGACGTGGTGCGCCTCGGCGTCGAGGACGTAGACGTGACCGCGCGACACCGCGACGCCCACGGGTTGCAGCAGGTCACCCTCGCCCAGGCCGTAGCCGCCGAACGCGGCGAGCTCGCGGCCATCCGGGGCGAGCTTGCGCACGAGCGCCCCGGCGCGGCCCTGGCGGAACTCCAGCAGGGTCAGGTACAGGTTCCCCTCCGCGTCCGAGGCCAGGGCGTTCGGGGGGCTGGGCAGCCCGCCCTCAGTGGCCGAGAGGTCGCGCAGGCTGAGGCGCAGCTTGCCCCCCAGGTCGAGCAGCCGCAGGGCGCCGCGCTTCTCGCCCACGCTCATCGCCAGGGCGACGGGGTCGGTGAACACGTCGTCGCCCAGGACCCCGGCGTCCAGGCGGGCGATCACCTCGTCCAGGGTGGGGCGGCCCGCGGGGTCTTTCTCGATCATGTGCAGGATCAGGTCGCTGAGCTTGCCGGGCACCTCCAGCCGGACCTGTTTGGGCGGCTTGGGCGTCTCGAAGACCTGCTGGTGGACGACCGCCTCGTAGCTCCCCTTGAAGGCGGTCTGGCCGGTCACCATCTCGTAGGCGAGGAGGCCCAGCGAGTACACGTCGCTGCGCGCGTCCACCC
This sequence comes from Deinococcus aerius, assembly GCF_002897375.1. Taxonomy (NCBI): domain Bacteria; kingdom Thermotogati; phylum Deinococcota; class Deinococci; order Deinococcales; family Deinococcaceae; genus Deinococcus; species Deinococcus aerius. The sequence continues at coordinate 438,754 of NZ_BFAG01000001.1, read as the reverse complement.
GGTGGCCCTTGGCCTGCTCGGGGGCCATGTAGATCGGCGTGCCCACCCGCGCGCCCGTCATGGTCAGCCGGGTCAGCACCTTGCCCACCGCGATGCCGAAGTCCATCAGCTTGACGCCGCCGTCGCGCAGCTTGCCCTCCACAAAGGCCCCCTTCATCACCATGACGTTGGCGGGCTTGATGTCGCGGTGAACGACGTTCTGCATGTGGATGTGCCGCAGCGCGTCGGCGAGCGCCCGCAGGAGCTGGGTACTCTCGGGAAACTCCAGGGGGCGGGCCTCCAGCAGCGCCTCCAGGCTCTCGCCGTCGAGGAACTCCATGGCGATGTAGTGTTCGGGGTCCTCCATGCGGTAGTCGTACACCCGCACGATGTTGGGGTGGCTAAAACGGCGCAGCACCTCCGCCTCGCGGTAGAAGCGCCGGACGAACTTGGCGTCGGCGAGGTACTTCTCCTGCGGCACCTTGAGGGCCACGATCCGCCCGTCGCTTTTCCGGCGCGCCCGGTACACGCTGCCCATGCCGCCGACCCCCACGCGGCCCAGCACCTCGTAGTCCTGGAAGTGCAGGTCGGGCACGGTGGCCCCGGCCGAGGTGGGGCGGGAGGACGGCGGGGGACCGGCCCGGCCCACCCGCACCGAGCGGCCCGTGCCCGGCAGCGGGAGCGCCCCCAGGGTGAAGGGCGCGCTCCCCAGCAACACCGCCGCCACCACGAGGACGCCCTGCGCGCGGCCCAGGTTTCCGCTCTGCACGGCCAGCACGGTGAGGGGCACCGCGAGCCCCAGCGCGAGCAGCGTGACGGCGAGCCGCAGGGCCCGCTCGCCCGCGCGCACGGTGAGCAGCAGCCCCACCACGAACAGGCCCGCGAGGAGCAGGGCGTTCAGGAGCAGGTTCGGGGAGGCGGTCACGGACGGCCCCCGCCGGGAAGGGGCAGGCGGGACCGGGGCGGAGCGGGGCGGGCAGGCATGCTCCTCTGTTATACCTGGCCCCCCTGTCGGGCGCCTTACACGGCCCCCGCCGTGAGAAAACCGGGGGCGGGAGGCGGGGGCCGCGCGCCTATACTGACCGGGTGAGACGGCCCCCGCGAAACGAAGGACCTCCCGCGAGAGCGCCGCAAAGCTCTTTATGCTGTGGAGCCTGTCTTTTCTCCTCTCCCCTTGGGCCGGGACCTTCCCGGAGCCGCCCGCGGGGATGCCCGGAGCCCGCATGACCCACTGGGCCGAACTCGTGGAGCTGTACGAGTACAAGGTCGCGGACGTGGTGGGGGGCCGGGTGCCGCGGGGGGGCCGCCGGTCCCTGGCCGATCTGCGCGAGGTGCTGCATTCCGCGCCCCTGGAACCGGCCCTCTACCACCGCCTGCTGGCGAGCGAGCGGCAGTACCGCGCCCACCTGAGGGGCGGGAGTGCGCCGGAGACGCCCCCGCCCGCGGTTCCCCGCCCACCCGCTCCCGAGGGCGCCCGCCCGAGCTGGACCCCCCCGGTGACCGGCGGCGCCGCCGAGGCCCAGGCCTGGGAGGAGCTGCGGCAACTGGCCTGGTACGCCGGGCTGCGGACGCGGCTGCTGCACCTGGGCCGCGCCCTCCAGGCCGAGCCGGAACGCCCCATGCTCCGCACGCTGTACGCCGTGGTCGAGAACGCTGGCCGGGAGGCGCGCGGCGTCGCCGAGCGGCTCGCGGTGCCCGCCGCGCACGACCCGCTGGTCTCCCTGCACCAGCCGGAGGTGACGCGCGACCTGATGCTGACCCTGGCGGACGAGCTGCTCTCGGCGGAGGGCCGCTCGCGCCTGCGCACCGCGCTCTCCGACATTCACGAGGCCCCCTTTCCGCGCCACCCGGACGAGGACGTGCTCGCCGCGCGACTGGAGGCGGCCGAGCGCGAGCCGCTGGCCCCCGCGGCCCGGGCCGCGCTCGTGGAGGCCCTGCGCGCCTCCTCGCCGCAGGCCCGTGATCCCCGCGAGCGCCCGGCGATCCGCGAGGCGGCCCGGCGGCTTCAGCAGGGCCTCGACGAGCTGCTGGCGGACGCGCCCGGCCCCGGCCTGGGGCTACTGCCCACCCGCAGCATCCTGTACGCCGAGCACGCCGAGGCCGCGCTGCCCGCGCCCGACGACGGGGCAAGCGAACTCGTCATCCACCTTGCGGGGGGGCAGGCCGCGCGCTGGCGGGGGCTGGACCTGCGCTGGCAGCCGGTCGGGCCGAACTGGCAGCTTCAGGTGAACGGCCAGCTCGCCCTGCTGCGCCCGGACCGCCCCCCCGCCGAGCGGCTCCTCACGCTGAGGGCGCCGGACCTGACCCTGCGGGGCGCCCTGAGCGGGACCCACCTGCTCCTCCGGGCCGAGCCCCGCTCCCCCGAGGCGCTGGGGCGGCTGGCGGCGCGGGCGCGGGTCGTGGCGCTGCTGCTCGACCCCGGCGAGCACCACGCGAACCTGCGGCTGGCCCGCGCCGCCGTGCAGTTCCTGCGGGACGGGGCGGTAAAGGCCGGCGCCCTGGGACCCGGGAGCGCGCAGCGGTACGCCGGGGCACCCGACGAGACCCTGCTCGCCCTCGCCCGCAAGGGGGCCGAGGGGCTCACCGCCCGGCTCGCGCGCCTCACGCCCGCCGGGGCGGACGCCGCGCTGCGGGCGAGTGCCGCCGTCCTGGGCCTGAGCCCCGAACGGGCGCGGCGCCTGCACGAACGGCTGCACGCCGCCGCCTTCATCCCCGAGGAACTGCCCGAGCCGCAACCCCTGACCCGGGTGGAGGTGCCGGGGGACGGGTCCTTCGTCAGCCTGGCCCTGGGCGATGACCCCCTCACCCTGCGCGTCCTGGGCCGCTCCCTCACCCTGCGGCTCGACCACCGGGGCGACCTCGTCGCCGCCTGGCCGGGACAGGCCCGCGCCGTCCTGGGTGACCTGCTGGTCCTGCGCCGCCCCGAGGGCCAGATTCTGCTCGTCCGTCAGGGGACGTGGCTGGGCGTCGCGGCCGGACCGGCGGACCAGGGAAAAGAGGCCCCGGGGAACGCCCAGCCCGCCTCCGCCTGAGGGGCTTTCCGGGAGCCGTCCCAGCTTCAGATCGGTGAACCGGACGCGCCCAGCCGCTCCTCGATCTGCCCCAGGCGCCGGGTGAGGGGATCGGTGGCGACGATCAGGGCGAGGGCCAGGGTCAGGGCGGCGACGGCGGCGTGCAGGGGCAGGGTGCCCAGCCCGCTGAGAGCGAGGCCCCCGGCAGCGGCGGCCCCGAGGGACAGGGCCAGCAGGCTGCGGTCGGGCCGCGCGCGGTGCACGGTGAGGCGCCGGGCATTCCAGCGCAGCAGGGCCAGGGTGAGGAGCGCCCCGGCCAGCGGCCAGACGACGAGGGCGCGGTTCACGGCGTCGTGGGCGGGGTCGGTGTCGCCGATCCCGTGCCCCAGGCCCACCCCGAGCATCACCACACTGACCGTGAAGGGCAGGTGGCCGTACAGCCACGCGAGAAAGGCGCTGACGCGGCCCACCCGGTGGGCGAGGGCCACGGGCAGGGCGCGGGCCTGGTCGAAGTACAGCCGCCACAGGGCGACCGCCGCGGCGATGGCAAACAGGGCGGCCCCCAGGGAATCCCACGTCAGGTCCCGCTGCCGCCCCCCCGTGACGACCTCGTTGACGACCCCGCCCAGCGCGATGATCTGGAGGAGCCCGACGCGCTCGGGCAGGTGTTCCTGGTGGGGCAGGGCGGCGCCGTGGCGTTCGCGGATCAACAGCGGCGTGAGCAGGTCCACCCCGAGGGCCAGGCACCACAGGGCGAGTTGGGCCGTTCCCCCCAGCCCCGCGCTTCCCAGCCAGATCAGCGCGCCCAGCCCGTACCCGGCGGCGGTGGGACGGGCGAAGACGGCGGCGTCCGGGTCGCGCCGCAGGGTCACGAGGTACATCCCGACCAGGATGAGGCGGTTGGCCCCGTAAGCGAGGGCAAAGGCCTGACCGGTCTGGTCGAGGTCGCCGCGCTCGGTCAGCGCGATGATGCCCAGCGTCACGAGTTGCAGCAGGCTGCCCCAGCGGTACACCCGGCGGTCGTTGCCGTAGCGGGCCGCAAACGTCGTGTTGCCCGCCCAGGCCCACCACACCGCCGTGAACAGCAGCAGGAAGAGGCCGACGTTCGCCCCACTCGGCGTGTCCCCCAGCCGCTTGGCGAGCTGGTCGAAGGCCACCACGAAGATCAGGTCGAAGAACAGCTCCAGCCAGGTGACCCGCTGCTCGTCGGTGGGCGGGGGGGAGGGTGCCTGGCTGTCCTGAACCCCGTCCTCGATGCTCACACTGTCGGGCTGGCCGTGCGTCATCGTCATCTAGCGGAGCTTCCCCAAACCCTTGCGGATCAGCGCGTCGGCGCTCTGGGCGGGGTCGGCGGCGAGCAGCTCCGCCACCACGCTCCGCACCTGCCCCTCCCGGAAGCCGAGGGCGAGCAGGGCCTCGATGGCGTCCCGGCCCGCCGTGCTGCTGACCGGGGCGGCCTTCGCCCCCGTCGTCGGCGCAGCGAGGTGGTCGGGCACCTTGTTCTGGAGTTCGAGCACCAGCCGCTCGGCGGTCTTCTTGCCCACCCCCGAGACGCTGGAGAGCAGCTTCACGTCGCCCGTGATCAGGCCCTGCGCGATGGCGCTGACGGGCATCGCGGAGAGCAGGGCCAGCCCCAGCTTCGGCCCCACACCGCTCACGCCCGTCAGCAGGTCGAAGAGGCGCAGGCTGTCGGCGTCGCTGAAGCCGAAGAGCAGTTGGGCATCCTCGCGCACCACGAAGCGGGTGTTGAGTTCGGCGGGCTGGCCCGGGCTCAGTTTCCCTAGGGTGGAGGCGGGGCAGAAGACCTCGTAGCCCACGCCCCCGGCGACGATCACGGCGCTGGCGTCGCGTACCTCGCGCACCACGCCACTCAGGTAGGCAATCACAAAAACTCCGGAAATATCCGTAGCTGTTCACGGATATTTCCCGACCGAAGGGAGAAGGAGATAGTACGGGTTCTGCGGAGTGGAGAACTTTCCGGCGCTTTCCCGGAAAGTACGGAACGGAGCGGAAGCCGTATCACACCGGGAATTCTAGGGGCCAGGACAGGCGGGGAGGGGCGCCTATCCCCCACTCCGCGCCGGAAGGGAGGTGCGGGGCGTGTCCTGGCCCAGCCGGATCACGTGGTCCTGGCCCTCCCATCCCGCCTCGCTCCGCCGGGTGAAGTTCAGCCGATGGTGGCCCTCCAGGTCGGCGGGACTGAAACTGACCCCCCACAGGCCGAAGGGTAGGGGCAGCGCCGCCCGCTCCCGCACGTCCTGCCAGCCGTCGAAGCCGGAGTGGAGCGTGAAGGGCTGCGCGTCCTCGATCAGCAGCAGCAGGCCCGGCTCCAGTTGCGGAACGGGCGCGGCGGGGCGCCAGTGCCGGACCTCGGCGGGAAGCGGCTCGGCGTAGCGTTCCTCCACCTCGCGCAGCAGTTCGGCGGGGCGGCCGGTCTGGGAGGCCCGGAGCAGTTTCAGGAACTCGGCGTGCGCCCACAGCAGGGGCATCGCGCTCCCGTTGGGGCGGCCCGGGAAGAGGCCGCACTCGGGCAGGGGCGGGCCATTCCAGACCTGTTCCGGCAGTAGCCCACCGGGGCTGGAACAGCGCAGCAGGGCGTCCAGGTACGGGGCGGGGTCCTCCCCCGCCTGGAGGGCGAGGTGGCCGCGCTCGCCCGTCAGCAGGGGCCACAACCGCCCGCACCCGTGCCCGTCGTAGGGCGAGCCGTCATCGTGTTCCCCGTACCCGTCGTCGTTGTAGCGGTGGTAGAAGGTCCCGGTGGGCGTCTCCTCGGCGAGCAGGTGATCCACCACCCGCACGGTGCCCCGGATGCGGGGATCGCGCGCCGAGCGCAGCCCCAGGCGCGGCAGGTACGAGAAGTCCAGGCTGACGAGGGCGGACGCCTCGACCGTCTTCCCCTCGCGGTTTTGCAGCATGACCTCCCCGGTCAGGGCGCCGTCCCGGGTCGGGGGCGCGAGCCGCACGTAGTAGCCCTCCACCCCCAGCTCGCGGCTCAGCGGCGTATCGGTCACGTAACAGCAGCTCTCCAGCCGCTCGTTCCAGTCGTCCGCCAGCCCCAGGGCGTAGTGGCGCTCGTCCTCCTCCAGCCACCCCGCCCCCGCGACCAGCGCGGCGATGGCGACCGCCAGGGTGAAGGGGTTGACGCCGGGGTTCTCCTCCCAGCGGTCCTGGTCGCTGGTGGGGCCGGTGCGGGCCACGAAGGCGAGGGCGCGGCGCACCATGTCGCGGGTGCCCTCCAGTTCCGGCTCGCCCTCCTCGCGGAGTTTGGCGGCGAGGAGCACCGGGAAGGCCGTCTCGTCGAGCTGGATGCCGTGCCAGAAGGGCTGGCCGTCGGGGTAGTAGTTCTGGAACCAGTGGCCGTCGGGCTGCTGGTTGGCGATGAAGCCTGCGAGCACCCGCCGGGCGTCCCCCCGCTGGTGGCAGGCGATCAAAGCGAAGGCCGCCAGCGTGGCGTCGCGCGGCCAGACGAGGTGGTAGCCCCCCAGCGTGTCGGTGTGGTTCCCCCAGGGGATGCTGAGGCTGGCGACGAGGGCCCCCGGGTAGGTCCGGTCCTCGTGAATCTTGAGGACGGTCGCGCTCAGCACCGCCTCCGCCTCCAGTTCGGGGCTGGAGCCGCCCAGCCGCAGGGCACTTCCCCAGTCCTCCCAGGCGTGGAGAAAGGCGCGGCGGGCGGGCTCGTCCCCCTCGGCCAGGCTCGCGCGGGCCAGGCCCTGAGCGCCCTGCACGCTCTCCGCGAAACCGAGCGCCAGCAGGCCGGACGGCTCCACCAGTTCGGCGGAGAGGGCCACGTTGCCGTTCTCGGCCCTCTCATACGCCCAGGTCAGGCGCCCGTGCGCGTGCAGGTCCTGCCAGCCGTCCGAGAAACCGACGTACCCGGCGCTGAGGTGCGTCATCGGCCCACCCGCCAGCAATGCGAGGGCGCGGTCGCCGCTCACCGCGAGGAGCCGCTGCCCCTCGACCCAGGCCGCGTTGCCGTGCCCGGTGGAGGTGAGGTGGGGGGCCAGCACCATTGCCAGGCGGTAGGGGCCGGTCAGGGCGTAGCGGACCAGCAGCACGTCGCGGGTGGGGTCGGGCAGCACCTCCAGCGACAACTCGTAGTCCTCGCCCCAGTGGAGGATGGTCGGCAGCGGCAGGTACGGCCCCGGCATCGAGAACACGTACCGCCGCGCCCGCGCCAGGTCCACCCAGCCCGACTCGCCGATGAGGTAGAAGGTCAGGTCGCGGATCTGCGGCTGCCCGGTGGAGGGCCAGTACACCTCATTCAGCGCGCCGTGGCCGCCGGTGACCCACAGCCGGGACGCACCGCCCAGCGCGGTCGTCACGAAGTCCTTGTCGCTGCTCGCCCAGGTCGGCGGCAGGCCGGGGGCTCCGGGGGCGAGGCCGTGGGTCGGCGTGTCCTCGGCGGGCGGATTCTCGGAAGGCAACTTGTGGTCTGAAAGGTCCCGGGGTGGCGAGCTGGTCATATTGCCCCCTTCTCGGCGGAGGTGACGGCCAGCGGCGAACGGCCCCCTGTCGCCGGCTCCGTCTCCTTGCCTGTCCGTACCCTCTCACCGTACTCCCGCCCTACGCCAGGTTCCAGATGCAGCGGGCTTTGCCAACCGTTACACTGGGGCCATGACCATCACTTTCACCGTGATGATGCGAATGCCCCCGCGCTCCTGACGTGATCGGGGTTCGCGGGGCGGTGCCTGGAGAGGACGCCCCGCGTTTTCGTTTCTCTTTTTCCGTATCTTTGAGCGGTTGCCCGGCGTTTCTCCTCGGAGGGACGGGCCGGGCGGGGGGCCGAGCATGACGAGACAGCCGGAAACCGGGGACAGAACCTTTTTCATCACGACCGCGATTGACTACGCCAACGGCGCGCCGCATATCGGGCACGTCTACGAGAAGATCCTGACCGACGCCCTGGCCCGCTACCACCGCCTGGCCGGGTACGACGTGACCTTCGTGACCGGCACCGACGAACACGGCGAGAAGATCGCCAAGGCCGCCGCGAAAGCCGGGCAGACGCCCCAGACCTTCGTGGACGACCTCTCGCGCCGCGCCTTCAAGGGCCTGTGGGACCGGCTGGAGATCAGCTACGACGACTTCATCCGCACGACGGAGGGCCGCCACAAGCGCTACGTGCAGGACATCCTCCAGCGCGTGTACGACGCGGGCGACATCTACTTCGCCGAGTACGAGGGCCTGTACTCGGTCGGCGCCGAGCGCTACGTGACCGAAAAGGAACTCGTGGCGGGGCCCGACGGCGTGCGGCGCTACCCCGGCGACAAGGACCCGCCCGAGCCCCGGCGCGAGGCGAACTACTTCTTCCGCATGGAGAAGTATCAGGCGTGGCTGCTGGAACACATCGAGCGTAACCCCGACTTCATCCAGCCCGCGGGTTACCGCAACGAGGTGCTGGAGATGCTGCGCGAGCCTATCGGCGACCTCTCCATCAGCCGCCCGAAAAGCCGCGTGCCCTGGGGCATCGAACTCCCCTGGGACCCCGACCACGTCACCTACGTGTGGTTCGACGCGCTGCTGAACTACGTCTCCGCGCCCGTCAGCCTGGGCATGGGGGAAGAAACCATCGGCAAGGCGTGGCACGTGATCGGCAAGGACATCCTCAAGCCGCACGCGGTCTTCTGGCCCACCATGCTGCGGGCGGCGGGGCTGCCGCTCTACCGCAAGCTGGTGGTTCACAGCCACATCCTCGCCGAGGACGGGCGCAAGATGGGCAAGTCGCTCGGCAACGCCATCGACCCCGAAAAGCTGGTCGCCGAGTACCCGGTGGACGCGATTCGCTACACGCTGCTGAGGGAAGCCACACTGAGCGCGGACAGCCCCTATGGCGAGGGCATCCTGGTTTCGCGCCTGAATTCAGACCTCGCCAACGACCTCGGGAACCTCCTCTCGCGCACGGTCAGCATGATTCAGAAGTACCGGGACGGGATCATCCCGCAGGCCCTCGAACTCACCGAGCGCGAGCACGAGATCGAGGCGGCGGCGCTGGCCCTCCCCGGCGAGGTGCTGGGCCTGGCGCGCGACCTGAAGGTGAACATGGCGGTCGAGACGGCGATGAACTTCGTGCGCGACCTCAACCGCTACATTGCCGAAAGCGCCCCATGGAACCTCGCCAAGTCGCCGGATACGGCGCGGCGCCTGGACACGGTGCTCTACACCGCCGCCGAGGGGCTGCGGGTGGCGAGCGTGGCGCTGGAGGCGGTCATTCCCGGCAAGGCGCGCGAACTGCGCGAGCAGCTTGGCCTGGGCGGGCAGTCGTACGCCCTGACCGGGAACTGGGGCCTGACCCCTGCCGGAACGCGGGTGGTGGGCGGTCCGATCCTGTTTCCCAAACCGGAACTGCCGAAAGCCGAGGCGCCCCAGCCCGCGACGAACGGGGCCGAGAGCAGCGCCCGCCACACCCCCGCCCTCAAGAAAGAGAAGAAGACCATGACGCAAACCCAGCAACCTGCTCCCCAGCCCACCGACACCCCCGCCGACACCCAGCCCGTGATCTCCATCGACGACTTCGCCCGGGTGGACCTGCGAATTGCGGAGGTCGTGGCCGCCGAGGCCGTCGAGAAGGCCGACAAGCTCCTCAAACTGACGGTGAAACTGGGCGACGAGACGCGCACGGTCGTCAGCGGCATCCGCAAGTGGTTCGCGCCGGAGGACCTCGTGGGCCGCAAGGTCATCCTGGTCGCCAACCTCAAGCCCGCCAAGCTGCGCGGCATCGAGTCGCAGGGCATGATCCTCGCCGCCGAGGACGAGCACGGCAACCTCGACCTGGTGGGGACGGGGCTGGACCTGCCGAGCGGGACGAAGGTGCGGTAGGCGGGCAAGGGCATCTCTGCCAGGAAGAACTTGCGCCGTGTGGGTGATGCACGCCGCCCCCTGATGACAGAAAATGCGATGAAAGCACAGCTTTTCTCCCTCTCCCCTCGTGGGAGAGGGCCGGGGTGAGGGGGCGACGGAGCAGGCGCAGACGTGGGCAAGATGCCCTGTCGCCCATTCACGCCGCGCCGCAGGGCGAGCCCGTTCACCCCCTCCCAGCCTCCCCCCTCAAGGGGGAGGAGCTTTTTCTGCTGTTCCAGGCGTGGTTTTTGTCTCTCTTGTTCCTAGAGCATTTGACACAAGAAAGCTTGTCACCCTGAGCGCAGCGAAGGGCCTGATAGATGGCGTTTTTGGATGCTTCGCTGGCGCTCAGCATGACAATTCTTATGTCAGATGCTCTAGTTTGACCTGCGAGGGGATCGGGTGGGGAGCGTGTCTTTGGCACCGTTCCCCGGCTTTGTCCCCTCACGTTGCCCCCACCGGGAGGCAGCCCCACTTTCTCCCCCCGCCTCGCCCTTCGCTACACTGCCCCCATGCCGTTCGTGATCGTCTCGGGCCTGTCGGGCAGTGGCAAGAGCACCGCGCTGCGCACCCTGGAGGACGCGGGCTTTTTCATCACCGACAACCTGCCGCCCGAGCTGTGGGGGGCGATGCACGACCTGGCGACGGCGCGGGGCCTGACGCGGGTGGCGGTCAGCACCGACGCGCGCACGCGGGACTTCCTGGGGGCGCTGGAGGACTCCTACACGCGGCTCTCCCGGCGCCGCGAGGACCTGCGGGTGCTGTTCCTGGAGGCGCACTCGGAGGTGCTGCTCCAGCGGTACAACCTGACCCGGCGGGTGCACCCCCTGGGCGAGGCGCTGATGGTGGACTTCGCGCGTGAGCGGGAACTACTGGCCCCGCTGCGCGCGATCGCGGACACGGTGATCGACACGACCCGCCTGACGGCCGCCGAACTCTCGGAGCGGGTGCTGCGGCTCTTCCGGCTGGAACAGGACTTCGCCCTGCGGCTGCTGAGCTTCGGCTTCAAGCACACGCCGCCGCGCGACGCGGACCTGACGCTCGACGTGCGCTCGCTCCCCAATCCCCACTGGGTGCCCGAGCTGCGCGCCCACACGGGGCTGGAGGCGGACGTGGCGGAGTACGTCTTTCAGGACGAGGCCTCCGAAGGGTTCTACGGGGAGCTGCGCGACTTCGTGCGGTTGGCGGCCCAGCGGGCACGGCAGTCCGGGCGGCGCGGGTACACGGTGGCGGTGGGCTGCACGGGGGGGCGGCACCGCTCGGTCGCGGTGGCCGAGCGGCTCGCCCGGGACCTGGCGGACCTGGGGGCGCATTCCCCCGAACACCGCGACATGGGCCTGGGGGAACACGGATGAGCGGCGCGCGGCGGGGCCGGACGGCGGCCATGCGGGCGGGGGGCCGCCGGGCGCGGATGTGGCTCACACCGGGCATGGGGGTCAAGCGCTGGCTGGTGCTGTTCGTCCTCTGCACGCTGATCGGCGCCGTCGGCTTCCTGCATTTCACCTGGACGGGGCCGCTGCACTTCGTCGCCACCCGCTGGATCCTGTGGCTCAACGCGCTGACCGAGCCCAACATCATGCCGCTGTACGGGGTCGGCATGGCCGTGATGGCCCTCGCGCTGGGCGGGGCCTTTCTCTCCATCGTGATGCTCAACCGCTCCATGCTGCGCTCGACGGGCACCGCGCCGGAGAATGCGCTCGACGTGATCTACTCCAACCGCACGCTCTCGCGGGGGCCGCGCATCGTGGCGGTGGGGGGCGGCACCGGACTCTCGAACCTGCTGAGCGGGCTCAAGGTCCATACGGCCAACATCACGGCCGTCGTGACCGTCGCGGACGACGGCGGCTCCAGCGGGCGGCTGCGCGAGTCGCTCGACATGATCGCGCCGGGCGACCTCACGGACTGCTACGCGGCGCTTTCCGACAGCCCGGTCCTCGCGCGGCTGCTGCTGCACCGCTTCGGGCGCGGGGAGGGGCTGGAGGGGCACACCTTCGGCAACCTGCTCCTCGCCACCCTCAGCGAGGAACAGGGCGGCCTTCAGGGGGCGATGCGCGACATTCACGAGGTGCTGCGGGTGCGCGGTCAGGTGTTTCCGGCGACCACCCGCCCCGCCACGATCATCACCCGGCTGTCCGACGGGCGCGAGGTGCGCGGCGAGAGCGAGCTGTCCCGGCAGGTGGGTCAGGCCCGGGTGATAGACGTGCGGCTCGATCCCCCCGACCTCCCCGCCCTGCCCGCCGTGCTGGAGGCGATCCGGGAGGCGGAACTCATCGTGCTGGGGCCGGGGAGCCTCTTCACCTCCATCCTCCCGGCGCTGCTGGTCCCCGACATCGCCCGGGCGGTGCGCGAGTCGGGCACGCCCGTCGTGTACGTGGCCAGCCTGATGACCGAGCCCGGCGAGACCACCGGCCTGAGCCTGGAGGATCATGTGAACGCGATCACCGAGCATCTGGGCCGCGCGCCGAACTGGGTGCTCACCAACAGCACGCCCATCCCCCCCGACGTGCAGGCCCGCTACGCCGCCGAGGGGGCACAGGTCCTCGACCTGAGGGGGGCGAGCCCCGACCTGCGGGACCGGGTGCGGACCGCTCCCCTGCTGCAAGCGGGACAGACCGCCCGCCACGACCCGGCCGCGCTGGCACAGGCCCTGCTGGCGATGATCGCCTGGATGCGGAGCGCGGCCTGAACGCCGGGCCACTCGCCTTCATTCCCCCGAACGTTCCGAAAACTCACCCCCCTTTCGGCCAGGAGAACTTCACCCCTCGGGCCGTTGCTCTATGCTGGCGCGCGTGCTGACGCTCCTCACCGCCGCGCTCCTGACGCTGTCCGATCCTGCCGGGGACGCGCGGGGGGACGGCGGGTACGTATTGCCCACCCGGCCCGCCGTGAGCGCGGACGCCCTGGACCTGCGCCGCTTCGAGGCGGGGCCGCAGGGGTCAGGCATGCGCTTCCGGGTGGGGCTGGGCCGGATCGAGAACCCCTGGAACGCCTCCTCGGGCTTCTCGGCGAACGTGACCGACATCTTCGTGGGGAGCGCCCAGGGCGGGCAGCGCAGGCTGGATCACCTGCGGCTGAACGCGGCGGGCGGCGGGTGGACCTACCACCTGCGCGTGACGGGCTTCGGCAGCACGCTGGAGCGCGTGGCCGCGAACGGGGAAGGCCCCACCTCCCTGACCGCCCTCCCCACGCCGACCGTGCGGGTGGAGGGCACGGACCTCGTGATCGACGCCGCCGTTCCACCGGGTGAGTACGCCTACTGGGTGACGAGCAGCGTGTACTCGCCCCTGACGCCCGACGGGGTGCTGCGCCCGGGCACCACGCCCGGCCCCACGGTTCTCCAGGCGGGCCGGGCGGACGCCCCCGTGCCGGTGGACGTGCTGCTGCCCTCGGGGGACACGGCGCCCTTCACGGGGGGCACGCTTCCCGCCGTGGGGGAGACGCGCGACACCCGCCCCCTCATCCTCGCGGCGGTCGGCGGCGTGGGGCTGCTGCTGGTGAGCCTGGCGACCCTGCGGCTGTGGCGGCGGTCATGAGGGTGCCCGCGCCGGGGCTGATCCTGACCGCCGCCGTGCTGTGGGGCCTGCTGGGCATTCTGGGCAAGAACGCCCAGTCGGCGGGCGTCTCGCCGCTGGAGGTCGCCTTCTGGCGGGCGGTGCTGGCGGGCGGGCTGTACGCGGCGCACGCCCTCGTCACCCGCGCGGCCTTTCCCCGGGGGCGCAACCTGCTGGTGACGGCGGGCTTCGGCGTCCTGGGCGTGAGCGTGTTCTACGGCTCGTACCAGCTCGCCGTTCGGGCGGGCGGCGCCAGCCTCGCCAGCGTGCTGCTGTACACCGCCCCGGCCTTCGTGGCGCTGTTCGGCTGGGCCGTGCTGCGCGAGCGGCTGGGCGCGCGGGAACTTGCCGCCGTCGCCGGAACGCTGGTGGGCATCGGCCTGATCAGCCTGGGCGGGGGGCAGGGCGTGAACGTGACGGGCGCGGCGCTCGGGTGGGGCCTGACCGCCGGGTTCACGTACAGCCTGTACTACCTGTATGGAAAGGCATTCTTCACCCGTTACTCGCCCACGGCGCTGCTGGCGGTCGCCCTGCCGGTCGGCGCCCTCTGCCTGCTCCCCTTCGTGAGCTTCAGCGCCAAGACGCCCGGCGCGTGGGGCTCTCTCTCCGCCATCGCCGTCTTCAGCACGTACCTCGCCTACCTCGCCTACAGCGCGGGCCTGCGGCACCTGCCCGCCACCCGCGCGAGCGTGATCGCCAGCCTGGAGCCGGTCGTCGCTGCGGGGCTGGCCGCCCTGCTGTTCGGCGAGCGCCTCTCCCCCACCGCGCTGCTTGGGGCGGGGCTGGTGATTGGGGCGGCGCTGCTGCTGAGTGTGGAGAAACGCCCGGGGACACCCATCTCACATCCGGTCCAGGAGTAGGGCGGCGGCGACAGGACCGAAGGCGAGGAGCGGGCAGCCGATCAGGAGCAGCCAGCCCCAGAAGCGGCGCGGCACCAGGTAGGTCAGGCCCAAGAACAGCAAACCGCCGACAAGCAGGGCGAGGACTGTCCAGCCCTCTGGAGACAGGGCGAAGAACAGGGCAAGCTCGGCCATACTTCAGCGTCTCCCGTCGCCTGCCGGGAGGTCCACAGCACTGGGCGCAAAAATCTTGCCCGTTGAGCGACGCGAAGCACTCCCGGGCTCGGGTAGAAACCCTTCGCCGCGCCCAGGGGGCACATCTTCTTTTGTCCAGTGCTCCAGTAGCTAGCTTGGTGGTGCGGCCCGAACCCGTCTCACTTCCCCTTCAGGTCGAAGTCCCACTCGAAGGAGCGGCCCCAGGGCAGCGTGGCGTCGTCAAGGCTGTACGTCAGGCCGACCCGCAGGGGGAAGTAATCGCGGGCGAGTTCGAGCAGTTTCGCCTGCCCGGCGGGCGTGTTCAGCTCCGCCTCGGGGATGGCCTTTCGCAGCGCCGCGCGCACCTCGCCGCTGTAGATCACGTCGTTGGCGTACTCGCGGGCCAGCAGGGCGTCCTGACGGATCGGGTCGGCCCCCTCCAGCGCCATCCGGGCGTGGGCGAGCGCGGTGCCCAGGTTGTTGCCCGGCGTGCCCCAGGCGGCCAGCGCGCGGAGGTTGGCGTGCTGGCGCAGGGTGGCGAGGTCGGTCCACAGCCGCGAGTTCCCCAGGTTGACCTGCGCGACATCGGCGACCGCGACCGCGCCGCGCCGCAGCAGCCCGCTGATCCGCACCGCCGCCTGCCGGGCGTCCCCGCCGTTGTACACGAACAGCGTCAGGTCGGCGGGCCCTGAGTCCACCACCCGGAAGCCGCTGGCCCGCGCGTGGTTCACGGCGCTCTCGGTGAGGGGAATGCCCTCGTACCGGATGACTCCCCGCGCCTTCACCGGGTCGCTGTACTCCACGCGCACCGTCTTCTCGGTGGGCGCGAGGGCCCGGGCGGCGAGCATCGCCAGCACCTCGTCGGCGCCGGGGTAGACGCGCACGTTGGCGGGGGCCGCTTGCGCCAACTCGGCCCCCTCGGCCGGGGCGGGGCTGCCGGGCAGGGCGTCGTCCCAGGTCACGTGCAACTCCCTGAACACGCCCTCCCGCGCCCACCCGATCATCCCGCGCACGACCGCCAGGTTCCGCTCCCGGTTCGTGGCGTCCGGCTCGCGCGGCAGGGTGATGAAGGCATAGACGGGCTGCCCCGTCCGCGCCTGCCAGTCGCGCACGGGCTGGAGGCGGGCCAGGGCCTCCTCAGCGGTCAGAGGGCTCGTCCGCGACTGCACCAGCCCGCCGTAGGCGAGGGCGTCGAGCGCCACGACGAGGGGTCCGCCAGTCGGCTGGGCGTTCAGCCAGGCCGCCAGCGCCGCCGGGTCTGCCCCGCGCTGGGCATTCCCCAGCAGGTCGGCGCCGGGCACCCGCACCGCCTTCCCGCCGACGCCCGCGATCAGGGCGGGCAGCACCCGGGTCGCCGGGCGCGAGTCTAGGGGCACGAGGGTCTGCGCGCCCGCGCAGGCGGCGAGCAGCAGGGCGGAGAGGAGGGCGGCGCGGCGCATCATCCCGGCAGGGTAGAGGGGGGACGTGAGGGCCGGGCGAGCGAGGGGGCAAAGAGGGTCGTTTCTTCGGCGAGAAGCGCCGATGGAGTGTCGGCCCCCAGCCTTCCCGGGGCTCGTTTTGAGGGTCATCTGGAACGGGGTGCGCTGAACCTCACCCACCTGGAGAGCGGCCCCACCGTCCCAGAAGTCCGGGAGGCCTTGGAGCCGGGTTCTGTGCTCCTCGCCTTTGAACACCTGGGGGGCAACAAGTGCCGCCATCTGGGGCGTGCCCTGTTCCCCCTCACTCCCCCAGATACCGCCGAAGCTCGTCCAGGCTGTGCCCCGTCCCGATCACCACCAGCTTGTCGTGTGGGCGCACGTCATCCTCGGCGCGGGGGGTGACCTCCACCTTCCCCGCCCGGCTGACGGCGATCACCTGCACGCCGAAGCGACCCGTCAGGTTCAGGTCGCGCAACGTGCCCCGCAAACGCTCATTCGCCTCGATCTCGACGATGGCGTAGTCGCCCCCCAGGTCCAGCGTGTCCACGATGTTCGGCGTGGCGATCTGCCGCGCGAGCCGCACGCCCATGTCGTGCTCGGGCCGGATCACGAGGTCCGCGCCGATGCGCTCCAGCACCCGCCGCGCCATCTCGTCGATGGCCTTGGTGACCACATAGGGCGCGCCCAGACTCTTGGCATTCATGGTGGCGAGGATGTTCGCCTGCACGTCGGTGCCGATGGCGACCACCACCACGTCGAAGTCGGCGGCCCCGATGCTCCTCAGCGCCCGCTCGTCGCTGGCGTCGGCCACGGCGGCGTGGGTGACGAGGTTCATCACCCGCTCGACATTCTCCTCGTTCTGGTCGATGGCGACGACCTCGTGGCCCATCTCGTACAGGGTGGTGGCGACGGCGGTGCCGAAACGGCCCAGGCCGATCACCAGACATTGCTTGGTCTTCATCCTGACAGGCAGGGTAGCGCGGGGAGGCCCGGCGCTCAGCCGATCAGGATGTCCTTTTCGGCGGGGTAGCGCACCGGGTCGCCCTGGGTGCGCGAATTAAAGGCCACGGCAAAGGTCAGCGGCCCGATGCGCCCCAGGTACATCAGCAGGATCAGGACGAGGTGCTGCTCCGGGTTCAGCAGGGGCGTGGCGTTCATGCTCAGCCCCACCGTCCCGAAGGCGCTCACCGCCTCGAAAAAGAGCTGCTCGAAGGTGATGTTCACGCGGCTGTTCGTCACCAGCAGCAGGATGAACATGGTGTTCACCAGGCCGATGCTCAGCAGGCCGACTGTCATCGCGCGCAGGATCGTCTCGCGGTCGATGCGCCGGGAGAACAGCGTGGTGTCCGCTTGGCCGCGCACCATGCTCCAGGCCGAGGCCATCATCACGTAGAAGGTGCTCGTCTTGATCCCGCCGCCCGTCGAGCCGGGGTTCGCCCCGATGAACATCAGGATGATGGTGATGAAGATCGTCCCCAGACGCATCGCGCCGTAATCCTGGGTGTTGAAGCCCGCCGTGCGCGGCACGACTCCCTGAAAGAAGCTGGCGAGCAACTTGTCCCCGAAGGGAAGGGGGGCCAGCGTCCTCGGGTTGCTCCACTCCAACGCGAGGTACATGAGCGTCCCGATGATCAGCAGCGCCACCATCATGGTGAGCACCAGTTTGGAGTGGACGAGGAGTCGGCTGCGCCGGGGGTGCAGCAGGTGCGCGACCACGTTGAGCTGCACCAGAAAGCCCATGCCGCCCAGGATGATCAGGAACGCGATCACCAGGCTGACCAGGGGATCACCCACGAACCGCACGAGGTTGTCGCTGTACAGGGCGAAGCCCGCGTTGTTGAAGGCGCTGACCGAGTGGAAGACCGCGTAGAAGAGCCCCCTGCCCCACCCTTCCAGCGGCACGAAGCGGAAGGCGAGGAGCGCCGCACCCACGGCCTCGATCACGAAGGTGTACAGGAAGATGTTGCGGATCAGCGGCACCACGTCGCCCGCGCTGAAGGCGCTCACCTGCTGCGCCAGCCGGATGCGCTCGCTGTAGTTCACCCGCCGCCGGGTGACGAGCGCGAAGACCGTGCCGAAGGTGATGATGCCCAGCCCCCCCACCTGGATGAGCAGCATGATGATGACCTGCCCCAGCCGGTTGAAGTCGCGGCTGGGGTCGATCACGTTCAATCCGGTCACGCACAGGGCGCTCGTGGCCGTGAAGAGGGCCTGCAGGAAGTTCACGGAGCGGCCCTCGCCGTGGGTGACGGGCAGCCACAGCAGTCCCGCGCCCAGCAGGATGCCCAGGGCGAACGTCAGGGCGATGAGTTGCGGCGGGCTGACCCGCGACAGCAGGGGTTTACGCGCGCGCGGGGCTTCGGAGCCGAGCGGGCGCGGGCCGGACACCGGGGGAAGGGGGGGACGGGTCATAGGAAACGCGCGATTCTACCACCGCCCCCCACCCGGCGACCCGCCGCTATACTGCCCTGCTATGCCCCGCCCCAGAACCGCGCCCTCCACCCGCCCCAGAAAGCCCCAGGGCGACCACCGCGCCCGCCAGCCCGCCCACGAGTACGTGCTGGAGGCGCTGCCCGGCCTGGAGGCGGTCGCCGAGGGGGAACTGCGGACGGTGCCGCTGGCGCGCGACATCCGGGGCCTGCGCTTCTGGTATCCCGGCGAGCCCGAGCGCCTGACCCGGCTGCGGGGGGCGGTCGCCGCCTACCGGGTGCGCGCCTGGGACGTGCCCCGCCCGCGCGGCCTGCTGGGCCACCAGCAACTGGGAGAACTCACGGCGTTTCTGGAAGAGGTGGGGCGCTTCGGGGGTCACCGCTCCTTCCGGCTGGCGGCGGCGGGCCGCGAGTCGAGCGTGATGACGCGGATTGCCGAGGAACTCCAGACCGCGCTGAACCTGCCCCACGACCCCGAGGAGGGCGAACTCCTCATCCGGCTGCGCCCGCAGGAGGACGGCCCCGGCTGGGAGGTCCTCGCGCGCCTCACGCCCCGGCCCCTCTCGGCGCGCCCGTGGCGGGTGTGCAACATGGGCGGCGGCCTGAACGCCACGGTCGCCTACGCCCTGCACAAGCTCGCCGGTCAGCGCGACGAGGACCGCATCTTCAACCCCATGAGCGGCAGCGGCACCCTGCTCGTCGAGCGGGCGCTGCTCGGCCCCTACGACGCGATGGTGGGGGTGGACACGAACGCGGAGGCCGTCGAGTGCGCCCGTTCCAACCTGCGGGCGGCGGGGCGCGAGGTGGAAGTTGCCCAGGTGGACGCGCTTCAGACCGGCCTGCCCCCCCGCTCCTTCGACCTGATCGTCTCCGACCTGCCGTGGGGGGACGCGGTGGGCACGCACGGCGGCAACGCCGTCCTCTACCCCGCCTTCCTGGCCGAGATGCACCGCCTGTGCAGCCGCCAGGGCCGCCTCGTCGTCCTCACGCACGAGATCAAGCTGTTCGAGCGCATTCTGCGCGAGCAGGACCGCTGGAACGCCCGCGAACTCTTCCAGGTGTACAGCGGGGGGCACCATCCCAAGGCGTACCTGCTGGGCAAGCGGTAGGAGCGCGTGTTCGCCGTCCTCATCGTCCTGCTCACCGTGGCGCTGGTGATCTGGCGGCCCCTGGGGCTGGGTCCGGCGCGGGCGGCAACTCTCGGGGCGGTCCTCGCGCTGCTCACGGGCGTGGTCCACCCCTCCGAGCTGCCCGCCCTGTGGGGGGCGACCTGGAACGCGACGCTGACGCTCGTGGGCCTGATCACCCTGAGCCTGCTGCTCGACGCGGCGGGCTTTTTCCGCTGGGCAGCGCTCCACGTCGCCCGCTGGGGGGGCGGGAGCGGGCGGCGGCTCCTGGTCCTGCTGGTGGTCTTCAGCGCCGGGGTGGCTGCCGTCTTCGCCAACGATGGCGGCGTGCTCATCCTCACGCCCATCGTGCTGGAACTCGCGGGACTGCTCTCGCTCCCGCGGGCGGCGACGCTCGCCTTCGCGCTCGCCGTGGGCTTCGTCGTGGACGCGGCCAGCCTGCCACTCACGATCAGCAACCTCACCAACATCATCGCGGCGGACGCCTTCCGGCTGGGCTTCGGCGAGTACGCGCGGGTGATGGTGCCGGTGAACCTGGCGGTGGTGCTCGCGTGCCTGGCCGTGCTCCTCGCCGTCTACGGGCGCACGCTGCCCCGGCGGTACGACCCGGCGGCCCTGCCGGACCCGGGGAGTGCCGTGCGCTCCCGGGGCGTGTTCCGGGCGGGGTGGGCCGTGACACCGCTGCTGCTGGCGGGGGCCTTTTTTGCCGAGCGGCTGCATGTACCGCTGTCGGCGGTGGTCGGCGTGGCGGCGGGGGCGGTGTGGCTCGTCGCGGCGCGCAGCGGGAACGTCCGCAGCCGCGAGGTGCTGCGCTCGGCTCCGTGGAACGTAGTGCTGTTCAGTCTCGCCATGTACACGGTCGTCTCCGGTCTGCGGGATGCGGGGATTACAGGGGCCTACGGGGCCTGGATGGCGGCGAGGGCGGAGGGGGGACCGCTCCCCGGCGTGCTGGCCTCGGGGCTGAGCGTGGCGGGCCTCAGCGCGGGGCTGAACAACCTCCCCGCCCTGCTGACCGCCCTCCTGGGCCTGCGGGAGAGCGGCGTGACGGGGGCCGCGCGGGACGCCCTGCTGTACGGCGCGGTCGTGGGGGCGGACATCGGGCCGAAGCTCACGCCCATCGGCAGCCTCGCCACGCTGCTGTGGCTGCATGTGCTGCGGGGGCGCGGCCTGCACGTGACCTGGGGCGAGTACCTGCGCGCCGGGCTGATCCTCACACCGCCCGTGCTGCTCGCGGGCCTGCTGGCCCTGTGGCTCGTGCTGGGGTGATGGCCCCGGTACAGTGATCCATGCGCGTCCTCCGCGCCGTGCCCAACGTCCCGAGCAAGGACCTTTCCCGGAGCCGCCGCTTCTGCGGGGGCACGCTCGGCTACCGCGGGGTGATGGACCTCGGCTGGACCTTGACCTTCGCCTCGCCCACCGACCCGGCCACCCAGATCATCTCCCGCGACCCCTCCGGCCTCCACCCGAACGTCAGCATAGAGGTGGACGACGTGGACGCCGCCCACGCCGAGATGCGGCGGCAGAACTTCGAGGTGGTCTATCCCCCCGGGACGAGGCCTGGGACGTTCGGCGCTTCTTCGTGCGCGACCCGGACGGCACGCTGGTCAACGTCCTGACGCACCTTCCCCGGCCCTGACGGCCCTCAGGTCTCCCGCTCGTCCCGCACGAGGGTCACGTACAGCGCCTCCACCTTCGCCCGCGCCCAGGGTGTCTTGCGCAGAAACTTGAGGCTGGATGGCACGCTGGGCTCATGCTGGAAGCAGCGGACGGGCACGCGGCGCGCCAGCCCCTCCCAGCCGTAGCGGTCCGCCAGCCGCACCACGATCTGTTCCAGGGTGACGCCGTGCAGGGGATCGGGATGTCGGGAGGCGGGGTCAGGCACCCGGCCATGATGCCGCATTCCCGCCGCGCCGATCTGACGGTGCGCCCATCCACACCTGTGCGAACATGCCGGGCGTGAACCCGCTCCTCCTGCGCTCGCTCGTCGTCACCGGTCTCCTGATCGCCGCCCTGAACGTGGTCTTCGCCGGGGTGGAGTACGGCTTTGGGCGTCTGCCCCTGTGGTTCTGGCTGACGCAGCTCCTCCTGATCCCCGCCATGCTGGTGCCCGCCCGCATGTTCCCCGAGGCCGCCGCCACCCGCGCCTACCCCCGCCGCGCCGGGCTGTACGCGCTGGGCTGGCTGGCCCCCTACGCCGTCTACAAGTTCACCGGCGACGCGCTGCGGCCCGACTTCAACGCGAACGCCTCCCTCCTCGCGGTGGTGGTCACCTGCCTGCTCTTCGGCCTGATCTTCGCCGCCCTGCGCCGCCCGCAGTAAGGAGAAAGGATGAGACTCGCCGTTTTCGGGGACGTTCACGGTAACCGTTTCGCGCTGGAGGCTGTACTGGAGGACATCCGCCAGTCTGCGCCCGACGCGGTGCTCAACCTGGGGGACAGCGTGTGGGGGGCCGCCGACCCAGCGGGGGCGTGGGCGCTCCAGGCTGAACACGCCCCCGTCACCGTGCGCGGCAACACCGACGAGCGGGTGGCGGGGATGCGGCCGGGCAAGGAGAGGATGCGTTCCTGGCTGCTGGCCCAGCTTCCGGCGAGCGTGCCCGGAACACTGGCCGTGCTCCCCACCTTCGTGGACACGGCGGACGGGGAGGTGCGCGCCGCCCACGGCAGCCCCCGCAGCCCCTGGGAGGACCTGCTCCTGACCGAGGAGGGGGAACACACCCGCCCCGCGCACTTCAAGGAGCTGCGGGAGAGGCTGGGGAACTTCACCTTCGATTCAGGGGGCCGCGTCTGCATCGTCGGGCACACCCACCACGAGATGCTGGCCGTGGTGGACGGCGTGACGGTCGTGAACGCCGGGCCGGTCAGCCGCCAGAAGGACGGCCTGCCCCTCGCCCGCTGAGTGCTCCTGACCCGCCGCAACGGGAACTGGGCCGCCGAGTTCCGCCGCACCGCGTATGACGTGGAGGCCGCCGCCACGTGGGCGCGGTCCCATGCTCCGCGCGAGATAGCTGAGTTGGAGGCCGACTGGTTGACGAAGGGGCGCGAGTCCTGAGCCGCCGCAAGGGCCCTCTGCACATCCTGCTTCACTGCATTCGTCACAGGCTGCGGAGCCCAACTGCGGAGGCCGTCTTCTGGGAACGGCCGGAACAGTGGACCGCCGCGAGGGGTACGGCGCGTGATGAGGGCAGGCGCGCGCTTGCCATCCCGCTCTGCACGCAACGCCACGAGTCCCAGCCTCCCCAGCCAATGTTTGTTGCGAGGTGAGCAGTGGGGTGATGACAGTTTCGCGGTCAGCCATGAGGGCGAGCTACGCTCGCCACCCCCCACCCAGCCTCCCCCGCAAGTGGAGAGGAGTACCAACGCCATAGCTTCAGCTCGGTAAAACCGTCTACGGTGGACGGCCCATCCCCACCCCTCGGCTCGCGCTCGCACCGCCTTCACCACGTCGGCTCGCGCAGCGAGACGGTGGGCACGCGGATCAGGATGCAGCAAGATCAGACCTTCCGGGGAGAAGAGGTCGGCCACGGGCGCAATGGGCGGGCCCTTTGCCGAGCGCAGCGGAAAACTCCCCCTGCCCCCTCTGGGGGTAGGGGGCTGGGGGGTGGGGGCAAACCGCAGCAGGATGCCCTGCCCCTCCAACCTCCTCCAGCAAAGCGCCCAGCCCCCGTCCTCACCCCACCCGCACTTCCCCACCACCGCCCGACTTACGGCCTACCTGTAGCAACGCCCCGGCTAAACACCAGCGTCGTCCCCCCCGCCGTGAGGGTCAGGCCCGCAGGCGTGACGGTCAGGGCAGGCCGCGCCCTAAGCACCGCCAGAACGTCCACCTCGCCCGCCGAATCGGGGCAGGCCATCCGCGTGCCAACGAGTGGACCGGTCAGAACCACGCGCCCACCCTCCAACCGGTATGCCCCCCCGAAGCTGTTGCACCCGTCGCTCCCGCCGATCCGCCCGCCCTCCAACGTCAGCGTGATGGGCCGGAAGGTACGCGGCGCAGCCTGACCGTCCACGGCGGCGAGCGTGTAGCTGCCGTCGGCGACGGAGGGCTGGGCCTGCGCCGCCCCGACCCCGCCTTCCCTCAGCCCCGCGCCGCCCGTCACCCCGCCGCGCCGGAACACCAGGGTCCGCCCCTCACCGTTCGTCAGGGTGAGGGTCACGGCCTGGACGGAGGCGGTGAGCGGCGTCCCCAGGAAGGCGAGGAACGCGGCCTCCCGGGCATTCACCTCCGGCGCGCAGGCCATCCAGGTGGAGGCGAGCGGCCCCAGGGTCAGGGTCTCCCCCTCCAGCCGGAAGGGGCCGGTCAGCCGGTTACAGCCGCCCGTGCCGCTCACCCGGCCGTCCGCGAAGGTGAGGCTGGGCACCCCGCCCGGAACCACCCGCAGGGCCGTGCCGCCGATTAGGGTCCAGGTGCCGTCCAGATTCATGCCCACCTCCGGGCGGTTGGAGGTCGCCGCATTCCCCGCCGTGAACACCAGCCGGTCACGGCTCCCCGCGAAGAGGGTGAGGGTGTTCCCGCCGAGCTGGAAACGGGTGACCCGGCCCATCAGGTTGAGAAAGCGCGCCTCCAGCCCGTCTACCCGGTCGGGGCAGGCGCGGCGGGTGGTGGCGAGCGGCCCGAAGCGCAGGACCTCGCCGCGCGCCACGTAGCTCGCCCGGTACGTGTTGCAGCCTGTACTCCCCGAGGCCGCCTTGCCGTCCAGCAGCAGGGTGGGGCGCGGGGCCGCTGAACCGGGCGAGACCGATTTTCCCGCCTCCGTGAGCCCGGTCAGGGTCCAGGTCGTGCCGGTGAGGGTGGCTTGGGCACCTGCCCCCCCGGCGAGGGCGAGGGCGGTCAGCACGGCCAGGGGGGCAAGGCGTCGCATACGCCTCTGTTGTACGGGCCAGGCCTGACGGGGAGGTGAGCGGGGCTGACCGCCGACTCACCGGGCCCCTTCCAGCCCGCACCCCCGGCTCAGCCGCGCGGGCCGACCTCGTACACGGCGCGCCAGGGCTTGTAGGTCGTGCTGACCTTGTCGGTGCGGACGCCGCCCGCGTCCCTGACCGTGCGGGTGATGTAGAGGTCGTAGCCGTCCTGCGCCCAGTCCACCTGCCGCACGGCCCCGGCGGGGAGGCCCGGGTTCACCACGTACTCGGCGGGCGGGTGCGGCGTGCGCGAGAGGATCACGGCGGGGCTCACGGTGACCTGGCGCTCCGGCTTCACGCCCCAGACCTCGACCTTCAGGGTGCTGCGGGCGTCGTTGTTGACCGTCTTGATGAGGATGGGCGCCCCGGTGTCGTTCTTCATCCGCAGGTCGAGGCCGGGGTCGTACACGGCGGCCTCGAAGCCCACCTGCGGCTCGTAGTAGCTCACCCGGTAGGAGTGCTGGTTGCGCTCGACGACCGGGAGCCCCGCCTGGTACAGCGCCCGGAAGGTGGTCGTGGACACCTGGCACACACCGCCGCCCAGGCCGTCCACCGTGCGCCCCCCGCTGATGATGAGCCCGCCGACGAAGCCGTTGTCCTCGCTGATGCCGCCCAGCGCCTGAAGGAAACTGAAGGTCCCGCCCGCGGGCACGACCACCCCGCTGATCTTGGCGGCGGCGTTCGCCACGTTCGTGCGCCGCTCGGGGCTGCTGTGGTAGTAGGTGCTCGTGCCCGTGGCGATGAGTTCCAGCTTGTTGGGGTCGGGAAGCGCCGCGACCGTCAGGGTGGGCTGGCTGACCTTGGCCGGGAACACCACCGTGTCCGCCGCGGGGTCGAACACCGCCTTCCTGAACGCCGCGAAGGCCGCCGCCCGGTCGGTCACGCGCCCGGTCTGCTCCTTCACCCGCACGAACTTGCCCCCCTGGAGGGCGTAGCGGGCATTGCGCGCGGGCTGGTCCACGGCGGCGGTCAACTTCTGGAAGGTGGTCTGGAGGGTCTTCTCGTCGGGCACGATGCCCCCGGGGCGCACCCAGTACAGGTCGGCGACCTGGAGGGGCGTGAGGGTCCCGGCGCGCCCACTGCCCCCCAGCTTCACCGTCAGGGGGCGCATCAGGCGGTTGCCCTGCTGGACCTGGGCCCGCAGCGACTCGGCCGTGCGCGCGGGTCGCCACTCGGTCACGGGCACGGCGAGGGTGGTCAGGGCGGGGTTCGCGGCGAACGCATTCGCGGCGGCGGCGGCGTTGGGACGGCGGCCGGGGGAGTCGGGCCGCACGGCGTAGGCCTTGAGGGTCTTGTCGAAGATGACCGCCGCATCACGCGGCTCGGCCCGCACATCCCGGGTCAGGGTCTTCAGGGCGGTCAACGCCGTGTCCACGTCCACCCGCTCGACCAGGGGGAGGTCCTGCTCCTGGGCCCAGCCGAGCAGGCCCTCGGCCCGCTGGAGCAGGGTGCGCCCGGCGGTGGCCCGCACGGCGGCGTCCACGCTCGCCTCCGGGTCGGCCCGCCAGCCCAGCGTGTCGGCGGGGGCGGTCCACGCCTGCCCGCCCGCCGTGACCGTCACCTGCCGGGGGGCGGGGACATGGCCCCTCACGGCGGCCAATGCCTCCTCGCGCGTCAAGCCGCCCACATCTACCCCCGCCACCCGCAGGCCGGGGGCGAGGCGCCCGTTGTCCTGGGAGGCGACCCCCACCGCAAGAGCGCCGCCCAGAAGCACGGCGGCCGACAGACCTATTCCCCAGACCTTCATCCCCCCGAGTCTAGAGAACGCGGGGGGCCGGTGGGTGAAGTTGGGGCACAGTCCAGCTAGGGGACTACGGGGAGCTACCGCTGCTCGGTTCCCAGGCCCAGGTTCTCCACGACGGCCTCGGCGATCCGCTGCCGACTGTCCTGCACCTTCGCCACGACGCGCTCGCCGTCCT
Organism: Deinococcus aerius; assembly: GCF_002897375.1. Taxonomy (NCBI): domain Bacteria; kingdom Thermotogati; phylum Deinococcota; class Deinococci; order Deinococcales; family Deinococcaceae; genus Deinococcus; species Deinococcus aerius. The sequence goes on along the minus strand of NZ_BFAG01000001.1, from coordinate 412,548 downwards.
CCAGGTCCATCACGAAGTGGTCGCCGTCCAGCCGGACGCGCGACAGGATCTGCTCGTCGCCCTCGGGCCGCGTCGTCGCGCGCAGCTCCACGTAGCGGCTCATGGGCGTGCGGATCACCTTGGGGGCGAGCACCTCCTCGACCTGGAAGATGCCGCCGGAGTTGTTCATCGTGACCGAGATCAGCACCGGTTTGCCCCGCCCACGCTCGATCACGACCTGATCCACCGCAAGCGCGCTGATGGAGTGGATGTCCACGCTGCCCAGCGCGAAGGCCTTGCGCCCCCGCCCCTTGGTGATGTCGGTGCCGTCCGCGACCGCCGTGATGCCGCCCTCCAGCGTCAGCGGCGGCGGGTTGAGGTCGTGGGAGTCGATGGCCCCCAGGATGAAGGCCCGCACCTTGGTCCGCTTGAAGGGGTCGGGGTAGATCGGCCCCATGATCCGGTCGAGGATGGGCAGGGCCAGCGTGACCCCGTGCCCCTCGTGCCCGACCCGGTGAATCTGGTTGCCGATGTCGTGGAGCATGGTGCCCAGGATGACCGCCAGAAACACGTCGTCGGCGTCGCCCACCCCGCTCTCCATGAGGTCGGGGCGAACTCCGGCCTCCAGCAGCAGCTCGGTGATCGCCATGCTCGCCGCGCCGGTGATGAAGGCGTGGACCCGGCCGTGGTCGTTGTACCCCAGCTTGCGCATGGTGATGTAGTTCGCCATGTCCCAGTGCGCCAGCGCCTCGGGATCACCCCGCAGCGCCTCGTAGGCGGCCCGCGCCCGGGGATAGTCGGCGAGGTCCATGTGGATCGCCCGGTGCGCCTCCTCGATCAGCTTGGCGCGCGGCGTGGTGAACTCCACCACCCGGCGGGGGTCGGGCGCGGCCTCCGCCTCCGGGTGGCGGCTCTCCACGTCCTGCACGTTGCCGTCGGCGACACTCAGGGTGAACTTGGGTTCCTCGGCCATGCCCGTCCCCTCCCCCCCGTTTCCCGGCTCACTCACCCTGGAACTCCGCGCGGCGCTTGGCGAGGAAGGCGGAGGTCCCCTCGCGGAAGTCCTTCGTCGCCACCGTCAGCCCGAAGAGGTCCGCCTCGACCTCCAGCCCGGCCTCCAGCGTGGTGTCCAGGCCCCGGCGCACCGCCTCCTTCACGAGCGAGAGGGCGATGGGGGCGTTCCTCATCATCCCCTCGGCCACCTCGCGCGCCTTTTGCAGCGGGTCGTCGGCGACGTAGTTCACCAGGCCCATGCCCAGGGCCTCCTCGGCGGGCACCTGGCGGGCCGTGAGCATCAGGTCGAGCGCCCGGCCCGCCCCGATCAGCCGCGCGAGGCGCTGGGTGCCCCCGAAGCCGGGGATCAGGCCCAGCGTGACCTCCGGCAACCCGAGTTTGGCCCGCGGCGAGGCCACCCGCACGTCGCAGGCGAGCGCGAGTTCCAGGCCGCCGCCGAGCGCGAAACCGTTGATGGCGGCGATGACGGGAATGGGCAGGCTGGAGACCGAGTGCATCACGTCCTGCCCGGCGAGGGCGAGTTCACGCCCCGCGTACACGTCCCCGAGCTGCGCCAGCTCGCTGATGTCCGCCCCCGCCACAAAGGCCCGGTCCCCGCCCCCGGTGATGATGAGCGCCCCGACCTCGGGGTTCTCGATCACGGCCTCCAGCGCCTGCGAGATCTCGTTGAGGGTGTCGGCGTTCAGGGCGTTGAGCGCCCCCGGGCGGTTCACCGTGAGCACCGCCAGCGGCCCGTGCTGGTCGAGCTGGAGGTTGCGGAATTCGATCTCGTCGAGCATCGTCATGGGCCAATCCTGACACGCGGCGGGCGGGGCAAGAGGGAGGCGGGACGCAGTAGGGCGGCCGGGGCTCAGCTTCCTTCCCCGGCGAGCGTCACGATGGCCTCCAGCGCCACCCGGACCATCCGGTCCACGCCGCCCGCCAGCACCTCGTCGGGGACGAGCTGGGGATCACCGATGTCGTTGCTGCACGTGGTCAGGCAGCCTGCCCGGATGCCGTGATACGCCGCGACGAGAAAGATGGCGCTCGCCTCCATCTCGAAGCCCAGCACCCCGCGCGAGGCCCACAGGCGGGCGTGTTCGGGCGTGCTCGCGTAGAAGGCGTCCTCGGTCATGACGAGGCCGACATGGTGGGGGACGTTCGCCGTCCGGGCCGCCCCCACCGCCGCCGCCACCACCTCGAAGCTTGCGGCGGGGGCATAGGGGGCGCCGCCCAGCAGTTGCCGGGTGGTGCCGTCCCCCGGCACGGCGGCGGTGGCGATCACGAGATCGGCGGGCTGCACCTCCGGCGTGGCGCCCCCCAGCGTGCCGACGCGGATCAGCGTCCGCGCCCCCAGCCGGGCGAGTTCCTCGGCCACGATGGCCGCACTCGGGCAGCCCATCCCGGTCGTCTGCACGCTGACGCGCACCCCCCGGTACGTGCCCGTGAAGCCCAGCAATTGCCGGTGCTCGGTGTAGAGGGTGGCGCCCTCCAGGTACGTCTGGGCGATGTGCCGCGCCCGGTTGGGGTCGCCGGGCAGCAGGACATATTCGGCAACGTCTCCCGGCTGCGCGCGGACGTGAATCTGACTCATGGGGGCGAGTATAGAGGGGTCCCGTTTGCGCCGCCGGGCGGGCGTTCCAGGTGCGACCCTTCACCTCGGACGACCGGATCAAGAAACCTTAAAGCCGGTTGCCGAACTGCGGGAAGCCCCGTCCACCGTTTCCACACGCGCTTTCTCGTGTGGTTCTTCACACGGGCGCCGCTCGCCACGGTCGCGCTTCTGAGGCGCCGTGAGGGATTCCTCATGAAGTGGAAGGCTGAATCACCGAACAGGCTTCTCATCGTCGGCGGAAAATGGGCCTGCTCAGGGGCAGAATTTCCGCTCAGAATCCGGGGAACTTTTCTCATTTTTCTCCTATTTTTAGGCAGAGGGTGCCGGGTTGGGGGAAAATCGATTGGTCCTGCGAACGTTCTCGTGTTACGTTTCACAGGCCACTCACTCGGGCTGCCTACGGTATGCCCATGCACCGGGGACGGCCCGCCGTCCGCGTGCGAGACAAAGGAGAACCTATGCACAAGTCCCTGATGATCGCCTCCACCCTGGCCCTGAGCCTCGGCGTCGCCAGCGCCCAGACCTCCACCGACACCACGACTCAGACCACCCAGACCCCGGCGACCACCCCCGCGCAGACCACGCCCGCGACCACGGCCCCGGCCACGACGAGCGCGGCGACCACCCAGGTCCCGACCTTCAGCGACGTGCCCGCCGGGCACTGGGCCAAGGACGCGGTGGATCTCATCACCCAGCGCGGGCTGATTCAGGGCTTCCCGGACGGCACCTTCCGCGGCAACCAGAACCTGACCCGCTACGAGGCCGCCCTGATCTTCTACCGCCTGCTCCAGGCGGGCACCCTGAGCAGCGGGAACCTCAGCCAGAGCGACCTGGCGACGATCACGCGCGGCATGCAGGAGGTCAGCACCGAGCTGGCCGCCATCAGCACCCGCGTGACCGACCTGGAGCGCTTGAGCGCCGAGCAGCAGGCCCGCATCACCGCCCTGGAGACCCGTATCGCCGCCCTGGGCACCGGGACGGGCACGGCGGCGGGCACCGACACGGCGGCCCTGACCGCCCGCATCGACGCGCTGGAGGCTGCCGTGCGGAACATCCCCGCCGGTCCCGCGGGTCCGGCAGGCCCCGCCGCCGACACCACCGCGCTGGAGGCCCGCATCGCCGCCCTGGAGCAGCGCGTGAGCACCGGCACGACCGGAACCACGGGCACGACGACCGGGACGACCACGGGCACCACCACCGACACCACGACGACCGGCACGGTGACCACGACCCCCGCGCCCACCACCGTCGTGATCGGCGACACCACGCCCGCCCCCGAGGGCGCCACGCGCGGCAACCTGTTCGCCGGTGTGAGCGTCGCCGCGAGCAGCGGCACCTGCTTCATCCCCAACGCGGGCGGCCGCCAGGTGAACTTCTGCACCAGCTTCGGCGGCATGGTCGGCAGTACCCAGATCATCGGGCCATTCGGCGCCCGCGTCTCGGTCGACTACAAGCCCGCCGCCAACGCGCTCTCGGCCGACGTGGCCGCCACCTACAACTTCAACACCGGCAGCAACATCCAGCCCTACGCTGGGGTGGGCCTGGGTCTGACGAGCAGCACGGCCCGCCCCACCACCGCCAACCCCAATCCCACCACCAACACCACCGACACCTTCGTGAAGGGCGTGGTGGGCGCCGACTTCCAGATCACCAACTCGCTCGCCGCCTTCGCCGAGGTGGACGGCAAGTACTACCTCAGCAACAAGGGCACGGGCGCCCTCCAGAACAGCACCACGACGACCGACCGCGGCTTTGTGCCCGCGATCAAGGCCGGTCTGAAGTTCTACTTCTGAGCCCGTTGCGACTCCAGAAGGCCCCCCAGCGGGGCCTTTTTTCTTTGGCAGGGGCTGCCGGGGAGCGCTAGACTGCCCCCATGCGACTCGTGGGGTTCATTCAGGTGCTGCTGCTGCTCGTGCTGGGCGCGTACCTGCTGCTGGTCGCGCTGGAGAACCCGGCCCTGGTGCGGCTGCCGCTGCCGCTGGGGCGGGGCGAGCTGCTGCTCCCGGTGGGCACGGCGGTCGCGCTGTTTGCCGCGTTGGGCGCCCTGTACGCGGCGCTGCTGCTGCTGCCCCCGCTGTGGCAGGCCCGCTGGCGCCGCCGCCGCGACGCCCGCGAGCGCGCGGCCCTCGAAGGCCGCCTCACCGCCACCCTCCAGGCCCGCCTGGGCAGCGTGGCCCCGGCGCCCGAACCCGCCGCTCCCCCGGCCCGGGTGAACGCGTGAGGCGGCCCCCGTCCCCCCGGCCCGAGGCGCGCTGGCTCCTCGCCCCGCCCGCCAGCCGGGAGGCGTTGCTGGAGAGCATGCGGACCTGGCGCGTCTCGCCGCCACTCGCCCAGGTGCTGCACGGGCGCGGCCTGACCCCGGCCCTCCTCGACCCGCCGCTGGTCCTCACGCCCAACCCGGCGCTGCGGGAGGCGGCGCGGCGGATCGTGGGGGCGATCCGGGCCGGGCGGCGCATCCGCATCCACGGCGACTACGACGCGGACGGGGTGAGCGCCACGGCCATCCTGATCCTGGGCCTGCGTGAGGCCGGGGCAGAGGTCCACGGCTTCATCCCCCACCGCCTGAACGAGGGCTACGGCATCCACCCTGACCGGGTGGAGGAACACGCCGCCGCCTGCGACCTCCTCGTGACGGTGGACTGCGGGGTGACCAACCTGGAGGAGGTGCGCTCGCTCCTCGCCCGGGGCACGGAAGTCATCGTAACTGACCACCACGCGCCCGGCCCGGACTACCCGGAGGGCCTGGTCGTTCACCCCCACCGGACGGCGGGCTACGACCCCGACCTGCACAACCTGACCGGCGCGGGCGTCGCCTACCACCTGCTGTGGGCCGTGCGTCAGGAACTCGGCCTGCCCGAGCCGCGCGAGCTGGCCGCCCTGGCGACGCTGGGGACCATCGCCGATGTCGCGCCCCTGATTGGGGAGAACCGGGCGCTCGTGCGGGCGGGGCTGGCGGCGCTGGCGGAGTCCCCCCTCCCCGGCCTCCAGGCGCTGCTGAGCGCCCGGCGGGTGGAGCGGCCCTCCGCACGGGACGTGGCCTTCCTGCTCGCCCCGCTGGTCAATGCGGCCGGGCGCCTGGGCGAGGCCGAGGTGGCGCTGCGGCTGCTCACGACGGACAGCCTGCACGAGGCGCGGACCCTGGCGACCTACCTGGAGTCGCGCAACCAGGACCGCCGGGTGCTGCAAGACCGCATGTTCGAGGAGGCGCTGGGGCTGGCCGATCCCGCCGACCCGGCCATCGTGGTCACCAAGGCGGACTGGCACGCGGGCGTGATGGGCATCGTGGCGAGCAAGCTGGTGGAGACCTTTCACAAGCCGGTGTACATCGTCGCGCAGGGCAAGGGGTCGGTGCGCTCCACCCCCGGCATCAGCGCGGTGGAGGGGCTGCGCTACAGCCACGACCTCCTCAAGCGGTACGGCGGGCACCCCGGGGCGGCGGGCTTCGCGGTCGAGGAGGACCGGTTCCCCGCCCTGCGCGAGCGGCTGCACGACTATGTCCGGCAGTTCCCCCGCCCGGTGCCCGTGTGGCGGCTGGACGCGCCGCTCCCGACCCTGGGGGCGACCCCCGACCTCGTGACCCAGGCGGCGGAGTTCGAGCCCTTCGGGACGGGCCACGCGCCGCCGCTGTGGCACGTGCGCGAGCCGCTGACCGGCACGCGGCTCGTCGGGAAGCGCGGCGACAGCCTGCAATTCCAGGTCGGGGGGCTGCGCGGCATCAAGCACGGGGAGCGGGACGCGGCGCCCGGCGACCGCGACCTCGCCGCGCACCTCGTGACTTCCGAGTGGCAGGGGCGCACCCGGCTGGAGCTGCACGGGCAGGCCCTGCGTGCCCCCGCCCGGTTGGGGCTGGACAGCCCGCTCGTGGACGCCCCGCCCCTGCCCCGCCTCGACCCCCGGGAGGCGATGAGCCACCTGCGCGCCGGGGCGAGCGCCTACGCCGACGGTCCCGTCGCCGCGTACCTGGGCGACCAGGTGCCCGGGCTCACGCTGGTCTCCCCCGGCGCCCCCCATCCCGGCGGCGAACTCATCCTGTATGCCCTTCCCCCCGAGGAAGACCTGGCGCGCTGGCTGGGGCAGGGCCGGGTCGCCTTCGCCCTGGGACCGAAGACCCTCGCGGAGCTGGAGGGCAGCCTCTCGCGCCATCACCTCAGCGCGCCGCCCCCCAACCCGCTGCAAGGGGGCCGCGAGGCCGGGCTGGAGGAGGCCGCCGACGCCTACCGCCGCTGGCAGTGGGCCCACCTGTACCGCGTCCTCGACGACGAGGGCTGGAACGCGGCGGTGCGCCACCTGCTGGGGCTGGAGGGGCAGCTTCCCGTGCGGCTGCCGGAACTCCTGGCCGCGGACGACTGAGGGAAAAGCCCCTCTGGGGGTAACCACCGCACCCCCCGCGACTGTCCATGACTGCCCCGGGAAGCGGCGGGGCCGCCGGTGCCGGACGACGAGGGCACCGCTGTCTCACCCTTCGTGACCGAAATCTCATTTACTTTTTATTAACGCCTCCTCTGTCAGGGTTTCGTCAGGCCTCCCCGCAACAATCCGCGTTCTCCCCCCAACCTTGCCGGTGCCTGTCCGGGAGTCCGGGGCAAGCCAGGTCTTGCCGCGACTCGAACACTTCGCGCCAAAACAACTCCGCCCCGCCCGGGGTCCGGCCCCAGGCAGGAGTTGACCTATTCACAGAGGGGGGCACAGCATGTCCGCACCGGGTCAAGCCGAACTGGGAAGTGTGGGTCCAGCCACGAGAAGCGCCGCGCATCCGTCCCCGGCAGGGGTTCAGCCGTTCACCCTGTCCCCCCGCGGGATCGTCCGGCTGCTGGCCGGGATCTCGGCGGTCCTGGTCGTCATCAACGTGCTGACGCGGCTGGCGACGCTGCACTTTTCGGACTTCACCGGGCGGGACTGGCTGACGATCATGTTCGGCCTGGGGGGCGAGGCCAACATCCCGGCCACGTTCTCGGGCGGCCTGCTGCTGCTCAGCGGCCTCCTGCTCGGCGCCATCGCCCTGGCGAGGCGGCGGTTCGGAGGACCGTTCTGGCCCCACTGGGCCGTGCTGTCCGCCACCTTTCTCTTCCTCTCCCTCGACGAACTCGCCAGCATCCACGACAACATCAGCCTTCCCCTGAGTCGGCTGCACCACTCGAGCGGCGCCCTGCTGTACCTCTGGGTGGTTCCCTACGGAGTGGCGGCGCTGGCCCTGCTCCTGGGGTCCATCCGGTTCCTGCTCCACCTGCCCGCCCCGACCCGGCGCCTCTTCATCCTGGCGGGCGCCGTGTACGTCGGGGGAGCCCTGGGGATGGAACTCCTGGAGGCCGCCTCCAACTCGCGCCACATCGCCGCGGGGTTCATCCCGGTGTGGGGCGTCATCGTCGAGGAGACGATGGAGATGTGCGGCACGGTGATCTTTATCTCCGCGCTGCTCTCGTACCTCCAGAGGGTCCTGCCGGGGTTTGCCCTCCAGCTCAGCGTGGGGCCGGAGACCCGGGAGGCGGGCCGGCGGTAAGCGCCGGAGTGCTGTTCGGGCGGCGGGGTGGGCGCGGGAGACTCGCCCCGCTCTTCCCCTGAATTGGGGTTCCCAGCTCAATCCTCCTCGCTGTTCCCCTCGTCCTCGTCCAGGTCCTCGTCGTAGTCCTCGTCCTCATCCGCTTCGTCCCCCCGCCAGTCGCGGACGAGGTTGGTGCGGCGCACGTCCTCGCCGCCCTGGGGGGCCAGGAGGGTCGCGGGGTCGCCCTCGCCCGCCAGGACGGCCTGCGCGCGGGCGAGCATGGGCGGATCGGCGGCGTCCACCCCGTACCGCTCGGCGAGGTAGGCCGCCACCCAGGCCCCGAAGTACCACAGGGCGAGCTGGGCCGCGTACCCGCCGACCTGGTCGGGGCTGACGCCCTCGGGGTAGGGGACGTGCAGCACCTCGTCCACCCGCGACTCCAGCACCTCGCGGGCGACGCCCAGGGCCGGGTCGGGGTCACCCAGCAGGAGCGCCACCTTGGCGTCGCCCTTCTCGTGCTGCGCCTCGAAGGCCCCGGTCGCCAGGATCAGCGGATCGCCCAGGAGGGGCACGGCGAGCGTCTTGCCCACCCGCGCGAGGAGCGACTGCCAGGCGTGCGGGAGGGCGTCGGCCTCGGGTGCGGCGAGCAGCAGGGGCGTGCGGCCCCACAGGGTCCAGGCCAGGTCGCGGGCGGGGTTGCCCTCCTCCACATGCGGGGCGCAGCGGTCACGCAGGTTGGCGAGCAGGAGTTCGGCGTCCGCCGCCTGGTCGGCGTGCCCGGTCGCGTGCGCGAGGTACTGGGCGGCGTGGTAGGTCGTCACCACCCCGCCCGGCACGAGCACGTCCACGTCGCCTACGCTGCCCCCGGTGCTCACTCGGCGCACCGCCGCACCCGACACCTCGGCGAGATCGGCGTAGTCGCGGGCGGCGTCCCCCGCGTCGGCGCTCGACACGACGAACTGGGTGCCGCCCCGCGTCCGGGTGAAGGGCACGAGCGTGGCGGCGAGGTGGGCGGCCAGCGCCCCTTCCCCCACGCCGATCAATCCGTAAGGGCCGGGTTCGGGCCGGGTGGGTCCGGCATAGCTGCCGGGCAGACGTTCCAGGAGGGGGAGAAGGTCCATGGCCCCGGTGTACCACATCTGTTTCGCCCGCCCTCCCCGCCATTTCACGGATGCCGGCCGGAAGTCCCCTGTGGCATGCTGCCCCCCATGCCCTACCGGGAGTTCCTGCCCGACCCCCGCCTGCGGGGCTGCGTGCGGCTGTACTGGCAGGTCGAGGAACACCACGGGCCGGGCGAGGAGGAACACCGTTTCCTGCCAGAGCGCTCGGTGCGCCTGACCTTCTACGCGGGCGACTCCTGGCACGGCTCCCCGGTCACGGGCGAGCTGGAGCCCATGCCCGCCGCGTCCCTCTTCGGCATGAGCCTGGAGCCGCTGCGGGTCGTCTCGCGCGGCCTGACCCGCGCGCTGGGGGTGGACCTCTACCCCTGGGGCGCGCGGCAACTGTTCGGCTGGTCCATCGGGACCGCGTCGCTGGACCTGCTGCCCGGGTACGGCGGGGTGGCCCGCGAGGTCTGCGCGCTCGTCACCCTGAGTGACTGGGAGGGGGCGCGGCAGTGCCTGGAAGCCTGGCTGCTGGGCCTGCTCGCCGGTCGGGGCCGTGAGGCGGGGGCGGGGGTGCAGGCCGCCGCGCGGCTCTACGGCTCGCTGGGCACCGCGCGGATCGGGACGCTGGCCGGGGAACTGGACCTCAGCCCCCGGCAACTGGAGCGCGCCTTCCGGGAGGAGGTGGGCGTGCCCGCCAAGACGCTCGCCCGCCTGATCCGCTTCGAGGAGGTCCACAACCGCCTGTGGCTCTGGCCCGACACACCGCTCGCTCCCCTCGCCTACGAGCTAGGGTTCTCGGACCAGGCGCACCTCACCCGCGAGTTCCGGGTGCTGTCGCACATGACGCCGGGTGCGTTCGTCCGGTTCAGCCGCCTGCGCGCCGCGGAACATCCGGCGGACCTCGAATCGAGGCTGGGCAGCCTGTCCACCTTGGCCCTGAGTGAGACCCTGACCCCGGAGCAGGCCCGTGTCGCGTTTGTTCAAGACCCGTCCTCCGCCCTTCCCTAGCCTGGGGACATGAACGAGACCCTTTCCCCTTCCGCTTCCCCGCGCCCGCCGCTGCTGTTCATGCTCGTCACGGCCTTCCTGTTCGCCGTGGGGATCGGGCTGGTCTTCCCGGTCCTGCCGTACATCGTGGCGGTGCAGGTGCCGGACGTGTCCCGGCAGGCGGCCGTGATCGGCCTGCTGGGCGCGGCCTACGCGCTGTGTTCCTTTTTCGCCTCGCCCGTGCTGGGGGCGCTCAGTGACGCCTACGGGCGGCGGCCCGTGCTCATGCTCAGCCTGCTGGGCTCGGGGATCGGCTACCTGATCTTCGGGATCGGGGGCAGCCTGCCCATGCTGTTTCTGGGCCGCATCATCGACGGGCTGTGCGCCGGGGGCCTGAGCGCCATCTTCGGGTACGTGGCCGACACCACCCCCGAGGAGGAGCGCGGCAAGGTCTTCGGGCAGATCGGCGCGACGGTCGGGGCGGGCTTCATCATCGGCCCGGCCCTTGGCGGCCTCACCTCGCACCTCGGGCTGGGCGCGCCCATGTTCCTGGCGGCGGGGGTGGCCCTGCTCAACCTGCTGTGGGGCGCGTTCGTCCTGCCCGAGAGCCTGAGGCCCGAGCGGCGCCAGCGGCACTTCGACGCCGCGCACCTCAACCCGCTGCGGCAGCTCTCGGGCGCGCTCGCGTACCCGGCGGTGCGGCGGCTGGTGTCGGTGAGCGTGCTGTTCCTGCTGCCCTTCTCGCTCATGCAGATTGCCCTGGCGCTGCTGACCCGCGACACGCTGGGCTGGGGTCCCGCGCAGACCAGCACCGCCTTCATCATCGTGGGTTGCTGCGACATCGTGGCGCAGGGCTTGCTGCTGCCGCACCTGCTGCGGCGGCTGGGCGAGCGCGGGGTGGCGCTGCTCGGGCTGGGCATGGGGGCGGTGGGCATGACCGGCCTGGCCCTGCTGCCCGTCCTCCCCCACGCGGCCCTGCTGTACCTCAGCGTGGCGACCTTCGCCATGGGCGAGGGCATCTTCAACGCCTCGCTGGGGGCGCTCGTCTCCATCGCCGCGCCGCAGGACGCGCAGGGCCGGGTGCAGGGCGGGGCCCAGGCGTTCAGCGCCCTGGCAAATGTGGTCGGCCCCCTGAGTGGCGGCCAGCTCTACTCGCGCCTGGGCGCCACGCCCACTTTCGGGGCGGGGTCGGTCCTCGTCCTCGCGGCCCTCGCCCTCCTCGTGGGGCAGCGGCCCGGGGGGCAACAGGCGCGGGAGGTTGCGGGCTGAGCCTCAGCGGGATCACATGAGAGGAAGCCGGAAAAGAGCGCCCAGAACGCCTTTTCCGGCTTCATGTGGTCTTGAGGCAGCGTGCTAGAATCGCCCGCGTGCGTCTTCGGAACCCCGGCCCCACGGCCTCTTCCCCCGGGAAGGGACCCCAAAGCAAAACACCACCCGGGCGGGTGGCGTCTTGACCTGCTGTGGCGCGCTCGACAGGACTCGAACCTGTGGCCTTTGGCTCCGGAGGCCAACGCTCTATCCACCTGAGCTACGAGCGCAGGGCTCAGGGAATGTAGCACGCACCCGGGAGGAGATCAAGTGAGAAGAAAAAAGGTCGTGAACGTCCTGCTGGGCGTTCTCGCACTGCTGCTGGTGGTCGGCATGGCCTACCAGTTCACCCCCAACGTCGGCTCGCTGTTCGGAAACCGCCAGCAGGGCACACCCGCCCTGAAGGTGAACGGCCAGACCGTGACTGCCGAGGAACTCGAGACGGTGCGCCGCACCAACCCCGTGCTGGGCAGCGCCGAGTCGGGCGTGCTGGCCGACGACTTCAAGATCTACATCGTGGCCCAGAAGGTCCGGCAGGCGGTGCTGACCCAGGGCGCGAAGGACATTGACGTGAGCCGCGCGGACGTGAATGCCGAGGTGCAGAAGATCCGCGAGGCGAACAACCTCACCGACAACAAGGCCTGGACGGACGCCCTGCAAGGGGTGGGCCTGACCGACGCCGCCTTCCGCCAGCAGACCCGCGACCAGCTCGCGGTGCAGCGCAAGGTCGAGCAGATTCAGAAGACGGCCCCCGCGGCGACCGACGCCGAGGCCCGGCTGTACTACCAGCTCAACCCCCAGAGCTTCCAGTCCGACGCGCGCATCGTGGGCCGCGAGATCGTGGTGAACGACAAGGCGAAGGCGCAGCAACTCCTGGCGCAGGTCAAGGGCGGGGCAGACTTCGCCACACTCGCCCGCCAGAACAGCACCGAGTTCGGGGACCGGGGCGGCGCCCTGGGACCCATCGAGAACGGCAGCCCCCGCCCGGTGGCGCAGGTCGCCCTCCCCAGCGAGGTGGGCACCGCGGCCTTCGCGCTCAAGGACGGCGGCGTGACCGACGTGATCGGGAGCGGCGGCAAGTTCTACATCGTGAAGGTCGAGAAGTACCTGCCCCCCGCCGTGAAGCCCTTCGAGGAAGCCAAGGCCGACGCGGTGAGCGCCGTGAACGACCAGAAGAAGAACGCGGCGGTCGAGCGCTGGCTGGACGGCCTGGAAAAGAACGCCCAGATCGAGGTGCTGGACCCCAACTGGAAGACCGAGAACCCCACGGTCGCCTCGGTGGGCGGGCAGAAGATTCCGTACTCGGACGTGGTGGCGCAGGTCGTGCAAAACCAGCAGTTCGCCAGCCTGCTGGGGCAGGTCCCGGCGGACCAGGCGGCGGGGCTGGTCAACGGCATCCTCAAGCCGCAGGTCGTCGAGACGTTGCTCCAGGGCTACGCCGCGCCCCTCATCGTGCAGAAGAAGAACATCCCGCTGGCGGGCACCCGGCAGGAACTCGCCGCCGGGCTCGCCGCCTACGGGGCACGGGACGTACAGGTCACCGACGCCGACATTCAGAAGTTCTACGCCGAAAACCGCACCCAGTTCGAGACGCCCGCCAGCGCCACCGTCAGCGAGGCCAGCTTCGCGGACCGCGCCAAGGCCCTCGCCTTCCGCCAGGGCTGGAACGGGCAGGGCAGCTTCGTCACCGCCGCGACAAAGGCGGGCGGCACGGTCAGCGAGCGCGGCCAGGTCTCGCCCGGCACGGCGGAGGCCCCCGGCACCCTGGGCACCGAACTGGAAGCCGCCGTCTTCACCGCCAAGAGCCTGCGCCCGGTCGGCGAGGGTAGCCTGAGCGACGTGGTGAAGGTGGGCAACCGCTACGTCGTCGCCTACGTCACCGACCTCAAGCGCGCCGCCGTGCAGCCCCTCGCCCAGGTGCGCGACCAGATTCGCGACCAGGTCCTCGCCCAGAAGAAGCAGGAGGCCGGGCAGACCTACCTGACCTCGCAGGTGCTGGCCCTGAACCCCGTCAACAACCTCCAGAAGGTCCTCGCCGCCCAGCAGAAGCGGGTCGCGGCGGCCGAGCCCAAGACTCCGGCGGCGCAGTCCCCGGCCACGCCCGGGGCGGGCAGCACGCAGGGCAGCACGGACAAGGGTACGGGCAGCAGCTCGACCGGGTCCTCCACCAGGGGCTCCACCTCGGGTGGGAGCACCGGCTCGAACAGCGCCACCGGAAGCGGCAACGCGACCTCGGGGGGCACGACTTCCGGGGACACGGGCGACCGCTGATTCCCTTCCTCCTCTCCAGAAGCGGCCTCACGGGGTCGCTTCTTTCGTTTGGACCTGGGAAAAAGAGCCTTATCCGGTGTGAACCCACTCCGTCAGCCTGTACAGCTTCCAGCCCTTCCCCCGCCCGCTAGAATCGCCGGGTTATGCCGCGCGTGTTTTCAGGAATCCAGCCGACGGGCGATCCGCACATCGGGAATTACTTCGGGGCGATGAAGAACTACGTGAGGCTGGGCGAGGAGTACGGCAAGAACTCGATCTACTGCGTGGTGGACCTTCACGCGCCGACGAATCCGAACGCCTACGATCCCCGGCAGCTCGCCGCCCGGACCCTGGAGATGGCGGTGGCGAACATGGCCGCCGGGCTCGACCCGGAAAAGGTCATCTTCTTCGCCCAGTCGCACGTGCCCGAGCACACCGAACTCGCGTGGCTCTTCACGGTGATCACGCCGGTCGGCGAGCTGGAGCGCATGACCCAGTACAAGGACAAGGCGCAGAAACTGGAGAGCACCCCGGCGGGCCTGCTGATGTACCCGGTCCTCCAGGCCGCCGACATCCTGCTGTACAAGGCGGACACTGTGCCCGTCGGCGAGGATCAGGTGCAGCACATCGAGCTGACGCGCGAGATCGCCCGCAAGTTCAACCACCAGTTCGGCGAGATGTTCCCGGAGCCGAGGGCCGTGCTGGCGAAGGACGCGCTGAGAATCCCCGGGGTAGACGGCCAGGGCAAGATGAGCAAGAGCAAGGGGAACACCATCGGCATCCTGGAACCCCTCGACTCGATCTGGCAAAAGCTCCGGCCAGCGCCCACCGACCCCGCCCGCGTGCGCCGCACTGACCCCGGCGACCCCGACAAGTGCCTGATCGGGGACTACCACAAGCTCTTCTCCGACCTGCCCACCATCGAGACGGTGTACGAGGGCTGCCGCACCGCCGGGATCGGTTGCGTGGACTGCAAGAAGATGCTGATGGTGGGCATCACGCGCGAGCTGACGCCCATCCAGGAGCGGGCCGCTGAATTGCGGGCCGACCCCGTCCGGGTGCGCGACGTGCTCGCGCAGGGGGCGAAGGAAGCCCGCCAGATCGCCGCGCCGGTGATGGAGGAGGCGCGGGAGAAGGTGGGGTTCCTGAAGCTCTGATGGGGGCTTGGGCGGCGGGTCACGGGAGGGGCGTTTGACTGTTCTGGCAGCGCCTCCTCCCGCTCTGCCTCTGGGCTTCACCGTCCGGCTGCCCGCCTTCGAGGGCACGCTGGCGGACCTCGCCTCGGCGTTGCGGGCCGGGAGGGTGTCGCCGGGGGACGTGCCGCTCCTCGCCCTGACCCGGGAGGTGCTGGCGTGGGCCGAGGGGCTGACTGGAGAAGGGGCCTTCGACGCGCACCCGGAGGCCCTGCCCGCCCTGGCGAACGTAATCGCCCTCAAGGCCCGGCTGCTGCTGCCCCAGCCGGAGGTGGACGAGCCCGGCCCCGACGACTACGCGGACGACCCGCTGGAGGGCGTGGTGGAGGGCGTGGAGGCGCTCGCCGAACTCGGGGCGCTGGTGGACTTCCTCGCCGCCCGGCGCCGCGAGCGCGAGGGACTCATTCCCGCCCGCCCCGTCCCCGTCGACCTGCCCCGCCGGGAGCGCAAGAGCAACCCGCAGGGCAGCCTCGCCAAGTTGGTGAGGGCCGCGCGGAATGCCGTCCGGCAGGTCGA
This sequence comes from Deinococcus aerius, assembly GCF_002897375.1. Classification (NCBI taxonomy): domain Bacteria; kingdom Thermotogati; phylum Deinococcota; class Deinococci; order Deinococcales; family Deinococcaceae; genus Deinococcus; species Deinococcus aerius. The sequence goes on along the minus strand of NZ_BFAG01000001.1, from coordinate 397,122 downwards.
GGTGCCCCTGCTGGCCCGCGAACGCCTCACCCTCGCCGACGCCCTCCACGCGCTGCGGGCCTTCGGGACCCGGTTACGGACCTTCACCTTCCGGGGCATCCCCGCTGCGGACTGGGGCGAGCGCACGACCTACTTCGCCGCGCTCTTAGAGGGCGTGAAGGAGGGCACCTTCCGGGTGGAGCAGGAGGGCATCTATGGGGAGATTCAGGTCACGGCGCGGGGGCTGGAGGAGTGAGGGGGAAGGGGCCGTTCTCCCTCTCCCCTCGTGGGAGAGGGCCGGGGTGAGGGGGCGTGTGACCCGCTGCAGCACCCGCAAGGTGGTCTGCCCCAACTTCCCGCCACGCTGGGGGTCGTGCCCGCTCACCCCCTCCCAAACTCCCCCCTCAAGGGGGAGGGGTTTTTGTTGTCTCGGCCGCTCTTTTTCTAAATTGACCAACCAACACCCCTACGCCCCTTCCGGCACCCGGTAATCGTGCCCCTCCCCCTCCAGCCCCAGCATCACGTCGAGGTTCTGCACGGCAGCTCCGCTCGCGCCCTTGCCCAGGTTGTCGAGCCGCGAGACGAGGAGGGCGTGTTCCCCACCTGGGCTGGCGAAGACGAAGAGTTCCAGCTCGTTCGTGCCGTTGAGGGCCTGCGGATCGAGGATGGGGTCGGTGGGCTTCCCCCCCTCGAAGGGCATGACGCGCACGAAGCGTTCCCCGTCGTACCGGGCGGCGAGGGCCGCGTGCAGCTCCCCGGCCCCCACCCCCAGCGCCCCGAGGTGCAGCGGAATCTGGACGAGCATCCCCTGCCGCCAGCCGCCCACATGGGGGGTGAAGAGGGGGGCGTGATTCAGCCCGCCGTGCCGCGCTATCTCGGGCTGATGCTTGTGGGTGAGCGAGAGCGCGTAGCTCTTGAAGGGCCCCGCCATCGGGTGCTCGCCCCGGCCCTCGTTGGCGTCCACCAGGGCGCGGCCCCCGCCCGAGTAGCCGGAAAAGCCCTGCACGCTGACGGGGAAATCAGGCGGCAGCAGCCCCGCGTCCGTCAGGGGGCGCAGGAGGGCGACGGCCCCGGTCGCGTAGCAGCCCGGATTGCTGACGAAGCGGGCGGCGCGGATCTCGTCCCGGCTGCACAACGTGAGTTCGGGGAAACCGTAGGCCCACCCCTTTGCGGTGCGGTGGGCGCTGCTGGCGTCCAGCACGCGCGTCGCCGGGTTCTCGATCATCGCCACGGCCTCGCGCGCCACGTCGTCGTGGAGGCACAACACGGCCACGTCGGCGGCGTTCAGGAGTTCACGGCGGGCCTCCGGGTCCTTGCGGCGGGCAGGGTCGATGGTCAGGAGTTCGAGGTCGCCCCGGCCCTCCAGGCGGGCGCGGATTTGCAGGCCGGTGGTTCCGGCTTCGCCGTCGATGAAGATGCGGGGGTGGGTCATGATGTGAAGTCCTACGAAAGGGGATGAAGGATCTGAGCCGACCATGACGTGAAGGCCCAGTTCAAGGTTTGCCCCGCCTTGAGATGCTGCCAAAGTTCGGGGTTCATGGGGTGAATCGCAATGGTGCCGACCTCACCTCGTACCAGAGTCACAGGTTCCACTGTCTCCCACCAGGCGTAGGCTTGAATAGTTTCCCCAGCCCGTTGGAAGGAGAAAATCTCTCCATCCATCGCGCCCACATTGTCTCCAAAGGCGCGGTAGACAAAGGCTGTACTGGCGTCACTGGGAAGGTGCAGCCTGGCGATGAGTAGGGGATTGCGGTCAGTCACTCTCGCTCCGCTTCCGCCCTTCGCTCGGCGATCAATTCCTCGACCATCCCGGAAAACTCGGGACGGGCGTACTTGGATTGAATAGCGCGTGTCACCTGTCGCTGCGACTGTAGGACAACACGGCCTTCCTCCAACGTTAGGACAAGAGTGTCCCCTTCCTGCAGGGCGAGCATCTCGACGACTTCCGGCGGAAGAGTGAGTCTGTGGCCGTTCTCCAATTTGACCCGAAGCCTCATTTGTCCTGCACCTCTACACCTGTTCTACCACCGCGCCCGCATCTCGCCCATCAGGTGGTACAGCAACGCCTTTTGCGCGTGCAGGCGGTTCTCGGCCTGGTCGAAGACGCGGGACTTGGGGTGTTCGGTCGCCCCCGGCACCGTCTCCTCGCCGTAGTGGGCGGGCAGGCAGTGAAGGAAGATGCCGTGCGGGGCGATGGTTTCCAGCATGGCGGGCGTGACCTGATAACCCCGGAAGGCGCGGCGGCGGATGTCGGCCTCGGCCTCCTGGCCCATGCTGATCCACACGTCGGTGTACAGCACGTCGGCGCCCTCGACGGCGGCGAGGTCATGGGTGAGGGTGACCTGCACGCCCGCCTTTACCGCGTCCATCAGCACGCCCGCGTTGGGCTCGTACCCGACCGGGGTGACAATCGTTACGTCCGTCCCCGTCAGGATGCCCATGTGGATGTGGCTGTTGGCGAGGTTGTTGCCGTCGCCGATGTACACGACCCGGCGCCCGCGCAGGTCGGGGCCGAACTCCTGCTCGATGGTCTGGTAGTCGGCCAGGAGTTGCGCGGGGTGGAGCATGTCGGACAGGCCGTTGATGACCGGGATGGCGGCGTGGTCGGCGAGTTCGTGCAGCGTCTGCTGGAGGTAGACCCGGCCCATCACCCCGTCCACCCAGCGTTCGAGGTTGCGCGCCACGTCGCTGACGCGCTCGCGGGTGCCCAGGCCGATCTCCGTGTTGGAGAGGGCGATCGCGTGCCCGCCGAGCTGGTACATCCCCACGTCGAAGGTCGTGCGGGTGCGCAGCGACGCCTTCTCGAACACGAGCGCGAGGCTCAGGCCCGCGAGCGGCTTCACTCCCCGCCACTCGCCCCGCCGCATGGAATGGGCGGTGTCCAACACCGTCCGCAACTCGGTGGCCGTCATGTCGAGGTTGCTCAGGAAGTCCCGGCCAGCGAGGACGGGGGCCGGAAGGGTCTCAGGAGTCAGCAGCGCAGGATTATTCGTGTGGGATGGGGCCTGGACTTGCGGCTCTTCCTGTACTCCTGCCGATTTCCTGGGCTTTCTGGGGGAACGGGCCGCCTTCGTCATAGGGCATGAGTATACGCAAGGCCTGAGAAAAGATGCAGACGTGTCCCATGGCGGGACTCAGGAAGAGGAGGCCCCGGGCCGAACCCGGCGGCGTGCCCCGCCCCACCGGGCCAGGTCCTTGAGGGCGGCGGTCAGGGCGACGAGGAGCAGCACCGGCCAGACGAGCTGTTCGGGCGTGTCGAGCCACGACCAGCGGAAGAAGCTGACGAGCTGCCCCAGGTCGGCCCCCAGCGGAAAGGCCTGCACATCCTGCACGAGGTCGTAGTTGTCGGTAAAGGCGATCACGATAGTTCCCCGGTCGTAAAAGCCCAGGGCGCCGAGTTCCATCAGCCACACGAAGACGGCGCTGAGGACCGTCGCCAGCACCACCGGCAGACCCGGCAGGAGGTGGGGCAGGACGTGGCGGCGCAGCAGGTGCCCGGTCCCGCCCCCCAGGGCGAGCGCCCCCTCGACAAAGGGCTCGCGCAGGACGGTTCCCACCCGCACGGCGACGAGGCGGGCCGTCACCGCCGTCACGCCAAGGGCCAGCACCAGCCGGAACGAGTCGCGGCCCAGCAGCAGCACGAGCGCGAGCAGCACGATCACCTCGCCGGGCAGGGCCAGGGGGCGGCCCCTCCATCCCAGCCACATCCCCAGCACGAGCCCGGGCAGCACGCCCAGCGCGAGGACGGTCAGGGCCAGCGTCAGGGAACGGGCCAGGCCACGCGAGAGCAGGCAACGGGCGTCCCGGCCCGCCCGGTCGGTGCCCAGCGGCGCGGTGGGGCTCCCCACCCGCAGGGGCGGTGTCTGGAGGGTAGGGGCCTCCCCGGCCACCCGGGCGGGCACCTCGACGATCACCCGCGTCTCGCACTCCTGACGTGGGGAGAGGAAGGCGAGCAGGAGCAGGGGGAGGAGCAGCCACCTCACCGGGCCTCCTCGCCTGCCCGGGGGCGCGGGTCGAGGCGGCGGGCCAGGGCGTGCAGCCCCGCGGCGGCGAGCAGCCCCAGCCCCAGCAGCAGCAGCAACGACGCGGAGGTGATCTGCAAGCGGAAGGCCGCGTCCGCCACCGGAGCCTCGGCCCCCGGCGCAATGGTCGGGGCGAAGGTTCCCTGCCACGCCAGATACGCCTCGTTGCCCACGCCCGGGAACTGGAGCAGCCCCTCGATGATCGCCAGCGAGAGGGTCAGGCCCAGGGCGTCCCCCGCCAGCCCGGCGGCGCGCTCGGGGAGGGCCAGCCGCGCGGCCCGTCTCTGCACGGTGCGCTCGGCGAGCCCCATCGCGCGGGCCACGCGGGTATGCTCGGCGGCCAGCGCCTCCTCCCGCACCTGCCGGGTGAGCAGCGCGGAGCGGGCCGCCAGGGGCAAGGCCAGGGAGGCGGCGATCAGGGCGAGCATGACGGGCGACCACGCCTCCAGCGGGAAGTTCCAGCCCCGCGCCAGCGTGAGCGCCAGCGCGGCCCCCACCCCGCCCACGAGGAGCAGGTAGGGCGGCAGGCTTTCGAGCAGCCACAGCAGCGGGCGCGGCGCCCGGGAGAGCAGCGCGGCGAGAATCCAGGCCAGCGCCAGCCCACCCGCCAGGTACGCCGCGGTCAGCCCCGCCAGGGGGAGTGTCTGCCCCAGAACCTCGGGGTTGAACAGGCCGGAGAGCGCCGCCGGGTAGCTCGCCAGGCGCTCCCCCCACGGCACGCGGCGTTCCAGCCCCAGCATCAGGACGAAATGCAGGGCGAGGAGCCCCAGGGGAACGGTCAGGAGACCCGGACGCATGGCCTCGGAGGAGGGCGGGACATGGGGCCAGTATGGGGGTCGCCGGGAGTCCTCGCGTACCCTGTCCCTCATGACCCCACCGCTGTTCGACTCCCACCTGCACACGCCGCTGTGCGGGCACGCGACCGGGCATCCCCGCGAGTACGCGCGGGCGGCGCTGGACGCGGGCCTCTCCGGCATCTGCTTTACCGACCACATGCCCATGCCCGCGTGGTACGACGCGCCCTGGCGGATGCGGCAGGACCAACTGGCGGAGTACGTGGACACCGTGCGGGAGGTGCAGGCCGAGTATGCCGGGCGCCTCACCGTGCGGCTGGGGTTGGAGGCCGACTTCCACCCCGGCACCGAGCGGTTCGTGGAGCGGGTGCTGGGCAGCCACGAATGGGATTACGTGATCGGGAGCGTCCACTACCTCGGCGCCTGGGGCTTCGACAACCCCGAATATTCCGCCGAGTACGACGAGCGCGACCTGGGCGGACTGTACCGCGACTACTACGCGCTGGTGGAGGGGGCGGCGAGAACGGGCCTCTTCGACGCCGTGGGCCACCTCGACCTGCCCAAGAAGTTCGGCCACCGGGACACGGAGGGCTACGCGGCGCTGCACGCCCTCGACGTGGTGGCCGAACAGGGGCTGAGCCTCGACTTCAACACGGCGGGCTGGCGCAAACCCGTGGCCGAGGCCTACCCCGCCCCGAACCTCACCCGGGCGGCCGCCGAGCGGGGCATCGGGTTCGTGCTGGGCAGCGACGCGCACCGCCCGGAGGAGGTCGGGTACCGGTTCACGGACGCGCTGAAGGAGCTGCACGACCTCGGCGCGCGGGTGGTCACCTACGCGGGGAGGATTCGGCATGGCTGAACAACATTCCGGGGCGTCAGCCTCCGAGCAGAGCGAGCAGGAAACGCAGGCGGAGCCGCGCAGCGGAGGCCCGGCCCAGCGCCCCACCGGGCCGGGCCGTAGCGGAGGGGCTTCGCCTGAACTCACGCGCAAGGCCCTCAGCGGCGTCCTGAAGACCACCGCCGACCTCCTCGACCTGCTGGGGCAGGAGGCCTTCCGCGCGAACGCCTACCGGGGCGCGGCGCGCAGCCTGGAGGCGCTCGATACGGACGTGGGCGCACTCGTCGAGTCCGGCTTCGCGGGCATCCCCAAGGTCGGGCGGAGCATCGCCGCCGAACTCGCCGTCTATGCCCGCACCGGCACCTTCGAGCCGCTGGAGGACGCGGCCAGCCAGATTCCGCCCGGCGTGCTGGGCCTATTTCGCGTGCGCGGGCTGGGGCCGAAGAAGATTCGCGCCCTGTGGGACGCCGGGATCGACTCGCTGGAGACGCTGCGGGAGGGCGCGAGGGACGGACGCGTGGCGGCCCTCAAGGGCTTCGGCCCCAAGAGCGCGGGGACCATCCTGGAGGCCGTCGAGTTCGCCCTGAGCGCCCAGGAACGCCAGTTCCTCTCGACCGGGCTGGACGTGTCGGAGGCGCTGGCCGCGTGGCTGGACGGGCTGGAACCGCGCGTGGCCGGGGACGCCCGGCGCGGCCTGGAAACCGTGAGGGCCGCCCGGGTGACCGTCACGGGAACGGCGGAGGACGTGACCGCGCGGCTGGCGGGACGGGTGGAAGACCTGACCCCGGTGGACCCCAAGCCGCTGCTCTCGGGCCGGGTGGACGGCGTGCCCGTCGAGATCGCCTACGCCCCCGCCGAGGCCCGCGGCGCCCTCGACCTGATGATGGGTGGGAGCGCCGCTTACCGCGAGGCGCTGCGGGCGGAAGCGAGAGCGCAGGATTTCGACCTCGGCGGGCGGGGGTTGAAACGGAACGGAACACTTCTCCCCACCCCCACCGAGGAGGACGTGACCCGCGCCCTGAACCTCCCCCTGCGCCCCGCCGAGTACCGCGAGCCGGAGCACGACGGCGTGTGGGAGACGCTACCCGCCCCCGGGGAACTCGTCACCGTGGCCGACCTGAAGGGGATGCTGCACACCCACTCCGTCTGGTCGGACGGGGCGGCCACCCTCCCCGAGATGGTGGAGGAAACGCTGCGGCTGGGGCACGCTTACCTGGGCACGGGCGACCACTCGCGCGCCGCCCACTACGCCAACGGCCTGAGCATCGAGCGCCTGCGGGCCTACATCCGCGAGATCCGCGAACTCCAGCGTGCGGGCCTCCCCATCCTGGCGGGCGCGGAGGTGGACATCCTGGAGGACGGCTCGCTCGACTACCCCGACGAGGAGTTGCTGAACCTCGACTACGTCGTGGCAAGTGTCCACAGCCTGTTCACCCTCGACCGCGAGCGGCAGACGGAGCGGCTGGTGCGGGCCGTCTCGCACCCGCTGACCACCATCCTGGGCCACCCCACGGGCCGTCTGCTGCTGCGCCGCCCGAGTTACACGCTCGACCTCGACGCGGTGCTCGCCGCCTGCGAGGAAAACGGCACCGTCGTGGAGATCAACGCCAACGCCTACCGCCTCGACCTCGACTGGCGCGACGCCCTGCGCTGGCGCGACCGCCTGACCTTCGCCATCAACACCGACGCCCACGTTCTGAACGGGCTGAGTGACACCCGTTACGGCGTCGCTACCGCCCGCAAGGCCGGACTGACACCGGACCGGGTCGTCAACACGCTGGGACAGGAGGACTTCCTGGCGTTTGTGCGGCGGCAGCGGGAGGAGCGGGGACAGGCCTAGGTGACCAGCCCCGCTGCCTCCACCGCCCGGTGCGCCCCGGTGTCCAGCAGTTCACGCAGCACCCTCACCGTCTCCCCCACCTCGGCCTCCGTGTTGTAGAGGGCGACGGGCGCCAGGCGCAGGATGTCCGGCTGGCGAAAATCGGGAACGATCCCGCGGGCGCGCAGGGCCAGGCTGAGGGCGTGCGCCTCCGGGTGCGCGAGGGCGACGTGACCGCCGCGCCGCTCGGGCTCCCGCGGGGTGACGACCCGCATCTCGGGCAGGTGGGCATCCACCAGGGTCATCAGGTGGTTGGTGAGCGCCAGGCTGCGTGCCCGCACCTCCTCCATGCTCACCGTGTCGAAGACGGTCAGCGCCCCCTCCAGCGCGGCGAGGGCGAGGATGGGCGGCGTGCCGAGTTGATGGGCTCCCGCGCCGGTTGCGGGGCGGAAGGTGTGCGCCATCTCGAACTGGGTGCCCTTGTCGTGGCCCCACCAGCCGCGCAGGCCGGGCAGGAGGCCGTGATGCCGTTCGTGCAGGAAGAGGCCACCGGGTGCGCCGGGGCCTGCATTCACGTACTTGTAGTGGCACCAGACGGCGAAATCAGCCCCCGCGACGTGCAAGTCATGCGGCACGCTCCCAACACTGTGTGCCGCGTCCCAGCCGATCAGGACACCCCGTTCCCGCGCCTGCCGGGTCAGCCCCTCCACGTCGAGGAGTTGCCCGGAGCGGTACAGCACGGTGGGCAGCAGCGCCACGGCCACGTCGTCCGTGAGCGCGGCGAGGATGTCCTCCTCTTCCAGCGTATTCCCGTCACGGCTGGGGATGAGACGCACCTCTGCCCCGTGCCGCTGGGCCCAGCTTTGCAGGGCGTACACGTCCGAGGGAAAGTCGAGCGAGGTGGCGACGAGGTGACGACGTGCCCCCTGTGGCCGGTACAGCGTGGCGAGCAGGGCGTGCAGGTTGGCGGTGATGCTCCCCGTGGCGATGACCTCGTGCGGGAGCGCCCCGACCAACCGCGCGACTGAGGGCGAGAGCGACTCGGCGAGGCCGAACCACGAATCCCAGCCGCCGACGGCCAGGGTCTCCCACTCGGTCAGGCGGCGCAGGACGGCTTCCCGGGCGGCGTGCGGCATCAACCCCAGGCTGTTGCCGTCGAGGTAGATGCCGGGGGGCATGGCGAAGAGGTCGCGCCTCATGCCCCACCCCCGGGCAGGGTTCCGGCGGGCAGGAGGATGGCGCGGGCCGGGGCACCGTCCACCTCCGCCAGCGGCAGCGGCAGACACACCAGGTCGTACTCGCCGTCGGGCACCCCGGAAAGATTCAGGCCCTCCAGGATCAGCACGCCCGTCTCCCGGCAGGCGTGGTGCGCGTCCAATGTCTTGCTCGTCAGCGGGTCCACGCTGGGGCTGTCCGTGCCGATCAGCCGGACGCCCCGGCGGGCCACCTCCCGCACCAGCTCGGGGTCGAGGGCGGCGAAGTCGGCCGGGAACTCGGCCCAGCGGGCGGGCTGCCCGGTGTGCAGCAGCAGCCGGGGCGGAAGGGCCTCCGGCAGGTCCGCGAGCGCACCGGGCCGGACCAGCCCCCCCTCCGCCCGCACCGTCACGACCCGGCAGCGGCCCAGGTACGGTTCCAGCCCGACCTCGTCCAGCCGCTCGCCCGCGTCGTCGTAGTGCCAGGGGGCGTCCACGTGGGTGCCCGTGTGGGTGCTGGTGTGGAGTTCCCCGGTGTTCACGCTGTCGCCCCGGGCGATCCGCATACCCGGCTCGACCCGGAAGGGCAGGTCGCCCGGCCAGTTGGGATGCCCCGGCGTGAGGGGCCGCGAGATGTCGATCATGGGGAAGAGGATAGGGTCTGAAGCTTGAGTGAGGAGGACGGGAGATTCACGGGCACCGTCCCGAACAGCCCGCCTCAAGCCTCCCTCAACCCCTTCCGGGTCCAGAAAAAACCCGTGAACAGGGCGACCACCCCCGCGCCGACAAGCACCACGCCGCCCGGGCCGATGACGGTCGCCAGGGCTCCGGCGGGGAAGTCACCCAGCGGGCGCAGGCCCATCATCAGCAGGGTGTTGACGCTCATGAGGCGGCCCCGCAGCCGATCCTCGACCCGGCCCTGCATCATGGCGATGGCGACCGACTGCACCACGTTCAGGGCGATCCCGAACACGAACAGCGCGGCCATCGCCCCCCACAGGCTGTGCGAGAGGCCCAGCGCCACGAGCGCGGCCACCCAGCCGACCACCGCGCCCAGGAACACCCGCCCCTGATGCTCCAGTCTCCTGAACGAGGCCACCGTCAGGCCGCCCAGGATGTTGCCCAGGCCCACGGCGGTGAACAGCCAGCCCAGCCCCACGTTGTCCAGGTGCAGCACCCGCTGAGCGAAGATCGGCAGGATCAGCGACACGCTCGGCCCGAAGAACAGCACGGCCCCGTAGCCGCTGATGAGCCAGGGCAGCGCCCGGTCATGACGAATGGCCCCCAGCGCCTCCTTGAGGGACTGGAGAAAACTTCCCCTCGCGTCGCGCGCCGTCGCCCGGCCCGAGAGCCGGAGGCGCCACAGCACGATGAGGATCAGGACGAAACTCACCGCGTTCAGCAGGAAAATGCCGCCCGGCCCCAGCGGCCCCGACAGAAAGCCCGCCAGCGCCGGACCCACCGCCGCCGCCGCGCTGAAGGCCACCGATTGCAGGGCGACGGCGTTCGTCAGCAATTCCCGGGGCACCAGCAGGGGCACGAGGGCGCCCCGGGTCGGCTGGTCGAAGCTCAGCACCGCGCTGGCGACAAACGAGATCAGCAGGATGCCCGGCAGCGTGATATGCCGGGTGAGAGTCAGGATGCCGAGCAGGCCAGCACACAGCGCCAGCAGCGACTGGGTGACCAGGAGCAGTTTGCGCTTGTCGAAGCGGTCGGCCACCCCGCCCCCGACGAAGGAGAACAGCACGAAGGCCGCCGCCTGCGCCAGCGACACCGTGCCGAGGGCCACGCTGGAATTGTTCGTGACCCGCAGGACGAGGAGGCTCTGCGCCACGATCTGCATCCAGGTCCCCACCGCCGACACGAGCAGGGCGATCCACAGCCAGCGGAACTGCGGATTCTGGAGGGCGGCGAAGGTCTGGAGCTTGCCTGCTGGGGAGGACGGCGCGGCGATACGCATGCCCGGGACGCTACCCCCCACCCCGCAGGGGGACCGTAAGCGAAGCGCGGCTGAGCTTGGGAAAAGGTTGAGAGACGCGCCGGAGCCTCCTCACGGTCAGGAGGCCGGGCGGGGCGGTCAGCGCACCTCCGGGCGAGTCCGGGCGGTTACGGAGGTCACAGCACGGAACCCCCAGCCTGTCCCCTCACGTCCCCGGCGTGCTGCCGGGAAAGACGGCCACGCGCCCGACCATATAGGCGCAGCCGTACAGAAACAGCGTGGCGACGGGCAGGTAACGCAGGCCGGTCTGGTGCCGGATCAGGCGGCCCTTCACCAGCACCTCGATCACGTACAGGCTGATGAGGCACAGGGCCGAGTACATCCAGTGTTCCCAGTCGCGGCTGGGGTCGTAGGGCAGGCCGTACCGGGTCAGGCCGCCGCCGACGTTGACGGCGCTGGGCACCTTCCCGCCGCCCACCGCCAGAATCACGCCCGTCACGACGGGGATCAGCGTGAGCCCCCAGGTCAGGCGCAGCCAGACGAGGAAGCCCGTGCGAACCTGCCGTTTGATGGCCGGGCCCAGGCTCCACAGGAACAGGACCAGCGTGGCGAGCGCGTAGGGGGTGGGAAACAGCAGCGCGAGCGCGGTGCCGAACTGATACCCGTGGATGAGCCGCAGGACGTCCATGCGCGTCAGCGTAACGTGCCGGGGTGGGGGCCCGCGTCCTCAGTCCGCCCCCGGCAACCCGAGGTGCGCCTCGGGCGGCAGGTACGTCCCGGGCCGGAGTTCAGCCCCGTCGGCGGCGCGGCGAACGGTGATCTCCTCGGGCAGGGCGGCGAGGAGGACATGCGGTCCGCTGGGGGCGACCTTCAGCCCGTGCAGGGCGCGCGCGCGGAAGGCTTCCCCCAGGTCGGTGACGCCCGGGCTCAGGGTCAGCGCGTGGTCACCGTAGGGGCCGGTGACGTGGAGGGTCACCCCCTCGGCGCGCAGGCGCAGCGGCAGCCCCAGCCCGACCAGGGTGCCCAGCGGCGGGTGGGGCGAGCGGGCGGGGCGGGCGACCGCCACGCCGAGCAGGGTGCCGGGGCGCACCACGTCCTCCTCGCGCACCAGCCGGGCGCCCTGGCTCACCTCCAGGTCGGGGGGCAGGCGGCGCACGCGCAGGCCCTCGCGGTCCTGTTCCAGCCGCAGCCCGCTGAGGTGCGGCACCCGCCCGACCTGCCCCAGGTCGAAGGGTCCGCCGAGCGGCATGGGCACCGCCGTCACCCGCCCGTCCTGCCCCACCAGCGCCAGGGTCCGGTCCTCGCTGTAGCGAATGCCCTCGACGGTGGGGACGGGGGCCGGTTGGACGACGCGGCGAACCGGGCGGGGCCGCCGACGCCGCCAGGCCCGCAGCGCCACGCCGAGCAGGCCGAGTAGGAGCAGCCCGCCCAGCCCCGCCAGCAGGCGAGGGTCGGGACGGAAGCGGGCCTCCCCGGCGCCCAGCGGGACAGCTCCGACCGCGGGGCTCCCCGTGATGCCCGGCAGCGCCAGGCGGCGGCCATCCGCCAGCGTCAGGACCGGCTGGACCGTGCGGCCCGCCGTCAGCCCCGCGTTCTCCAGATGCACCCCGACCTCGCGCTCGCCGGGGAGCCGCAGCAGGCTTCCGGTCAGACCCGCCGGAAGTCGCAGGGTCAGCCCTCCCGGCGGCGTGTCTGTCCCCAGGCGGTAGCGGAGGGTGACCGTTTCGCCGACCCGGAGGGTGCGGTCGGCCCCGGGGTTCAGCCAGGTCAGGCGCGGGGCGGGGGCGACGTTGAGCCGCAGGAGCACCCGGCGCGGGTGTCCCCCCGGCCTGACGGGCGGCGCGCACAGCAGGGCGGGCGTGCCGGACGGCAGACGCCCACTCACCCCCAGCCGCGCGGCCCCGTCCCGCACCACCCCGTCCACCAGGCGGACCTGCCCCGCCGCGTCCCCCGGGGCCAGGGTCAGCCGCGTGCCGTCGGGAAAGGGAACACTCACCCGTTCGGGGTCGGTGACGCTGGCGAGGCTGTTTCCGAACGCCCCCAGTGTCGGCACCTGGCCGGCGGGCACGGTGAGTCCCTGCGTGGCGGCATTCTCCCGCAGGGCGGCGCGGGCGTCGGCGGGGATCTCGGTGCCCAGCGCCACGTAGTACAGCGCGTCGAGGGGGCCGGGGGCGCGGAAGGCGGCCAGTGCCCGCCGGGCCGTGTAGGCGGGGTCAGGGTCGTTGTCGATGCCGTCGGTCAGGATGAACACGGTCGTGGCGTAGCGCCGGTCCCTACTCAACGGCGCGAGCGCCCGCGCCACGCTGCGGTACAGGTAGGTGTTCTGCCCGTTCGCCCGCAGCGCGGCGAGGTCGGTGTTCCAGCGGCCCCGGTCGCCCGGCAGGGCGTAGCTCCGGCTGAAGCGCGGCCCGCTGTCGAAGGTCACCAGATCCACCCGGTCGGGGTTGCGGGCGCGGACGTAGGCGTTCACGGCAGTCTTGACGCGCCCGAAGATGTTCGCCCGCCCGTCCCCGAGGCCGCGCATGGAGCCGCTGGTGTCCAGGATGAACACGGCCCGCGTCGCGGTGGGCAGCGGCCCGGCGGGCAGCCCGCAGGCCTGGGACGTACTCGGCAACCGCCTCAGGGTGACGCTCGGGGCCCCCTCTGACGGCGTTTCCCCAGTCTGGGCTCGGGTGAACGAACCGCTGGCGAGCAGGGCGGTGAGGAGAAGGACGGCGCGGCGCATGCGGCTCCCATTCTGCCCGCGCGGCGTCCCGGCGTGAAGGGCGCGCCGTTGTCCGGGCCGGGCCTGGCAATACGTTCCTGCCACCCGCGGGCGGCGAAGGCGTGCCAGACGGCTTTTCGGCCAGGGCCGGAGAGGAGAAGTCGGTCACCTCTATTATGTCTAATACGTAATCCATTTGACCCATTTCGACTATGGGTATATACTTGAGGGACTTCGGAGGCGCACGCAGCGCCCTTTTTTCGGGAACACAGCTTCCGAATTCACGTCTCATCGGCCCCAGTCCGGGGCCACGCAGGAGGACCATGACGCAGACTCACGAATACGACGCCAGCTCCATCTCGATTCTCAAGGGGCTGGAAGCGGTTCGCAAGCGGCCCGGCATGTACGTGCAGGGCGGCACGGGCGTGGACGGCTACCACCAGCTCCTCACCGAGATTATCGACAACGCCATCGACGAGGGCCTGGGGGGCTTCGCCACCGAGGTCCACGTCATCATGCACGCCGACGGCTCGGCCACCGTCACCGACAACGGGCGCGGCATCCCCGTGGACGTGATGAAGTCCGAGAACCGCCCCGCCATCGAGGTCATCTTCACCGAGCTGCATGCGGGCGGCAAGTTCGGCGGCGGCGCCTACAAAGTGTCCGGCGGCCTGCACGGGGTGGGTTCCAGCGTGGTGAACGCGCTGTCCACCTACCTCGACGTGACGGTCAACAAGGGCGGCAAGCTGCACCACATCCGCTTCGAGCGGGGCGCCGTGACCACGCCGCTGGAGGTGGCCGGCCCCACCCCCAAGGACGTGAAGTGGGCCACCAAGGTCACCTTCCACCCCGACCCCGCCGTCTTCAGCGAGTTCGAGAACAAGTTCAACTACGACCGCATTCGGGGCCGCCTGCGCGAGCTGGCCTACCTGACCGGCCTGAAGATTGTTGTCCGCGACGAGCGCACCGAGCTGCACGCCGGGGAGATTCGGGAAGAGGTCTTTCACGAGAAGGGCGGCATCGCCAACTTCGCCCGCGCGCTCGTGCTCGACGACGGCAAGCTGCTGTACGACCAGCCCATCGTGATGCGCGGCACCCACGCGGATGTGGAGGTGGAAGTCGCCTTCATCCACGCGAACACGTACTCCAGCGACAACATCCTGACGTACGCGAACATGATCCGCACCCGCGACGGGGGCACGCCGCTGACCGGTTTCAAGACCGCCTACACGCGCATCCTGAACAAGTATGCCAAGGACAAGAACCTCATCAAGTCCGGCAACCCGGTTCCCAGCGGCGACGACCTGCTGGAGGGCATCTACTGCGTCGTGTCGGTCAAGCTGGGCGACCCGCAGTTCGAGTCGCAGGCGAAGGTCAAGCTGCTGAACAGTGAGGCGCAGACCGCCGTGAACGCGATTGTCGGCGAGAAGTTCGCGGAGTTTCTCGAAGAGAACCCCAAGATCGGCCGCACCATCGTGGAGAAGGCCGCCGAGGCCGCCCGCGCCCGCGAGGCCGCCCGCAAGGCCCGCGATATCGTCCGGCGCTCCAACCCGCTGGAGAACGATGACCTGCCGGGCAAGCTCGCCGACTGCTCCAGCCAGGACCCCAGCGAGAGCGAACTCTTCATCGTGGAGGGCATCTCGGCCGGAGGCTCGGCCAAGGGTGGGCGTGAGCGCCGCTTCCAGGCGATCCTCCCCCTGCGCGGCAAGATCCTGAACGTCGAGAAGGCCGAGCTGAACAAGATCCTGAAGAACGCCGAGATTCGGGCGCTCATCGGGGCGATCGGCGCGGGCGTGGAGGGCACCGGGGACCGGATGCACTTCGACCTCTCCAACCTCCGCTACCACAAGATCATCATCATGACGGACGCGGACATGGACGGCGGGCACATCGCCACGCTGCTGCTCACGTTCTTCTACCGCTACATGCGCCCGGTCGTCGAGGCGGGCTACCTCTACATCGCGCAGCCGCCGCTGTACCGCATCATGGTGGGCCGCGAGAAGAAGGGCACCTACCTCTACACCGAGGAGGAACTCAAGGCACACGTGGCCCGCGCGAACAAGGAAGGCAAGAAGTACGAGATTCAGCGCTTCAAGGGGCTCGGCGAGATGAACGCTGACCAGCTCTGGGACACGACGATGAACCCCGAGACGCGGGCCTTGAAGCAGGTGCGGGTCGAGGACCTGATCATCGCCAACGAGGTCTTCGAGAACCTGATGGGCAACGAAGTGGCGCCGCGCAAGAGGTTTATCCAGGAGAACGCGCGGTTTGCGGAGATTAGCGTGTAAAAGAAGCTCGACCGAGGGCGCCCGGCATGTAGACAGCCGGGCGCCCTCCTTATGGCCCCTTCGTCAGGTCAAGTCCACCCGTCCATTCGCTCGGCTTTTGCCGGGTGCCGGTACTCATGAGCTGAGCCAGCAGCCCGGTGACCACGGGCGCCGCAAATGAGGTTCCTGGAAAGCGGAAACGCTCGCCTGCCGAGTTCGGGGTTTCAGGCGATGGGAAGTAGAAGACACCTGGAGCCCGGACGTCCGGCGGAATGTTCCTGCCGCCCGCCAGCACGACCCGCCCGTATGGATAGTCAGACCACTGGCTGGAACCGTCCGCGCGCTCCAATGCCGCCACACTGATGACGTGCTGGCCCAGTGGCCCCGCCACTGCACTCCAATCGGCAGGAAAGTAGTGGCACTGGTCCTCGTCCTGCAGTTCGCGGCACTCGTAGCTGCCTGGCCGCAGCGGCGTGCCACTGCCGTGGGCGGCCACGAACATGACGCCTTCCCGAACGGCCAGGTCAATGACCTGCCGGAGATACTTCCCGGGAACTGGCGTACTCAGGCTCAGGTTGACGAGTACGGGCCGTCCTGTTGTGCGCCGCGCCATGATCGCCTGACAGATAGCGTGAATGACCTTGGGGGTCGCGCAACGTCCACTCGAGTCGCAGGCCGCCAGGCTCACCAGGTCTTCGGGGGGAGCCTCAAAGAGCTGCTTGATAATGGCAGCAATATGTCTTCCATGGCCGTAATGCGGCGTTCCGGCCCCATCACGGCTGACATAGTCATCCCTTTGCCGACCCGCCTCGTCCTCGGTCATGGTGTCGATGACGTAAATGATTGGCCGGTACTTCCCTGGGCGAGGGGACGGCCTGACCGCCTCCAGGGTCCCGACGTTCTCCTCGTGCCCGGCCTGCTCGCTCTTACGCTGGGCGGCGGGGTTGGGGGGTGCCGTGGTCTCCGTGCCCAGTTCCTTCGTCGGGGCGATGTCCGCAGGAAGGTTGTCCGGCTCGGCGTAGATGGCCCCAAGCACTCGAGCCTCATCCGCCGAGAGGATTGGAAGCGAGTAGGAGGTCGCGCAGAGGTCCATGCCGTCCCCCGACACTCCCAGCCCCCTGAAATAGGCCTCGACCCGGCCGTTGGGGGCGTAGACGCGGCTGTTGACTCCCCCCCGGAGACTGGACAGGGCCCGCCGGATGGCCTCCCCGTTGACGCCCTTCAGCAGCTCCCGCTGGTTTTGCCGCAGCGTGTCGGGCAGGATGGCGCCCATGGGCACACCGCGCAGAAGCGTCGGGCGCGGGGTCAGGGTGACGGCCTCATTGAGGGGTTGCTTCCAGCCTGCCAGGGGGGCTATGCGCCGGGGGGGCAACCCGGTGATGGCGGGCAGGACCGAGCCCCTCACCCCCGCGATTCTTCCCATGAGGTCAGCCTCCGCGGGCGTTACCACCACCCGGCCGTCCGCCAGTTGCCGTGCCCGGAGGTCAAAGGAGGGAGAGGCGCGGCCCGACGACCGAATGATCCTATTGATCCGGTCCACGTCCGGGTTCCGCACCCCGGGCGCGGAGGAGGGCTTGAGAAACTGTATATCCCGTGTCGGGAAACTCTTCGTTCCAAGACCCGGCTGTACCTTTGCGGTGTACTCCGGCACCTCGGGCAATACAGTGACCGTGTCCACAACCCCGGACTGCTGCCCGCCGTCTATCAGGAAGACGTCTTGTTCCCCCAGCGCCGCCTCTGATGGGACCTTGCATCTGTACACAGGGGAGAAGGATGTGCCGGGCGGTTTCTCACAGGCCTCCCTCTGACTGCCAACCTTCCACGCCAGGCCTTCTGTCTGGGGTGCGTAGAAGAGCCGCACGTAGCCGTCCCTGAACACCATCTCCTGTTGAACGGGTCCCGATGCGAATGGGGAAGGTGGTGGAGTCGTCCCAGCAGAGGAACCAGAAAGGGGGGCACAAAAGCCAGCGACAACAATCGTCAGCCTCTTCCAGCGTTGCTTTGAATTACCCATGGTGGCCTTTGCCCTCCATTGCAGGTGGCAGAACCAGGATGGGTTCCGAGACCTGGGTGAGCCTCGCGTTACTCCGAATGGTCTGCACCAGCCCCAGGTGGCCCGCCCGTTCCAGAAGGTTGAGCGCGTCGTCAAACTGAGTCAGGTTGCCTTCAACCTCACTGAGGTTACTCAGGACCAGGCCCATGAGCCGGAGATTGCCGCCGCCAGAGAGGAGCCTCAATGCTTGTTCGTACAGCTCACGCGCCCGCTGGTGGTCACCATGGACGTGGAAGTTGACCCCACGGGCGTTGAGGACTCGCGCCTGCCCGCTCCGATTGCCGAGCAGTTCATAGAGCGCGGCCGCTTCCTGATAGAGCTGTTCCGCTTGGTGGAAAAGGACGGGGTCCGTCGTTTCAGCAGGCGAAAGACAGTCCGCCAAGTTGCTCAGGATCACCGCGCGCTGCGGGGGATAAGGCTGGCTGGCTTCCAGCAGGGGGGCGAAGGTCGCCCAGGGCTCCGCGCCCTGTTGTACCGCCATGCTGGCCAGCAGGTTCTCAGCGGTCAGCGCCAGTGGGGTGGTCCCGTTCAGCCTGTAGAGGGCTGCCGCGCGGCGGTACTGTCCCTGCGCCTCCCTCTGCCGATTCTCCCGCAGCGCCACATGGCCCCGCACCATCGCCCCATGGGCCGCGTCCAAGCTGCCGTCACCGGGCAACTGTTCGGCGAGGGCCAGGGCCTGGTCGTACCGGCCCAACTGGTAGGCCGCCACCGCGCGGCACGCCGTGACCCCGGCAAGAGTCGGCAGGTCCGCAACGACCTCTCCTGCCCGCAAGGCCTCGCCAAGCTGCAAGAGCGCCCACGCCCGCAACAGCCGCACCTCCCCCGTCTGCGGCGCCCCCTCCAGCGTCGCGGCAGCCTGCCCTGGGTACCCCCGCTTCATCTCCTCGCTGGCATAGGCATGGGCGGCCCGGGCTGCGGCAGGGTGGTCTTCCTCCTCCCAGAGGGCGCGAGCTGCCTGCCAGTGCGGCCATCCCCGGCCCTCCGGGTGCGCGCGGGCGAGGTGCAGGTGGCGAAGCGCTGCGTGAGCGGGTTGAACATTCAGCAGTTCCCGCACCGTGCCCGGCGTTCTCACCTCTCCCCCGGGGGTACACAGCCCCTCACGGGCCAAGAGATCAAGCGTCCGGGCAAAGTCAGCCGCCGGAAGCCGCAGCGCCGCGCGGGTGGCAGCCAGATTCGGCGCGGCCTGGAGCGCCAGCGTGAGGTAAACCTCGCGGGCAGGCGGGGGCAGGGCGTTCAGGTGGGCGTCGAGGGTCTGGTCGGGAGGGGCGCCGCGCAGGAAGGCCGCCAGCAGCGAGGGGTGTCCCGCCGTGGCCTCGAAGGCCCCCGGGTGGGCCGCAAGCTCGGCGGGCGTGAGCGGGCCGAGCGTGAGGTGCAGGTCGATGGGCAGGGCCGGGGGATCACGGGCCGCGATCACCAGCGCCGCGCCGGGCCGCTGCCGGGCGGCGAGCGTCAGGGCCGCGCGGGTGGCCTCGTCGGCATCCTCCCAGCCGTCGAGGGCGACCCGCAGGCGGCTATCCGAGAGGGCCGCGAGGGCGTCGGCGGTGCCCGCAAGGCGTGGGGCGAGCGGTTCCAGGGTGGCGAGCGGCAGGCCCGGGCGTCCCGGCAGGACCCGCCAACCCCCCTGCGCGGTCAGGGCGGCGAGCAGCGCGCTCTTGCCGGTCCCCGCCGGTCCGCTCACCCAGGCCACCTGCCCGGGCCCCAGAGCCTCCAGCGCCGCCCGCTCAGCCATTCGCCCGAGCAGGGGCGGCGCCGTCACCGGGGAAGGGGCGGCGGTCAGCGGCACCTCCAGTTCGTCGGCCTCGCGGCGCACGGTCTCCGCGAGGGGATGACCGGCGGGCTGGAGCAGCCGGTGCAGGCGCGGGAGGTCAGCGGGATCGGGGGGCGGTGCCCCTGGGACGACGTAGGCACGCTCGGCGCCCGCTGCCGCTTCAGTCAAGTCCCCCAGGGCCAGGCGGCGCTCGGCCAGGGTCAGGTGCGCCGAGCGGGCCTCGCGCCCCAGGGCCTCCCGGGTCTCGAAGAGCCATTCCTCCAGGTCAGGCCCGAGCGCCACGCCCAGCCCGTCGAGAAAGGGGCCGCCGTACACCCCCAGCGCCTCCGCGTGCCGCCCGGCGCGGCCATGCGCCCGGAACAGGTCCACATCGCACTCCAGGCGGGCCTCCACCCGGGCCCCGTCATCCAGGACCACGCCGCCCAGGGGCCGCAGCCGGATCAGGTGCTGGGCAAGCGAGTTCATGGGGTTGCTCGCCTCCGGCCAGAACAGCGAGGCGAGCCGCCGCCGGGGCTGCGCGCCCTCCAGGCACAGGTAGGCCAGCAGCAGGAGTGGCTTCTCCCGCCGGTAGACGGCCTCCCCGACGGATAGCCCCCCCAGTGTCCGCAATCTCATGGACCATTGTAGGGTTCTTCACATCGGGTGGGTCAAGGGGAGGGACGCGGGGGAGGTCCCGCTGGAGTCCACGTGCTGTTCAGGACACGTAAATCTGGGTCAGGGGTGGCGGCCTGCCGTCCTTGACCTGGTCGGCAAAGTGAACAACCTGCCGCACCGTCGCTCTTCCCCCACCGGGAAAGACGACCTCCTCGCCCACCCGGGGCACGCTGTAAAAGCCAAACTGTCCCTCACGGCCGCGCGGGCTAAACACCTCGAGAGCGATCATATTCATGGCGCTCCTCCTTCCGCTGTCAGTGTGGGGGAGAAACCATGACCGCCCCATGACCAGTAGGCGTTTGGGCCCAAGCAGGAATGCGGGTCAGAGGGCCTTCACACCTGTTCATAGGCTGCTGGTGTGCGCCGCCCCTTCGCCCTCCTCTGCCTGAGCCTCGGCCCTGTTGTGGCCCAGCCACCGCCGCCCGTCCTCGTGGGTCCGCCCCTGCCTGGGGGTTCCAACGTGACGAAGCTCTCCACGGGCGGGAATGTTCAGACCATCAGGGCCTGGCGCGGCGGCGCACAGGCCCTGAACGCTTTCGCCCTCGCCCGCAGCAGGCGCACGGGCCGGAGTTCTGGAAAACGTATGCGAGGGGTGTTCTGGTGCCCGAGGAGGCTGGACGGGGACGGGGCGTCGTCCTCACGGCCATCTACGCTGGAGTCATCAACACGGCGGAGACGTTCCTCCTTCGGCTGAAAGACGGCAGGCTGCTCAGGCCCGGTCTGTTCGGGGTGCCGGACGTGCGCGAGGGGAAAGCCCTGCTGGTCCGTTACGGCGAGGTTCCCCTCAGCGACCCCCCGAACGCATTTCTGGGTGGCCCTTCCCAGGTGACCGGGGAAGCGACGGACACCCGCAAGGACCGCACCCTGACCCGCAACTTTCCCACTCCGAACCGTCCAGGTGCGGGGAACTCCGGCCCATGCCCGTTGCCTGCAACGTGCAGCAATTCAGCTTGAACGGCCCACAACTCCTCGTCCCCCGTGAGGACCGTTGTGGGAGGTTCCAGGCCCTCTTCGAGTGGACGAAGGGGCCGCTGCCCAGCCCCACCCTCCGGTGACGCCTGCCCTACAGCCCAGCTCCTGAGTTACCACTACTTGCCCACTCGACAAACGAGGCCAAGTCCGCCGACTGCCGCTCCAGGCTGGGCCGGTGGACGTACATCATGTGCCCCGCCTCGTAGAACGCCTCGCGGATATTGCCGCGCAGGCTGGGGTCGAGTCCCAGATGGTCGAGCGTGTGCCGGGTCGCGTGGTACGGGGTGGCGAAGTCGAAGTAGCCGGAGGCCACGAACACCTTCAGGTGGGGGTTCTGGTGCATCGCCTTGCGCAGGGTGTCCGAGACCCGGACATGCTTGTTCTCGAACTCCTTGTAGCTCCAGGGGCGGACCCGGCCCGTCAGGATTTCATACGGCAGGTCGGACTCGAAACCGAGTTCCGCGCGGACGTAGTGGTTCATGGCGGCGGTGTACGGCCCGAGGATGGCGCTCAGGCTGGGGTCGTACTCGGTCCCCTCGCCGCCCGCGTCCCGGTCGATGCCGGTAAAGCGGCTGTCCAGGCGGCCCACGGTGCGGGCTTGATCGCGGAGCAGCTCTTTGCGAAAGCGGTCGAGGGTCACGCGCAGGTCGTTTCGCCGCACGAAGTCCACGCTCAGGCCGGTCAGCTCGGCGTACCGCCCGGCCACCCGCTGCTGTTCATTGGCACTCAGACGGGACCCGGCGTGGAGGGCGCGGGCGTAGTCACCGTCCGCGAAGTCCTCCGCCTCACGCAGCACCTCCGCCAGGCTCCGCTCCCCCCCGAGCCTGCCGTGATACCAGGCGGTCGCCGCCGCGGTCGGCAGGTGGACGACATACGGCAGGTCGTGGCCCGGCGTGAAGTCCACCGTCGAGAAGTCGAGGATGGAGCTGACGAGCATGATGCCGTTCAGGAACAGGCCGTGGCGTTCCTGAAGGTAACCACTCAGCCCTGCCGCGCGGGTCGTGCCGTAACTCTCCCCGATCAGGAACTTGGGGCTGAGCCAGCGCCCGGCCCGGCTGGTCCACAGGCGGATGAAGTCGCCCACCGACTCGATGTCCTTCTGAAAACCGTGGAAGTCGCCCGGCTTCTCCCCTTCCGTCACGCGGGAATACCCGGTGCTGACCGGGTCGATGAACACCAGGTCCGAGTGGGTCAGCAGGGTGAACTCGTTGCCTACGAGGTCGTAGGGCGGCCCGGTCAGTGCCCCGGCGTCGCCCATCACCACCCGGCGCGGGCCGAGCAGCCCCAGGTGCAGCCACACTGAACTGCTGCCCGGCCCGCCGTTGAAGCTGAAGGTGACGGGCCGGGTGCGCGGGTCCGGCTGGCCGTCGAGCGCGTAGGCCACGAAGAATACCCGGGCGCGGGGCTTCAGGCCCTCGGATTCGCCCTCCTTGGCGTGCTTCTCCTCGGAGAGGATCACCGTGCCTGCCGTGACGGTGTAGTGGAGTTCACGGCCATTCACGGTGACGCGGTGACGGGTGACACGAACCTCGTCCTGGGGTTTCTCGTCCTCGGGGCGGTCCTTCTCGCCCATTCGGACCTTGACCTTCACCTCGGCGCCCGGCTCCGCCGCCTGCTTCTCCTGGTCTTCGCTCATGGGTAGGACAGTTCTAGCGCGTGGGGCATGTGCGTGGAGGAATTGGGGGAGGGTTAACCTCTCCCCCACCTCCCAGCTTGAGCATATTCACTCCTCCACTGGGCTCAGCACAACCAGTTCGGGGAAGCTCTGCCGGTAATGTTGGGGGTCAAGCGTGAGCAGTTCGCCCGCTGAAACTGCTGCATGTGCCCCGATCAGGAAGTCCGCCAGAATCCGGCGTGGCTGCCCGCCACCACTTTTCCGTCGGCGCTCGGCATAAAGCGTGAAGGCAGAGATCGCCCTTTCCCACACCGCGGCCTCCGTCTCCCAGACCAGCGAGATGCCCGCGTCTGACAAGAACGCCTCGACATCCACACGCCGAATCCCTGGCCCGGACAGCACCTCGGCGAAAGCGGCGACGTGGAGCAGCGATCCCCCGCCCCGGCGCTCTTCCAGAATTTGCACCACCCTGAGCGCGGTGTCCTCGCCGCGAAACACGGCGCTCAGAATGTTGCTGTCCAACGCCAGCGTCACTCGGTGTGGCCCTTGGCCCGGCGGTAGTAGTCCAGACTGCCCTCTTCCAGCCTGGGCGCGATGCCGATGTACTTGCTCAGCGAACTCTGACCATGTTGGGTCTGCTCCAACTGCACTTCCCACCGGGCCTCTCTCGCCGCACCCGGCTGCAACCCCAGCGCCGCCGCCTGTGCCTCGGTCAGCCGGAAGACGGGCCGCCCGCGCTCGTCCAGTTGCACGTCCACGGTGAGTTGGGTCATGGAGGGATTATCGCACCGCGGCGAGAACCTGATCGGCAGCGAAGAGGCCGCCTGCCCGCGTGGTGGGCAGCTCTTCGCTCACAATGGAGCTTCCCCCTGGCAAACCCTATTGATGACTGTGCATACGCCCTCAAACTGCCCGAACACTTCCGCATTGCCGAAGCGCACGACCTGCACGCCCACCGCCGTGAGCTGCCGCGTTCGCTCGGCGTCGTACTCCGCTGCCGCTTGACTGTCGTGGCTGCGGCCATCCAGTTCGATGCACAGCTTTAAAGAAGGTGCGTAGAAGTCCAGGATGTATCCCTGAAGTAGCACCTGGCGCCGGAACTTGACCGGATGCGTGCGGAGGAACTCGAACCAGAGTTTGCGTTCGGCAGGGGTCTGGTTGTTGCGGAGTTCGCGGGCGCGGGGGACCAGGCGGCGGGTGTAGGCGCCACGCATGGCGTCAGCTTATGCGAGGGGACCCCTCTGCTGCGCAGCTCTGCGAGTCCGGCCCTTCGGGCCACCTCCCCTGACAAGGGAGGCTTCCCGTGGGCATCGTCCCCCCCATTTCGTGCGCTTCAAGGCTCCCTTTTCAGGGGAGCTGTCGGCGCAGCCGACTGAGGGGTAACCCCGCCAAAGCCTCCCCTCACCCGAAATACCCCAGCAGATCGATCAGCGTCCGCGCGTAGTCGTCCGGCCTCAGCCCGCGCTTTTCGAGCTTCACGGCGGGGGGGAAGGTCGTCACCTCGGTCTTGTGGGGGAAGCGTTTCAGGCCGGGCGCGTCGTAGTCGAGCGCCTTGTAGGCGAAGGTGACTTGCAGGTGCGTCATCGTCTCGCCGATGCTCAGGACGCGCTTGGCGACGGCGGTGAGACGCAGCTTGGCGAGGTCGATGAAGTTCTGGACCTCGGGCGTGGGCGGGCCGTATTTCTTGCGGAGGTCGCGCTCCACGCGGCTGACGGCCTGGAGGGTGCGCGCGTCCGAGAGCCGCCCGTAGGTGGCGATGCGCTCCTCCTCGTTGCCGTCGAAGTATTCGGGTGTGAGGCGCGCGTTGATGGGGAGGTCGATGGAGACGCTGGCGGGCGTTTCCATCTTCTCGCCTTTCAGCTTGGCGACGGCCTGCGCGAGCATCTCGGTGTACACATCGATGGAGACGGCCTGCACGTGCCCGTGTTGCTCCTCGCCCAGGATGTTCCCGACGCCACGAATCTCCATGTCCTTTTCGGCGAGGAGGTGGCCGGAGCCGAGGTCTTGCAGGTCGGCGATCGCCCACAACCGGCGCTGCGCGTTCTCGGTCATGCGCGGCGGGTAGAAGAGGTAGGCGTAGGCGGTCTGCTGCCGCCGCCCGACCCGCCCGCGAAGCTGGTAGAGCTGCGCCAGGCCCAGCCGGTCGGCCCGCTCGATCAGGATGGTGTTCGCCTCGGGAATATCCAGCCCGGTTTCCACGATGGTGGTCGAGAGCAGCACGTCGAAGGCGCCCTCCGCGAAGCCCAGCATGATCTCCTCCAGCTCCTCCTCGTTCATGCGGCCATGCGCCACGCCGATGCGCGCCTCGGGGATGAGGTTGCGGAGGTACAGGCTGCGCGCCCCGATGGAGGCGATGCGGTCGTGGATGTAAAAGACTTTGCCGCCGCGCTCGATCTCGGAGAGGACCGCGTCGCGCACGGTGACGGGGTCGAAGGGGGCCAGGACCGTCTGGATGGGCTTGCGGCCCTTGGGTGGCGTCTGGATGGAGCTCATGTCGCGCAGGCCGACCATGCTCATGTAGAGGGTGCGCGGGATCGGCGTGGCGGAGAGGGCCAGGGTGTCCACCGCCTTCACGCCCTCGGGGATCTCGATCTTGCCGTCCCTGGGCACGTCGGGGAGGCCGCGCAGCGCCCGCAGCTTCTCCTTCTGCCCCACCCCGAAGCGGTGCTCCTCGTCCACGATGATCAGGCCGAGGTCCTTGAACTGGATGTCACTGGAGAGGAGGCGGTGCGTGCCGATGATCATGTCCACCTTGCCCGCCGCGAGGTCGGCCAGGATCGCCCTCGCCTGCTTGTCCCCGGTGAAGCGGCTCAGGCCCTCCACCCGCACGGGCAGGTTCTTGAACCGCTCGACGAAGGTGGAGGTGTGCTGCTCGGCGAGCAGGGTCGTGGGGACGAGCATGGCGACCTGCTTCCCGTGCCCGATGACCCGGTGGGCGGCGCGCAGGGCCACCTCCGTCTTGCCGAAGCCCACGTCGCCGGAGATCAGGCGGTCGGCGGGGTTGGGCTTTTCGAGGTCGGCCATCGTCTCTTTCAGCGCCGTCTTCTGGTCGGGGGTGAGATCGAACTTGAAGTTCTCCTCCACCTGCGCGTCCCACTCGGGCTGCGGCGGGAAGGCGTTGCCGGGCGTGACCTGCCGCGCCGCGTACTGCACGAGGAGCCTGCCCGCCACTTCCTCGGCGTTCTTGCGGGCCTTTTCCTTGGCCTTCGCCCAATCCTTCTTGTCGAAACTCGACAGAACCGGTGGGTCGTCCGTCGTGCCCGGGTGACGGCGCAGCACGGGCAGTTGCTCGATGGGCACGCTCAGGCGGGCACCGCCCCGGTATTCCAGGTTGAGGTAGTCGCGGGTGACGCCGAGGACGGTGCGCGTCTCCAACCCCTGAAACTGGCCGATGCCGTGCTCGGGGTGGATGAGATAGTCGCCGACATGAAGGCCCAGCGCGTCCGTGACGGGCTTGCCGCCCAGCCGCTTGCCGCGCAGCGCCGAGCCCCCCTGAAAGCCGTAGATCAGGTCTTCCGTCAGGACGACGGTGCGGTGTTCGGGGATGGCGAAGCCGCCCTCGCCACCCGCGCGCAGGAAACCGAGGTGGCCCTCCTCGACACGCGGAATGGTCAGCCACGGCACCTCGCGCGTCTCCAGCAGCTTCTCCGCCAGGTAGGTCGCGGTGCGGTCGTGCCGGACGAGGATGAGCACCCGGTAGCCCGCCCCGCGCCACTCGTCCACGTCGCGCTCCAGGTCGGAGAGGCGGGCGCGGTAGAAGGGCAGCACCTTCAGGTCGAGGTCGAAATCGGGGAGGTCGAGCGGTGCGCGGCCGAAGCTCGTGACCTCCCGTTCCCGCAGCCGGGGCCAGAGGGTGTCCACCAGCGGCCCCAGCGCCGAGGCGTAGAACTCCGGCGCGTCGAGGAACACCCGGCCCGGCAGCAGGTCGAGGCGCGTGGCGTCCCACTTCACTTCCGTCAGGTAGTCGGCGGTGGGCTCCAGGGTGAAGGTCTTGATCTTCTCGCCGATCAGATCGCCGGGGGCGAGCATCCGCAGCGTGTCGAGTTCGTCCCCGAAGAACTCCGCGCGAATCCAGAGGGGGTCGCCGTCCTGCGGAACACCCGCCCCCGGCTCCAGCCGCAGTTCCAACGTGTCACCACGCAGCTCGAAGCCGGGTTCCTCGCCGCGCTCGTAGCCGAGGCGTTCCAGGCGGCTCAGCAACTCCTCGCGGGGGTAGCTCGCGCCGACGCGCAGGCTTAGCGCGTGATCCTCCGGGTGGGCGGGGAACAGGTCGAGCGCGGTGTTGACATCGAGGACGACGTGTTCGTGCCGGGCGTCCCAGTCGCGCAGGCCGGGATTGACGGAGATGGGCGCCCCCAGCGCGCCAGCGGAGGCATAGACACCCACCCGGTCAGGCGTGGTGAGCAGCACGGCGGGGCCGGGGTGGGCGGCGAAGAGCGCGGCGCGGGCCACCTGCGGCAGCAGCAACACGTTCCCGACCGGCGCGGTCGGCAGGAGTTTGGAGAGGTTGGGGGCGGCGACCGTCACCGGAAGATTGTACGCGGGGCCGGGAATGGGGAGGGCGAGGGAAGGAACGAAGCGGGGTACAGTCGGGCATGACCGAGGACATCCGCGCCCTGCTTATGGCGTATGACTCTCCGAATCCCCAGGACTGGGAAGCTCCAGAGGGATTCAGCGAGCGGGAGCGGGAAGCTCTTCTGACCCAGGTGCGGACCCTTGCAGGGCGGATTGAAGCTCTCCTGTGTGTACCCGTCGAATACGACGACCAGTACCAGGATGCGAGCTGTGTCGCCGATCTGTATGTCAAGACTCCCGACGACCGGGAGGCCATCATTCGCTTCTCTTCTTTTGGGCAGATGGCCGTCATCTTCAGGTGGGCTCAGGGGGCACGCCTCCCCATCCAGAGCCCACTGGAACCGCTGCTTCTTCCCCTGGTTGAGCAGGGTGGCTTTGCCGCCATTCCTCCCGAAGAGTTGGCTCTCCCCTACGACGGCCCCTACGGCAGATGCGCGGGCACGTTTAACAACACGATGACCTGGTTCGAGCGGTACTTCGACTACCTCTGAAGACAGCACGGGGCGCGGTACAGTCGGGCATGACAGCCGGAATGACCGAGGCGGCGGACGCGGCCCTGCGTGCCCACGTTCGCGCGCTCCTCACCGAGCGGCAGGCGCACCTGATGCTGGACGACGTGCTGGAGGGCTTTCCCGTGGAGCGGATCAATGACCCCGTGGAGGGCGTGCCGTACTCCGCCTGGGAAGTGCTCTGGCACCTGCGCTTCACCCAGCGCGACATCCTGAACTTGGTGCGGGATGAGGAGTACGCGGAACCCGAATGGCCCGAGGGCTACTGGCCCGGCAGGGCAAGGGAGGCAACGCCCGAGGACTGGCACGCCGAGGCGCACGCCTTCCGGGAAGACCTGGGAACGCTGCTGGCGCTCCTGGACGACCCCAGCACAGACCTCCTCGCTCCTGTGCCCAACGGCGCGAAACCGGGGGCGGGCGGGCAGACGTGGCTGCGCGAGTTCCTGCTCGTCGCGGACCACAACGCCTACCACGTGGGGCA
Source organism: Deinococcus aerius (assembly GCF_002897375.1). Lineage (NCBI taxonomy): Bacteria > Thermotogati > Deinococcota > Deinococci > Deinococcales > Deinococcaceae > Deinococcus > Deinococcus aerius. The sequence goes on along the minus strand of NZ_BFAG01000001.1, from coordinate 368,940 downwards.
ACTGGTGTTGCTGGGCCGTGCGCTGCCTGGAGAGTGAGCCGTGGGGGCAGCTCCCCCACCCAGGGAGAGAAGTTTACAAATCTACTCAATTGATCTGCTACGCTTTGTTTTATGAAGCGGACTCTCCTCTCCCTCACCACCCTGGCCCTCCTGGCGGGCAGCGCCAGTGCCCAGCAGGCCAGGGAAATCCGGCTCGGTGTCTTTCCCAACGTCACGCACGCGGCGGGCCTGGTCGGTATCCAGCGCGGTCTCTTCCAGAAGGAACTGGGCAACGTGAAGCTCGTCGTCAAGGAGTTCGCCAACGGCTCGCAGGTCAACGAGGCGTTTGCAGCGGGCGCCATCGACGCGGCCTACGTCGGCCCCGGCCCGGCGATGAACGCCTTCATGCGCGGGGTGCCCATCCAGGTCTACGCGGGCGCGGCGAACGCGGGGGCGGTCCTCGTGGGCCGCAAGGACAGCGGGATTCGCAACGTGAAGGGCCTCAGCGGCAAGAAGGTCGCCGTGCCCACGCGCGGCTCGACCCAGGACATCAGCCTGCGGCACCTGCTGCACGAGAACGGCCTGAAGGCCACCGATGAGGGCGGCACCGTCACCATCGTGCCCATCGACCCGGCGAACATGCCTGCCGCCTTTGCGAGCAAGCAGGTGGACGCCGCGCTCGTGCAGGAGCCCTGGGGCGCCGTCATGGAGACGCAGGGCGCGCGGCTGATCGCCAATGAAAAGGCGATCTGGGAGGGCGGCAACTACACCACCACCGTCCTCGTCGTGAACACGAAGTTTGCCGCGCAGAATCCGGAGGTCGTCAAAGACCTGCTGCGCGGGCACCTCGCCGCCATCAACTTCATCGGGAAGAGCAACGCGGGCGCGCAAAAGGCCATCGCGGACCAGATTCAGGCGTTCACGGGCAAGCGCCCAAACACGGGCGAACTGTTCAAGGCGCTCGCCCGCACCAGGGTCACCTGGGACATCAACCTGAAGACGCTGGCCGAGTACGCCGAGCTGAACAAGGAGGCGGGTTTCGCGCGGGACGTGCCGGACTTAAGCCGCTTTGTGAACCTGAGCGTGGTGCGGGGCCTGGCGAAGTAGGGCGCCCTCCGCCACGAGCAGCCCCGGCTTCCCGCTGGGGCTTTTGTCTTTCCGACCGCTGACGGCTGACCGCTGACCGCTATCCTGCCCCCATGACCGGACCGAAAAGAGGATCAAGAGGCCGCGCGCCCAAGCGCAACACGGCCCAGGGGCGCGGGGGCATCACGCGGGACAGCACCCGGCCCGCGCGGGAGCGCACGCCAAGCCGCGAGGAGGGGCGACCAGCGGAGTCGCGGCCAAAACGTGAGGAGGGCCGCACGGGGGTGCGTGCGGGCGCCACCAACCCGGCCCGCCGCAAGCCCGGCGAGCGCGACGACCGCGGGGGGGAGCGCCCTTTCAAGCCCGGCCCCGCCCGGCAGGCCCCGCCCAAGCCAGCGAAGAAAAAGCCCCTGCCGGAACTCAAGCGGGTGCAGCTCGACGCGCCCCCGCCCGACGCGACGTTCCGGGACCGCGACGGGGAGACCGTCACCTTCCCCGACTCCGCCCTCAAGCGGGTGGCGGCGCGCATCCTGACCGGGAAGAACAAGGCGTGGCGTTACCGGCCCTTCTCCTTCCCGCTTTTCACGGATAAGGGCAACGAGCAGGCCTTTCACTTCGACTTTTACATCTACGACGCCGAGGACTCGGTGATCCGGCTGATCCTGGTCGTGCCCTTCGAGTCGCGCGAGGTGTGGGACCGGGTGGGGCGCTTCAAGCGGCAGTACCCGATGTACGCCTACGAGCTGTGGACGCCCGAGCGGCTGCACCACCTCAGTGGGCCGCGCGGGCGGCTGGGCTTTTAAGGGGCACCTCGGCCTTGCGGCATTCTTGAGAGAGCCGCCAGCGGCGGGCATCTGTAACCCATCTCGCCCGGGTCATGAGAGCTTTCTGGTAACGTTTCCAGAGTTGGGCGGCGACTTCGCGGGTTGACCCCGGGGAGCCGCCGCCTTCCCGCGCTTTCTGATTTCACCGCCAAGATCGGGCCGTGAGCCCGTGGAGACCGCATGACGACCACCGAATCCACTCCCCCCACCCCGAGGACCCAGCCGTCCCCCAAACCCCTCGTGCGTCCGGGCCGCCCCTACCCCCTGGGCGCGACCTGGGACGGCAAGGGGACCAACTTCGCCCTGTATTCCGAGAACGCGGCCGCCGTGGAACTCTGCCTCTTCGACGAGGCCGGGCACGAGACCCGCTATCCCATCACCGAGCAGACCGCCTTCGTCTGGCACGGCTACCTGCCCAACATCGGGCCGGGGCAGCGCTACGGCTACCGCGTCCACGGCGAGTACGCCCCGGAAAAGGGCCTGCGCTTCAACCCGAACGTGGTGCTGCTCGACCCCTACGCCAAGGCACTGGACGGCACCGAGCGCTTCGAGGCGGGCGTCTTCGGCTACGTGCCCGGCGGCGAGGACACCGTGATGCAGACGAAGGAGCAGCGCGGCGCCCCCCTGGGCATCGTGATCGACCCCATGTTCAACTGGGTGGGCGACCAGAAGCCGAACGTCCCCTTTCACCAGTCGGTGATTTACGAGGCGCACGTCAAAGGCCTGACGATGACACACCCCGACGTGCCCGAGGCGCTGCGGGGCACCTACGCGGGCATCGCCACCGAGCCCATCCTGCGCTACTTGCAGCAACTGGGCATCACCGCCATCGAGTTCCTGCCCGTGCATCAGCATGTGGACGACCCCTTCCTCCTCGCCAAGGGGCTCACGAACTACTGGGGCTACTCGACGCTGAACTACTTCGCGCCCGACGTGCGCTACTCGGCGGCGGCGCGGCGCGGCGACCCGGCGGGCGCGGTGCCCGAGTTCAAGAACATGGTGCGGGCCCTGCACGACGCGGGGATCGAGGTCATCCTCGACGTGGTGTACAACCACACGGCGGAGGGGAACCATATGGGGCCCACCCTGAGCTTCAAGGGGATCGACAACCCCACCTATTACCGGCTGGTGGCCGACAACCCGCGCTTCTACTTCGACTACACGGGCACGGGCAACAGCCTGAACGTGCGCCACCCCCAGACGCTGCAACTCATCATGGACTCGCTGCGCTACTGGGTGACCGAGATGCACGTGGACGGCTTCCGCTTCGACCTCGCCTCGACGCTGGCGCGCGGCCTGCACGAGGTGGATCAGCTCTCGGGCTTCTTCACGATCATCCACCAGGACCCGGTCATCTCCCGCGTCAAGCTGATCGCGGAGCCGTGGGACGTGGGCGAGGGCGGCTATCAGGTCGGGAACTTCCCGGTGAACTGGGCCGAGTGGAACGGCATCTACCGGGACGACATGCGCGCCTTCTGGATGGGCAAGGGCGGGCTGGCGTCCGAGATCGGCTACCGGCTGACAGGCTCCTCCGACCTGTACCAGAACGACGGGCGCAAGCCGTACGCTTCCATCAACTTCGTGACCGCCCACGACGGCTTCACCCTGCGCGACTCGGTCACGTATGAGCAGAAGCACAACGAGGCGAACGGCGAGGGCAACCAGGACGGCCACAACCACAACCTGACCTGGAACTGCGGGGTGGAGGGCGAGACGGACGACCCCGAGATCAACGCCCTGCGCGCCCGGCAGCAGCGCAACTTCCTGGCGACGCTGCTGCTGGGGCAGGGCACGCCGATGATCCTGGGCGGCGACGAGATCGGGCGCACCCAGAAGGGCAACAACAACGCCTACTGCCAGGACAACGAGATCAGTTGGTACGACTGGGCGAACATCGACGCCGACCTGCTGGCCTTTACCCGGCGGCTGATCCGGCTGCGCAAGGCCCACCCCGCGCTGCACCGCCGCAAGTTCTTCTCGGGCCGCACGATCCGCGGCGAGGACGTGCGCGACATCGTGTGGCTGCGGTTCGACGGCCAGGAGATGAGCGACGAGGACTGGAACAACCCCCAGACCCAGAGCCTGGGCATGTTCCTCGACGGCGACGGGCTCGACGACGTGGACACCGAGGGCCGCCCGCTGCGCGACGACGACCTGCTGCTGCTGCTCTCGGCCTCGCACATCGACCTGCCCTTCCGGCTGCCCGACCTGGACGGCTGCGACACCTGGGAACTGCTGGTGGACACCGCCGACGACGGGGCGCGGGAGATCGTGCGGGCCGGGGAGGAGACGACCCTGCGGGGCCGCAGCGTGAAGCTGTACCGCTGCGCCCGCCACGCTGGACACGAGCCCGCGCACAACTGAGGCTTGCTGGGACGGCCACGCACGGCGGCAGGGGTGAAGGGAGTTACGTCTTCCTTCACCCTCTTCTCGTGAGGCCGGGAACGGACGCCCAGGTTCCTTGAACTCGTCCTCACCCTCGCCCGACCCGCTCCCCCTACGCTGACCCGTTCTCTGCCCTTCCCACGCGGGGGGCAGTTCCAAGGAGTTCTGCATGACGACCTCTCCCCACTACGTCTTGACCCCGGACGGCGCCCCCGATGCCCTTTCCACCCGCCTGGGTGCCCATCTCCTGCCGGACCGCAGCGGCACCCGTTTTCGCGTCTGGACCACCACGGCGACCGAGGTGGGCGTGCGGGTCAACGGCCAGGACACCCCCATGTTCGACCTGGGCAACGGCATCTTTGAAACTGTTCTTCCCGTGGGCGTCGGCACCCGGTACAAGTTCGTGCTGGACGGCCAGGCCTGGCCCGACCCCTACGCCCGCTTCCTGCCGGGCGGCGTGCACGGCGAGGCGGAGGTCGTGGACCTGGACGCCTACGAATGGAAGAACACCGGGTGGCGCGGCCTCCCCCTCTCCGAATGCGTGTTCTACGAACTGCACGTGGGCACCTTCACGCCGGAGGGCACCTACCGCGCGGCGATGGCGAAGCTGCCCGACCTCGTGGAACTGGGCGTCACCGCCGTTGAGCTGATGCCGCTCGCCTCGTTTCCCGGGGCGCGGGGCTGGGGCTATGACGGGGTGGCCCTGTACGCCCCCTACGCCGGGTACGGGCGGCCCGAGGACCTGATGGCGTTCGTGGACGCGGCGCACGGGCTGGGCCTGGGCGTCTTTCTGGACGTGGTGTACAACCACTTCGGGCCGGACGGGAACTATCTGGGGGTGTACAGCCCGGAGTATTTCACTGGCCGTTTCCACACACCCTGGGGCAAGGGCCTGGACTACGCCGAGCCCCACATGCGCCGCCTGATCACCGGGAACGCCCGGATGTGGCTGCGCGACTACCGCTTCGACGGCCTGCGGCTGGACGCCACGAACGAGATTCGGGACGACAGCCCGGTCCACATCCTGCGCGAGCTGGCGGGCGAGGTTCACGCGCTCGGCGGCACCCACCTCCTCATTGCGGAGGATCACCGCAACCTGCCGGAACTGGTCACCGAGGATCGTCTGGACGGCCTGTGGGCGGACGACTTTCACCATGAGGTCCGGGTCACGCTGACCGGGGAGAACGAGGGGTACTACTCGCCCCTCAAGGGGGGGGCGGCGGCCCTGGCGAATGTCATCAACCGGGGCTGGGTGTACGAGGGGCAGGTCACGCCCTTCGGGGACCACCCGCGCGGCAAATCCGCCGATGCCTTGGAAGCTCCCTCATTCGTGTACTGCATTCAGAACCACGACCAGATCGGCAACCGCCCGCGCGGGGACCGGCTGCACCACCCGGGTGGCGTCAGTCCCGCCACCTTCCGCGGCGCCTCCACGCTGCTCCTCACGCTGCCGATGACGCCGCTGCTGTTCCAGGGGCAGGAGTGGGCGGCGTCGGCCCTCTTCCCCTTCTTCAGCGACCACGCGGGCGACCTGGGCCGGGCGGTGACCGAGGGGCGCAAGAAGGAGTTCGGCTACTTCAAGTCCTTCGCCACCCAGGAAGTGCTCGACCCACAGGCGGAGGAGACGTTCAACCTCGCCAAGCTCGACTGGGCTGAGCGGGAGAGGGGCGAACACGGCCGCACGCTGGCGCTGTACCGCGAGGTGCTGGGGCTGCGCCGGGAGGACCCCGTGCTGCGGAACCGCAGCCGCCGCAACCTCCGGGCCGGGAACGAGGGAGATGTGCTCTGGGTGCGGCACCAGACGGCGGATGGCGAGAGGGTCTTACTGTGGAATGTCGGGCAGGAGGCCGTAGCCGCCGAAACGCTGACCCTTCCCTTCCCCCTTCCGGCGGGCGTCCTGCTCCACTCCGAGGGCCGCGAGGACAGGATGCTGAACTCCGGTGAAGCCGTCCTGCTGGGGGCGCGGGCATGACTGAATCTCTCCCCTCCTCCCCACGGGCCCACATCCCCTCCTCCACCTACCGGCTGCAACTGCACGCGGGCTTCGACTTCGCGTCGGCGCGGCGGGTGTTGCCGTACCTGAAGCGGCTGGGCATCACCGACGTGTACCTCTCCCCCATCTGGACGAGCACGCCGGGCTCGACCCACGGCTACGACGTGACCGACCACGCCCAGGTCAATCCCGAACTCGGCGGCGAGGCGGGGCTGCGGCGGCTCTCGGCGCGGGCGCGGGAACTCGGCCTGGGCCTGATCGTGGACTTTGTGCCCAACCACATGGGCATCCAGGGCGGCCACAACCCCTACTGGGAGGACGTGCTGACCCACGGGCAGGCGAGCCGCTACGCGCACTTCTTCGACATCTCGTGGCAGCCGCTCAAGCGGGCGCTGGAGAACAAGGTGTTGCTGCCGACGCTGGGCGACCAGTACGGGCGCATCCTGGAACGGGGCGAACTGCACCTGACGCGGGGGGGCGGGCACTTCTTCCTGACGTACTGGGAGAGGCGTTTGCCGATCTCGCCGCGCAGCCTGGCGGGGTTGCTGACGGCCCTGGCGTCCGAGTTGAAGGGGGCCGCTCCCGCCGACGACCACGCCGAACTCGCCAGCATCGCGCGGGCGGCAGCCAACCTGCCCCGCTCCACGAGCGCCGACCTCACCGACGAGGACCGCCTCGCGCGGGCGCAGGAGTCGGAGGTCATCACCCGGCGGCTGGGGGCTTTGCTGGAAGCGTCGCCCCGGGTCCGGCAGGCCCTCGACCGGATGGTGGAGGCGGTGAACGCCGACCCCGCGCGGCTGGACGCCCTGATTCAGGAGCAGAACTACCGCCTCGCGTCGTGGCGGGTGGCGGCCGAGCAGATCAACTACCGGCGTTTCTTCGACATCAACGACCTCGCGGCGCTGCGGATGGAGGATGCGCGGGTGTTCGCCTGGGCGCACGCCAAACTGTTCGAACTGATCAAGGGCGGCGTGGTGAACGGTGTGCGCCTCGACCACACCGACGGCCTGTACGACCCGGCCGGGTACTTCCGGGACCTGCAACGGGGGGCGGCGCGGGCGCTGGGGCAGGAGTGGACGGAGGGTGACCCCCTCCCCCTCTACGTGGTCGCCGAGAAGATTCTGGAGCCCGGCGAGCGGCTGCCCGAGGACTGGGCGGTGCACGGCACGACCGGCTACGACTTCCTGGGGCAACTGAACGCCACCTTCGTGGACAGCAGCAACGAGGAGGAGATCACCGCGATCTACCGCCGCCAGACGGGGGACCGTGACAGCTACCACGAGCACCTCTACCGGGGCAAATACCTGATCCAGCGGGTCGCGCTGCCGGGCGAGGTCAACGTCCTGGCCGAGCATCTGGAGCGCATCGCCGAGGCGGACCTGCGCTCGCGGGACTTCACCCTGACGGCGCTGCGCGAGGGCATCCGCGAGGTCATCGCCGCCTTCCCGGTGTACCGCACCTACGTGCGGGCGGACGGCTCGCGCGAGCCGGGGGACAATGCCCGGATTGAGCAGGCGATCCGGGGCGCCCGCGAGCACAGCCGCCGCGAGGGCCGCACCCTCGACCCCAGCCTCTTCGACTTCCTGGAGGCGGTCCTGGGGCTCGACGCGCCGGACGAGGCCACGCGGGCGCAGTATGCCGACTTCGCCCTCAAGTTCCAGCAGCTCACCGGCCCCGTCACGGCCAAGGGGGCGGAGGACACCGCCTTTTACCGCTACGCGCGGCTGCTCTCGCTGAACGAGGTGGGCGGCGACCCCGGGCTCTTCGGCACCTCCCGCCGGGCCTTTCACGCCGAGGCGCGGGGGCGGGCGGAGCGGTGGCCCCACGCCATGCTCGCCTCCAGCACCCACGACACCAAGCGCGGCGAGGACACCCGGGCGCGGATCAGCGTTCTCTCGGAGATGCCGCAGACGTGGATGGCGTACCTCAGCGCGTGGTCGCCGATCATCCGCTCGCTGGAGCGCCCGCTCGACCTGGGACCCGCGCCGACCTCGCTGGACACCTACATCCTCCTTCAGACCGCGCTCGGGGCCTACCCGCTGGGCGGGCGGCTGGACGGCTTCGCGGATCGCCTGAGCGCGTACATGCTCAAGGCCGCCCGCGAGGCCAAGCTCCGCACAAGCTGGACCTCCCCCGACGGGGAGTACGAGGAGGCGCTGGACGGCCTGGTGCGCAGCCTGCTGGCGAACGAGCGGTTCGCCCAGGGGCTGCGGGAACTCCACACCCGCATCAGCCCGTATGGGGCGCAGAACGGCCTGAGCGCCACCCTCGTCCGCCTCACCGCGCCCGGCGTGCCCGACACCTACCAGGGCTCGGAGGGCTGGAACCAGAGCCTGGTGGACCCCGACAACCGCCGCCCGGTGGACTACGCCTGGCGCACCCGGACGCTCGCGCGCATCGAGAAACGCTGGCCGGAGGGAGGCTCGCGGCTGGCCGGGGAACTCCTCTCGCGCTACGAGGACGGCGGCGTGAAGCTGCTCGTGAGCTGGGCGGCCCTGCAAGCCCGCGCTGCCCACCCCGACCTGTTCCGTGAGGGGAACTACCGCCCGCTGGAGGCCGGGAAGTACCTCCTCGCCTTCGCCCGGGAGTGTGAGGGCGAGGTCGCGGTGACGGTCGCGCCCCGCTTCACGTACACGCTGACGCGCGAGGGGACGCCGTGGGCACTCGGGGAGGTCTGGGGCAACCGCCAGCTCACCCTCCCCCGCTCCGGGACGTATGAGAACGTGCTGACGGGGCGACGCTTCCGGGTGCGCGGCGAGAAGGTTCCGGTCGCCAAGGTGCTGGAGGACTTCCCGCTGGCGCTGCTGGTGAGAAGGTAGGGGTCAGCCGTCGGCAAGGACTGGGCTGCTCTGTCCCCTTCTTTGGCTGACCGCTTCCTCCCCGGGAACTTTTCACCCCCTTCCCCCGTATCCTGAGACGTATGCAACTGACTGCTACCCGGACGGAAAATCTGGTCCGCACCTTCATGGCGCGGACGTACTCGTGGATGGCGGCGGGGCTGGCCCTCACCGCCGGGGTCGCCTACCTGACAGCGCAGAATGCGGGGCTGGCCGAGCAGGTCATGGCCCTGCGGATGCCGCTCATCCTGGCGCAGCTCGTGCTGGTCTTCGTGCTGAGCCTCGCCGCGCAACGCCTGAGCAGCGCGGTCGCCGGCATCCTGTTCATCGCCTACGCCGCGCTGACCGGCCTGACCTTCAGCTCGCTCCTCCTCGTCTACAGCCCGGCCGCCGTGACTGCCGCCTTCCTGACCACGGCGGGCACCTTCGGGGCCATGAGCGTGGCGGGCTTCGTCATCAAGCGGGACCTCAGCGCGATGGGCCGCTTCTTCCTGTTCGCCGTCATCGGCCTCCTCATCGCCATGATCGTGAACCTGTTCGTGGTGAGCAGCGCCCTCACGCTCGGAATCAGCGTCATCGGCGTGCTGCTCTTCGCGGGCCTGACCGCCTACGACACGCAGATGCTGCGTAACCTCGCGCTCAGCGGCGTGAGCGGTGAGATGGCCGAGCGGGCGGCGATCAACGGCGCGCTCGCCCTGTATCTCGACTTCATCAACATGTTCCTCTTCATCCTGCGCCTGTTCGGCTTCGCGGGCAGCAGCCGCGACTGAGGAACCTTCAGCGAGAGTGCCCCAGCCTTGGCCGGGGCACCTCTTCTTTTGGCTGACCGCTCCTACCTCACCCCGCTGAGCTTGAGCCAGTAGTAGTCGTACTTGCCCAGGATCATGGGGTACTGCCCCCCCTCCTCCACAGCCGGGAAGTGGCTCCCCCCGCCAGGGTGATCGGCCTGCGCCCCACGTGCGCCGACAGGTCGAGCGTGGCCGCCTGCGCGGTTCCGGCGAAGTTGTTCACGATCAGGAGCGTCTCGTCGCCGTACTGGCGGGTGAAGGCGAGGACGGCGGGATTGCCCGTCTCGACGAAGGTGAGGTCGCCGTGCGCGAAGGCGGGGTGGGCGCGGCGGATTTCAAGCTGGCGCGAGACCCACTTCAGCAGGCTGGAGGGGTCCTGCTCCTGCGAGGTCACGTTGACGCGCTGGAAGCCGTACACGGGGTCCTGAATGGGCGGGAAGAAGCACTGCTCGGGCGGCGCCGAGGAGAATCCCCCGCTGGTGCCCGCGCTCCACTGCATCGGCGTGCGGACCCCGTTGCGGTCGGAGAGCGTCAGGTTGTCGCCCATGCCGATCTCGTCGCCGTAGTACAGGATGGGGCTGCCGGGCAGCGCGAGGAGAACGGTGTGCAGCAGCTCGATGCGGCGGCGGTCGTTGTCGAGCAGCGGCGCGAGGCGGCGGCGGATGCCCACGTTGATCTTCATGCGGGCGTCGGGCGCGTAGGCCATGTACATGAAGGCGCGCTCGTCGTCGGTCACCATCTCCAGCGTCAACTCGTCGTGGTTGCGCAGGAAGGTCGCCCACTGGCCGAAGCTCGGAATCTCGGGCAGGCGGTCCATGATCTCGCGGATGGAGGTCGTGTCCTCGCGCCTCAGGCTCATGTACAGCCGGGGCATGACCGGGAAGTTGAAGCACATGTGGAACTCGGGGTCCTGCTCGGTCCCGAAATACTCCACCACGTCCTCCGGCCACTGGTTCGCCTCGGCGAGGAGCAGGCGGCCCGGGTACTCGGCGTCCACCATCTTCCGCATCGCCTTGAGGATCGCGTGCGTCTCGGGCAGGTTCTCACAGTTCGTGCCCTCACGCTCGATCAGGTAGGGCACCGCGTCCACCCGGAAGCCGTCCAGCCCCAGGTCGAGCCAGAAGCGCATGGCGCTGAAGAACTCCTCCTGCACCTTCGGGTTGTCGTAGTTCAGGTCGGGCTGCGAGGAGAAGAAGCGGTGCCAGTAGTACTTGCCGCACTGCTCGTCGAGGGTCCAGTTGCTGATCTCGGTGTCGGTGAAGATGATGCGGGCGTCCGCGTACTCGGTGCCCGTGTCGCTCCAGACGTAGTAGTCGAAATATTCGTTGGGGCTGCCGTCGGGCAGGGTGGGGCCGCGCCGCGCCGCCTGGAACCAGGGATGGTCGGAGGACGTGTGGTTCGTCACCAGGTCGCCGATCACGCGCAGGCCGCGGGCGTGGGCCTCGCGCAGGAAGACCTTGAAGTCGTCCAAGGTCCCCAGGTCGGGGTGGATGCCCACGTAGTCGGCCACGTCGTAGCCGTCGTCGCGCAGGGGGCTGGGATACCAGGGGAGCAGCCACAGGCAGTCCACGCCCAGGTTCTTCAGGTAGTCCAGCCTGCCCGTCAGGCCGGGAAAGTCGCCCTTGCCGTCGCCGTTGCCATCGGCGAACGTGCGGACGGAGAGTTCGTAGAAGACGGCGCTCTTGTACCACTCGGAGGGGGGGGCGGCCAGCGTCATGCGGCGCAGTCTAAAGCGGTGGCCGGAAGCGGTGCCAGGGGGGAGGCGGGGACACGCCGCCCCGGACGCTCATCCGCCTCAGCGCATGTATTGATAAAGAGAAATCATTATGGATGGACATTCGAGCTTGAGCGTTCAAACGGGCGCACACGTGAACAGGGCAGGGCAGGCATGAGGCGCCTTCTGCCGCTGCTGGCCCTGGGGCTGGGCACGGTGGCCTTCGCCGCGCCGCTGCCGGTAAGCGCGACGACCACCATCATCGGCGACTTCGTGCGGGCCGTCGGCGGGAACCGGGTGAGCGTGAACGTGATCGTGCCCGCCGGGGGCGACGCGCACACCTTCCAGCCCACGACCACGGTAATCCGGGGGCTGAGCGGGAGCCGCGCCCTCTTCGCCAACGGGGCGGGCCTGGAATCCTGGCTGCCGGGGTTGAAGGCGGCGGCCCCGGGGGTGCCGGTGACCGAACTCACGGCGGGGCTGAGGCTGCACCCCCTGAAGGGCGGTCAGCGCGGCGCGGTGGACCCGCACGCCTGGTGGGACCTGGGCCTCGCCGCCGGATACGCCCGGAAGGTCGCCCAGACCCTGACGGCGCTCGACCCGGCGGGCAAGAAGACTTACGCGGACAACCTGAGCGCCTTCCTCGGGCAGATGACCGGGCTGGACGCCTACGCCAGAAAGCAGTTCGCCAGCCTTCCCCCCGCCCGGCGCAGGCTCGTGACCAACCACGACAGCCTGCACTACCTGGCCGACCGCTACGGGCTGACGGTGATCGGGGCCGTCATTCCCGGCGGGAGTACCGAGCGCGAGCCCAGCGCGCGGGAACTCGCCGACCTGATCGGGGCGGTGAGGAACAGCGGTGTCCACGTCATCTTTACCGAGAACACCGTGAACGCGCGCTTGGCGCAGACCCTCGCCCGCGAGACCGGCGCGAAGGTCGCCCCGCCCCTCTACACCGACGCCCTGGGGCCGAAGGGGAGTGCGGGCGAGACCTTCCTGAAGGCCTTCCGGTACAACGTGGACACGATGGTGCGGGCGCTGAAGTGAGCGCAACCCTCGCCCGCCTGCATACCTCGCGAAGACGGGGCGTCGGCCCGGCAGGGACCCCGTTGGAACGATCCTCCATCCCTCCATCCTTCTTGATTCCGCGCTCGCAATATCACCGGCACTCGCGCTATCCTCTGCGGATGCTGGGTGTGGAGAACCTGACGGTGCGGTACGGCACCCAAGTGGCGTTGGAGGACGCGACGGTGCGCTTCGAGGCGGGCACCTTCAGCGCGGTGATCGGGCCGAACGGGGCGGGCAAGAGTACCCTGCTCAAGACGCTGGTGGGGCTGCTCCCCGACCCAGCGGGCCGCGTGCGCTTCGACCCCGGACACACCGCTCAGAACTGCGTGTCCTACGTGCCGCAGCAGCAGACGCTGGACTGGGCCTTTCCGGTGACGGTCTGGGACGTGGCGATGATGGGCCGCACCGGGCGGCTGGGGTGGCTGCGCTGGCCGAGCCGCGGGGACCGCGAGCGGGTGACGGCGGCGCTGCGGGAAACCGGCGTGTACGAGCTGCGCCACCGCCACATCGGGGCGCTGAGCGGGGGGCAACGGCAGCGGGTCTTGCTCGCGCGGATGCTGGCGCGCGACGGCCACCTGCTGCTGCTGGACGAACCGCTGACCGGGGTGGACGCCGCCACCCAGGAGCAACTCATGGCCCTGCTGCGCGCCCAGGCCGACAAGGGCCGCGCCGTGGTGATGGTCACCCACGACCTCGAACAGGCGCGGCGCTGGTGCGACCGCATCATCCTGGTGAACCGGCGCATCGTCGCCGACGGCACGCCGGACGAGGTGTACACGCCCCGCAACATCGAGGCGACCTTCAGCGCCAGCTACCTCGGCCACACGCACGCGGAGGCCTGAGGCGGATGGCGGAAGGTAGAAAGCCGAAGGCCGGGGGGAGAGGGACAACCCACACCCCCCGCTCCCCACTTCCCACTCCCCACTTCCCACTCACCCCCGGGGACCGCCCCTGATGCACCTGCTCACCGATCCCCTCCAGTTCGGCTTCTTCGTGCGGGCGCTCGCCGCCGTGGTCCTCGTCAGCGTGCTGTGTGCCTTGGTCGGCGCGTGGGTGGTGCTGCGCGGCCTGAGCTACATCGGGGACGCGATGAGCCACGCCGTCTTTCCGGGCATCGTGGGGGCGTTCCTGGCGGGCGGGAACCTGCTCGTGGGGGCGCTGGCCGCCGCCGTGCTGACCGCCCTGGGCATCGGCGCGGTGGGGCGGGGCAGCGGGCTCAAGCAGGACAGCGCCATCGGGATCGTCTTCGTGGGGATGTTCGCCCTCGGCGTGGTGATGCTCTCCAAGGCGCCGACCTTCACGACCGACCTCAGCAATTTTTTGATCGGCAATCCCCTGGGGGTTTCGCCGGGCGACCTGTGGGGGGCGCTGGGGGTCACGCTCGTCGTCGGGGCGCTGCTGACCGCCGTGCAGAAGGAACTCCTCCTCGCCTCCTTCGACCCCACCGAGGCGCGGGCCATCGGCCTCCCGGTGCGGCGGCTGGAGAGTCTGCTCCTCATCCTGATCGGGCTGGTGGTGGTCCTGACGGTGCAGCTTGTCGGCACCACCCTGAGCGTGAGCCTGCTCATCACCTCCAGCGCCGCCGCCCGGTTGCTCGCCCGCAGCCTCCAGCGGATGATCCTGCTCGCCGCCGGGCTGGGTACGGTGGGCGGCGTGGTCGGGCTGTATCTCAGCTATTACCTCGGGACGGCGCCGGGCGCGACCATCGTGCTCGTGAACACGGCGATTTTTCTGCTGACGTTAGTGTTCAGGCGGCGGGAGTGATGCGCCATTCGGCGTATTCGGTCTATGCCCCCGGCCCGGTAGGCTGACCGGGACGGCCCGGGTTCCCCGGCGTCCGGCTTTCGTCCATTCCACGGAGTTTCCCCTTGCGTCTCCTCCCCCTGTAACAGCGAACCGAAGTCTCGTCCCGCCTCCTCTGGCCGGGACGGCTCGCCGACAGGGGGAACGTGTGGTGTTGCAACTCAGTGGGGTCGCGCGGGGGTTCGGCGACCGGACGGTGTTTTCCGGGGTGGACCTGGAAATCGGCGCGGGCGAGCGGCTGGCGCTGGTCGGCGAAAACGGCAGCGGAAAAACGACGCTGCTGCGGGTGATGGCGGGCCTGGACGTGCCCGACGCGGGAACGGTGACGCGGCGGGGCCGGGTGGCCCTCCTCGCGCAGCACGCGGAGCTGGGGGCGGGGACGGTCCTGGAGGCCGTGACCCCGGAGGACTTGCGCCGGGCGCAGGCGGCGCTGGAAACGGCCTCGACCCGACTGGGCGAGGGCACCGAGGAAGTCCTGATGGCCTTCGCGGACGCCGAGGAAGCCTACCGGAACGCGGGCGGCTACGACTTCGAGGTGCGGGCGGCGGCGGTGCTGGACGGCCTGGGGCTGGAGGGGCGGGCGGGCGCGGCGCGGCTCTCGGGTGGGCAGATGCGGCGCGTGCTGCTGGCGCGGCTGCTGCTCTCCCCCGCCGACCTGTACCTGCTCGACGAGCCGACGAACCACCTCGATGCGGAGGGGGCGGCCTGGCTGGAGGAATGGATCCGCGCCTCGGACGCCGCCTTCGTCCTCGTCAGCCATGACCGGGCCTTTCTGGACGCGGTGGCGGGGGACACGGCGGAGCTGGAACGGGGGCGGCTGACCGTCTACCCCGGCGGCTACTCGGGGGCGATGGAGATCAAGGCGACGCTGCGGGAGGCACAGACCCGGGAATACGAGGCGTACCGCCGCAAGCGCGCCGCGCTGGACGAGGAGCGGCGGCGGCAGGCCAGCATCGGCGGGGTGGAGGAAAACCGCCGCCGGGCGCGGGACAACGACAAGTTCCTGTCGAGCCACAAGGCGGGGCGGGCGCAGCAGATCCACTCGGCCCGGGCGCGGGCGATGCAGAAGCAGATCGACCGATTGGACGAGGGGGCGACCGAGAAACCCTTCCAGGACCGCCGGACCCTGCGCCTGGACCTGCCCCCCGCGCCTCCCGGCCCCGCCGAGGTCCTGACCGTCCGTGACCTGGGGGTGGAACGGGAGGGTCAACCCGTCCTTTCCGGCGTCCGGCTCGACGTGCGCCGGGGCGACCGCATCGCCCTGACCGGACCGAATGGGGGCGGGAAAAGCACGCTGCTCTCGGCGCTGCTCGGCAGGCTCCCGCACACGGGCGAGGTCCGCTGGGGCCCCGGTCTCACCCTCTACGCGGCGGGCCAGCACGGCGAGGAACTGGCGGGCCTGGGCACGGTGGGCGAGGCGTTGCTGGATGCCAACCCCGCCCTGACCCCCCACCAGCTCTACGAGGTCGGGGCACAGGTCGGCCTTCCCGGCGGCCCCGACTTCCCGCTCTCCGGCCTGTCGGGAGGCCAGCGCACCCGGCTCAGCCTCGCCCGGCTGGGCGTGACGCGGGCGCAGGTCCTCGTGCTCGACGAGCCCACCAACCACCTCGACATCCGGGCGATTGAGGCCCTGGAGGCGCTGCTGCTCACCTTTCCCGGCACGGTGCTCCTCGCCAGCCATGACCGCGCCCTCGTGGGCCGGGTGGCGACGCGGGTGTGGCACGTCGCGGGGGGCGGAGTCACGGAGATGCAGGAGCCGTGGGCTCAGCCGCTGGCCGCGCGTGACGGGCACAGAGAAGCCGGACATTCTCGGGGGTGAGCGTCACCCCGGGGCGAACGGGCTCGAACTGGAGGTCCTCCGCCTCACCGCACTCCGCGCACCTCCCGCCTTCCCGGTTCCAGACCGCGAGCTTGACCGGGCCGGGAATGACCGGGCGCCGTTCGGGCTGCTCCGGTCCAGGCGCGTCGTCCTCCTCCCCTTCCACCGCCTCCAGGCGGAAGACGAAGACGTGCCGGGTGCCGTCGTGCTCCTGGGTCACGTCGGTCAGGTGGAAGACGCCGTTGTAGGTCCAGACGCCTTCTCTCAGCTTCTCGTAGACGCGCACCCGTTCGGGCGGGGCCTCCCCCGCGCGGGCGGCGAGGGCCGCCTGGAAGAAGAGGCCATTTTGTGTCGGTGTGCCCCGCGGTGTGTGCAGCGGCTGGTCCACGGTTTTGGGGTCGAGGCCGCCCGTCATCTGGGGCGGCGCGTCGTGCCCCTCGTAGCGCAACACCGTGCCGTCCCCGCTGAGTTCGTCGCGGTAGGGGGCGTCCGGCCGAACCGACATGAGGAGGACGCTGTGGCCGCCCCCGACACGGAAGTTCATGCCGCGCCGCAGGTTGACCCCCTCGCGCCCGCACATCTCGCGGTGGCTCATGACGCGGCTGGGCATGGGGCCAGAGTAGCAGCGGGGCCGCAAAAACCGCCCCGGGGAAGGGGCGGCCATGACCCACTCGGGATCAGTAGAACGTCGTGATGCGGTCGATGCTGTGGCGGTGGTGCGGGAAGCCTTCCTCGGCACGCTTGCCGATGGGGAGCATCCCGGCGAACTGGACGTGCTCGGGCAGCCCGAGGAGTTCCTTGACCTTCTGGGGGTCGAAGCCCAGCATGGGCACCGTGTCGTAGCCCAGGCCGCGGGCGGCGAGCATCAGGAAGGCGAAAGCGAGGTTGGCCTGGGTCAGCGCCCACTGGCCGCGCTGCACGGAGTCCTGGGCCTCGAACTGCTGGCGGAGCCGGGCGGCGCGGGTCTTGATCTGCTCCTCGCCCATGCCGGGGTGGATGGTCTCCTCGGCGTTCGCCAGGGTGTCCTCCATGTCGCTGTACACCACGATCACGGCCGGGGCGTTGGACACCTGGGCCTGCCCGAAGGCGGCCTCCTGGAGCTTGGCCTGAAGCTCCTTGTTCTGCACGACGGCAAAGCGCCAAGTCTGCACGTTGTTCGCGCTGGGGGCGAGGCTCGCCAGACGCAGAATTTCGCGCAGGTCGTCCTGGTTCATGGGCTCCTGCACAAACTGGCGGATGCTGCGGCGGGTCTCGATGGCTTCGGTGACCGTCAGGGGACGGGTAGTGGTGGCAGTCGCAGTCATGCCGGAAGGTTATCCCCTGTACTTTGAAATGTCAAGTGGTGTGATTTACCCCCCACTTTACCGGCCCCGAAGGTGTACGATGGGGCCATGACTTCCGCACCCCCTGCCTTTTGCCCGGTGTACCGGGCCATCGGCGTGTTGCAGGAGAAATGGGTGCTGCACATCGTCCGCGCGCTGCTGGACGGCGAGAAGGGCTTCAACGAACTCGCCCGGGCCGTGGGCGGCTGCAACAGCGCCACCCTGACACAACGCCTGGAACACTTAGAGAGCCTCTCGCTCATCGCCAAGCGCACCGAGGACACCCAGGGCAAGCTCGCCCGCAGTGTCTACAGCCTCACCCCCGCCGGGCGGGAACTCCAGGGCGTGATCAACGCCATCGACACCTGGGCCCGCGAGCACCTGGGCGAGGAGCACGCCACCCCGGCCGTCCCGGCGTGATCGCCTTCCTGATCTTCGTCGTGCTGCCGGTCGCGTTGATCGTGCTCTCGTTCTTCATCCGGCCCGCCGAGCGCGACCCGCGAGACGGCGACGTTCTGGGCGCCAGCCTCGTAGCCGGGGGCATGTTCGGCGGGCACGGCCTTTCACCCGACGAGCGCACGGTGGCCGAGGAGACGGGTCCAGTTCGCTTCAAGCTCGACTGATCCTTCAGAACAACGCCCCGGCGTGAGACGCGATGAGCAGCGCGGCGTCCGCCGGGGCGAGTTCAGTGGTGTCGATGCGGAGGGCGCCAGGCGGGGCTGGGAGGATTCCGGCATCCCGCAGCAACGCACGAAGTTGTTCGGGGTCCCGCAATTTGAGCCGACCCGTGCTCCGCTCCGGCAAGGTAACGCGGCGGGCGAGTTCGTCCAGCGGGCAGGTCAGCCAGACTGGGACGAAGGTGGCCCCACGCGCCTCCGCAAGGGCACGAAAGCGTTCCAGCGAATCGGCCTCGCCGGGCTGGTTCGACAGGTAGACCGTGAAGATGTGCGACAGGTCAGGTGGGGATGCCCGCACCGCCTCGCGCAGCACGGCCCGCATCCGTGAGGCGAAGGGCCACGCCTCCGGCGGCACCGGCCGGACGCCGTCCAACCCGAACGCCTGAAAGATGGGGTCGTTGGTGATGTGGTTATCGAGCAGCGGCGCCCCGGTCAGGGCGGAGAGGTGCCGCCCTACCGTGCGCTTGCCACTGCCCGGGGGACCTACGAGGAGGTACAGGAAGGCCATGCCCGCCAGGGTAAGCGAGGGCGGAAGTACAGGCATGGGCCAAATGACAAAGCCCCCGTCGGAGCAGGGGCTTGAGGATGCCTGGGATTACGATCCTACCGGCTGCTCCAGCATCGCCTCGTGGACGATCTCCACGTTGCCCTGCATCACGCGGCTGAGGGGGCACATCTGGGCCGCCTGTTCCACGTGCCGCTCGAACTCGGCCTGGTCGATGTTGCTGACCCTGCCGCGAATGACGAGGCGCATGGTGCTGATCTTGAAGCCCGCACCCTCGCGCACCATCTCGCAGGTCGCCTCGGTCCGCAGGTCCTGTGGGTCGTGGCCGTGCCCCGCCAGGAGCGCGGAAAGCTGCATGGTGAAGCAGCCCGCGTGCGCGGCGGCGAGCAGTTCCTCCGGGTTGGTGCCCGCGCCCTGCTCGAAGCGGGTCTTGAAGGAATACGGCGCGTCCTGGAGAACGCCGCTTCCGGTGCTGACGGTGCCCTGACCGCTGCGGAGGTCGCCCGTCCAGTGGGCGCTGGCCTTGCGTGCAATGTCTGCCATAGAGGGAAGTCTGCGCCCGGCGGCCCCCCACCGCATTGAGCCTCACTTAACGTCGAGCGAAAGTTAGACTGGTGCCATGACCGCGACAAACTGGGAGCCGTCTGTCTGGGAAACGGGCGCGCCCGTCCGGGGCTACGTTTGGAAAGCGGGGCAGCCCCGCGCCGCCCTCCTGCTCACGCACGGGCTGGGCGAGTACGCGGGCCGGTACGTGGACCGCTACAGCCGCCTGATCCCGAACCTCGTGGAGGCGGGCTTCGACGTGTACGCCTGCGACCTGCGCGGTCACGGCCAGTCGGAGGGGCGGCGGGCGGTGGTGGACGTGTCGCGGCTCGTGGAGGATCACCTGCTCGCTCGGCAGACACTGCGGGGTCAGCCGCTCCCCGTCTACGCCTTCGGGCACTCGCTGGGAGGGCTGGTCACGGCGGCGAGCGTGGCGCGCGATCCCCGGGGGCTCAGCGGGGTCATCCTCTCCAGCCCTGCCCTGCTGATCGGCGAGGACCAGCCCGCCTGGATGAAGGTTCTGGCTCCCCTGCTGGCGAGGGTCGCGCCCACGGCACGCGTCGCGGATCTGGGGACGGACGGGCTCTCGCGCCTGGCGGACGAGGTCAGCGCGTACCGGGCGGACACGAACATCCATCAGGGCAAGGTGGCCGTTCTGACCGCCGCCTCCATGCTGCGCCTGAGCCGGGAACTGTGGGCGCACTACGGGCGCTGGACGCTGCCCACGCTGGTCATCCACGGCACCGCCGACCGCATCACCGACCCGAACGGCTCGCGGCGCTTCGTGGAGGCCATTCCCGCCACCGACAAGACATTGCATCTGGTGGAGGGCGGCTACCACGAACTCCTGAACGACGAGGGACGCGAGGAGGTGCTGGGCGTCCTGCTGGGTTGGCTGCGGGAGAGGGTGGGGGGCTGAGTCCCGGGGACTACGGGTTGACCCCCGCCGGTTCCCTGTCCTCACTGGCCTGATCCGGCCGTTCTGCTTTCCCCTCCGGCACCCCGTCCCGCACCTCCGGGTGAATCCCGAAGTCCCGCGCGATCAGCCGGGCCGTCATCTTGGCGCTCATCATCACGCTGGGGGTGCCCGCGCCGGGCTGGGCGCCCGCGCCGACCAGGTAGAGGTTGCGCACATCCTCCGAGCGGTTGTGGGGGCGGAAGTAGGCGCTCTGGGCCAGGATGGGCTCGGGGCCGAAGGCGTTGCCGAGGTAGGAATCCAGCGTGCCCTCGAAGTAGTCCGGCGTGATGTATTCGAGGTGGGTCAGGCGCCCCCGCAGCCCCGGGATATAGCCGCGCTCCTCCAGGAAGGCGAGCACCTTGTCCACGAGCTTCGGACCCTCCACCTCCCAGTCGAGGCCGCTGCCGTTGTGGGGGACGGGCACCAGCGTGTAGGCGGCGTGGTGGCCGGGGGGCGCGAGCGCCGGGTCGGTGAGGGTGGGCACGTGGAGGTACTGGCTGAAGTCCGCGCCCAGCACCTTCTCCCCGAAGATTTCCCGCAGGAGTTCCTCGTAGCGCGGCCCCAGGATGATGTTGTGGTGGCGCAGGTCGAGCGGCCTGCCGCCCTCGCGGAAGCCGAAGTAGATTACGAGGAGGCTCATGCTCTGGCGGGCGGCCTTCACGCGCAGGTCGGTATTGATGAGGCGGGCCTGCGGCGGCACGAGTCTGAGATACGTGTTCGCCCAGTCCCCGTTGCTCACGACGATATCGGCGCGGCGCTCCCGCCCGTCTTTCAGCCGCACGCCCCGGGCGACCCGCTTTCCCACTGGCGCCCGCACGGGCCGCCCCCGGTCGTCCGTCACGAGGATGTCCTCGACCTCCGCCCCGTACTCGATGCGCCCGCCGAGTTCCTCGAACTTCTGGACGAAGGCGCGCACCAGGGCCCCGGTGCCGCCCACCGCGTAGTGGATGCCCCAGGTCTTCTCGACGAAGTGGATCATCGCGTAGATCGCGGGCACGGAGAGGGGGTTGCCGCCCACGAGCAGCGTCTCGAAGGAGAAGACCTGCCGCATCTTGGGCGACTGGAAATACTTGCTCGTGAAGGAAAAGAGGGTGCGGACGGCGTCAAGTTTCAGCAGGTCCGGCACAACGCGCAGCATGGTCGCCGGGTCCCCGAAATGCGTGTAGCCCAGTTCGAGGAAACCGCGCTCGAAGATGGCCTTCGCGTCCCTGTGGAAGCGTTCGTACCCCGCGAGGTCAGCGGGCGCGAGGGCTTGAATCTGCCGCCGCGTCGAGTCGGGGTCGCCGTCGTAGTCGAAATACGTGCCGTCGTCGAAATAGATGCGGTAGAAGGGCAGGATGGGGACGAGCCGTACATAGTCGCGGGTGCGGGGGCCGCCGCTCTCCCCTTCCCGGACGCGCTCGCCCGTCAGCACGTGGGCGGGATAGTCGGGCTCGGCGAGCATCCCCCTATCCCGCTCCAGCGCGAAGAGTTCCTCGATGAAGTGCGGCACCGTGATGACGGTCGGCCCCATGTCGAACACGTACCCGTCCGGCGTGCGCTTCTGGTAGGCCCGCCCGCCCGGTCCGTCGAGTTTTTCCAGAATGGTCGTGTCGAAACCCAGGCTTTGCAGCCGGATGCCGAGGCTCAGGCCACCGAAGCCCGAGCCGATGATGAGGGCGGTTTTGCGTCTGGTGTGGGGCATAGGAGTTCCTTGCGCCGGATGGGGGCGACTACAGCGTCTTTACTTTTTCTCCCTCTCCCCTCGTGGGACTGGTACAGCTCCGAAGGAGAGAGGGCCGGGGTGAGGGGGCGCGTGACCAGCTTGAGCGTCCGCAAGCGGGCCTGGACAGTCCGGTTGGCTCTTGGACACCGGGCCCGCTCACCCCCTCCCGGCCTCCCCCCTCTGCTGCGCAGCTTTGCAAGTCAAGGGGGAGGGGCTTCAGGGGCCACCTTCCCCCCTCACGCCCGGGCCACGGCCCCGCGCAACTCCCACCATGCCTGCGGGAGCATGAGCAGCTTGCGGGTGCCGCTCACGTGGGCGCGGCGGCGGAAGTTGTCGAAGTCGCCCCGGGCGAGGTCGTCGAGAATCCCCTCGTAGGAGCGGGCGGCGGCCTGCACGGCGAGGCGGGCGCTGCCGTGCAGGCAGGGGATGCCCTGGCGGCCCTCCGCGTACCACTCGCGGGCGAGGTCGGAGAGGTGACGCATCAGGGCGCGGTACTCGGGCGTGACCCGGCCGCCCTCCAGCATGGCGCGCGTGACGCCGTACTCGCCGAGCAGCGCGTGGGGGAGGTACACCCGGCCACGTTCCAGGTCCTCGCCCACGTCGCGCAGGATGTTCGTGAGCTGCATCGCCTGGCCCAGCCGCAGCGCGTGGTGCAGGGTGCGCTCGCCGCCCGAGTAGCCGCAGATGGGCGCGATCATGAAGCCCACCACGCCCGCCACCCGGCGGCAGTACAGGTCGAGGTCGTCCCGGGTGCGGTAGGCGTGGCCGCGCAGGTCCATCCTCAGCCCCTCGTGCAGTTCCTCGAAGGCGGACAGGGGGACCGGCCAGTGGGCGGCGGCCCAGGCGAGCGCCGTGTCCATCGGGTGGGGGCCCGGTTCCCCCGCGAAGGCCGCCTGCACCCGCTCCCACCACTCGGCGAGTTCGCGCTCGGCACCCGTGCCCTCCCCCTCGTCCACGATGTCGTCACCGGCGCGGCAGGCGGCGTAGACGGCCCACACCGCTGCACGCTGCCGGGCAGGGAAGAAGCGCGAGCCCAGGTAGAAGGTCTGGCTGTGCCGCCGCGTCACCTCCCGGCAGTGGGTCACGGCCCCCTCCGGCGGGGGTGGGGGCGCGGGGGACGGGAAGGCGGCTTGGGGCACAGTCGGGGACCTCTGATGCGAGTGTACGGGGGCGGCGGGGGGGAAAAGTCACGCTTTCTTACAGACGGGGGGCTGGCCCGGGCGCTCAGGCCACCCCTTTCACGTATCGCTCGAACACCACAGCCCCCACCCGCAGCCCGTCCGTCCGCGTCCAGCCGGGGAGCTGCCGTGCCACCCAGGCGGGGTCAGGAAAGGTCAGGCCGCCCGTGGCCGGAAGCGAGAGGAGGCGCTGGAGGGGCCCGCCCGTCCGCCCCAGGTACATCAGCCAGAGCCCGCCGCCCGGACGGGTGAGGCGCGAGAGTTCGGCCAGAAGGCGGGCCGGGTCGTGCGTCTCGTTGAGGGTCGCGCCCACCGTGACGCCGTCGAAGCTCGCGTCCGGCAGCCCGCTCGCCTCCAGGTTCGTGAGGAGCCAGTCGATGTTCGGGTGATCCTCCCGCCGCCGCGCCTCGGCCAGCATGGGGGCGCTGAGGTCGGCGGCGAGGACCCGGCAGCCCGTCCGCGCGAGCAGGCCCGCATAGAAGCCCGCGCTCGTGCCCGCGTCCAGCCAGTCTTGCCCGGGCTGGGGACGGCACAGCCCGAGGAACAGCCGCGCCTCCCGTTCGAGCGGGAAAGGCTGCCCGGAGAGCCACGTCAGGGACTGTGCCCGCCACGCCGGGTAGCCCCGGGCGGTCAGCGGCCAGAGGTTGCTGCGCTGCGCCGGGGTGAGGGGCAACTCGGGGTTCAGGTTTTCTTGGCTCTGGCGCGGATTACCCACGGGGTTCATTATGCTGGGCAGGACTGTCTCGCCCCTCGGCGGGATTTGCTGGAGGATGTATGCAAGAAGAACGCAAGAGCATGGGGGGGGCGCTCGTCGACGTGTTCGACGCGGCGCTCACGCTCGTCAAGACGGAGATCCGCGCGCTGCTGCGCCAGGTGGGCAACGTCGCCAAGGCCAAGGGGATCGGTGTGGTGCTGCTGCTCGCGTCGGTCGGCCCGCTGGTGCTGGGCCTGATCTTCCTGATCCTGGCGGTGTTCTACGGCCTGATTCGGCTGGGGCTGGGGCCCTGGCTGGCCGCCCTGCTCATCGCCCTGGTGGCCTTCGGCCTGACCGGCGCCCTGATCCTGGTCGGCCTGCGCCGCCTGGGCACCGAGGTCCCGCGCGACGAGGAGGAACGGCGCCCCAACCGCCCCCTGACCGAGGACGAGCAGCTCGAGGCCCAGTACCAGGCCGAGCAGGCGGCGAAGCGCCAGGGAGCCTCTTCGGACGCTGCGGGGGCGGTGTCCACCCAGTTCACCCCCCACCAGTCGGGCACCCAGCCCCGGACGGTCGTGAACCTGAGCACCGGGGAAACGAGACCTCTGGGGTCCGGGTCCCGTTCGTCCGGCACGCTGACCTCCAGCACGGGGTCGGTGGGTGGGGAAACCCGGCACCCCAGCAGCGAGCCGGGCGGCGTGCAGGGCAGCATGGGACAGGGCGGCGGGGTCGCCACTGATACCCCGGACCAGCGCCGCAATGTGAGGAGCGACGGCCTGCAACACACCGGCACCGCCGCGAACGCCACCGCCGCGCAGATGGAGCAGGACCGTCAGCGCGGGGTGGTGCGCCCGGGGCTCGACTCCTCCGGCTTCACCTCGGGCGATCCCGGCGTGAATGCCAGCGACCGGGGGGCGGGGATCAAGACGCCGCTCACCGAACGGTTCGGCGAGTCGCAGGGCACCGCCCTCCGGGGCACCGACGCGGGCGAGGTGCGCCTCCCCGTGTACGAGGCGACCGAGGACGGCGAGCCGCAGGTGTACGGCAGCGGCCTGAACAAGAAGCTCGACGGCTCGGAGACGCACGACGCGGGGGCCGGGGGGCACGGCGGCCACGACAAGCCCGACCCCAACATTCAGCGTCCCGTGGTGCTCAAGGACGCTCCCGGCATCGAGGTCAGCACGGCGCCCACCTTCCAGGAAGACATGAAAAAGGAGGGGTACTGATGACGGGATACCGCGACGAGCGCGAGGAGGCCCGCGCCCGCCTGAAGGCCAGCGTGGACGCCCTGGCCGAACGCACCAACCTCCAGGTCCAGATGCAGAAAGAGCCCCTCAAGATGCTGGGCGGGGCCTCGGCGGTGGGGGCGCTGCTCGGCGTCGTGATCGGGCGGCAATTCAAGCGCACGAAGAAGATCTACGTGGACGTGGACAGCCCGATCAAGCACCAGAAGGAGCTGATCAAGGCCCAGCAGAAGCAGCAGGGCAAGGGCGGAGTGGGGAGCGCCCTGATCGCCACGGCGACGACCCTGGCCTTCAAGGTCCTCAACGACCGGGTGATCGCGCCGCGGCTGGAGGAGATGGCGAACAACCTGCTGGAGCGCGCCGGGCAGGAGCCGGGGCCGAAGGGGGGCCAGAAGTCCGGTGGGGCGGCGAGCGCGGCCAGTGCCTCCCGCCTCCCCAGCCGGAGCCCGGCGGCTTCCCCCAGCACGGGCGGGACGGCCAGCTTCCTGAAACGCGACCAGGGGGGCGAGGCCGACGACGCGGCGCGCACGGGAGTGCCGGGGGGCCTGAGCACGCCGGGCACGGGCAGCAGCGTCCCCACCCCGACGAGCACGGTGGTCGCGGGGGCGCAGGGCAGCCCCATCGACCCGCAGGAGAAGATGAACCCCAACATCCGCTGAGTCCCCAGTCCCTCCCCGGCTTTCCCAGGCAGGAAGGCCGGGTTTTGTGTGGCCTTTTCTGATACGCCGGTATCACGTCTGCTAGCCTGCCCCCATGACGGCGACCCGCAGCACCCGCCAGCGCGACGTGATCGCCCGCGTTCTCGACGGCGCGGAGGGACCCCTGGCCGTGGGGGACGTGCTGGCCCGCGCGCAGGCCGACCTGCCGGGACTGGGGGTGGCGACGGTGTACCGCACCCTCAAGTTGCTGACCGAGCAGGGCCGCATCCACCCCGTCACGCTGGACGGCGAGACGCGCTACGAGCCCGCCGGGCGGGGCCACCACCACCACTTCTCCTGCACCCGCTGCGGGCGGGTCTTCACCCTGCACGCCTGCCCGGTCGCCCTGCCGCACGGCACGGTCTACCCCGGCGGCTTCATCGTGGAGGCGCACGAGGTCACCCTGTACGGGCAATGCCCGGCGTGCGCGGGAGCGCGGGACTGAAGGAAAGGCGCGGCGTGCCCCCAGTTGCGGGAATCCTCCGGGAGGCTGGAAGACTCCAGAAAACGCCCTTCTCCTGAGCGGCCAGGCCATCGTCCAAGGAGAAGAATTGCCGCCAGGACGCTTGAAAAGTTCCTCATCCCACACGGTGCTTTCCGTATTGCACCTCAGGCATGTCCCAGGGGAGTCTGGGTGGGGGCGAGCGGGGCTGATGCCCAAGGCCGGCCAGAGTGTCCTGGCCCTCCTCCTGGGCTTTGTCCCCCAACCCCTGATGAGGCGCAGCACGCCCGACCTCTCACCCCCTGACCCCCGGTTGACCCCCCCGCGCCCGCCCTGCTACCCTTCTCCCTAGCTCCCGCGTGGAGCGACCCTATCCAGAGCGCCCGAGAGACCTGGCTCGTTGACGGCGCGGCAACCGGACCTCATCACGTCACGGTGCCAAGGCCAGCCCGCCTGACGGCCGACGATGGCCGCGCGCGGGACCGATCAGGGAAGGTCACGCGGACGATAATCCCCGCCCCTTCTCGACGCCCGAGAGGGGGCACCCGCTTTTCCCCGGCGGCTCCCCCACAGTCAGACGCCTTTTTTCTGTGAGGAGGGCCGCGACATGGCCGATAAGACTCTGCATTTCGACACGCTTCAGGTACACGCCGGGCAGCGCCCCGACCCGGCGACGGGCGCGCAGGCCGTGCCCATCTACGCGACCAACTCCTACGTGTTCGAGTCGCCCGAGCACGCGGCGAACCTCTTCGGGCTGCGGGCCTTCGGGAACATCTACAGCCGCATCATGAACCCCACGAACGCCGTGCTGGAGGAGCGCGTGGCGGCGCTGGAGGGCGGCGTGGGCGCCCTGGCGGTGGCGAGCGGGCACGCGGCGCAGTTTGTGGCGATCACGAACGTGGCGCAGGCCGGGGACAACATCGTGAGCACGCCCAACCTGTACGGCGGCACGGTGAACCAGTTCCGGGTGACCCTGCGGCGGCTGGGCATCGAGGTGCGCTTCACCAGCAAGGAGGAGCGCCCCGAGGAGTTCGCCGCCCTCATCGACGACCGCACCCGCGCCGTGTACCTGGAGACCATCGGCAACCCGGCGCTGAACATCCCCGACTTCGAGGCGATCGCCGCCGTCGCCCACGCGAAGGGTGTCGCCGTGTTCGTGGACAACACCTTCGGGGCGGGGGGGTACTACTGCCAGCCGCTGCGGCACGGGGCGGACGTGGTGCTGCACTCGGCGAGCAAGTGGATCGGCGGGCACGGCAACGGGATCGGCGGGATCATCGTGGACGGCGGCTCGTTCGACTGGGGGAACGGGCGGTATCCGCTGATCACCGACCCCAGCCCGAGCTACCACGGCCTGAGCTTCTGGGAGGCGTTCGGGACGGGGAACGCGCTGGGGCTGCCCAACGTCGCCTTCATCACCCGGGCGCGGACGGAAGGGCTGCGCGACATCGGCGCCACGCTCGCGCCGCAGCAGGCGTGGCAGTTCCTGCAGGGACTGGAGACGCTCTCGCTGCGCGGCGAGCGGCACGCGCAGAATGCCCTCGCCCTCGCCTCGTGGCTCAGCGCGCACCCCGACGTGTCGCGGGTGACCTATCCGGGCCTGAGCAACCACCCCCACTTCGACCGGGCGCAGACGTACCTGCCGCGCGGGGCCGGGGCGGTCCTGACCTTCGAGCTGAAGGGAGGCCGGGCGGCGGGCGAGGCCTTTATCCGCTCGGTGCAACTGGCCCAGCACGTCGCCAACGTGGGCGACACCCGCACGCTCGTCATCCACCCCGCGAGCACGACCCATTCGCAGCTCGACGAGGTGACGCAGGAGGCCGCCGGGGTCACGCCGGGCCTGATCCGGGTGTCGGTGGGCATCGAGCATATCGGCGACATCCAGGAGGACTTCGCGCAGGCGCTGGCGACGGCCCTGGTGGACGCGGAGGGGGTATGACCGCCGTGACCCTCCCCCGGGAGCCCGGGCCGCCCCCCCCTCCCGAGCGATGTTCGGGGCCGCGGACGGCTCTCCTCTTCCGGGACGCGCCGCTGCTGCTCGACTGCGGGCAGGCCGCCTCGGACGTGCGGGTGACTTACCACACCTACGGCACGCCGTCGGAACACGCGGTCCTCGTGCTGCACGCCCTGACGGGCACGAGCGCGGTGCATGAATGGTGGCCGGATTTTCTGGGAGAGGGTCGGCCCCTGGACCCCACCCGGGAGTACATCGTCTGCGCGAACGTGCTGGGCGGCTGTGCGGGCACGAGCGGCCCCGCCGACCTCCCACAGGTGAACGGCGGGGACGCGCCCCTGACCCTGCGCGACATGGCACGGGTGGGGCGGGCGCTGCTGGAGCACCTGGGCGTGCGCCGCGTCTCGGTGATCGGCGCGAGCATGGGCGGGATGCTGGCCTACGCCTGGCTGCTGGAGTGCCCCGACCTCGTGGACCGGGCGGTGATCATCGGGGCGCCCGCCCGCCACTCCCCCTGGGCCATCGGGCTGAACACCGCCGCCCGGAATGCCATCCGCGCCGCACCGGGTGGCGAGGGGCTGAAGGTCGCCCGGCAGATCGCCATGCTGAGTTACCGCAGCCCCGAGAGCTTCGCCCGCACCCAGGCGGGGTGGGGCCGGTGCCGCCCCGGCACGCCCGACATCACGACCTACCTGGAATACCAGGGGGAGAAGCTGGCCGCCCGCTTCTGCGAGCGCACCTACCTCGCGCTGACGGCGGCGATGGACCGCTTCCAGCCCACGGACGCGGAGCTGCGGGGTATCGGGGTGCCGGTGCTCGCGGTCGGCATCTCCAGCGACGTGCTGTATCCCCCCGCCGAGGTCCGCGCCGGGGTGGGGCTGCTGCCCCGCGGCCATTACCGGGAGCTGGAGAGCGTCCACGGGCACGACGCCTTCCTGATCGACCCGGGGGGGCTGCCGGGGTGGGTGACGGACTTCCTGCGGGCCGGGCGCCCGGCTTAGGTCGCCCGGGGGCGCTCAGTCCCCGGAGACGCGCAGGGTCGGGGTCTTCTCCGGGCCGTTTCCGGGATCGCGCCCCGGTCCCTCGTCGTGGCGCACGCTCTTGTACCAGCCCTTGCGGCCCGAGAGGTGATTGTAAAACGCCAGCGGCAGCGCCCAGAAGGTCAGGAAGCCGAAGAGCGGCAGCAGCGCGACCGTGCAGGGCACCATCCACCACGGCAGGCGCCGCTCGCGGCAATAGCGCAGGGCCCAGTTCACCTGGAAGGCGAGCGGCAGCACGCTCAGCAGGAGGCCGGTCCACCCCGGCAGCGTGAGCCCCTCCCCGTGGAGCACCCTCCGCAGGGGCTGGGTCAGGATGCTCAGGAGCAGGAACGACGCGAGGTACGGGCCGCAGATCAGGTAGGTGAAGTCGAGCAGGGTGACCGGGTGGGCCCGCGAGCGCCACAGGGCCGGGAGGTAGCGCAGGCACTCCAGGGTGCCCTGGTTCCAGCGGGCGCGCTGCCGCAGCAGGGGCCGGACCTCGATCATGCCCTGCTGCCGCACGTGGGCGTCCAGGAACGCGATGCGGTGCTCGGGGCTGTCGAGCCGGATCTCGACCGCGCTCCCGAAGTCCTCCAGCAGCACGTCGGGCCAGGGGTCTACCCCCCGGGCGAGCTGCGCCGCCACGTAGCTCGCGCGCATGCACTGGCCGTTGCCCGTCAGCGACGCGGTGCCCGCCCGGTGCCGGAACCGCTGGGTGTGCCCCAGGATGAAGTTCTCCACGTCCTGACCCAGCAGCAAGGCCCGGGCCAGCCCGCCGCGCCAGCCGCGCACCCCGGGCACCTCCTGGCGGTAGCGCATCCAGCCCTGCGCCGCCGCCACCCGCTCGTCCTGGAAGGCGCCGTACACCTGCCGCACGAAGTCCCGGCCGATACGCCCGTCGGCGTCCAGGCCGATAAAGACCGTTCGCCGCAGGTCGCCGCGCACCGTACCGTCCGCGAGCAGGCGGGCCACCGCCCAGTTCATCGCCCGGCCCTTGTTCTGCCGCGCCTCCGGGAACTCGCGCCGCAGCAGCCGGATCGCCGGGTCCTGCCGGGCCAGCCGCCTCACGACCGCGTCCGTCCCGTCATCGCTCGCGTCGTCGATCACGACCAGGCGGGCCTCCGGCACCGTCTCGCGCAGGTTGCGCAGGGTCGCCTCAATGACCTGCACCTCGTTGAGGGCCGGGATCAGGAAGATGAGGTCCATGCCGGAGTCGGCGGTCGGCAGCCTCAGGCGGGGCATCAGGGCGGCGGCGGTCTGCTGAATGGCGAACAGCGCGAAGAGGACCAGCCCCACCACGTCGAGCGACACGAGGAAGTTCTTCAAAAGGTCTCCAGGGGCGGGCGGCTCACGGCCACGCTCGGGCTCGCGGGGCGCCCTTTCGCTTCCAACTCTGCCGGGTGCCGGTGAGAACCGGGCCGTCCGGGCTCAGGTCTAGTTTAGGTCCCGGCGGCGGTTCTGTTACCCCACTGGCCGGGCCGTCCGAACCCGGCGGACGCACCCCCGGCGACCGCCCCGCGCAGTACCCCCGCCACCGCAGCGGCGGTGTGATTCAGGGTGTGGTGCCCCAGGACGTGTTCGCGGGCGGCCAGGCCGATCCCGCGGGCCCGCTCTGGGTGCGTCGCCAGGGCCCGGAGGGCGGCGGCGAGCAGCGGGCCCTGCGGCGGGACGAGCAGGCCCGTCACCCCGTCGGCGATCAGCTCCCGCTGGGCGGGGATGGGGGTCGAGACGACAGGCAGGCCGGACGCCATCGCCTCCAGGGTCACCAGCGACTGGTTCTCCGCGAGTGTGGGTTGCAGCAGGGCGTCCGAGGCGCGGTACAGCTCGGGCATGTCCCAGCGCCGCGCCAGGAAGCGGACGTTGCCCAGCCCCAACAGGCGGCGCAGCGCGCGGGTGGCCGCCCCCAGCCCGGAATCCTGGTCCCCCACGAACACGAAGTCCAACTCCGGCGCGTGGCGGGCGGCGCGCAGGGCGGCGAGCTGGTTCTTCTCGGGGGCGAAACGGCCCGGCACGAGGACGGTGAAGCGCCCGAACCCGAAGCCCGCGCGCAGCTCCGCCCGCTCGGCCCCCCGCGCCGGGCGGAAGCGCAGCGGATCGACCCCGTTCGTCACCACGCCCACGTCCCGCAGGCCCATCTGCTCCCGCAGGAAGGCCCCGCCCCAGGCCGAGACGGTGACCAGGCCTTCCGCCGCCGCCATGGGGCGCGCCTTGGTGCGGCGGTAGATCTCGCGGTACAGCCCCCGCAGGGGGGGCGGGTAGTGGTAGTCGAGCTGATCGTGCGTGATGACGAGGCGCGGCGCGGTCAAGTGCGGCAGCACGTCCCGGTAGGTGGCCGGGTCCCAGGCCTGGAGCACGCGCAGGTCAAAGGCCCGGGTGCGCTCCGGCAGCTCGGAGGGGGCAGTGTACCCCTGCGCGGCCACGCCCGCCTCCCCGAGGCGCCGGGCGAGTTCACCCAGGGTGTCCCGCTGCGGGAGGAACACGGTGGGCCGGACGCCGTGCCCCGCCAGCAGCGGCAGCACCTCCAGCAACCAGACCTCGCTGCCCGCCACGCGCGGCGCGTCGGTGAGAAACGCTACGTCCACAGCGGGAGAGCTTATCACTGTCCCGGGGAAGGGCCGACCCGTAAGCGTTGCGACGGTTCGGGGAGGCGGGGGGGCTAGGGTAGGCAGACACGTTTCCGCCCGCCCGGGCCTGGGGAGTGGACCTGAGCGCCGCGTGTTCGGCCCGCACCCCCGGGGGTGACGTGTGAAGCGGGACCGGAAAGGACCACCGAGGTGCACCTTGAGCCATCTCTTCACGCTGCTGGACACGCTGGGGCTGCTCCTGCTCGGCCTGTACCTGGTTCAGATGACGCTGGCCGCCCTCCTCCCGCGCCCCCGCCGGAGCCGGGCCCCCGACCCGCGCCTGCGCTTCACCGTCCTGATTCCCGCCCTGAACGAGGAGGAGGTGATCGTGGCGACCGTCCGCAGCGTCCGCACCCTGGCCCCCGAGGCGCGGGTGGCCGTGATCGACGACGGGAGTGAGGACGCGACCGCCGCCCTCGTGGGGACCCTCGCCGACGCCGACCCGCAGGTTCGGCTGCTGCGCCGGGTCGCCCCGCACGCGCGCCAGGGCAAGGGAAAGGCGCTGAACTGGGCCGCTCGGCGCGTGGTCGAGGACGCCCGCGCCGAGGGCCGCGACCTGCGCCACGAGGTTCTCGTGATCCTCGACGCGGACGGCAGGCTTTCGCCCGGGCTGCTGCCGGGGGCGCGGCGGGCCTTCGCGGACCCCTGGGTGATGGGGGCACAGGCGCACGTGCAGGTCCGCATGTCGGGCATCCCGAGCACTTTTCACGGCTGGATCGGCCGGATGCTGGAACTCGAACAGGACATCGAGTACTTCATCATCCGGCACATGCAACAGCTCCGGGAGCGGTGGCACGGGGTCGCGCTCTTCGGCAACGGGCAATTCATGCGGGCGAGCTACCTCGCGGGGCAGTTCGAGCGGGGACGGGACCCCTGGCCCGACTGCCTCTCGGAGGACCTCGCCAGCGGGCTGGAGCTGCGGCTCGCTGACCCCCGGTTCCGGCTGGCCTTTCTGGAGAGCGCCGTCACCCAGCAGGGGCTCCCCGACCTCGGGCGCTTCACCCGCCAGCGGGCACGCTGGGTGCAGGGGACGATGCAGTGCGCCCCCTACATCCCGCGGCTGTGGCGGGCGAGGGTTCCGCTGGCGGCCCGGCTGGACCTGAGCTACTTCCTCTCCAACCCCTGGACCATCGCGCTGGTGCTGCTCTCGCTGCTCAGCCAACCCGTGCGGCTGCTGTTCGGGGAGCGCGGGCTGGTGCTCGACCCGGTGGTGGCGACCACCCTCACCGGGCTGAACCTCGCCCTGCAGGCCCAGTGGGTGGCCCGCTATCGGCGGCAGAACCCGCTGAACCCGGGGATGGTGGCCCTCGCGTTCGGCGGGCTCTTCGTCTACGGCTTCGCCATCTTCTCCAGCCTGCCGCGGGCGTACCGGAATTACCTCACCCGCCGCCACGTCTGGGACAAGAGCGTTCGGCACGCCGAGGGGCTGGAGATCGAGCAACCCCGGGTCGTCCCGGCCAGTTCCAGCGACTGACGCCCTACTCGACCCGCTCGCCGCGCTGCAACTTCACTGCACGCACGAGGTTCTGGTACATCAGCGCGCTCGTGAGGGGGCCGACCCCGCCCGGCACCGGGGTCTGCGCCCGCACGGGGAGGTCCGGCACGGCGTCGCCGACCACGCCCTCCGGGGTGACGTTGATCCCCGCGTCGATGACGACGTGATGCGGCTGGACGTGTTCGGGCCTCAGCAGTCCCTCGCGGCCCACAGCGACCACCACGGCGTCCTGGGGGGCCAGCACCCCGGCGAGGTCGCGGGTGTGCTCGTTGCACAGGGTCACCGTCACGCCCCGGTTGTTCAGCATGAAGGCGAGGGGCCGCCCGACCGTGCGCCCGGGACCGATCAGGCCGACGCGCACGCCCCGCAGGTCGTCGCCCAGCACGGCGCGGAGCAGGAAGCGCACGCTGCGGGGGGTGGGGGGCAGCAGCGCCTCGCTCTCCCGGCCCGCCGCGATCAGGGCGAGGTTGGCGGGGGTCAGCCCCTCCACATCCTTGCGGGGCTCGATGTGCAGCAGGGCAGCGTCGGCATCCAGACCAGGGGCCAGGGGTAATTCGAGGACGATGCCGTGAACGGCGGGGTCGGCGGACAGTTCACGCAGCGCCGCGTGCAGGTCGTCCTGCGTAGGTTGCGGCCCCAGGTCGCGCACCCCGAACTCCACACCGAGCTTCCTGGCGCGCCGGGCCTTGCTCTCCACGTACACGCGCGAGGCGGGGTCGCTGGAGGCCAGCACGGAGACGAGGTGAGGCCGGAAGCTCGGCTCCAGGTTGGCCCACTTAGCCAGGGCTTCCCGGACGCCCCGCGTCACCTCGTCCGCGAGCGGCTTGCCGAGGAGGGATCGGGATTCCGTCATGGGCGCCCTCAATGCCGGAAGTGCCGCGAGCCGGTGAACACCATGCTCAGGCCGAGGTCGTTCGCCGCCGCGATCACCTCGGGGTCGCGCTTGGCCCCGCCCGGCTGGAGAATCGCCGTCACGCCCGCCCCCGCCGCGAGGCGCACCACGTCGTCGAAGGGGAAAAAGGCCTCGGAGGCGAGGACCGAGCCGCGCGCCCGCTCCCCGGCATTCGCCACCGCGCGCTCGGCGGCCCAGATGCGGCTCACCGCCCCCGCACCCAGGCCGACCGTCACCCCGTCCCGCGCCAGGACGACCGCGTTGGAGCGCGCGTGCTTGACGACGGCCCAGGCGAAGCGCAGGTCCAGCCATTCCTGCTCGGTCGGCTCCCGCCGGGTCACCACCTCGGGGCAGAGGTCGTCCCAGGGGCGGGTGTCGCGGCGCTGCACGGCGAAGCCCCCGGCGAGCGGGCGAACGTCCAGCGTGCCGGGCCTGGCGTCCGGCGCGGCGATCAGCACGCGCAGGTCGGGTTTCTTCGCGGCGAACCACTCCACCGCCTCGGGCGTCACGTCGGGCGCGATGAGGACTTCCAAGAAGGTGCCGCGCATGGCTTGTGCCGCCGCGAGGTCCACCGGTCGGCTCACAGCGACCACACCTCCGAACACGCTGAGGGTGTCGGCGTCCCGCGCCCGTTCCCAGGCGGCCTGCACCGTGTCCGCCACGGCCACGCCGCAGGGGTTGGCGTGCTTGACGGCCACACAGACGGCGCGGGTTCCGGCGGGCTGGTCCTCCTGTGAGGCGAGTTCCCGCGCGAGCGCCCAGGCCGCATCCGCATCCGCGTAGTTGTTGAAGCTCATGGGCTTTCCGGCGACCACCCGCGCGTCGAGCACCGGGCCGCGCTCCTGTCCCAACCGGTACACCGCACCCGGCTGGTGGGGGTTCTCGCCGTACCGCACCTCGGCCACCCGGGAGAGGCTGAGGGTGAGGTGCTCGGGCAACGTCTCCTCCGCCCCTTCCCCGAGATAGGCCGTGATCGCCGCGTCGTACTCGCTGGTGTGGCGAAAGGCCTTGGCCGCGAGGCGTCGGCGGTCGGCGGGGGAAACGTCGTCCTGAAACGCCAGTCCATAATCCCCCGGGTCCACGAACACGAGCACGTCCTGGTGATTCTTTGCAGCGGCGCGGATCATGGCCGGGCCGCCGATGTCGATGTTCTCGACCGCCTCCCCGAAGTCTGCCCCGCGCGCCACCGTCTCCCGGAAGGGGTAGAGGTTCACGCACACGAGGTCGATGGGGCCGATGCCGTGCGCGGCGAGCTGAGCCAGATGCCCCTCCTCCCGCCGGGCGAGGATGCCGCCGTGGATGTTTGGATGCAGCGTTTTGACGCGCCCATCCAGAATCTCGGGGAAGCCCGTCACGTCGCTCACCGCCGTCGCGGGAACCCCCGCCGCACGCAGCGCCGCCAGGGTGCCCCCCGTGCTGAGGATTTCCCAGCTCCGCGCCACCAGTGCCCGCGCGAAGGCCTCGATGCCCGTCTTGTCGCTGACCGAAATCAGAGCCCGTCTCGTCATGCCGCTCCCTGTGCCATACGCTGGCCTCCCCAAAAGTCGCGGACGCCCCCGCCCATGCAGCGGTGCGTCCGACCCAGGCGCGCGATCAGGTTTGGTCCGGGTGGCTTCCCCGTGGTTCGCCCACGTTCAGCGCCAGTCGCCACCCGCCGTGGGGACAGGATACAGGGTCAAGGGGCGACCGCTATCGCCTCGACCTCGATGAGGAGTTCCGGGCGCACCAGCGCGGCGACCTGCACGGCGCTGCTGGCGGGAGGGCTCTGCACATTCACGAACTCGTCCCGAACCGAGCGCATCTGGGGCAGATGGGCAAAATCCGTCAGGAAAAAGGTCAACTTCACGACCGAGTCGAAGGTCAACCCGACCTCCGCCAGGGCGAGGCCGATGTTCCCGAAGACCTTGCGGGCCTGCGCCAGGAAATCGCCCTCCCCCACCGTGCGGCCCTGTTCGTCCACCGCGATCTGCCCGGAGAGGTAGACCGTGCGGCCACCACGCACCTCCGCCAGATGGGAGTAGCCGGGCGCCTGACCCAGGGCGGGCACGTTGACGAAGCGGACCCGGAGCGGCGTGTCACTCATGTGTTCAGACCGTTCAGGGACTGTTCCCCGAGCCATCCGGGCCCATCGGCGGAGTTTCGTGCGTGGCCGTCAGGCTTCCGGCGCTCCCATCCATGCCCAGCACGCCGCGCAGTTCCTCCAGGGCAGCGCGTTCCTTGTCGCTGACCTGCTCGCCGCCGATGCCCAGGAAACCGCCCTCCTTGGCAGCATGCGCGGTGCGCTCGGCCACCGACCACAGCAGGCGGCGGTAGGCGGCGGCGTCCTCGGGGCTGGCTTTGCTGCTCACCAGCCACACGGCCTGGCGCACGCCCTCCAGGCTCTGGGCGCGGGCCTCGTCCATGTTGCGGGCGCGCTCCCCCTGGGGCAGGCCCCTGGGATCGGGCGGCGTGCCCATCAGGTCGGCGGCCATCGCCTCTAGCAGGGGTGTGCGCCCCTGGCCGCTCACCTGCTCGCGGATGGCGCCCGCAATCGCCTGCGCCTCGGCGACGATGCCGGTGATCCCGCTGGGGCTGGCCGCCACGATGGCCGCGCCCGCTCGGCCGGGGCCGGTCATCACCTTGAACCACTCGTCCGGGGTGAAGTTGTCCTTGACGCTCATGAGGTCACCTTAAGCCCGGCTGTGAACCTCCGCCTTGGGGGAGCCTTCACGAGCGGAGAGTCCCGGGGTCAGGTTGGCAGATGAGGCGGCCCGGCCCCGTCGGCGGCTCTTCCCTGAAACAATGTCCCCATGCCGCGCCCCATCAGCAAGGACACCCAACTCTGCATGTCCCTCGCCGGGCGACCCGGCAACTTCGGCACCCGCTTCCACAACTTCCTGTACGAGGAACTGGGGCTGGATTACCTCTACAAGGCGTTTACGACAAGCGACCTGGGAGCGGCCATCGGCGGCGTGCGGGCGTTGGGCATCCGGGGCTGCGCGCTCTCCATGCCGTTCAAGGAGGCGTGCATCGGGTTTCTGGACGAGCTGGACCTCTCGGCGGCGGTCATTGAATCGGTGAACACCATCGTCAATACGGACGGCTGGCTCAGGGGCTACAACACCGATTACATCGCCGTGGCGAGCCTTCTGCGGTCCCACGCGGTGCCGCCCGCCTCCTCCTCCTCCTTCGTCCTGCGGGGGAGCGGCGGCATGGCGAAGGCGGTGGCGTTCGCGCTGCGGGACGCGGGCTTTCGGGACGGGGTCATTCTGGCGCGGAATCAGGAGAAGGGGGAGGCGCTGGCCCGGAGCTGCGGCTTTCGCTGGCAGGGCGAGCTGGGGAACTTGCAGCCGAGCCTCCTGATCAACGTCACACCTATCGGGATGGCGGGTGGGGCCGAGGCGGACGACCTCGCCTTTCCACCGGACGTGGTGGCGGCGGCGGAGACGGTGTTTGACGTGGTGGCGCTTCCACCCGAGACGCCGCTGATCCGGCTGGCGGGGGCGGAGGGCAAGCGGGTCATCACCGGGGCGGAGGTGATCGCCCTCCAGGCCGCCGAGCAGTTCGTCCTGTATACGGGGGTACGGCCAAGCGACGAGCAGGTGCGCCGGGCCGCCGAGTACGCCTCGGCACCGTAACCCCGTGACCCAAGCGCGAGCATCAGGCAACGTTTACCGTCCCCGACGCCCACCCCGCCCGCCCGTATGGTGGGCTCATGGACGAGATCAGGGTCTCCTCGTGGCTGGACCTGCACGAGGTGCTGTACGGGGGGGCGTGGAATCAGGGGCTGCGCCGCTTCCGCTCCCCCTTCGTGTTCCGGGGGCAGGGGCGGGCGGATACCAAGCTGACCACGACCCTGCAACGGCTGGGGGGCGAGACGCGGGAGGTCGAGCGGCACCTCCTGCGGAATTTTCGCAAGTACGCCTACCGCTCGGGGGTGGACCGGGACCTCTCGTGGTACTGGCTGGCGGTGGGGCAGCATCACGGCCTGCCCACCCGGCTCCTCGACTGGACCTCCTCGCCCCTGGTGGCGATGCACTTTGCCACCGCCGAGGAGCGGCACTACGACCAGGACGGCGTGATCTGGATGACGAACTTCGTGCGGACGAATGAGACTCTGCCGGGGCCGCTGCGAGACCTCCTCACCCAGGAGGGCGCGGGGGTCTTCACGGTCGATATGCTCGCCGCCTCCTCGCGGGAGCGCCATCCGAACGGGGCTGCTCCCCTTTCCACCTTCGACCTGGGCTGGCTGGAGGACCTGGAGCGCGAGGCCGAGCAACCCTTCCTGCTGTTTCTGGAGCCGCCTTCCATCGACGAGCGGATCGTGCAGCAGTCGGCCCTCTTCTCGCTGCTGTCCAACCCGGATACGGCCCTGGACGACTGGCTGGAGGAGCGCCCCGGCATGGCCCAGAAGGTCATCGTACCCGCGGGGCTCAAGTGGGAGATCAGGGACAAGCTCGACCAGTCGGGCATCACCGAGCGCACCCTCTTCCCGGGCCTGAGCGGGCTGAGCCAGGCGCTCAGGCGCTACTACCGCGTGCCCCCCGACCCCGGGGAAACGGCCCAGGGCACCCCCGAGGATGAACGCGCCGAGCTGAACCGCCAGGGCTGAGGAGCGGGGTTTTCCTCTGTGGAAGAGGACTGGATGTATAGGCCCAACCGCCTCCTCTGGCCGCGCTCAGGTCGCCCGCCTTCCCCCTACAGGGGTCGGGAGATGTATGAAAGTCACTTGTGGAGAAAAAAGGATGTGTAGGACAGTGGAAAAAGCTCCTCCCCCTTGAGGGGGGAGGCTGGGTGGGGGTGAACAGGCAGAGCGTCCCAAGACCAGGCGGAGTGTCCAGGCACTTCTTTTCCAGTCAGGACAGCCGGGCAAGCTGACGCTTGCCACCCCTCTCCCCGACCCCCTCCCGCAGGGGGAGAGGAAGAAAAACCGCGTCCCCATCTTGCTTTTCCCACACGAGGCGAGGACTGGAACACGGACACCCCAGCCACTCCCGATCAATACACGTGAAAATCCCGCAAGCCCGTCGCCTCGCTGTACTGGGTCTGCACGTCGTCGACCCGGGCGTGGGGCGGGCCGCGCCTGAGCCAGTGGAGCAGGCGCTCCAGGTCGGCCTCCGAGCCCTCGGCGACGACCTCGACCCGCCCGTCGAGCAGGTTCTCGGCGCTGCCGCTGAGGTTCAGGTCGCGGGCGTGGCGCTGCACGTAGCGGCGGTAGCCGACACCCTGCACGGTGCCGGAGACAAGAGCGGTCAGACGCATGGGGCGCATGGTACCGGGTGGGGCCGGGGCCTGAGCGTGCGGCGGCTGACGGTCGGGCCCACCCCCACATTCTGACCGCCGCGTGAGCTTCTGGGGAGCGGCGCTCACCCGCCGAACGGTAAAGTGGGGAGGATGCCCGCCCGCCCCGTGTTCCGCGTCCCGTTCGCCCTCCCGCCGGTCCGCGCGTGACGGACTCGCCGCGTTCCACCCCCGCCCGCCCCAGGCGCAGACGCTGGCCCTGGGTCCTGCCGGGTCTTGCCGCGCTGCTGGGCCTGGCGGCCTGGTTTGCTCCCGCCCTGCTGGGGCAGTGGGCGCTGCGCCAGGCCAACAGCGGAGGCACGCGGATCACGGCGGACGGGGTGGGCGGGCCACTCTGGTCCCCGACGCTGCGCGGGGCACGGGTGCAGTTGCCGGGCGTGAGTGGCACGGCGGCGCAGGCGGGCGTGAGCGTCGCCGGGGTGGATCTGCGGAACAAGACGGTCCGCCTGAACGTGAAGGTCCGCGACGGGGCAGTGAACCTGAGCTTGGGGGACCTGCTGGGCGGCCAGAAGGGCGAGCCGGGGCAGGCGCAGGGCGGCTGGAAGGTCGTGCTGGGCGGCCTCGACGTTCAGGGCACCCGGGTGAACGTGGACGGCTCGGGCGTGAACATCCCCGATGGCCGCTTCCAGGTCACCCCGGGAAAGAACGGGGCGCTGGCCGTCCGCGGGCGGACCCCCGACGGCGACCTGAACGCCGACGTGACCGTGCGGGAGGGGAAGGCGGGGAACGTCTTCCTGCTCGATCTGGGCGCGGACGCCCGGGTGCTGAACCACTACTGGCCGGGGGTGACGGGTGGGCGCATCACCGGGCGCTACCAGTTCGGGGACGGGCCGGTGCGCGGTGACCTGAAACTCTCGAATGGCAGTGTCCGGGTGCCGGAGGCGCGGTTTGTGACGGTGCAGAATGTCTCCGGGACGGCCACGCACCGGGGCGACGACATCTCCCTGAACCTGAGCGGGCAGGGGTGGAACGGCCCGGTCACCGCGCGGGGCGGCGTGGACCTGAAGGCGCACAAGTGGACGGTGACGGCGGACGCCGAGCCTACCGTCGAGGGTCTCGCGCGGGCGCTGGGCACCACGGGCACGGGCGACCTGCGGCTGCACGTCACGGCGGGCGGGTGGGACACCGTGAGCGTGAAGGGCTCCGCGAAGGGGGCGGGCCGCTTTGCAGGCGTGCCCTTCCGGGACCTGAACGCGGAGTACACCTTCCTGAGTCACTCGGGCGGCGGGCGTCCGGCGAACGACCTCGGCTTCAGCGCGCGGACGGCGCTGGCCGGGGAGCAGATCTTGCAGGGCCGCTGGGCCTTCGGGCAGGAGGGGCAGGCCCGCTGGGAGGGTGTGTTCGCCCAGAAGCCGCTGGACGTGACGGCCAACATCGACGCTCAGAACGTGCTGAGGCTGACGGGACGGGGCCTGGGCGGACCGCTGGCGGGCACCCTGGCCCTGAAAAACCAGGAGCTGAGTGCCACCCTGAATCCCACCTACGGCGCGGCCCGGGCACGAGTCGCCCTGAGTGGCAAGCCGGCCGACCTGCGCGCCGCCATCACGGGGGGCGAGGCCGGACCCTTCGCGCTGGCGGGCACGGCGCAGTTTGACCGCGAGGGGCTGAAAGCCGACCTGGGTGCGGTGCAACTCGACCTCGACCGCAATTTCCGGGGGGCGTGGACGGCGCGGAACCTCACGGGCGCGGGGGTCACCCTCAGCGGTGGGGGCCGCCTCGACCTGACGGGCGGGGACGTGGCGGGGACGCTGGCGGCGAACGTGCCGGGCGTGACGGGCACCCTGCGCGGGCCGCTGGCCCTCAACTACCTGGAGCAGCGCGGCACCTTCACGCCGGGGGACCAGCGCCTGACCTGGCGGGGGGACGCCTTCACACTGGAGGCGCGGAACCTGCCCGTCGTGGGCGGGGCGCGGGTGAACGGCGCGGCGACGGTGACCACCACCCTTCGGGCCTTCGGCACCCTGACGGCGACCGGGAACGGCTACGCCCTCACCGCCACCGGGCGGGGCGGCGCGGCGCGGCTGCGCGGCACGGCGCGGGGCGTCACGGTGCTGGCCGACACGCGGCTCTCGAATGGGTTGCGCACCACCGCCCGGGTGCAGGGCGCGGACATCCAGGGCACCCTCAGCCTGGACCGGGGCGTGCGCTTCACCCTCACGACGGGGGGGCAGACGGCCCGGGGCGTGATCGACGGGGAGAACTGGGACGCGACGGGGCGGGTGAACCTCGCCGCGCTGCGCCCGCTGCTGGGCGTGGAGGACCTGGGGGGCACCCTCGACCTCGCGCTCGCCGGGCGGGGCGGAACGGCGCGGGTGAAGGGGACGGCGGCGGGCGGGACGGTGCGCGGCACGCTAACGCGGACGGGCGGCGCGGTGACGGCGGATCTGAGGGGCGCCCTCGCCGGGGTGACGGCCAATCTGTCCGGGCGGGTGTACCCCAACGTCCAGGCGAGCGGCACGGCCTCCTGGCAGGGGCAGACGCTGAACGCGGCCCTGAGCGGGGAGTACGGCAATCTGCGGGCGCGGCTCACGGGCCGCACGGGCGAACTCTCCTTCGCGGGGGTGACGTTGCCGGGGCAGGCGGTGAACCTGAGCGGCACCCTCACGCCCGCGCTCACGGCGAGCGGGACCTGGGGGGACCTGACGGCCCGTTACGACGCGCGCACGGGGCTGCTCTCGGTGTCGGGCCAGCAGGCGCTGACCGCGTTAGGGCAGGCCGGCCGGGTGCGGGGCGAGGCGACCTGGGGACCCGGCTTCCGGGGCAACGTGAACGCGAGGGGCGTCCTTGACCAGTACACGGTCGCGCTGCGCGGCCCCTGGCAGAACCTGAACGTGCTGCTCACCGACGGGGAGGGCCTGCGCGCGACGGGCACCGCGGCCCTCCCCACCGGGCGTTACGACCTGGACGTGCGCGGGCCGGTCGCGGGCCTGTACGTGGACGGCCACGTGACCGGCACGGGCACCGAGCCGCGCGGCACCGTGAACGTGTTCG
The DNA here is from genome assembly GCF_002897375.1 of Deinococcus aerius. Lineage (NCBI taxonomy): Bacteria > Thermotogati > Deinococcota > Deinococci > Deinococcales > Deinococcaceae > Deinococcus > Deinococcus aerius. The sequence continues at coordinate 326,423 of NZ_BFAG01000001.1, read as the reverse complement.
ACGGCTCGGGCGGCGGCGCCCGCGTCACCCTGCGCGGCTTTTCCGACTTCGACGTGCGTGCCCGCGGCCTGACCCTGGCCGGGCAACCCCTGAGGGGCGACCTGACCGCGCGTAACGGGGTCCTGAGCGGCGACCTGACCGCCGGACCTCTGCGCGTGCGGGCGAGTAGTGGGACCGTGACGGCGACGGGCGAGATCGCGGGCCACCGCGTCACCGCCCAGGGCCGACTGACCCTCCCGGCCACCCTGGAGAACCTGCGCGTGCGCGTCATTGGGCCCTATCTCACCGCTGAGGCGACGGGCGGCGTGGCGAACCTGCGGGGCGTGGTCCGCGTTCGCCCGCAGACCTTCGGACAGGGGACGGCGCGGGTGACGCTGCCCGCGCAGGCGTTCCCGCTGGCCGCCTCCCTCACGGGCGCGCGGGCGGACGTGGGCGGGCTGACGTACCGGGCGGGCACCTGGGGGGGCAGCGCGGAACTCCGCTACGCCCTCGCCGGACAGGGGGGCACTGTGCGCCTGGTTGGCGAGGGGGCCGGGCTGAGCGCCGTGCCCACCGGACCCCTCGGCGGGCGGGTGACGCTGCTCCCGCAGGTTGGGGGCACGCTGACCGCCCGCCTTGCCCCCCTCCTGCCGCTGCTGCCAGAATCGGTGCGGGTGCAGGTCGTGCCGGGGGAACTCGTGGCCTCTCTGACCCCACGGGGGGCGACCCTGACCACCCGGGGAACCCGCTACCTGGGTGACCCACTGAACCTGAATGGCCGGGTGGGCTGGGAGCGCGGCGTGACGGCGACGGCCACACTGACGCACCCGGACGCGCGGGCCAGCCTGCGCTATGACGGGCGGGACCTGACGGTGCGTGGGGCGCGGCTGGACGCCCGGCTCCTGCGGCCCCTGGCGGAAGCGAGCGGCACGGTGACCGCGGACCTGACGGTGCCGGGGCTCGACCTCAGCCGGGCGAGCGGCGGAGCGCGGGTGAACGTGACGGCGGCAGGACAGCCGGTTACTGGAACCGTCTCACTGGCGGGCGGGCAACCGGTGGCCGACCTGCGGGCGGGGCCGCTGCGCCTGACCGTTCGGGACGGGCGGGTGAATGCCAGCGGCGAACTCGCGGGCCACCGTCTCGACGCGAAGGCGCAGTTGACTGGACTCACGAACCTGAGCGATCTGCGGGTTGCCATCCACGGGCCCTACCTCACCGCGAGCGTGGCGGGGGACCTCGCCCGGCTGCGCGGCTCGCTGCGGTTGAGGCGGCAGACCTACGGGGCGGGTGGGGCGGGCCTGAACCTCCCCTCCCAGACGCTGCCGCTGACCGCCTCGGTGACGGGGGGGCGGCTCGGGCTGGGCGGGCTGACGTACGCGGGTGGGCGCTGGAGCGGACGCGCGGGCCTGCGCTACAGCCTGGGTGGCCGGGAGGGAACGCTGGGCCTCGTCGGGGAGGGCGCGGGACTCGCCGCCCTCCCCTCCGGCCCGCTGGGCGGACGGGTGGCGCTGCTTCCCCGGCTCGGGGGCACCCTGACCGCCGACCTCGCCCCCTTCCTCACGGCACTCCCGGCGGCTGTGCGGGCGGAGGTCGTGCCGGGACGGCTCGTCGCGCAGGTGAGGGCGGACGGGGCGACGGTGGGCACTCAGGGCACCCGTTACCAGGGCGATCCCCTCAACCTGGCCGGGCAGGTGAACTGGCGCGGGCGGGTGACGGCCTCGGCGGACCTGACCCACCCGGGCACCGTCATTCCGCTGCGCTACGACGGCCAGAACCTCACCATCCCGGGGGCCGAGGTGGACGCGCGCTTCCTGCGCCCCGTGCTGGAGGCGACGGGCCACGTCACGGCGAACCTGACGGTGCCGGGGCTCGACTTCGGGCGGGCGAACGGGCAGGCGCGGGTGGACCTGACGGCGGCGGGCCAGCGGGCGGTCGGCGGGGTGACGCTCGCGCGCGGGCAACTGTCCGCCGACCTGACGAGCGACCTCGCCGGGCTGGACGTGCGGGTGCGCGGGCCCCTCTACCCCCGGGCGGACGCCGTGCTGAACGTCGGCGACGTGCGGGGCACTCTGAGCGGGAACGCGGCGGAAACGCTCACCCTGCGCGCCGCCGGGACGTATCAGGGCCGGGCCCTCAACCTGACCGCCGTGGGGCGAGCGCTGACCGAACCGGACGCGGCGGCGACCCTGCGGGCCACGGTCGCCGGGGCTAACGTGAACCTCGACGTGCACCGGGAGAGGGACGACTGGCGGGCCAGCGGCACGTTCGCCGCGCCGGACCTGCGGGCACTGGCGGGCACGGCGGGGCAGGTCAGCGGCACCGTCGGCGGCACCCTGCGGAACCTGCGGGTGAACGCGGCTGGCGACGTAGCGGGGGCGACGTTCCAGGCTCCGGCGACGTTCTCGGGCGGCGTGCTGCGGCTGAACGGGGCGACGGCCAGCCTCTCCCTCGGGAGTCTGCGGGCGAGCGGGCCAGTCTTCCCCACCCTGGCGCTGAGCGCGAAGGCCACGCTCCGTCAGGGGCTGCCGGGCACCTACACCGTGCAGGCGCGCGGGACGCTCGGCAAGCCGGAGGTGACCGCGCAGGGCACGCTGACGAACGGAACGGATGGCCTCCAGGCGGGCGGCTCGCGCCTCACCGCGCGGCTGCTGGGCCGGGACTGGAAGCTGAACGTGATGGGGGAACCGCTCGCCGGATTCGTGCGGGGCCAGCTCGGGGGCGGGGCGCTCGGCGGATTGCAGGACAGCCGCCTGAACGTCCACACGGCCTTCCTGTCGGGTCAGACGCGGGTGCGGCTCGACGGTGTGACCGGGTGGAACGCGCGGCGCGGGTGGCTGGGCCGCCTGCGGGCGGTGGGGAACGTGCCGGGCGGGGCGCTCGACGCGACGCTGAACGGGTCGGGTGCCCTCGCCCTGGCGGGCAGCGTGGGTCCGGCGCGGGTGGCCGGGAGCTTCCCGGCGAGCCTCCCCCTCCGGCCGGGCGGCACCCTCGACCTCACCGCCCTGGATGTCGGGGCGCTGTGGGGACGGGCGGGGCAACTGCGGGCCACGGGCCGCGCGACCCTGACCGGACCGGGCTGGGACCGGCTGGCGGCGACCTTCGCGGGCCGACTGACCGACACGGCGGGCGAGCTGAGCGGCGACCTGGGCGCGACGTACGGGGCCGGGGACTTGGCCGTGCGGCTGGCGGGCGAGCGGCTGACGGGGAACGCGGCGCTGAGCGGCGGACGCTACGAGGTGTCCCTGCGGGCCCAGCCCGTGCGCCTGGCGCGGCTGCTGCCCCCCGGCTGGGACGTGGACGCGCTGACCTTCGCCGGGACGGTGCGCGCTTCGGGGGACCTGGCGGGTGGCCCCTCGCTCGTCGAGGCCCGGAACCTCGCGCTGCGGGGCGAGCAGGGGCGGGTGGGACCCTTCGGCCTGTTCGGCCAGGCCACCCTGATCCGCCGGGCCGGGCAGCCCGATGTGCTGGAGGCCGCGCTCGACGGCAGCCTGCTCGGCGGGGTGCTGAAGGCCAGCGGAACCCTCCCGGCGGGCGTGCGCGTGACGGCGCGGGACGTGAACGCCAGGGCCTTCGGCGCGGGAACGGTGAACGCCGACCTCACCCTCAGCGGGCCGCTGGAGGACCTGCTCGTCGCGGGAAGTGCCTCCACCCTGGCGGACACCTTCGACGCCCGGGTGGCGCTCTCGGGTCCGCTGCGGGACGCTCGGGCGAATGCGCGGGTGACCCTGAAGGGCCAGGGCCGGGCCGGAACGCTCTACGCCGAGGCGAGCGACCTCAACCTCGGGGCGGGGACCGTCCGGGCGCACGTGTACGGCACGGCGCGGCAGGGCGGGAACGAGGTGCGGCTCGACCTGAACGGGGCGTGGCCCCGGCTGGCGGGCACGGCGACCGCCACCGTCTCCGGCCTCCCCTCCCCCGTCACCCTCAGCGGCGATGGACGGGGAGGCTACACCCTGAACGCCGGAACGCTCGGCTCCGGCCAGGTCACCCTCACCCCCGGCCAGGGGTTCCTCCCCGCGCTCGCCGGGGGGCTCCGCCTGACCCCACTCGCGCTGGTCAACGGCACGGGGACGGCGACGGCGGACGTGACCCTCTCGGGCACCCTGGCCGCGCCCCGCCTGGCCGCGACGCTGACCACCCGGAATGCGGCGGTGACGGGCGTGACTCTTGCGGACACGGCTGGAACGATCACGGGTACCCCCAGCGATCTGCGCGGCACGCTGACCCAGGCCGGGGCGACCGTCGCCACATTGGAGGGGCGGACCCTCACCCTCAGCGGCCTGACGGCGAGCGCGGCGGGGAGCACCCTGCGCGCAACGGGGGCCGCCGGGCTGAACGGCACCGCCGACCTCACGCTCACGGCGAGCGGCGTGGTGGACGGCAACGTGCGGGCCGCGTACCAGGCCCGCGCCCTGGAGGTCAGGGGCAGCGTGACCACGCAAGGGCTGCGGACGGCGCTGGACCTGAACGCCGACCCCTTCACGGGATGGCACGGGACCGCGCGGGTGACGGGCGGGCCGAATGGCGTTCTCACCGACGCGGCGAACCTGGCGGTCTCCGGTCCCCTCGCGCACCCGCTCGTGACGGGCGAGGCGGGTCTGCTGGGGGCGGGTGCGCGGCTGGTGGCGAACGCGGACGGCGTGCAGCTCCGGCTGGTGGACGGCCCCGGCGCGACGGCGAGCGGCGTGGTCGAGGTCCGCCCGGATGAGCAGGGGAACTGGCGCTGGCTGGGCACGGCGGCCCTCACCCGCCCGGAACTCAGCCTGAGCGTCACGCCGAGAGGTGCCCTCGCCGACCCCACCCTCACCCTCAGCGTGCGGCGGGGCGAGTGGCGGGCGGCGGGCACGGCGGGCCTGCGCTCGGCGGACCTCACCGTGACCGATGGCCTCGCCCCGGGGAGCGTGACCTGGAACGCGGGCACCGTGCGGGCGAACCTCCCCGGCCTGGACCTCGGGCGCCTGGGCGTGCCACGGGTCGGCGGGCGGCTCACGGCGAGCGGGACGCTGGAGCCCGCCACGGGGAACGGACGGGTGAATGTGCGGGTGGCGGACGCGACCTCGGACCTCACCATTCCCTACCTGGGCGTCACGCTGGCGGGCGACCTGGCGGCGGACGTGACCCTGGCGGGTGGGCGGCCCCAGGTGCGGGCGAGCGCGACCCTGCCCGCCGGGGTGGTGAGCGTGAGCGCCGCTCAGCGTGAGGGGGGCTGGACCGGCACCCTGAGCGGCACGCTGAGGCGGGAGGACGGGACCCTGACGGCGAGCGTCCTCTCCGGCCCGGCGGGGCTGACAGGCTCGGTGACGGCGGCGCGCTACCCGCTGAGCGCCCTGGGGCAGGACGTGCGGCTGGAGGGGGGCGTCACCCTGGGGGGGCAGACCTTCCGGGCGGACCTCACGGCGGGGAACGCGGTGGGCGAGGCGCGGCTGACCGGGGACGGCGGCCTGGCCGACCTGCTCCCCGCCCTGGGCGCCCTGGGCGACCTGCGCCCCACCGGGGAGGGCTACCAGCTTCGGGCGCGGCTCGACGACGTGGACCTGGGGCGGCTGGGGCTCGCGCCGGGGCTGGGGGGCCGGGTGAGCGGCGAGGCGAACATCCAGGACGGCGGCGGCACGGTCGTCGTGAGCAGCCCGGCCCTGAGCATCGGGCAAAAGCAGCTCGGCGCGCGGGTGGAGGGCACCCTGGTCGGCGGCGACTGGCGCCTGCGCGGCTTCCTGGGCGAGACGGACTTCTTCGCCAGCCTGACGGGGGGCACCCTGAGCGGGCGGGCCACCCTCCAGGCGCTGCCGCTGGGCGCAGTCGTCGGGGCGATCACCGGCACCCCCGTGGGCGAGGGCGTGGTGACGGGCGTGGCCCGCTTCAGCCTGCCGCTCGCCGACCCCGCCGCGGGCAGCGCCACCGTGGTCGCCGAGCGCATCCGCGTGACCGCCACGAGCGGTACGGGCGCGGACGCCGTGACCGAGACGCTGACGGGCACGGGCACGCTGGACTACGCGGCGCGGGAGCTGCGGAACGTGGACATCCAGCTCTCCGGGGCGGGGACCTGGGACGTGCGCGGCGGCTACACCCGCCAGCGGGTGGACCTCAGCGCCCGGTTCACGAACACGACCTTCACCCCGGTGCTGCGGCTGGTGCCGGGCCTGGCGGGCCTCACGCCCTCGCTCAAGGGGAGCGTGACCCTCACGGCGGCGGGCACCTACGACCGCCCGCGCGGGGGGCTGCGGGCGCAGAACCTGGTCGGCAGCGTGGCGGGCCTGAGCCTCCAGATTCCCTCCCTGGCGGGAGACCTGCCGGACTCCGGGGCCTTCAGCGCGTCCGGGCGCATCCTGACGGGCGGCACGGTGGGCAGCGACGGCACCGTGGACCTGCGCGGGCAGTTCACGCTGGGGCGGCTGTCGGGCACGCGGGCGACGTTCACCGGGCTGCTCGCCCCGCAGGCGCTCGGGGCGCTGCCGAACACGACGGTGACGGTCACCCAGGCGAGCGAGACGCGCTGGACGGTGGACGCGGGGAGCCGCACCCCCGCCACGGCGACCACTCCGGCGGGCACCCTGCGGCTGACCGGCACGCTCGCCCCGCGGCCCGACCTCACCCTGACCGCGCGGGGGTACAACCTGCCGCTCGCCGCGGTCTACGCCCGCGAGAGCCTGCTGAGCGCCGACCTGCGCGCGGTGGACGACGGCACCTTCGTCCGGGTGAGCGGGGCGGCGAACTTCACCCGGCTCACGCTGGGGCGCCCGAACGCGCCGACCACCCTGCCCGCGCCGGGACAGGCGGGGGGCACGGGCGGCGGCACGAACGGGCGCACGACCGACGACTTCCCCAGCCCGCTGCCCCCCGAGTACACGACCTTCCCCAAGCCCGCCCCGGACACCCCGGAGGACCGCCCGGCCCCGCCCTTCCTGGAGCGCGTGGTCTTCGAGGACATCCCCATCCGGGCGCCGAACGGGATTCGGGTGGACGAGGCGCTCGCCCGCGCCGAGTTCAGCGGGAACCTGGTGCTGTCGGGCACGGGCGCTCGGCCCCTGCTGCGCGGGGACGTGGTGGCCCAGCGCGGCACGCTGTTCCTGCGCGAGAACGAGTTCACCCTCCGCAGCGGCCAGGTGACGTTCGGGGGCGACGGCATCCTGCCCACCTTCTCCGCCCTCGCCAGCGGCACGGTGCCCGACAGCATCAGCGGGCGGCGGGTGCCCGTCACACTCGACGTTCAGGGCGGCTTCCGCCTGCTGCCCAGCGGCGAGAACGCGCTGGACCTGCGCACCACCCTGAGCTGCACGGCGGCGGGGGGCGCCTGCACCGACCCGGCGACCGGCAATCCCTACACCGAGGCGCAGCTCTACGCGCTCGTGGCGACGGGCGTGCCCGACCTCCAGGCGCTGCCCGCGAACCTCGCCTCGCTGGGCACCAGCGCCCTGCAAACCGCGCTGAACGTCTTCGTGCTGGGCGAGATCGAGCGCAACGTGGCCCGCGCCCTGGGCCTCGACGTGTTCCGCTTCACGCCCAACCTGCTGACCTCTGACGGCTCGCTTGGCGCGACGCTGACGCTGGGGTCGTACCTCACCCGTGACCTGTACCTGCAATACCAGGTGGACCTGAACGGGCGGGGCCTGCTCGACGCCACCTACAGCACCCCGGACGGCCGGGTGACCTTTAAAGTCAGCACCCCCCTGAACGGCCTCAACCTGGAATCCGTGCGCCCCAGCTTCAGCGCCGCGTACAACTTCAACCGCCGGGCGAGCGTGAGCCTGGGCGTGCAGAACGACGAGGACAGCACGAAGCTGCGGTTCGGGGTGACGTACCGGCTGTTTGCGAGGTAGCGGTCAGCTTTCAGTGGTCAGCCATCAGAAAGAGAGGCGCCCCAGCATGAGCCAGGGCGTCTCTTTCTTCTTTTGCTGATCGCTGACCGCTTCCTACCGCCCCACCGTCGCGCTCGCCCGGGGCTCCAGCGCGTAGAAGGCGACCACGGCGACGAGGGTGCCCACCCAGCCCGGCGCGGTGCCCAAGGAGAGTTCGAAGGGGCGCCCGAGGACCGTGCTGCCGAGCTGGCCCTGGAGCTTCTCGCCCTGCTGCTGGGCCACGACGTTCCAGCCCACGATGGGTTCGCCGAGAAAGCCGGTCACCCGGTCCACCCCGCGCAGCACGAGCTTCTGGTTGCCCACCTGGCCGCGCAGCTCGCCCTCCTCCAGCTCGATGCGCACAGGCTCGTCGCCGACGGTGCCCTGCACGCCGCGCTCGGTGATCTCCAGCTCGATGTCCTTGCCGTACAGCCTGCCACCCGCGCGGCCCGAGATGCGGTCGCCGTCGATGGCGCAGCGCACGGCGTACCCGTCCGCGCCGCCGACTCGGCCCCTGATCAGATCTTCCATGCCGGGGAGTATAGCGGGGAGGCGGGGAGTGGGGGGTGGGCAGTGGGAACAGCCAGGGCCCGTTCTCCTGCATGCCGGAAAAGGAACTGGGGCGCTCGCCCTGACCCACCTCCCACCTACCCCTGACGGTGCCCCACCACCCCGGTCCGCTCGAAGTACGCCCGCCGCATCAGCACCGGGCCGCCCTCGCCCAGCCGCGCCCGGCCCACGTTCCAACGCTCGAACAGGATGCGGAGGGCCCCGCCGAGGAGCGCCGCGCCGTACCAGCCCGGCGGCGCCTCGGAAAAGCGCAGCGTCTCCCCGTCCCAGGCGAGGTGGGGGCACGTCTCGTCGCGGGCGGCCCAGAACATGCCGCCGCGCTCGCCGAGCCTCTGCGCGCGGACCGTGAGCGGCGGCTCTCGAACCTGGGCGTCGAACTGGGGCGTGGCGTAGGCTTCCCCGTACAGGCCGTACAGGTGCGTCTGAAGCTGATGCGACTGAGCCCGCAGCCGGGCCTCCTCTCGCCCGCTGAGAGTGCCGGGTGGGGCGTCGAGCTGGCGGCGCACATCCGCGAGTTGCGCCTCGATGGACACGAGGCGCTGACGGGGGGTGGGGGGCGGCGGGGGCGGGGGGGGATCGCCCGTGAGGATGCGGGCCGGGTCGCTGTACTCGCGGGACCCCCAGCCGTGGGGCTCACGCAGGGTGCCGTCCTCGATCACCCACAGGCGGTTGGCGACCTCGCGGGCGAAGCGGCGGTCGTGGGTGACGATCACGACCGCGCCGCCGTAGGCGTGGACGGCCGCCTCCAGCGCGAGCAGCGCCTCCACGTCGAGGTGGTTCGTCGGCTCGTCGAGGAGCAGCAGATCGGCGCGCAGGGCGCTCACGAACGCGAGGCCCGCCCGCGCCCGCTCGCCGCCGCTCAGCACCTCGGGCGTCTTGGCCCAATCATCAGCCCTAAACCCCGCGCGTCCCAGCAGCGCGTTCGCCCGCTCCCCGAACCGCCGCTCGAACTGTGCCCGCAGCCCCTCGCCGGGCGTCAGGCCGTGCCAGGTCTGGTCGAGGCTGGCGACGGTGACCCCATTCGCCACGCGCAGCACGGGCTCGGGCGGGCCGGGATCGGGGTGGAGGTCCCCGGCGAGGAGGCGCATCAGCGTGGTCTTGCCCGTGCCGTTCGCCCCCATCAGCGCCACCCGGTCCCCCTGCCGCAGCTTGAAGGCCACGCCCCGCAGGACCACTCGATTGCCGTACGTCTTGGAGAGGTGTTCGCCCCAGGACACGAGCCTCGCCCGCGCCGTGCCCGCCAGCAGCCGCATCCGAATCTGCCGCTCGGGGAGGGGGGCCTCGGGAAGGTGAACGCGCTCGGCCCGGGTCCTCACCGCGCGGGAGCGGCGGCCCCACTCGTCGAGCCGCTCGGCGCTCCCCACGAGGCGCTGGGCCTCCCGCTGACCCAGGCGAGAGGCGCGTTCCTGGGTGCGGCGTTCGAGGTCGCGTTGGGCGCGGGCGCGGGAGTAGCCGCCGACATATTCGGTTCCCTCCCCATTCTCCAGCCACAGGCTGCGCCCCGCCACCACGTCCAGGAAGTCGCGGTCGTGGCTGGTCAGCACCACCCCGCCCCGGAAGTCGCGCAGCCAGCCCTCCAGCCACTCGCGCATGCGGATGTCGAGGTGGTTGGTGGGCTCGTCGAGGAGCAGCAGGTCCGGTTCGCGGGCCAGCGCCAGCGCGAGGGCCAGCCGGGTGCGCTCCCCGCCGGAGAGGGTCGCCGCCTCGCGGTTCAGAAAGCGCGTGAGGTCGAGCATCCCCAGCACCCGGGCGGTGCGGGCGGGCCAGGTGTAGGCCTGGGCGTCCTCCAGCCGGGCGTGGAGCGCCGCCCAGGCCGCCAGCGTCTCGGGATTCCCCAGGTTCGCCTCCAGCGCGAGGAGTTCCGCCTCCAGGTCGCGGTAGGGGTGCGCCGCGTCCACCAGCTCCCGCACCGTGAGGCCGGGCGGATGCGCGTGGTGCTGCTCCAGCACGGCCATCCGCAGTCCGGGTGCCCGCCAGACCGTCCCCTCCTCGGGCACGAGGTCGCCGGTCAGGACGCGCAGCAGGGTGGTCTTGCCCGCCCCGTTGCGGCCCAGCAGCGCCAGCCGCTCCCCCGTCCCGACCGAGAGCGACACATCCGCCAGCACGGCCCGCTCCCCGAACGTCACGGTCACGGCTTTGGCGGAGAGGAGGGTGCCCATCGGGGGCAGGCTAGCGCAGGGCCGCCGACTCCCGCCTGCTCCTCCCCCCAATCCGGCCTTCCCGCCGGGTTCAAAGCGGGGCCTTGACATTCTTCACAGAATGACTGACACTGCTCCCATCAAGGACTGAAATCGATTGCAGTTCGGCCGAAGCCAGGCCACTGCACCCCCTTCCTGTCCCCGATGGGCCGCGCAAGCGCGGGACTCCCGTGGCCCACCTCGTCCCTCTCTCAGAAATGGAAACGATTGCATGACTGGACTGGAGGATGTTGCCAAACTCGCCGGGGTTTCCCCCGCCACCGCGTCGCGGGCGCTCTCGCGGCCGGAACTCGTGGCCGAGGCGACCCGGGAGCGGGTGCGGGAGGCGGCGCGGACGCTGGGGTATCAGCCCAACGTGCTCGCCCGCAGCCTGCGCCAGCGCGGGAGCCGCGCCCTGGGGCTGGTGATCACCGACATCCTCAACGCCTTTCACGCCACGCTCGCCAAGGCGGTGCAGGACGTGGCGGACGCGCAGGGCTACACGCTGCTGATGTTCAACACCGACGAGGAGCCCGCCAAGGAGCGCCGGGCCTTCGAGACGCTGCGCGGGCACCTGCCGCAGGGCCTGATCGTGGTGCCCACGCCCGCCACCCACCGCAACCTGGACCTGCTGCCGGGGCTGCCCGTGGTCGAACTCGACCGGGCGAGCGGGCGGGCGGGCGCCTACACGGTGATGGTGGACAACGAGGTCGGCGCGTACCGGGCGGTCACGCACCTCGCCGCGCTGGGGCACCGCCGCATCGGGATGATCGTGGGGCGGCTGGACATCTCCACCGCCGTCGAGCGGCACGAGGGCTACCGCCGGGCGCTGCTGGAGGCGGGGCTCCCCTACCGCCCCGAACTCGTGCTGCCCGGCGATCACCGCGAGGCGGGCGGGCGCGCCGCCGCCCACACCCTGCTCACCCTGCCCCCCGCCGAGCGCCCCACCGCGCTGTTTGTCGGCAACAACGAGATGACGGTGGGCGCCGTCCTCGCCACCCGCGACCTGGGCCTGCGCCTGCCCGGGGACCTCTCCCTCGTGGGCTTCGACGACTCGCGCTGGGCGCAGACGATCCTCCCCGCCCTCACGGTGGTCGCGCAGCCCGCCTACGAGCTGGGGGCGCTGGCCTGCCAGACCCTGCTCGCGCGGCTGGCGGGCGAACCCGTGCCGACCTCCGTGCGGCTCCAGACCACCCTTATCGAGCGGGACTCGGTGGCGCCTCCCCCCGCGGGGCGGCCCCTCTCCCAGACGGCGGGTTCCGCATGAGCCCCCGGCAGAGCCCCGAAGTCGTCCAACCTGTCCCTCACCGGCTGGAGGCCCGCCCCATGCCCGGCCCCTGACCCCCGCGCCTTCCCTTCCTGTCCGCCCCCGGCCCTCCGCCCCCATTCCCCCAGGAGAAGACCATGCGTACCCCTTCCAAGATCGTGACCGCCTCGCTCGCCGCCGCCACTGTCCTCGGGCTCGCGCTCGCGCAGGGCAATCAGCCTGTCGTGGGGCTCATCACGAAGACGGACACCAACCCCTTCTTCGTGAAGATGAAGGAGGGCGCCCAGCAGCAGGCCAGCAAGCTCGGGGCGAGGCTGCTCACGGCGGCGGGCAAGTCGGACGGCGACAACGCCGGGCAGGTCGCCGCCATCGAGAACATGGTGGGCGCGGGCGCCAAGACCATCCTGATCACCCCCAGCGACGCCCGGGCCATCGTGCCCGCGATTCAGAAGGCGCGGGCGCAGGGCGTGCAGGTGATCGCCCTCGACTCGCCGACCGACCCTCCCAGCGCGGTGGACGCGCTCTTCGCCACCAACAACTTCCAGGCGGGCGTGCTGATCGGGCGCTACGCGAAGGCGATGATGGGGAGTAAGCCCCTCAAGGTCGCCACCATCGACCTCTTCCCGGGGGCGGCGGTGGGCGTGCTGCGCCACAACGGCTTCCTGGCGGGGCTGGGCGTGAAGAATAACGGTCAGGCCATCACCGACAAGCTGACGACCCAGGTGTCGGGCGGGGTCGTGGTGTGCTCGCAAGACGGCTTCGGCGACCAGGCCAAGGGGCAGACCGCGATGGAGAACTGCCTCCAGAAAAACCCCGACATCAACCTCGTGTACACGATCAACGAGCCCTCGGGCTACGGCGCCTACCAGGCCCTGAAGAACGCGGGCAAGGAGAAGGACGTGATGATCGTCTCGGTGGACGGCGGCTGCAACGGCGTGCGCGGGGTGCAGAGCGGCGTCTTCGCGGCGACGAGCCAGCAGTACCCGCTGAAGATGGCGGCGATGGGCGTCGAGGCGGGCGTGCAGTACGCCAAGACCGGCAAGAAGGTCAAGAGCGGCTACACCGACACCGGCGTCACCCTGATCGCGGCCAAGGCCGCCCCCGGCGTGCCCAGCAGGAACGTGCAGTACGGCCTCGCCAACTGCTGGGGCAAGTGAGCCGCTAAGCCGCGCGAGGAGCGGCTGACGCGCCCGGGGAAGGTCTGCTCGCGCGGGCCTTCCCCGGTTGAACGCACCGCCCCAGAGGACTCTGCCCCCGAAAGGACCCCGCCGGATGACCACCACTCCCCCCTCCCTCACCAAGGCCCCCGACCGCCTCACCCTGCGCGAACGGATGCCCAGCGTCGCCATCCTGGGGCCGCTGATCGCGCTGGCGCTCGCCATCATCTTCTTCTCCACCCAGTCCGACCGCTTCCTGAGCGCCCAGAACTTCTCGCTGATCTTCCAGCAGGTCTCCTATGTGGCGGTGCTCGCCATCGGGCAGACGCTGATCATCCTGACGGCGGGCATCGACCTCGCGGCGGGCGTGATCATGGCGCTGGGCGGCGTGGTGATGACCCGGCTGGCGGTAAACTCGGGCCTCAACCCGTACCTCTCGATCGGGCTGGGCCTGTTCGCCACCACCTTTGTCGGCTGGCTCAACGGCCTGCTGATCACCCGGCTGCGGCTGCCCCCCTTCATCGTGACGCTGGGCATGTACGGCATCGTGTTCGGGGCCACCCAGGTCTACTCGCGCTCGGAGACGGTGTCGAACCTGCCGGATCCCCTCAACTTCTTCGGCTCCACCTTCCGCGTCGGGGCGACGACCTGGACCTACGGCACGGTGCTGATGCTGCTGCTGTACCTGCTGACCCACCTCATCCTGACCCAGACGGGGCCGGGGCGCCACCTCTACGCGGTCGGCAACAACCCCGAGGCCGCGCGCCTGACGGGCATTCCGACGAACCGGGTGATCCTGCTGGTCTATACGCTCGCCGGGCTGACCTACGGCATCGCCGCGCTGCTGCTCACCGCACGCACGGGCGTGGGCGACCCCAACGCCGGGCAGACCGAGGCGCTGGCGTCCATCACCGCCGTCGTGCTGGGCGGCACCAGCCTCTTCGGCGGGCGGGGGGCCATCGTGGGGACGCTGCTGGGCGCCCTGATCGTCGGCGTGTTCACCAACGGCCTGACCCTGATGGGCGTGCCCTCGGTGTACCAGTACATCATCACCGGCGTGCTGACCATCCTGGCAGTCGCGGTGGACCAGCTCTCGCGGAAGAAGGCGTAACGGTATGGAGGACATGCACACCTACCCGGCCCCCGCTGTACCCATGCCGCCCAGCCCCACCGTCTTCGAGGCGCGGCAGCTCGTCAAACGCTACGGCCACGTGACGGCCCTCGACGGGACCGACTTCGAGCTGCGGAATGGGGAAATCCTGGCGGTGATCGGGGACAACGGGGCGGGCAAGTCGAGCCTGATCAAGGCGCTTTCCGGCGCGGTGGTGCCCGACAGCGGCCAGATCTTCCTCGACGGCAAGCCCGTGAACTTCCGCAGCCCCATCGACGCGCGGCGGCAGGGTATCGAGACCGTGTATCAGGACCTCGCCGTGGCACCAGCCATGACCATCGCGGAAAACCTCTTCCTGGGCCGCGAGATCTACCGGGGCGGGACCCTGGGGCGGATGCTGCGCCTGATCGACAAGAAGCGGATGCTGCACGAGGCGACCGAGCACATGAAGACCCTCCAGTTCTCCATCCGCTCCATGACGCAGCCGGTCGAGACGCTCTCGGGCGGGCAGCGGCAGGGCGTGGCGGTGGCGCGCAGCGCGGCCTTCGCCCGGCACGTGGTCATCATGGACGAGCCCACCGCCGCGCTGGGGGTCAAGGAGGGCAACATGGTGCTCGACCTGATCCGCCGGGTGCGCGACAAGGGCCTGCCCGTCATCATCATCAGCCACAACATGCCCCACGTCTTCGAGATCGCCGACCGCATCCATATCCAGCGGCTGGGGCGCCGGGCGGCGGTCGTGAATCCCAGGAAGCTGAGCATGGCCGACACGGTGTCGGTGATGACGGGGGCGCTGGACCCCGCTAAGCTGTCCCCCGATGTGCTGGCCTGAGCCGCCGGGTTTCAGCCAAAAAAGCTCCCGCCGGAATCACTCGGCGGGAGCTGGCTTTGAAAAGAGGCTTACGCGCCCTGGGTGCTCTCGGCGCCCTGCGTCTCGGCCGTGCTGTTCTGCCCGGCCTCGACCGTCTTCGGGGCGTTCAGTTGCCCGCCCGTGCGGACCTGGACGGTGCGCTTCTGGGCGGCCTCGCTGCGGGGCACCCGCAGGGTCAGGGTGCCATGGTCGAAGGTGGCCTCGACCTTGGTGAGGTCGTACTTCGCGGGCACGCTGAAGGTGCGGATAAAGGTGCCGTAGGCTCGCTCGACGCGGTGGGCGGTGCGGCCCTCGCCCCGGGTGTAGTCGCGCTTGGCCTGAACGGTCAGCGTCTGGTTCTCGGCCTCGATCTGAATGTCGTCCGGCTGCACGCCGGGCAGGTCGAGGGTCAGTTCCAGCCCCTGCTCGTCCTCGTGGACGTCGACGGGCGGGGCGAGGCGGGCGCCCTGGGTGGTCATCCCGTTGCCGAACGCGCGGTCCATACGCTGGGTCAGCTCCTCAATCTCGCGGAAAGGATCAAAACGCATCACGGTCGTTACCTCCTGTGACTGGAAGCGTTCGGCGGCTCGCGCGGCCTCCCGCTTAACTGCTCATAGCTTAAAACCTGAGTGCCTCGTTGTCAAGGATAGTGCGTGTCAGCAAGGGTGACAGAGGCCGCGATGGGCGGACCCTTCACCTGGGACGCTGCGGGCGGTACACTCCCCCAGGCCTGGGGCCCCTTGCCCCGCCTTTTCTCAGCGGTCCCGTGAGGCCGCACCCGCCCCGTGAGGCAGGAGAAGGAGCAGACGATGCAACGTGATTGGACGAGCCGACAGCACGCGCTGGGCGGCGTTTTTTTTGCCGGGGGGGCCGCGTGACCCCCAAGGCCACCATCCTGACCGCCGACGAGGTGCGCCGGGCCATGACCCGCATCGCGCACGAGATCGTGGAGCGCAACAAGGGCGCGCAGAACCTCGCCCTGATCGGCATTCACACCCGCGGCATTCCGCTCGCCGAGCGGCTGGCGGCGAAGCTGAGCGAGCTGGAGGGCGTGCAGGTGCCCACCGGGCGGCTCGACATCACCCTCTACCGCGACGACCTCTCGGAAGTCGCGCACCAGCCCATCATCCGCGAGACGCAGGTGCCCTTCGACCTCGCCCGGCGCCGGGTCGTGCTCGTGGACGACGTGCTGTACACCGGGCGCACGGTGCGCGCGGCGCTCGACGCCCTGATTGACCTGGGCCGTCCCGAGAGCATCCAGCTCGCCGTGCTGGTGGACCGGGGGCACCGTGAACTGCCCATCCGCGCCGACTACGTGGGGAAGAACCTCCCGACCGCCCGCACGGAGGTCGTGAAGGTCAAGCTCAGCGAGACGGACGGCGTGGACGTGGTGGAACTGCACGACCTGGAGTCGCGGCCATGACAGGCTCCTCCCGTCCCCGGCATCTCCTGGATTTCCACGGCTGGACGCCCGAGCGCCTGACCGCCCTGCTCGACAACGCCGACACGATGGCGCAGGTCCTCGACCGCCCGGTGAAGAAGGTTCCGGCGCTGCAAGGGCTGACCGTCTGCACCGCCTTTTTCGAGAACTCCACCCGCACCCGCGTCTCCTTCGAACTCGCCGCCCGGCGCATGAGCGCGGACGTGGTTTCTTTTGCGGCGGGCGCGAGCAGCCTGAGCAAAGGCGAGAGCCTGCGCGACACGGTGGAGGTGCTGACCGCCTACAAGGTGGATGCCTACGTCGTGCGGCACCACGCGGCGGGCGCGGCGCACCTCGTCGCGCGCTACTCCGGCAAGCCCGTCATCAACGCGGGCGACGGGCGGCGGGCGCACCCCACCCAGGCGCTACTGGACGCCTACACCATTCGGCAGGAGTTCGGCACGCTGGAGGGCAAGACCGTCGCCATCATCGGCGACGTGCGGCACTCGCGGGTGGCTCGCAGCAATGCCGAGCTGCTGCCCAAGCTGGGCGCGAGGGTCGTGCTGTGCGGCCCGGCGACCCTGCTTCCCGCCGACCTCGCCGCCCTGCCCGGCGTGACGCTGACTACCGACCCCCGTGAGGCTGTCCGAGGCGCGCACGCTGTTATGGCCCTGCGGCTCCAGCAGGAGCGCATGAACGCCGGATACCTCGCCAGCCTTCAGGAGTACGCCGACCACTATCAGGTCAACGAGCGCCTGATGCGGGAGGCCGAGAGCGGCGCCATCGCCTTGCACCCCGGCCCCATGAACCGCGACCTGGAGATCAGTTCGGACGTGGCCGATGGTCCCCGCAGCCGCATCGTTCAGCAGGTGGAAAACGGGCAGGCGGTCAGGATGAGCGTGCTGTATCACCTGCTCGTGGGGCGGGAGTAGTTTTCTCCCTCTCCCCGGGTGGGAGAGGGCCGGGGTGAGGGGGCGCACGAGCAGCCTAAGTACCTACAAGACGGACTGCCTCTTTTACGAACCGCGCCGCAGGACGTGCCCGCTCACCCCCTCCCGGCCTCCCCCCTCAAGGGGGAGGAGCAAAAGGCTAGAGCCTCTGCAACATTCAAGGGACTGAAATGACACAACTCACCATCACCAACATCAAACGCCCCGGTTCGGACCAACTCGAATCCGTCACCGTCGAGAACGGCGTCATCCGGGGCTGGAACCTCGGTGACCTCGGGGACGTGATCGACGGGCGGGGTGGCACGGTCGCACCCGCCCTGATCGAACTCCACGCCCACCTGCGCGAGCCGGGGCAGACAGAGAAGGAAGACCTCGCCTCGGGGCTGGCGGCGGCGGCGGCGGGCGGGTACGGCACGGTCGTCTCCATGCCGAACACGTCGCCGGTCGTGGACGATCCGGCCATCGTGCGCGCGCTGATTGAGAAGGCAGAGGGGCTGGGCTTCGCTCGCCTCAGGCCCGCCGCCGCCCTCACCAAGGGGCAGAAGGGCGAGCATCTGGCCGAACTCGCCTTCCTGAAGGAGGCGGGGGCGGCCATGTTCACCGACGATGGGCGCACGAACGAGAACGCGCGGGTGCTGCGGCTGGGGCTGGAATACGCCCGCTCGCTCGGCATGGTCGTGAGCGTCCACGCCGAGGACGCCTCCCTGCGCGCCGACGGCGTGATGAACGAGGGGCCGGTGTCCGAGGAACTCGGCCTGCCCGGCAACCCGGCGGCGGCGGAGGCGGCCCGGGTCGCCCGTGACCTGGAGATCGTGGCGCAGACGGGGGCGCGGCTGCATGTCCAGCACCTCTCGACGGCCCGAGCCCTCGACCTCATGCGGGAGGCCAAACGGCGCGGCCTGCCCGTCACCTGCGAGGTCTGCCCCCACCACCTGACGCTGACGGACGAGACGCTGCGGTCCTTCGACGCGCTCTACAAGGTGGCGCCGCCGCTGCGGACCCAGACCGACGCCGACCACCTCCTGGAAGGCCTGCTCGACGGCACGGTGGACTGCCTCGCCACCGACCACGCGCCGCACACCCGGGCGGAGAAGGAACGCGACCTGCTGGAGGCCCCCTTCGGCATCGCGTCCATCGAACTCGCCTTCCCGCTGATGTGGACACGGCTCGGGGAGCGGCTGGGGCTGGAAAAGCTGCTCGACCTGATGACCGCCGCCCCCGCCCGCGTGATGGGCTGGCCCGAGCCGACGCTGGAGGAGGGCGCCCCCGCCGACCTCGTGGTGCTGGACCTCGAAACGGAGCGGGAGGTCAACCCGGCCGAGTTCAGGAGCAAAGCCAAGTTCTCCCCCTGGGCGGGCGAGTGGCTGCGCGGCTGGCCGCTGCTGACGGTGGTGGGCGGGAAGGTGGCCTTCCGGCGCGAGGGAGAGGGCGTGGAGTAGGCCCCTTGCGGCGGGAGGTCGCCTGAGAGGGAAACTTCCCGCCGCCCAGCAGGACGGTGTTCTTCCATCACGGGAAACCGGCCTCCCCCGCGGGAAGCCGGTCGTCCAGCCTGGTCCTACTGGTCGAGGGGGTCGGGGTCCTCGGACGCCATCCGGCCCTCGTCCTGGTCATTGCGCTGGAGGGCTTCCTCCAGGCGGTCCTCCCCCTTGCCGGGATTGACCCGCTTGGTGCGGTCGAAGTCGTCGCGGGCGTCGGCGTCGGTGTTGGCAAGGTCTCCGGGGTCAGTCATGGGGCGCCTCCTGTGCTGGGGTGGGATGCCGGGAACCCGGCCCCCGCATCCTGGCACGGCGGGCGGGAGCGCAAGACCCGGCCCCTTAAAGGCCGCCTTGGCCTCGTCTTTACCTCTGCACGACGAAGGTGTAGGTGGCCGTGGCCCTGCCGCCCTGGAGGCGGTAGTTCTGAAGCTGCATCTGTGCCTGGTAGATGCGGTCCCGCGCGTTGCTGGCAAGACCGGGGATATAGAGCTGGGTGGTCAGCGTGCGCCCGCCCGGCGCCGTCACCTTGACGTGGATGTGCGGCGTGCGGCCCGGATACTCGCCCGGCACGACGGTCTGGAAGGTGTAGCGGCCCCGCGCGTCGGTCGTGACCTTACCCCGCAGGGTGTACCCGCTGTTGTCGTACTGGCCCTCGGCGTCGGCCTGCCACACATCCACGGTCGCGCCCCTCAGGGGCTGGCAGTTCTGGTCGAGGACCTGCCCGCTCACGGTGAGCGGCGTGCCCGTCCTCACGTCGGCGGCGAGGTCGCTCCTGGCCGGGGCGCCGGGCGTGTAGTAGGGGCCTTCCGTCTCGGCGGGGGTGAGGGTGCAGGTCCGGGCGGTGGGGGCCGTCTGCGCGAGAGCGGCGGGCCACAGGGCGCCCAGCGCGAGGACCGTCATGGCGAGCTTTCTCATGCCCCACTGTGCACCCAGGCCGTTAGGAGTGGGTTAACGGGCGGGGAGGGAAGAACACCCGGCCCCGCCCCGCATCCGGTCCCTGTCAGGCGAAGCTGGGCCGCCGCCCGAGGGCGCGGAGGCGCAACATGCTCGCCACGAAGACCACGCCGCTGGCGAACGTCACCGCGAGCAGGGTGATGAAGGCCGCCTGCGCGCCCAGCGTGGGCTTCAGCGCCGCGAAGGTCAGCGGGAGGATGAAGCCGCCCAGACCGCCGAGCAGGCCGACCAAGCCGCCCACCACGCCCATCTGGCCGGGATACCACCGCGCGACCAGCGTGTACGTACTCGCCTTGCCCACGCCCATGCCGACCCCGACCACGGTGGTCAGCCCCAGGAAGGTGACGAGCGGGAGGTCATGGGTCAGGGGCAGCAGGCCCAGGAGCATGACCGCGAGGGAGGCGACCGTCACCCCGCGCGGCCCGAACCGGTCGCTCAGGTAGCCGCCGAGGGGCCGCAGCAGGCTCGCCGGAAAGATGAACAGGGCGGTGAGCAGGCCCGCCTCCGCCAGCGGGAGCCCGTAGTGGTCCACGTAATACTTCGGCAGGAAGAGGCTCAGGGCCACATAGGCGCCGAAGAAGACCACGTAGTACAGCCCGAAGCGCCAGACCTGCACGTTCCCCAGGGGCCGCAGCCAGTCGGCGAGGGTGCGCTGCGGGCGCGTGGCGGCGTCGGCGGGGGTCAGCCGGGCGGTCAGGAGCGCGCACAGCACGAGCAGCAGGGCGAACGCGAAGGGGACGAAATGCCACCCACCCGGAATCAGCAGCCCGGCGGGCACCAGCGTGATGAGCAGGGGCGCGGCCAGCTTGGTGATGCTCGCCCCCGCGTTCCCCGCCCCGAAGGTTCCCAGCGCGAGGCCCTGCCGCGCGGCGGGCGCCCACTGGGCGATCCAGGCGTTCCCCACCGCGAAGCTCACGCCCGCCAGGCCCACCCCCAGGGCGAGCGCGAGCAGCGTGCCGTACCCCGACGCGAACGAGAGCGCCAGCGAGAACGCGGCGGTCACCAGCGTCACGGCCAGAAAGGTCGCCTTGCCCCCGAAGCGGTCGGCCAGCAGCCCGGCGGGGAGGCGCAGCAGCGAGCCCGTCAGCACCGGAATGGCGGTGAGCAGCGTGAACTGCGCGTCCGTCAGCCCGAGCTGCTTGCGGATGGGCAGCCCCACGATGGAGAACATCACCCACACGGCGAACATCAGGGTGAAGCCGAGGGTACTCCAGGTCACCACACGCCGGGCATCGGCAGAGAGGGCGGGGGCGGGAAGAGGAAGGTAGGCGTGCTGGGTCATGCGGGAACCTCGGGGATGGGGTGTGGAGTGAGGACCAACACAGGCAGGCAGAGGGCTGGGTCAGACGGGCACGCCCCCCTCCAGCAGGGCGGGTCGGACGGCCCGAGCTTCGGGTACAGCGACGGGAACGGGCGCGAGCGTGGCGGGCGTCGCCTTGAAGGCGGGCATCCGCGAGTGGGGGTCGAGCCGGTCGGGGCTGGTCAGCAGATTCGCGCTCGCCTCCCAGTGGAAGGGCATGAACAAGGTGTCGGGGCGCAGGCCGGGGTTCAGCGCCACGGGCAGGTCGAGGGTGCCGTGCCGGGTGGTGACGCGGGCGAGGTCGCCGGGGTTCAGGCCACGCTCGCGGGCCGTGTCGGGATGGACCTGAAGTTCGAGGCTCGCCCGCAGGGCCGGGTTGCGCCGGGTCTGGGTGCCGCTCTGGTACTGGTTGCCCAGCCGACCCGTCGTGAGGGTGAGCCCCTGGTGGTCGGGAGGCGGCGGGAAGCTGGGCGTGTGGAGTTTGGCGAGGCCGTCCGGCGTCGGATACGTCGGCGCGTAGGCATAGGGAGTGTCGGGGCCGTCGGCGCTGCGGACGGGCCACTGGGCGCTCGCCCGGTCGAGGCGTTCGGCGCTCAGGCCGCTGTAGTCGGCGAGGCCGCCCCGCGTCGCCCGGAAGAACTCGTCCTGAAGCTCGCGGAAGGTGGCGTAGGTGAAGCCCCAGGGCCGCCCGACCGCCGCCGCCAGGTCGCACAGGATGCGCCAGTCCTCGCGGGCCGCGCCGGGCGCCGTGATCGCCTTGCGGCGGCGCTGGACACGGCCTTCGAGGTTGGTGGTCGTCCCCTCCTCCTCGCACCACATGGAGCCGGGGAGGACGAGGGTGGCGAGCCCCGCGGTCTCGCTGGGCAGGAAGTCGATGACGATGAGGTGCCTCAGGGCTTCGAGCCGTTCCCGCACCTGCCCCGCGCCCGGCGCGCTGACGACCGGGTTGGAGCCCAGGACGATCAGGGCCTCGATGCCGCCTTCCTCACCACAGGCGTTGAGGAGTTCTTGGGCGCTCACGCCGGGTTGGGGCAGGGCGTCGGGTGAGCATCCCCACAGGGCGGCGATCTCCGCGCGGTGCCCGGGGTTCCGCAGGCTGCGCGCCCCGGGAAGCTGGTCCGCCTTCTGCCCGTGTTCGCGCCCGCCCTGGCCGTTGCCCTGCCCGGTCAGGGTGCCGTACCCGCCGCCCGGCTTGCCGAAGTGCCCGGTCAGGAAGGCGAGGTTGAGGTACGCCTGCACGGTGTCGGTGCCGTGCGCGTGCTGCTCGGGGCCGCGCCCGGTCAGGATCAGCGGCTTGTGCGCGCCCGCGTAGAGCCTGCCCAGAGTGAGCAGCTCGTCCTCGCCGATGCCGCACTCGTGCGCCACGCGGGCGGGCGGGTAGTCGTCCGCCTGGGATAGCACCTCGGGCATGCCGTGGGCAGGGGCGGTCGGGCGGATGCGGCCCCACGCCTTCATGAGGTGGAGCAGGCCCAGGGCGAGGACGCCGTCGGTGCCGGGGCGGAGGGCGAGGTGGCGCCCGGCCACCTTCGCGGTCGGGGTCGCGCGGGGATCGATGGAGTACACCGCCGCCCCCCGGTCCCGCGCCGACTTGAGGTACTGCATGATGGGCGGCAGCGTCTCGGCGATGTTCGCGCCGACCAGCAGGATCAGGTCGCTCGTCGCCATGTCCCCCAGCGGAAAACCCAGGCCCCGGTCGTAGCCCACCGTGCGGCTCAGCGCCGTCGCCGCCGAGGCCATGCAGTAGCGCCCGTTGTAGTCGATGTTCGCGGTCCCCAGCGCCAGGCGGGCGAACTTGCCCAGGAGGTACGCCTTCTCGTTCGTCAGGCTGCCGCTGCCGAAGACGCCCACCGCGTCGGGGCGGGTGGCGAGGAGCGGGCGCAGGGCGTCACTCACGTAGGCCAGCGCCTCGGGCCAGCCCACGGGCACGAGTTCGCCGTTCTTCCGCAGCAGGGGCTGGGTCAGGCGGTCGGGGTGGCGCAGGTCGTTCAGCGCGGAGAGGCCCTTCTTGCAGACGGTGCCGCGGGCGACCGGGCACTCCTTCGTCGGCGTGACCCGGACGGGCAGGTTGTTCTCCACATGCAGGTCGAAGTTGCACTGCACCGCGCAGTACGGACAGGTCGTCCGCACGACGCGCGTGGACGGGTCGCGGTTGGGGAGGAGCGCGCTCGGCATGGGCGCACCTTGGCAGGCAAGGTCAGGGGAGTCAAGGCCAAATTCGCATTTTGTTCAAGATTTTTTAGACAAATTACAAGAATGAAGGTAGTAGCTGGGTAATACGCGGAGAAGTCTGGTCAAGTTTTCCCGATTTTGTTGACAATCTGCACTTTGTCCTGCTCAATGGGGGCGTGGCGGCGGGCAACCTGTCCTGATTCGCCCGACTGGAGGAACCGATGCCCCAACGCACCCCCCAGAACCAACGTCCCCACGTCGTCATCGTGGGGAACGGCATGGTCGGCCACCGGCTGGTGGACCTTCTGCGAGCCCAGGCCGGGCCGGACGCCCTGAAGGTCACCGTGATCAGCGAGGAGACCCGGCTCGCCTACGACCGCGTTCGCCTCAGCGCCCACTTCGACGACGACCGCCCCAACCTCTCCCTCGCCACCGCGGAGGGCTATGAGGAGCAGGGGGTGAACATCGCCTGGAGCCGCGCGACCGCCGTGGACCGGGAAGGCCGCACCGTCAACGTGACGGGCCGGGCCGGGGAGCAAACGCTCGCCTACGACGCGCTGGTCCTCGCCACCGGCTCCTTCCCCTTCGTGCCGCCCATTCCGGGCAGGGACGCGGCGGGCTGCTTCGTGTACCGCAGCTTGGATGACCTCGACGCGATCCGGGAAGCCGCCCGGACTGCACGTGTCGGGGCCGTGATCGGCGGCGGGCTGCTCGGGCTGGAGGCCGCCGGGGCGCTGGGCAAGCTGGGGCTGGAAACCCACGTGGTCGAGTTTGCCCCCCACCTCATGCCCGCCCAGCTCGACGCGGAGGGCGGCGCCCTGCTGAAACGGATCATCGAGGACATGGGCATCGGCGTCCACGTCTCCAGGGCGACGAGCGAGGTCTGCACGGACGGCGCCGGGCGCGTCACTGGCCTCGCCTTCGCGGACGGCTCGCGGCTGGAGACCGATCTGGTCGTCTTTTCAGCGGGCATCCGGCCCCGCGACGATCTCGCCCGCGCGGGCGGCCTCACAGTCGGGGAGCGCGGCGGCGTCCAGATCGACGACCGCTGCGTGACGAGCGACCCCGCCGTGTACGCGGTCGGCGAGTGCGCGCTGCACGGCGGGCGGGTGTACGGCCTCGTCGCCCCCGGCTACGCGATGGCGAGGGTGGCGGCGGCGAACCTCCTCGCGGACCTGGGGCTGAGCGGACCCACGGACGCGCGGTTCACCGGCGCGGACCTCAGCACCAAGCTCAAGCTCCTGGGGGTCGAGGTCGGCTCCTTCGGTGACGCGAAGGGGCAGACGCCGGAGGCGCGCTCGGTCAGCCTGAGCGACAACGTGCGGGGCACGTACTCGAAACTGGTCCTCAGCCCGGACGGCACCCGCGTCCTGGGCGGCCTGCTCGTGGGCGACACCGCCCGCTACGGCGACCTGCTCGACCTCGCGCTCTCGGGCACGCCGCTCACGGTCCCGCCCGAGACGTTGCTCGTGCCGCCGCCCGGTGTCGAGGCTCCGCCCACCAGTGCCAACGCCCTCGTCTGCTCCTGCGAGAACGTCCGCACGAACACGTTGGTGGAGGCTATTTCGGGCGGCTGCCGCGACGTGGCGGGCCTGAAGAAATGCACCGGGGCGGGGACGGGCTGCGGCGGCTGCGTGCCGAACCTGCACGGCCTCCTCCAGACCGAGCTGCGGCGCCTGGGCGAGATCGTCTCCAACCACCTCTGCGAACATTTCCCGCACTCGCGCCGGGAACTCCTCGACCTCATCCGGGTGAGGGGCTACCGCACCTGGGACGAAGTGCTCGGCGCCCACGGCACCGGCCTGGGCTGCGAGACGTGCAAGCCCGCCGTGGCGAGCATCCTGGCGAGCCTGCACGGCGAGTATGTCCTCAAGGCCGAACACGCCCCCCTTCAGGACACGAACGACGCCTTTCTGGCGAACATCCAGAAGAACGGCACCTACTCGGTCGTGCCCCGCGTGCCGGGCGGCGAGATCACCCCGGACGGCCTCATCGCTATTGGCGCGGTCGCCAAGAAGTACGGTTTGTACTGCAAGATCACGGGTGGGCAGCGCATCGACCTGCTGGGCGCCCAGCGCGACGACCTCCCCGCGATCTGGGGCGACCTGATCGCCGCGGGCTTCGAGAGCGGTCACGCCTACGGCAAGAGCCTGCGGACGGTGAAGAGCTGCGTGGGCCAGACGTGGTGCCGCTACGGGGTGCAGGACTCGACGGGCCTGGCGGTCAGGCTCGAACTGCGGTACCGGGGTCTGCGCAGCCCGCACAAGCTCAAGTCGGGTGTCTCCGGCTGCACCCGCGAGTGTGCCGAGGCACGCGGCAAGGACTTCGGCGTGATCGCCACCGAGAAGGGCTGGAACCTGTACGTCGGCGGCAACGGCGGCGTGACGCCCAGGCACGCGGTCCTCCTCGCCGCCGACCTCGACGAGGAGACGCTGATCCGCACCATTGACCGCTTCCTGATGTTCTATATCCGCACCGCCGACCGCCTCCAGCGCACGAGCGCCTGGCTGGAGAACCTGGAGGGCGGCGTGGAGTATCTGCGCGGCGTGATCCTGGACGACACGCTGGGCCTCTGCGCCGACCTCGACGCCGCGATGGCGGGGCACGTCGATTCCTACTTCGACGAGTGGGCCGCCACGCTGGCCGATCCCGCGGGCCTCGCCCGCTTCCGCACCTTCGTCAACTCCGATGCCCGCGACGAGGGCGTTCAGTGGGTGAACGAGCGCGGCCAGGTTCGCCCCGCCTCCCCGCACGAGCTGATCCCCCTGCCGATGGCGGGCGGGGACGACTGAGAAGACGGGGGTGGAGGAAACCCCTCCCCACAACCTCCCCCAAAGGAGCCCTCCCATGACCCTGACCCTGACTCCCCCCTCCGCCGAACAGACCTGGACGCGCGTGTGTGCCCTGGGCGACATCCTGCCGGGGACCGGCGTGTGTGCCCTGGTGCGGGGCCAGCAGGTGGCGGTCTTCCACGTGGCGGGGCGCGTCTTCGCCCTGGGAAACCGTGATCCCTACACGGGCGCGAACGTGCTGTCCCGCGGCCTGACCGGGAACGCGGGCGGCACGCTGAAGGTCACCTCGCCCCTCCTCAAGCACGCCTTCGACCTGGAAACGGGGGTCAGCCTGGACGACCCCAGGGTGAGCGTGCCCACCTACCCGGTCCGGGTGGAAGGAGGCGACGTATGGATTGGTTCGGCGGGCTGAAGGTCCTGAGCCTCGAATCCCGCCGCGCGGACGAGATGGCCGCGCTGATCCGCAAGTACGGCGGCGAGGCGACCGTCGCGCCCAGCCTGCGCGAGCAGAAACTCGACCTGGGCGCGCACCTGGCGAGATTCGAGGCCTCACTGGCGGCGGGGGATATTCACGCCGTCGCCTGCATGACGGGCGTGGGCACCCGCCTCTTCCTGCGCGACCTCGCGGCGCGTGACCCCCGGCACCTCGACACCTTGAAGGGCGTGCCCCTGGTCGTGCGGGGGAACAAGCCCGCCCAGGCGCTGAAAACCTTCGGCCTGGCCGGGACGAGCGTGCCCCGCCCGCACACCTGGCACGAGGTGGGGGCCCACCTGCTGGACACCCTGGGGCCGGGGCAGCACGCCGTCATCCTCGAATACGGGGACGCCACCCCGCCGCCGATGCTGCGGATGCTCGGGGCGGCCGGGGTGCGGGTGACGAGCGTGCCTGTCTACCGCTGCGCCTTTCCGCACGACACCGCGCCGCTCTCCCGCGCGGTGTGCGACGTGGTGCTGGGCGGGCAGGACCTGCTGCTGCTCTCCAGCGGCACCCAGCTCCTGCATTTCCTGAAGTACGCCGAGCGCCTGGGCCTGGGCGAGGAGGTGCGCGCCGGGCTGCGCCGGATGGTCGTGGTCAGCATCGGCCCCGCGTGCAGCGAGACGGCGGCTGAACTCGGGGTCCACATCGACCTGGAGGCCAATCCCCACAAGCTGGGCGTCCTGGTCCGTCTCGCCGCCGAGCATGGCCCGGCCCTGCTGCGGCAACGCCTGGCGCGGACGGGCTGACGGGAGCGGGAAGGGTGACGGTTCCGCTCAGGCGTCCACCCCGACCGCCTCCGCCACGTTCCGCAACCCGTCGCGCTCCAGCAGCGCGGCCAGCCCCCGGTTGAGCCGCGCGGGCAGCCCCGGCCCCTCGTAGATCAGCGCCGTGTACACCTCGACCAGGCTGGCCCCGGCGCGAATCTTGGCGTAGGCCTCCTCGGCGGTGAAGACGCCGCCCACCCCCACGAGGGGCACCCGCCCGCGCGTCAGGCGGTAGGCCTCGCGCACCAGAGCCGTACTCCGTGCCGTCAGGGGCCGCCCGCTCAGCCCGCCCGCCTGTGCGCGGTGGGCATGGGTGAGCCCCTCGCGGCCCAGGGTCGTGTTGCTCACGATGAGGCCGCTCGCCCCCGCCCCCAGCACCGCCCCCACGCTCGCCTCGAAGCCTTCGGGGTGCAGGTCGGGGGCGAGCTTGACGAGGACGGGGGGAGAACGGCGGGCGGTGCGGACCCGGGCGGCCTCCACCTCCTCCAGCACGGCCCGCACGAGGCTCCCGAGGTCATCCGCCGCCTGGAGGGCCCGCAGCCCCGGCGTGTTCGGCGAGCTGACGTTCACCACGAAGCCGTCCGCCACTTCAAAGAGCACGCGGACGCAGGCGCGGTAGTCCTCGACCGCCACCTCGTTCGGAGTGGTCTTGTTCTTGCCGATGTTGACCCAGACGGGGGCGGGGCGAACGGGGAGCGCGGCGAGGCGGGCGCGCAGAGCCTCTGCCCCAGCATTGTTGAAGCCCATCCGGTTGATAAGCGCCCCATCCTGGGGCAGGCGAAAGAGGCGGGGGCGGTCGTTGCCCGGCTGGGGGCGGGGCGTGACGGTGCCGACCTCCAGAAAACCGAAGCCCAGCGCCGAGAAAGCGGGCACGGCCTCCCCGTTCTTGTCGAGTCCCGCCGCGAGGCCGACCGGGGAGGTGAAGGGGCGGCCCCACAGCGTCTGGGCCAGGCGGGGGTCGGCGGGGGCGCTCAGGCGGCGGGCGGCCACGGGCCAGGCGGGCACACGGGACGCCGCGCCCAGGGCCCGCAGGGTGAGATGGTGCGCGTCCTCCGGGTCGAGGCGGAAGAGGGCGGGTTTCAGCAGGCGGTACATCGCCCCGCAGGATACGGGGCGGCGGGGGCGGCGATGGTCCGCTTAGGCGTGCGGTGCCGGGAAGCCCGGCTCCAGTTGCACCAGCCGCGCGTGTTCCTGCCGCTCACTGTCGGCGATCAGGTCCGCAAGGGTGGTGCCCCCCAGCACGCCCCGCAGCGCCGCGTCCACCCGGTGCCACAGGTCCAGGGTGCCGCAGACGTTGCCCTTGTCGCACACGTGGTCCTCCTCCACGCACGACACCGGCGCGATGCTGCCCTCCATCGCCGTGACGACCTCGTAGGCGTTGATGGCGGCGGCGGGCCGGGCCAGGCGGTAGCCGCCGTGGGCGCCCCGCACGCTCTTGATAAAGCCCGCGCGGCGCAGGTTGCTGGCGATCTGCTCCAGGTAGTGCTGGCTGATGCCCTGGCGCTCGGACACGTCCTTGAGCGGCACCGCGTCCCCCCCGCGCCGCCCGATCTCGATCAGGGCGCGCAGGCCGTACTGTGCTTTGGTCGAGACCCACATGGAAACAGTCTACCCCGCAATTCCGGGCGGGGAGTAGGGATTTAGGGGGATTTGGTAAAGATGGCGCCCGGAGGCTCCCGTTCCCAGAGACGGCTGATCCTCACGTGCGCCGGGTGTACGTCAGGTCGAAATCGGTGTCCCACGCCCGGCCGTCACCTGATTTTTCCCACCTGCCCCGAATCAGGGTGCCGCCCCGGCTGAACGTCCCCGCAAATCGTTGCGAGAACCCGGGCGCTTCTCTCCACACCCTCCAGACCCCGTCCTCAAGGCTCATCCGGTAGATGCGGGACACGGCCCGGGAGTCGAAGTGAAGCCAGCAGTAGGCCCCGGTCGTGTCATCTGCCCCGACGATCACCGTGCTTGCGGGGAACTCCGGCTGCTCCGCCTCGTCGCGCTGGAGCAGAAAGGCGCCGCCCTCCAGCCACTCGAACACCGCCCGGCCACGGCCGAAGGGCCGCCCCTCCAGGGAAGCCTCCCACGTCCATTCCCCCCCAAAGACCGCGAGGGGCGCGAGCGCCGGGTTGTGCGGGACTGTCGGCGAGTCCATGCGTCCACTGTACTGATATCCACTGATATCCCTGTCCCCAAACACGCCCGGCTGGCGGAGACTGGCCGCCTCCTTGAGGGGTGAATCGCCAAGAGCAGCGCCCAGAACCCATGCCCGGAGGAGTGGCCGCACAGGCTTGGCGAGCCCTGATCCCTCCCCTACAATCCGCCCCGTGACCCCCACCCTGCTCCCCGACCCCTCCCCCGCCGACGTGCTGCTGCGGCTGCGGGCGGCGGGCGCCCCGGGCGTGGTCCTGCTCGAATCGCTGGGGCCGGTCGTGGAATACGGGCGCTACAGCTTCCTGAGCGCCTGGCCGGTGGCGGTGCAGGAGGAGTTGCCGGAGAGGCCGGAGGGGGACGCCCTCTTCCCCGCCTGGCTCGGCGGCCTGAAGTACGAGGCGGCGCGCGGGTTCGGGCTGAGGACGCACGGGCCGGAGGGGAGAGCGGGCTGGTGGGGCCTCTACCCCAGCGGCCTCGTCTGGGACCGCCTCTCGGGCACGCTGGAGATCGTGGGCGAGGCCGGGCACGTGGACTGGGAGGTGGTGCTGTCGGGCGACCCGGCCCCCACCCCGGCCCTTCAGGTGGGCGAGTTCGGCGCGGACGACGTGGACTACCCGGCGGGCGTGCGGGCCGTGCAGGAGCTGATCCGGGCGGGCGAGGTGTATCAGGTCAACCTCTCGCGCGGGGTGCGGGCGGAGGCGGCGGGCG
Organism: Deinococcus aerius; assembly: GCF_002897375.1. Lineage (NCBI taxonomy): Bacteria > Thermotogati > Deinococcota > Deinococci > Deinococcales > Deinococcaceae > Deinococcus > Deinococcus aerius. Next base: position 296,325 of record NZ_BFAG01000001.1, on the reverse strand, counting down.
ATCCCCTCGCGGCCTACCTGCGGCTGCGGGAGGTCAACCCCAGCCCCTTCATGGCCTTTCTCGACCTGGGGGACGAGGCCGTGGTGTCGTGCAGCCCGGAGCGGCTGGCGCTGCACACGGGGGACCGGCTGAGCGCCCGGCCCATCGCGGGCACCCGGCGGCGCGGGGACACCCCGGGGGAGGACGCCGCGCTGGAGCGTGAACTGCGCGCGAGTCCCAAGGAGGTCAGCGAACACACCATGCTGGTGGACCTCGTGCGGCATGACCTGGGACGGGTGGCGGCCCCCGGCACGGTGACGGTGCCCGACCTCGGCCTTGTCGAGCGGTACAGTCACGTCATGCACCTCGTCTCGGAGGTGACGGCGGGGGCGCGGCCCGGCCTGACCGTGCGTGAGTTGCTCGGGGCCACCTTCCCCGGCGGCACGATCACGGGCGCCCCCAAGGAGCGGGTGATGGAGGCGATCCGCGACCTGGAGCCGGGGCCGCGCGGCTGGTACACGGGCGGCGTGGGCATCGTGAGCGGCGCTCGGGTAGACGTGAACATCCTGATTCGGACGGCGGGGTTCAGCCGCCAGCGGGACCCATCGGCGGAGGACGACCAAGACATCTCCCGCTGGACGGTGCACGTCCGGGCCGGGGGCGGCACCGTCATCGACGCCGACCCCGCGCGCGAGGCGCAGGAGACGGTCCACAAGGCGCGGGCGCTCCTCGCCGTGCTGTCGGGGCAACCTGGACGGCCCGCGCGGCCCCCCGCCCCGCCGGTGCCGGGCCGCCCCTGGGCGCCGCCGCCCGCCCTCACCCGGACGGGAGTGCGGGTGCTGCTGCTGGACAACCGGGACTCGTTCACGCTCAACCTCGCCCACGACCTGCTCGCCCTGGGGGCGGCGGTGGACCTGCGAACGCAGGACGAGGCGGCGGAAGCCCTGCTCGCCGCGCGCCCGGAGGCCGTGCTCGTCGGGCCGGGGCCGGGCACCCCGGGCACGAGCGGCCCCACCCTGGCCCTCACGCGGCTGTGCCTGGAGCGGGGCATTCCGCTGCTGGGCGTGTGCCTGGGCCACCAGGCCCTCGGCGAGGTGCTGGGGGGCCGGGTGGAGCGGGCCGAGCCGGTTCACGGACGGCCAGAGGCGGTGCGCCACCGCGGGGAGGGCCTGTTCGCCGGGATCGCCGACGGCACATCCTTCGGTCGGTATCACTCCCTCGTGGTCCGTGGTCTGCCGGAAGAATTCGTCACGGCCCGCAGCGCGGAGGGCGAGGTGATGGCGCTGCACGTGCCGGGGCGGCCCGCCTGGGGCGTGCAATTTCACCCGGAGAGCGTGCTGAGTCCCGCAGGGCGCGTGCTGCTGGGCAACTGGCTGAGGCTTTGCCGGGGGGCGAACGTTTGAGGCCGCTGCCCCCGGGCATGGACGCGGGCGCCTGGCTCCACGGTGAGGCGGCCTTCACCACCGTCCGCACCCAGTGGGGCAGGCCGCTGCTGTGGAAGTCACACCTCGCGCGGCTGGCGGGCACCTGTGCCTTTCTGGGCCTGCCTGTTCCAGAGGGAGAACTTCCCCCGCTCGACCCCCTCCCCTGGGGCCTGCTGCGCCTCACGGCCACGGCAAACGCTCTGTTCTGGTCCCACCGTCCCCTGAGCCCCGGCCCACGTCCCGGAGGAGGGGTGAGCGTCAGAATTACGCGGCAGCAGGTTCACCCTCAGCTCGCCGCGCACAAGACCGGAAACTACCTGCCGTACCTCCTGGCCGGGCGGGAGGCGGCGCGGGCGGTCGCCTTTGAGGGCTGGCTCACGGACGCGGCGGGGAACGTGGTGGACGGTGGGCGGACCTCACCGCTGCTGGAACTGGGGGGGCGCCTGGTCGTCCCGGCAGGCGGCCTGCCGAGTATCACCCGCGCCGCCTTTCTGGAGGGCCGGGAGGTCGAGGAACGGCCTGTCCCGGTGTCCGAGTTGCCGCGCGTCACCCGCGCCTGGCTCTGCGGCAGCGGCGTGGGCATCGTGCCGGTGCGCGAGATCGGGGGAGAGGGATGGGGGGTCGCCCTCCCCACCCTCTGGCCGGAGGTGAGCCATCCCGCCCTGGTCTGGCCGGGGGAGCCTGCCACCTGAAAGGGGAGGGGCGGCGAGGTCTCCCCCGCCGCCCACCCTGAATCCGCCCTAATGCCCGTCCTGGCCGGCGCGCTCGCTCTGGAGACGGCCTCCCCCCACGGCGTCGTCGAGGCGCAGGGCGCCGTAGCGCCGCATCAGGCCCAGGGCCTCGTCGGTCCTGGCCCCGTCCGGGTCGCGGGCGATCACGAGGACATTGCCGGCCTTGATGCCGTTGTAAAAGCGCTCGGCCTGGGCCGGGGGCACGCCCATGCGCCGCAGCAGCTTCACGTAGTCGCCGTGGTCGCCGCCGGTCAGGGCGCCGAACAGCCCGCCCAGGCCTGCGCCGCCGATGATGCCGTAGATGACGGTCAGGAACCCCCCCTCGGCGTAGATGCGCGTGTCGGGGATGATCAGCAGCAGGATCCAGATGGGGACGGTGAGGGCGAGCCCCGCCAGGGCGCCCAGCAGGACGCCGCGAATCACGCTGGAGGACCCGCCCGGCGCACCCGCCTCGGGGCTCACGCCGGTCGCCTGCGCGATGTCATCCTCGGCCACCACGTCGGCCAGGGCAAATCCCAGGTGGTCACGGTCAAAGCCGCGCTCCTGGAGGGCACGCAGGGCACTCTGGGCCTGCTGCGGCTCACGAAAAAGGGCAACGACGCTTTCCATCGCCCCGGTTTTACCACGCCCGCCCCCGGGGAGGCGAGGGACAAAGCGCGGCGCCGCCCGCCACTCCCCCCGCACCCATTGGTTTTTTGGACAGCCTTTTCTCACCCGGTAGCCGGGCACGGGGAGTGATCCGGCGGGATTGGAGCGGCTCGCCCGCGGCAGAGCGGACAAGACGCGCCTACCGGGGCCTCCATCCCCCTTTTGCCCCACCTGGGGCCGAAACCCACTCCCTGGGGGTACAGGGGCGTTTCGCCCACGCCGGTTTTCTATACTGCCGCCATGACTGGCGTGGCCGCCCTGACCCTCCCCGGTGCCGTGTTCGAGACGCGGCTGCGTGAGGTGCTGCGCTCGCGCGTGGAGTTCATCGAGCTGATCGGGGAGGACCTGGTGGCGGCGGGCGGCAAACGGGCGCGGCCCGCCGTGACCTTTCTGGCGGCCCAGGCGCTGGGCGCCGGCCCGCAGGACCCGCGCTGGGACGCGGTGACCGACCTCGGGGTGTGCGTCGAGCTGCTGCACTCGGCCTCGCTGCTGCACGACGACCTGATCGACGACGCCGACACCCGCCGGGGCCAGCCCGCCGCCTTCCGGCGCTTCGGGAACGTGGTCAGCGTGATGAGCGGGGACTTCATGCTCTCGCGCCTGCTCACGCTGCTCGCCGCGATGCCGCAGGGGCCAGCCCTCACCCGCGCCTTCGGCGAGGCGGCCTCCCAGATCTGCGAGGGCGAGGTGCTGCAATTCCAGGTTGCGGCCTACGCCGACTACCGCCTGGAGCACTACCTGGACGTGATCCACGGCAAGACGGCGGCGCTGGTGGAGCTTGCCGCCTCCGCGCCCGCCCTGCTGCTGGGGGCACCGGGGGCGCAGCGCGGGGCCCTGGCGACCTTTGGGCGCGAGTACGGGATGGCCTTCCAGATGCGGGACGACCTGCTCGACCTGACCGGCGACGAGGCCACGCTCGGCAAGCCGGTGGGCGGCGACCTGCGCGAGGGCAAGGCCACCCTGCCCGTGCTGCACCTGCTGGGCGGTCCCCACGGGGCCGAGGTGCGCGAGGTGCTCGAACGCCGCGCGGCCCACCCCGGCGACGTGGGCCGCATCCGCGAACTCGCCTGGTCGCAGGGCGCCGCCGAGCGCACCCGCGAGGAGATTCGCCGCCGCGCCGAGCTCGCCGTGCAGGCGCTGGAGGCCCTGCCCCCCTCCGGGGCGCGGGAAGCCCTCGCCGACCTGGCCCGGCACGAGATCGACCGGACTCGTTGAGCGGGGCGTCCCGCTCAGGATCACAGGACGTTCGGACTAGCCCACCCCGGCCTCCTGCTCCACCTTCCACCTGAAAGGTAAGCGCGGGCCGGGAGAGGCTCTTCCCCTGCTGGAAGCGGTTCAACTTTTCGACGTGTACAGCGCGTTTTCCGGGGGTTGACGCCCCCCTGCATCCTGGATACAACGGGGGGCGGCTTTGGGGCTCCCCGCCTTCCCTTGCCGGGCGTCAGCTTGTCTATGCGTGTATGCTCGGAGGGCCACCCACCACCAAAGGAGACGCATGATGCGGGCATCAGGACTCAACTGGCAGGGCCTCATGGAGCAGCTCCAGGAGGCGTTGCCCTACTGCGAGGTGACCGATCAGTCCCTCGCCTATTTCAAGTATCCCAAGCGGACCCTGAGCGTGAACCTGCCCGTGCGGATGGACGACGGCACGGTCCGCGTCTTCAAGGGCTACCGCACCGTCCATTCCACCGCACGCGGCCCCAGCATGGGCGGCGTGCGCCTCAAGCCGGGCCTGAACGCCCACGAGTGCGAGGTGCTGGCCGCCATCATGACCCTCAAGGCCGCCGTCGCCGACCTGCCGCTGGGCGGGGCCAAGGGCGGCGTGGACGTGGACCCGTCGCTGCTGAGCCCACACGAGCTGGAGGGCCTGACCCGGCGCTTTACCAGCGAACTCATCGAACTCGTCGGGCCGACCACCGACATCCTCGCGCCGGACGTGGGCTCGGACCAGCAGATCATGGCCTGGATGCTCGACGCCTACGGCGAGAACACCGGCTCGACCCTGAGCGGGATGGTGGTCGGCAAGCCCCTGCAACTCGGCGGCAGCTACGGTTCCAAGGACGCCCGGGGCCGCAGCGCCGCGCTCGTCACCGCCCGCGTGCTGGAGGAGCGGGGCGAGAGCCTGCAGCGCGCCCGCGTGGCCGTGTACGGCTTCGGGGACGTGGGCCGCCGGGCCGCGCAGACCCTCGCCGCCCAGGGCGCGCTCGTGATCGCCGTCTCCGACCAGAGCGGCGCGACCTTTGCCAGCGGGGGCCTGGACCTGGAGGCCCTCTCCCGCCACCGCGAGGAGCAGGGCAGCGTGGCGGGCTTCGCCACCGACATCTCCGCCGAGGAGGTCGTGGAACTCGACGTGGACGTGCTGATGCTCGCCTACGACTACGGGGCCGTGAACGCGGGGAACGCCCACGCCGTGCGCGCCCGCTACGTGGTGGAGGCGACCAACCGCGCCGTTCTGCCCGAGGCCGAGCGGTTCCTGCGCGCCGGGGGGGTGTGCGTGCTGCCCGACCTCGTCGCCAGCATCGGCGGCCTGATCGTGAACTACCTGGAGTGGGTGCAGGACGCCTCGAACTTTTTCTGGACGCCCGAGGAGATCGAGCGGGCCATCGACGTGCGGGTGAACGCCGCCGTGGACACCGTGACCGCCTTCATGCGGACCCGCCAGACCGACATGCGCACCGCCGCCTACGCCATCGCGCTCAACCGCCTGCACGAGGCGGCGGTGATGCGGGGCGTGTATCCGTGAAGCTTTCAGCCGTCAGCGATCAGCGTTCAGAGAGAGCCTTTCTGACGGCTGACCGCTGACGGCTCCTCTCCTTCCCTCCCGGAGGCTTTCCCCATGACCACGACCCAGGACCCCCAGAACCAGACCCAGGCCCGGCTCGGGCAGCACGCCATCCCCAGCTACCTCGACCCCAACAACATCGGCCCCTACGAGATCTTCCTGGAGCAGGTCGAGCGCGTCACCCCGTACCTCGGCAAGCTCGCGTACTGGGTCGAGACCCTGAAGCGGCCCAAGCGCATCCTCGTCGTGGACGTGCCCATCCACCTCGACGACGGCACGGTGGCCCACTTCGAGGGCTACCGCGTGCAGCACAACACCTCGCGCGGCCCGGCCAAGGGCGGCGTGCGCTACCACCAGGACGTGACCTTATCGGAGGTCATGGCGCTCTCGGCCTGGATGACGATCAAGAACGCCGCCGTGAACCTGCCCTACGGCGGCGGCAAGGGCGGCATCCGCATTGACCCCCGCAAGTACTCCACCGGCGAACTCGAACGCCTGACCCGCCGTTACACCACCGAGATCGGCCTGATCATCGGGCCGGAAAAGGACATCCCCGCCCCGGACGTGAACACCAACCCGCAGACCATGGCGTGGATGATGGACACCTACTCCATGAACGTGGGCCGCACGGCGACGGGCGTGGTGACGGGCAAGCCCGTGAGCCTGGGCGGCTCGCTGGGCCGCGGTGACGCGACGGGGCGCGGCGTCTTCGTGACCGGCGCCGAGGCGATGAAGAAGCTGGGGATGGGGCTGGAGGGTGCGCGCATCGCCGTGCAGGGCTTCGGCAATGTGGGCAACGCCGCCGCGCGCATCTTCCATGATCATGGTGCCAAGATCGTCGCCATTCAGGACGTGACGGGCACCATCCACAGCGCGGCGGGCATCGACCCCTACGCCGCGCTGGAACATCTCGGCCGGACCGGCAAGATCACCGGCTTCGCGGGCAGCGAGGAGCTGGGGCGCGCGGAGTTCTGGGGCGTGGACTGCGACGTGCTGATCCCCGCCGCCCTGGAAAAGCAGATCACCTCAGACAACGCCGGGCAGATCCGGGCGCGGCTGATCGTGGAGGGCGCCAACGGCCCCACCACCCCCGCCGCCGACGACCTGCTCGCCGAGCGCGGCGTGACCGTCGTGCCCGACGTGCTGGCGAACGCGGGCGGCGTGACCGTCTCGTACTTCGAGTGGGTGCAGGACTTCTCGTCGTTCTTCTGGACGGAAGACGAGATCAACGCCCGCCTCGACCGCATCATGAGCGAGGCCTTCCTGAGCCTGTGGGACGTGAAGGAACGGCACGGGGTGACCCTGCGAACCGCCGCGTACATCGTGGCCTGCACCCGCGTGCTGGAGGCCCGGGCGCTGCGCGGCCTGTACCCGTAACCTCCGACCAAAACCAGCATGGAAACGGGAGCCTCTTCGGAGCGCTCCCGTCTTTGTGGGCAAAAGATTTGTCCCCTGAACGAAATGAGGGGCCTCGCCCTCGGCACCCCGGGGATGCTTTGCTCAGCATGACAAGCGCCCTCCCTTCAAGGCACACAGGGCAGGGATCAGCAACCTGGTCACCCTGAGCGGCACGAAGGGTCCCGAAGCCTTGGGGGGCTTCCTGGCGCTCAGCATGACAACCCTGATGCAGCACGCCCTATGCGGTCTGGAGGTATCTGGAGACCTCGGGGGGAAGCGGATGCTTGGCCTGGGCGTTCAGCCAGAGCGACACGTTCTGGAGTCGCCCGTCCGCCGCGAGCGAGCAGAGCGCGATGGCGCTGAGCCTCTGTCGCCCGCGCAGGTACCCCTGCAAGGCCCCGGGCCGCAACTCGGGGGCCGGGCTGCCCACACCGCCCGCCGGAGCGCGGTCCAGCAGGCGAACTGCCGTCGCCGCGAGAGCGCCGCTCTCCACCCCCGGCGGCACGAAGACGGCGAGGAGATTTCCCGCGCCGGGCGGAAGCTGCCCGATCTTCTCACACACCACCCGCGCCAGCTTGAGGGCGTTTCCCCCCGCGTCCCCCGGATCGAGGAGCCGGAGCCGGGTGACCTCGACATGAAACGGCGTGTGCGTTTTGAAGGTCACCCCCAGGTCGGGACCCCGCTGGCCCGTGGCCCGGTACGGCTCGTACACCACGTTGAAACGCGGGTCCCTCACCAAGAGGGCGGCGAAGGCGAGTTCCGCCAGCAGGTCGCCCCGCTCCTCCCCCGAGGCGGCCAGCCGCACCTTCTTGCGAACCTTGGCCGCGTGGGCCTCGGCGAAGGCGAGAAAGGGGCGCGAGTCCTGGCACCACTCCCGCAGAAGCGGCGCGAGGGGATGGTCCGCCGCGCCGCAGATGCCCGTGACCAGCTCGTCAATCCGTTTGGTCACGGCGAGGACTTCCCGGTCTAGCTGTTGCCGCCGGAGCCGGAGTTCTCGCCCGAGGTGTCCTCATACAGCGCCGGGTCATTGGCCCCGTAGTGCGAGGCGCTGGTGCCGTCCACGGCGGCGTCGAGCAGGTCGCTCTCCTCGGCATTCTGGGGGGGCTGGTACACCGGGTCGTCGTGGCTCACGCCCTCGCTCTTCGTCTCGGTGTAGGGCTGGGTGGGGACGTTCGGGGTGTTGTCGTCCGTCATGCCTCAGGGTTGCATGGCGCTGGGAACGGCGCCCTCTGTCCGGCTTAACGGCGCTTCACCCTTGCGGCGGGGAGCCGCCGGGCTTGTCAACTCGCTTACAATGCCCCCCATGTCTGACCTATTGAGCGGCTGGCAGCCTGCCCCGGCGGGATTCAAGCACGTGGTGAGCGTGTCGCTGGGTGGCAGCAAGCGCAATGCCCGCGAGGAGATCAGCGTGCTGGGCCAGCCGTTCGTCCTCGAACGCATCGGCACCGACGGGGACGCGAGGAAGGCGGCGGCCCTCTTCCAGGCGCTCGACGGGCGGGTGGACGCCTTCGGGCTGGGCGGCGCGGACCTGTACGTGATCGCGGCGGGGAGGCGCTACACCTTCACCAACGTCCGCAAGCTCGTCTCGCACGCCAAGCTCACGCCCGTGCTGGACGGCAGCGGCCTGAAGAACACCCTGGAGCGCGACGCGGTCCGTCAGCTCGACCCGCTGCTGAACTGGCGCAGCCAGAAGGTGCTGATGGTGAGCGCCGTGGACCGCTTCGGCATGGCGGAGGCCCTGGCGCAGCACGGGGCGGACGTGGTGTACGGGGACATCGTGTTCGGGCTGAACATGGACGTGCCGCTGCGGAGCCTGGGCGCCCTGCGCCGGGTCGCGCAGCTCGCCCTGCCCGCGATCACCAAGCTGCCGCAGGACTGGTTCTACCCCACGGGCGCCAAGCAGGAGACGAGCGTGGCGGGCAAGGGCACCCGCTACTACGCCTGGGCCGACGTCATCGCGGGCGACACCCACTACGCCAAGCGGTACGCGCCGCGCGACCTGACCGGCAAGACGATCCTCACCCAGACGATCACGGAAGCCGACCGCGTCTGGATGAAGGAGCGCGGCGTCGCCCGCTTGATCACCACCACCCCCCGCATGGGCAGCCGCAACTTCGCCACCAACGTGCTGGAGGCGTTTTTCGTCGCCCTCAGCGGCAAACGCGCGGCGCTGAGCGAGGGGGAATACCTGCATTACATCCGCGAGGTGGGCTTCAAGCCGGAGATCAACGAGCTGGGGTGACGGAAAAAGGAGCGACGAGAACACCTTCCCGCAAATTGAGCTGCATAGGTTGACTTCCGCTGCATTCAGCGCTATCTTTCTTTCATCACCGTCCGCGAGGGCGGGTTTTTTATTGCCACTTACCCCCGGAGCCATTCGCGCCACTCGGGCGGGGCATCCACCGCGAAGCGCAGCAGGTGGGCGAGGACGCTTCCCGGGCGGGCGTTCCACAATTCGCGTGGGGTGGGAGAACGGCCCAACCGCCGAAAGGCCATGTTCAGGTAGACCTCCAGGATGCGGCCCTCGGCTCCCTCACCGAGCAGTTCGGGCGCGACCTCGCGGTAGGCGGCGAGGGCGTGGACGGCAGCTTGCGGGGGCAGGGCGGGGAAGTCGAAGGCCGGGTCCGCCCACCCCGCGTCCCCCCAGTCGATGAGGGCCGCGAGGGCGCCGTCCGGGTTCACGAGCAGGTTGCCCGGCTGCACGTCACCGTGGAGGAAACGTGATGGGGGCCGCGGCAGGGCGGCGGTGCGGGTCAGGAGGCGGATGGCCCAGTCGGCGCTCATGCGGTTCACCCTCCCGGCGCTGGCGGCAGCCTCCACCCCCTCCCGCGCGTCGGGCAGGTCCCAGACTTCCAGCCAGCCGTGCGGGTCGGGCACGTCCGTGACGCCGAGGTGAAGCCGCGCGAGGGCACGTCCCGTCTCGCGGGCGGCACGGACAAAACGGGGGTCGGCCACGTCCCACCCCATCCCGTGCAGGTTGGGGGCCGGAACGCGGGTGTACACCGTTACGGGGGCATCCACCACGTCCCGGTCGTCGTCGAAGGCGAGGAGGGCGGGGGTGGGGAGTCCGGCTTGGAGAACGGCGGGGACGGCCACGGCCTCGGTGCGGGCGTCGTCCACGCCCATTTCGTCGCCCGGCACGGCGACGCGCAGGACCACGTCGGCGTTCGCATACGCCCGGTTGACGATGCCCGTACTCGGCAGTCGGGTGAGGGGGCCGCGCAGCCCATGCTTGTGGGCCAGCGCCTCAAGTTCGGCGGGCGTCAGGTCGGGCAGGTCGGACACGCCCCAGTCTCCCCCGCGCCACCCTTCCCGGCATGGGCCGGATGGCGGGTACACTCGCCCCCATGCAGGCGCTCGTGGAGGCGATCCGGGAACAGGGCAGCATTCTGCCCGGCGGCATCCTGAAGGTGGACGGGCTGGTCAACCATCAGCTTCTGCCCGGGCTGACCCGGGAGATGGGGGAACGTTTCGCGGCGGGGTTCGCCCCCCTGAGGCCCAACAAGGTCGTCACCATCGAGGTGAGCGGCATCGCGCCCGCGCTGGCGACCGCCCTGGTGCTGAACGTGCCGCTGGTGTACGCCCGCAAGAAAAAGCCGATCACGATGCACGAGGTGGCCTACACCGCGCAGTCGGTCAGCCGCACCAAGGGCGGGGTGGTGGACCTCTTCGTGAGCAGCGAGTACCTGGGCACCCAGGACCGCGTGATCGTGATTGACGACTTCCTGGCCTCGGGCGGCACGCTGCGGGCCCTGACGGCCATCATCCGGCAGAGCGGGGCGGAGCTGCTCGGGCTGGGCTGCGTGATCGAGAAGGGCTTCGAGGAGGGCCGCGCGAAGCTGGCCGACCTGGGCGTGCCCATCCTCACCCTGGCGAACATCGTCCGCATGGGTGAGGAGGGCGTGGTCGTGGAACCAGGCCGGTGAGGGATACGGTTTCCGTCCCATCCGTTCTCGAATCGGGAAAGCACCGCTTCGATCACTGCTTTCCCGGCACCCGTTTTGTTCCTGCTCGCTCCGCTCGGGTTGAACCGTTCCAAAAACGGTTCGACCGGAATTCGTATGAGGGAACCTCAACCTCATCCTCAGATGCCCGGCAGGGAGGCTGCCTAGGCTGGGACACGGAAGGATGTGATGACGTGACTCAACCTGATCCCCGCTCCGCCCTGATCCCGGACCAGAGTGCGCGCGTCAATGTGGCGACCTACGCGACGTACCCCGAGGCGCAGCGTGCCGTCGACTACCTGAGTGACCAGCACTTCCCGGTCGAGCGGATGGCGATCGTCGGGGAGGGGCTGAGGACCATCGAGCAGGTCACGGGCCGCCTGGACTGGGGCCGCGCCGCCAGCATGGGCTTCGGGCAGGGGCTCTTCATCGGCCTCTTCATCGGCCTGCTGTTCGGGCTGCTGGGCCTGGGCGGCGGCAATCTGCTGTACGCCGTCGCCTACGGCATGGTGATGGGCGCGATCACCGGGCTGGTCTGGGGCCTGGTCGGCTACGCGATGACGGGCGGGCGGCGGGATTTTACCTCCATCGGCGGGATGCGTGCCGAGCGGTACGTGATCCTGGCCGACGCCGACGTGGCCGAGCAGGCGCGGACGCTGCTGGCGGGAATGCCGCCGCGCTAAGGAGCTTTTTCCGGGTGTTCCCCCACCGGGGACGCGGGCCGTCCGAACAGTTGTTTGGATAGCATGGGCCGCATGACGCAACCCGGGGTAGAACTTCAGGAACTCATCGCCGCGATGGAGCAGCGCCGCGCGAAGGTCGAGGCGGGCGGCGGGCCGGAGCGCCAGCAAAAGCAGCGCGAGGGCGGCAAGCTCACGGCCCGCGAGCGCATTGAGCGGCTGCTCGACCCCGGCAGCTTCATGGAACTCTCCACCTTTGTGGAGCACGGCGCGAACCGCCTGATGGCGGGCGTGGAGGCCCCCGGCGAGGGCGTGGTGACCGGGCGGGGCACGATTGCCGGGCGGCAGGTCTTCGTCTTCAGCCAGGACTTCACGGTGCTGGGCGGCTCGCTGGGCAAGATGAACGCGGCCAAGGTCACCAAGGTGATGGACCTCGCCGCGAAGACGGGCTGCCCGGTGATCGGGCTGAACGACTCGGCGGGAGCGCGCATTCAGGAGGGGGTGGATTCCCTCTCCGGTTACGGCGAGATCTTCTACCGCAACGCGATCTACTCGGGCGCCGTGCCGCAGATCAGCGCGATCCTGGGGCCGTGCGCGGGCGGCGCGGTGTATTCCCCGGCCCTGACCGACTTCATCCTGATGAGTCGGGGCACCTCGTACATGTTCATCACCGGACCGGAGGTCATCAAGTCCGTGACGCGCGAGGACGTGACCTTCGATCAGCTCGGCGGGGCGGACGTGCATACCCGCAAGTCCGGCGTCGCCCACCTGGAGTACGACGGCGACGAGGCCGTGCTGGACGGCATCCGCGAGTTGCTGAGTTACCTGCCGCAGAACGCCCACGAGCAGCCTCCCGTGCGGGAGTGCTTCGACCCGGTGGACCGCCCCAACACGCGGCTCCTCGACATCATCACGCCCGACCAGCGCAAGCCCTACGCGATGCACGACGTGATCCACGAACTCGTGGACGACGGCACCTTTCTGGAAATCCAGCCCGGCTGGGCGAGGAACATCCTCTGCGGCTTCGCGCGGCTGAACGGCTTCCCGGTGGGCATCGTCGCCAACAACCCCAAGGTGATGGCGGGGACGCTGAACATCGACGCCTCGGACAAGGCCGCCCGCTTTATCCGCACCTGCGACTGCTACAACATCCCGATCCTGACGCTGGTGGACGTGACGGGCTTCCTGCCGGGGGTGGCGCAGGAGCACGCCGGGATCATCCGCCACGGGGCGAAGATGCTCTACGCCTACGCCGAGGCGACGGTCCCCAAGGTCACGCTGATCACGCGCAAGAGCTACGGCGGCGCCTACCTCGCCATGAACAGCCGCGACATGGGCGCCGACGTGGTGTACGCCTGGCCCACCGCCGCCGTCGCCGTGATGGGCGCCGAGGGGGCGGCCAACATCGTCTACCGCCGCGAGATCCAGAACTCGGAGAACCCGGAGGCCACCCGCGCCGAGAAGATCGCGCAGTACAAGGAGACCTTCGACAACCCCTACGTGGCCGCCGCCAAGGGCTACATTGACGACGTGATCCCCATCGAGGACACCCGCCGCCGCTTGATCCAGACCTTCGCCATGCTGCGGGACAAGGTGGAGACGCGGCCATACAAGAAGCACGGAAATATGCCGCTGTAAGCGTCTATCCCTGCCCAAGAACCTCACTCTCACGCCTCCTTACCTTTTACAATCGGGGGTAAGGAGGCCCTTCCATGCGGACAACCCTGACCAGCAAGGGTCAACTGACGCTGCCCGCCGAGATTCGCAAAAGGTTGCGGCTGAAGCAGGGGACACAGTTCGAGGTCACGACCAACGAGCAGGGCCAGGTGGTCATGACGCCCGTTGTGGAGCCGGATGATCCGTTTGCCGCCTGGGTGGGCGTACTGGAACCTCTTCCAGAAGGAATGTCCTCGGCAGAATTCATCCGTGAGCTGCGAACCGGGGATGAATGAGCACGGCGCTCGATTCCAACGTCATCAGTGCCCTGCTGCGTGCAGAGTCACCACAGGCGGAGATTCGCCGACTCCTCAACGCCGCGCGGCGGGACGGCCCCCTGCTGATCTGCGGCGCGGTTCACGCGGAGTTGCGCGCCGGACCTGGCGTTACGGCCGAGTTGCTTGACCGCTTTCTCTCCACGACGGGCATCGGGATCGACTGGACTCTGGAAGAGCATGTCTGGCGCTCTGCCGGAACGGCCTTCGCGGGCTACACGGCCCGCCGCAGGGTCTCGGGAGGTGGACGACCCCGGCGAGTCCTCGCGGACTTCATCATCGGTGCCCATGCCGCGGCGCGGGGGGCACAACTTCTGACCCTGGATCCGCACCATTACACGACCTCTTTCCCCGAACTCAGGGTCCTCACGCCCACCTGACGCTCTTCCCTCAGCGCGCCCCGAAGTCCTGCACCCAGTAGTGCCCGTAGGTGCTTCCCGCCTTGTAGGCGTACCCCACGCCCAGTTCCCTGAAGTTCGGGTTCATGACGTTGCGGCAGTGGCCCTCGCTCGCCAGCCACCCGGCGACGACCTCCTCGGCCGAGGGCTGCCCGGCGGCGATATTCTCGCCGACCGTCTGCCAGGTGTACCCCGCCGCCGTGATGCGTTGGTCAAAGGTGCGGCCGTCCGCGCTCGTGTGGTCGTGATGGAAGTAGTTCTTCGCCGCCATGTCCGCCGCGTAGCCCTGGGCCGCCCGCTCCAACTGCGCGTTGTACGTGAGGGGCGTGGTGGCGGCGAACCGGGTCCCTCCGCAGGACCGGGCCTGGGCGCGGGCCTGATTGGTGAGGTCCAGCACCCGCTGCGCGAAGGGGCCGCCGGGTGAGGAGGGGGTGGAGTCCGGCCCGGGGTCCAGGGAGGAGCCGGGCGCGGAACCGCAGGCCGTCAGGGCCAGCAGACCCCCGACCAGGGCGAGCAGCTTGCAGGAGCGCATACCCCAGTAGAGCGGACGGGGCCCGGGGACCCTATGAAATTCCCGTCGTTTCCGGGCCAGGTCTCCCGGGTCCGTCCAGCCGCCGGTAGGTCACCGTCACCTCGTCCGCGACCTCCAGGGGGCTGGTATCGGGCAGGCTCGCCCTCAGCCCGCTCCCGAGCGTGTGGGCCGCGTTCAGCAGGGGCGCGTCGGCGGCGGGGTCGAGGGTGCCCCACAGGTGCGCCCCTCCCGCGCCGTCGGGTGAAGCCCGCCACAGCAGGGCCCCGACCGCCTCTCCCCCCGCATAGGCCGTGAGCAGCGCCGCGCCCCGGTCCCCCTCCAGCCGGGGCGCGAGGTGCCGGGCGAGGGCTCCCGCCCACTCCGGCGTGCCGTGCGCCTCGGCGAGGACGGCGGCCCAGCCAGGCAGCGCGAGGCGCGAGACCTGCTCGACGACGATCACGCCCGTGTCCGGCTGCGGGTGATAGGAACCGACCCGCACGGCGCCGACCTCCTCGCCGGGCAATGGCACGGTGGCAGCCACCACCGCGGGCATGTCCTGCGCGTGGTGCCAGGCGGCCACCAGCGGCAGGCGGTCCAGGTCGGCGTCGGGCACGAAAGTCGAGTTCAGGGCGAGCACGTTCACGCCGGGGGTGTGTAGGGTGACCGCCCCCCGGAAGTCGCGCCGAATCGTCGAGAGCGGCTCGAAGTACGCGACGAGTTCGGACAGGACCGGGGGCAGGGTCATAGCGGGAGCCTAGCGGAGCGGGCACGAAAAAACGCCGCCCCGGACAGGAGGGCGGCGCGCGGTGGTGACCCCAACGGGACTTGAACCCGTGTCTGCGCCTTGAGAGGGCGCTGTCCTGACCGCTAGACGATGGGGCCGTCCGGGGTTGCTCCCGTCCGGGGACGGTGTCAGGCGCGAGGAGGGATTGTAGGGGAGCGGGCAGGGGAAAGTCAAGCGGGGGGCCACTGAACGCCAGGGCCACCGCAAAGTCGGGGGCTGGCAAAGCTTGCCGCGGTCAACCCCTCAGTCAGCTTCGTTGACAGCTCCCCTTAAGGGGAGCCTGGTACGGCCCACCCGGCGACTTTACGGTGGTCCTGGCCGATCATTCCAGATCGTCGTAGTGGTGGAGCAGCGCCGCCTCGGGGTCCCCGACCGCGTGGTGGTGCCGGGCGACCAGCCGGGCCACCCGGGGCCGCGCGCCCGCCCGCGCCAGCAGCTCCGCGCCCAGTTCCGGGTGGTAGGCCCGCACCGCCAGCGGCCCGAACGGCAGCAGCCGGGCCAGGCGGTTGGGCACCAGGCCCACCAGGACGCGCTCGGCCACCCGGTAGGGGCGGATGCTCTTGCCGCAGTCGTGGAGCAGCGCGGCAGCCACCACCTCGGGCGCCGCGCCCGGGTGGTCGCGCAGCAGGTGGCGGGCCACCCGGCAGGCGTGTTCGCGGTCGCGGGCGTCCATGCCCAGGTACACGCGGGCCTCCCGGGGTGTGAGCTGCGCCGCGGCCCAGGTGTCGTCGGGGTGGGCGTAGCGTTCACTCAGGCTGCGCGCGAGCCGCCGCACCTTGCCCAGATACCCGCGGACCTTGCGGGTCACCCGGGCGGAGAGGGGCAGGGAGCGCATACCGTCAGCATAAGGGAAGGGGCCCCCTCTCCCCTTCCCCCCGTGAGGCTTTTCGGGCCCCTCAGTCGGCCGCCGTCTCGGTTTCCAGCTCCAGCGCGGCCAGGGCGCGCTCGGCACTCATCGCCGCGCGGGTGCCCGCCCCCACGCTGGTGGCGAGCTGGCGGTACACGTAGTCCGACACGTCGCCCGCCGCGAAGAGCAGGGGCACGCTGGTGTAGATCTCGTCGGTGACCTCGACATAGCCGTCCTCGCGCAGCCGCACGGTGCCCCGCACGAAGTCGGTGTTCGGCACGTGCCCGATAAAGATGAACACCCCGTCGGTGGGCATGTCCGTCACCTCGCCGGTCCCCAGGTTCTTCAGCCGCACGCCCGTCACGTGGTCCTCGCCCTGAATCTCCTCGACCACCGTGTTCCAGATGAATTTCATCTTGGGGTTGGCGAAGGCCCGCGCCTGGGCGACCTTGTTCGCGCGCAGGGTGTCCCGGCGGTGGATCAGGGTGACCTCCTCGGCGAACTTGGTCAGGAAGAGCCCTTCCTCCACCGCCGCGTCGCCGCCGCCGATCACGACGACCTTCTTGCCGCGGTAGAAGAAGCCGTCACAGGTCGCGCAGGTGGACACGCCCTTGCCCCAGAAATGCTCCTCGCCGGGCACGTTCAGGCGGCGGGGGTTGGCGCCGGTCGCCAGGATCACGCTCCTCGCGCGGTAGGTGCCGCTGTAGCCGCGCACCGTGAACACGTAGGGGTGGCTGGTCGGCGTGGACTCGATGGCCTCGACCTCGTCCATCTCGATGCGGGCACCGAACTTCTCGGCCTGCTGCACCATGCGCTGCGAGAGCTCCATGCCGCTGATGGGCTCGGGAAAGCCGGGGTAGTTCTCGACCTCTTCAGTCTGGGCGATCTGGCCGCCGGGCAGGCCCTTTTCCAGCACCAGCGTGCTGAGGCTGCCCCGGCCCGCGTAGATGGCGGCGGTCAGCCCGGCGGGGCCACCACCGATAATCACCACGTCGTAGTCCTGCATGGGGGCGCTCGTCATGGCAAAAGCGTACCACCATGCACATTTCAGGACCGTCAGCCAGGCACACTTTACTTTTTAAAGCAGGGGCTAGCGGTCGGCGAACCGCTCGGCGTACTGCCCGGCGAGGAAGATCGCCTGGTAGGTCGCGTTCATGGTGTCGAGGATGCGCCCGCTGTACTCGAACGCCCACTCGCCCGCCCGGTTCTGCCACCACACCCCCAGCAGGGCGGCGTGGTCCCCGAGATTCAGGCGGATGGGGACGCTCTCGAAGCCGGGCGCCTCAGTCTCCAGCACCATGCCGTCGAGGAAGTCCAGGGAGCGCGGCTGGCTGTGGATCATCACGGCGTAGAGGTGCCCGACTTGCTCGCCCTGACGGCGGCTCAACTCGGCCAGGTCTACCCGGAACTCCCGCTTCTCGGAAAAGACATCGGGCGAGCCCGGGAGGTGGGTGATCTCGAACTCGCTGCGGTTCGGAAAGTCGACGATGCCGTTCGGGGAAACGTGGACGACCTGAAGCTCGGCGTGCACCACCGGCAGGGCAGCGGAGCGGACGGTCAGGCGAAGCGTGGGGCGTTCATTCAAGGGCAGACCTCCTCGGACAGGGCCGCTCGTCACCACCGGCGGCGTGTACCTTTGCCAGCATCGAGCGCTTGTTCGGAGGAAGCCCTGCCTTTCCTTTGAGGTGCTTTGGAGGGAAGTTTAAACCTTCCCAGAGGGGCGCGGCGACGAGGTACCGCCCGGCACTCCCGCCGGGTCTCCCGCGCTTCCTCGCTGCTCCGTGACGCCCACATGAAAAATCCCCGCGCGCGGCGGGGACCTTCTTTGGCTGGGGCACAAGGACTCGAACCTTGATTAACGGTGCCAGAAACCGTCGTCCTGCCATTAGACGATGCCCCAACGCGGGACTCTGGCCGCTCAACGGGGAGCTGAGCGTGAGGGAGTATAGCCGCCGCCCCCAGCGCCGTCAACTGCCGCCCTTGTGGGCGCGGTGCACTTTCCCCGACCGCCCGTCCGTAAAAAAGCGAATAGACCGCGTTCAAACCGTGCTTGCCCCCCCCATCAGGCGGTGCTACACTGAGGCGTTGCCGCGCCGAGCGCGCAGGTTACGTGGTACCCGCGCGGGAAGTGCGGGTGCCCAGGAGGACAGGAGTTCATGGAAGACCAGACCCAGACCCCCGCCGCTGAGGGCGGGACCATTCAGCCCGTGCCGGGCACCGAGCAGCAGGGCACCCAGCAGGCCCAGGTGGCACCCGCACAGGCGAGCGCCCCCACCAGCAGCGCGGACGACCGCGACTACCCCGCCATGACCATGGAGGACGTGCTCGCGAGCGAGGCGACCGAGCACCAGTCCGTCAGCCGGGGCGACATCGTGGACGGCACCGTGGTGTTTATCGGCAACGAGGGCATCGCGGTGGACATCGGCGCCAAGGTGGAGGGCACCATCCCCCTCAACCAGATCGCCGAGGAGCCCGTGACGCTGGAGCAGGCCCAGGGGATGTACAAGCCCGGCGACAAGATCGAGGCGTACGTCGTGCGGGTGGACCTCGCCAACAACCAGATCGTTCTCTCCAAGAAGCGCGCGGACCAGGACAAGGGCTGGCGCGTGCTCGAAAAGATGCAGGAGAACGACGAGGCGTTCGAGGTCGAGGTGCTCGAGAAGGTGCGCGGCGGGCTCGTGGCGCAGGTCGAGGGCATCCGTGCGTTCCTGCCCGCTTCTCAGGTGGACACCCGCCGGGTGAATGACCTGGACCCCTATGTGGGCAAGCCGCTGATGGTCAAGCTGATCGAGCTGAACCGCAAGCGCAACCGGGTCATCATCAGCCACCGCGCGATCATGGAGGCCCAGAAGGCCCAGGCGCGCGAGCAGACCATCGGCAAGCTGGTGCCCGGCGCCACCTTCGAGGGTGAGGTCGTCGAGATCACCGACTTCGGCGTCTTCGTGAACCTGGGCGGCATCGACGGTCTGGTGCACCGCAGCGAGCTGACCTACGGCCGCTTCAACCACCCCCGCGACGTGGTGAAGGTGGGCGACAAGGTCCAGGTCCAGGTCATCGACGTGGACGAGGGCCGCGAGCGCATCAACCTCTCCATGAAGTCGCTCACCCAGGACCCCTGGCAGGGCGCGGTGGAGAAGTACCACATCGGCCAGCGCGTGAAGGGCAAGGTCACGAACCTGACCAACTTCGGCGCGTTCGTCGAGCTGGAGCCCGGCCTGGAAGGGCTGGTTCACGTCAGCGAGATGAGCTGGACCAAGCGCGTGCGGCACCCCAATGAGGTGCTGAAGGAGGGCGACGAGGTCGAGGCCGTCATCCTGCGGATCGACCCCCGGGAGCGGCGCATCAGCCTGGGCATTCGCCAGACCACGGACGATCCATGGAGCGCGCTGCCCGACCGTTACCCGCCCGGCACGCCCGTCAAGGGCAAGATCACCGGCATGACCGACTTCGGCGTCTTCATGGAGATCGAGGAGGGCATCGAGGGCCTGATCCACATCAGTGAACTCGACACGCAGCGCGTGAACAACCCCGCCGACCTCTTCAAGAAGGGCGACGAGATCGAGGCCGTGATCCTGAACATCGACCCTGTGGAGCAGCGCGCGAGTCTGTCGCGTCGCCGCGCCCTGGGTGGCGGTGGCCCGGTGCGCGACTTCGTCAGCCAGGGCGGCGGCTCGCGCAGCGACCGCTACAGCAGCGGTGGCGGCCAGGGTGGCAACCGGGGCGGCGGTGGTGGTCGCGGTGGCCGCGGCGGCGGTGCCGACTACAACTACAACGCCAAGGACGCTTCTCAGGGCGGCAAGATCAGCACGAAGCTGGGCGACGTGTACGCCGACCTCTTCGCGCAGTTCGGCCTGGGCGGGGACAAGAAGGACAGCGCTCAGGGCGAGAGCACCGAGAACAAGGACAAGCAGGGCGAGTAAGCCCTTGCTGTAAGGAGAGGCCCCCGGGGAAACCTGGGGGCCCGTCCCTTTGGGGTGAGGTAGAGCCTCAGGGCAGCGGCCAGCGCACCGTGCCCAGCTCGTCGGTGCGCCAGACCTTCGCCCCGGCCTGAGCTATGCGGTTCAGCACGTCCGGGTGCGGATGCCCATAGGTGTTGCGGCCCACACTGATGAGAACGTCTTGGGGCGTGCTCTCGCGGAGGATCGCCTCCCCCGTGCTGTGGCGGCTGCCGTGGTGCGCCGCTTTGAGGAGGTCGAGGTTCCCCGCCCCGATCAACGCCTCAGCGGGGGCGGGCAGGTCGCCGAGGAGGGCGGTGCGGAAGCCGCGCGACTCCACTGTCATCGCCACGCTGTTGTCGTTGTCCTCGGTGGACCAGACCTTGCCCGTCGGCCACAGGACGGTCAGGGTCACGCCGTCCACACTGACGCGGTCACCGCGCCGGACCTCGCGCACGGGGACGTGGCGCTCCTCGGCGGCGGCAAGCACAGCCGTCAGCACGGGGTCGTCCGTCTTGCGCTGGCCGATCCACAACTCCCCGACGGGGAAGGCGTGCAACACCGCAGAGAGCCCTTCGATGTGGTCGGTATCCGCGTGGGTCGCCACCACTACATTGAGCGAGCGCACGCCCAGGGCACGCAGGGCCGGGACGACTGTTCGGGCACCCACGTCGAAATCGGAACCTACGGAGCCTCCCCCATCCACCAGAACATTCAGCCCGCGCGCCCGGATCAAGGTGCTATCCCCTTGACCGACATCGATGAACACCAGCTCGCGGGGAGGATGGATCAACCCGGGCAGCAGGGTCAGCACGGCGCAGGCGAGGAGCGTTCCCAGCGCAACCGGGGCCCGCACGCGGCCCCGCAGCCAAAGGACCCCGGCGAGGGCGGCGACCGCGTAAGCGGCGAAGCCCGCAGGTCCCACGTGGCCCCAGGTCAGGACAGGCGCGTGGCCGAACACCTCCACCACGAGCAGCAGGGCGGAGGCCAGCAGGCCCGTCAACCCGTTCACGGCGACGGCGAGCGGCCCCAGCAACCCCGCCAGGAAGCCCAACGGCACGAGAGCGGCCATCAGTCCCCCCGCGAGGAGGTTGGCGGGCAGGCCGACGAGCGGAAGCTGCCCGAAGGTCCCGGCGATCACGGGCAGGGTGGCGAGTTCCGCCAGCACGGTCGCCACCAGCGCGAGCCGCAGCCACATGGGCCAGCGCTCCGGCAGGCGCTGTGCCAGGCGTCCCGAGAGGGTCAGCCCCAGCACCGCCAGGAACGAGAGCTGAAAGCCCACGTCGAGCAGCCACAGCGGAAAGGGCAGCAGGCAGAGGATGGCGGCAAGGGCGATGACGGCGAGGGGGTCGGGTCGTCCGCGACCCAGCGCGTACCCCAGCAGGACCGCCGCCCCCATCAAGCACGCCCGGAAGATGCTGGGCGAGAGCCCCACGAGGAGCAGGTAAGGCCCCAGAAACGCCACCGCCAGCACGTACCGCCACACCAGCGGCACGCGGAAGCGGACCAGCAGCCACAGCACGGCGCCCGTCAGCAGCGCCACGTTCTGCCCACTCAGAGCCATGAGGTGAGAGAGCCCCGAGCGGGCGAAGGCGTCGCGGACCGAGTACCCCTCCCCGAAGTCCTCCTGGCCGATGTCGCCCCGGTCCCCGAGTTCGATGGCCTGCATCAGGGCGGCCTGACGCTGGCCCAGCCCCACGGTGAGCCCACGGCGGAACCAGCCGCGAACACCACCCTGAGGTGTACTCCCGCGAACCTGCGCCGCGACAAGCACGGTCGTCGGCGTCGGCACGAAGAGGCCACCCTGGCCGCGGAGCCACGCCGCCTGATCGAATCCGCCGGGCACGCGCCGCTCCTGCGGGCGTACCAGGCGGCCACTCAGCCGCACCTGACCGGGCGGAACGCGCGGCTTCGGGGACACCGCTACCCGGGCGGGCGGGTCCGAGAGCCGCAGGAACTGCCCGTCCCACTCCCCCGTCAGCGTGACCTGCGCGCCGACCCAGGGGGCCATACGGTCGGGCTGCGCCGCATTCAGATGCTGGGCGCCCAACCCCAGGCCCGTCCCGAGGAGCGCCAGCAGGGCCAGGGCCGGGCGACGGTCCAACACCGCGAGGAGCGCCCCGGCCAGCACCACCAGACCCCCCCACCACACCCCCAGCCCGAGCAGGATGCCGCCCATCACGCCGAGGGCGAGCGGCACGGGCCAGGCGAGACGGCCGGAGGTGGCGCGGGTGGGACCGAGGGCGGCGGGGCGGGGGGCAACGGCGTGCCGCCCGACCATCAGAACGTCACCAGCGGGCGCAGGGCGGAGAGGGTGGAGGGGCCGACGCCCTTCACCCGGTCGAGGTCCGCGAGGCTGCGGTAGGGCCTCCCCTGCACGATGCGGGCGGCGAGGGCCGGGCCGACCTTGGGCAGGGCCTCCAGTTGCTCGGCGGTCGCGGAATTGAGGTTGACCCGGCCCGAGATGAGCGGCTGAACGCTGACGGTGGTGGGGTACTCGGGGGCGGCCTCCCCGGGCTGTGCCGGGGGCGGCAGGCGGACAGGCGTGATCGTCGGCGCCCGGGCGGCCGGGTGCAGCACCGGGCCGAGGGCCAGCCCCGCCACGACGAGCAGGCCGACCACGAGCACCAACGTCCAGAGGCGTTCGGCGAAAAACACGCGGGCAGTGTACGGTGGGCCGGGACGGGCGGCTGCCGCACATTCGTCACCGCCCGCACCTGCGCGTATGCTCTCCCGGTGACTGCCGCCGCCTCCCGGACCGCCCGCCTGACGCCCACCGTCCTGCTCTCGCTCGCCCTGGTGTACGTCGTGTGGGGCAGCACCTATTTCGGGATCAAGGTGGCGATAGGCAGCCTGCCGCCGCTGGGGATGCTCGCCGTGCGCTTCCTGCTCGCCGGGGCGCTGCTGTACGCCTTCCTGCGGTGGCGGGGCGCCCCGGCCCCCACGGTGCAGGAGTGGCGGTCGAGTGCCGCCGTGGGTCTGCTGCTGCTGGGCGGCGGCACCGGGCTGGTCACGCTGGCCGAGCGGGACGCGAGCAGCTCCGTCGCGGCGATGGTGCTCGCGGTCTCTCCCCTCTTCGCGGCGCTGTTCGCCCGGCTGTGGGGTGAGCGCACGGGGGGGCGCGAGTGGCTGGGGATTGGGGTGGGCCTCCTCGGGATCGCACTGCTGAACATCGGGGAACTCCACGCCACGCCGCTGGCCGCCTTCCTCCTCATCCTGGCGCCGCTGTGCTGGACCTTCGGCAGCCAGTGGTCGCGCCACCTGCCCCTGCCGGGCGGGTTGATGGGCAGCGCGGCGGAGATGCTGGCGGGCGGGCTGATCCTGCTGCTCCTCAGCCTGGGGCTGGGGGAACGCTGGGGCACGCCGACCGCCGCCAGCCTGTGGGCGCTGGCGTACCTGACGGTTTTCGGCAGCCTGGTCGCGTACAGCGCCTACATGTACCTCGTGGCGCACACCCGCCCCGCCCTGGCGACGAGTTACGCCTACGTGAACCCGGTCGTCGCGGTGCTGCTGGGCGTGGGGCTGGGGGGCGAGCACCTGACCGGGCTGGGGTGGGCCGCCCTCGGGGTGATTCTGACCGGGGTGGTACTGGTCGCGTGGCCGCGCCGGGAAGGTGCATCCGGGACACAGGCCAGCGCGTGAAGGACGCCGTCCTGAGCGAGCAGCCTCCCCTGGACCCGGTGAACCTGATCGTTCGCCGCCGCATCCGCCCGGGCCGGGAGGCCGAGTTCGAGGCCCTGCTGGCCGAGGCCATCGACCGGCTCTCGCGCCTGCCCGGCCACCGCGGCACGGGGGTCATCCGGCCCACGCCGGGCGAACGCGAGTACACCCTGCTGGCCCGCTTCGACACGGTGACGAGCGCGGCGAACTGGGAACTCTCCCCCGAACGCGCCGAGTGGCTCTCCCGCGTCGAGCCCCTGGTCGACGGTCAGGTCCGCTTCGAGCGGCAGCCCGGCCTGGAGTTCTGATTCACGCCGCCCGCCAGTCCCACCCTGCGCCAGCCCCCGCGCTGGAAGATGGCGCTGCTGACCCTGGCGGCGCTGTACCCGGTCAGCCTGGCCTCGGGGCTCCTCCTGGGTCCCGTCCTGGGGCACTGGCCCCTGCCGCTGCGGGCGCTGGCCCAGGCCGTGCTGATCGTGCCGCTGATGACCTACCTGGTGATGCCCCTGGCGACCCGCCTCGCGGCGACCTGGCTGGGGCGGTAGGGAGGACGGGGGCAGCCTGAGCATCCCGCTGAGGGTTTACGTCCCAGACGGTCGGGGCGCGCTCCGTGCCGAGCAACGTCGGCTGCCCGCGATGATCCTGGCGGGGCTGACCCGACTGCCGCAGCCCTGCCGGAGGTGAGGGGCCGCCCGCCCCCCTCCCTCATTCCTGGCTGGTGATGAACGGCAGGTTCCGGTCGAACTGCGCCCGGTCCAGGCCGTAGCCGTACACGAAGGCGTCGGGGATGGTGAAACCCAGGTACTCGACGGGCACCTCCACCCGGCGGCGACTGGGCTTGCTCAGCAGGGCGGCGACCTTGAGGCTGGCGGGGCCGCGCCCCTGGAGGTAGTGCAGCAGGTAGTTCATGGTGATGCCGGTGTCTACGATGTCCTCCACGAGAATCACGTGGCGGCCACTGATCGGAAATTGCAGGTCCTTGACGAGCTTGACCTCGCCGCTCGTCTGCTTGGCGTCGCCATAGGAACTGGCCTGGAGAAAATCGATGGTGCAGGGAATACCGAGGGCACGCACGAGGTCCGCGTGAAAGAGAAAGGCGCCGTTGAGCACACAGATCAGGTGCGGCTCCCTGCCCGCGTAGTCGGCCCGAATCTTCTGTCCGAGTTCCTGAATGCGGGCCTGAAGCTGTTCCTGCGTGATCTGCACGGGGCCGTTGCCGGGGGCGAGGCTCATATCGGCCCAGGCTAACACGGCCCCCGCCCGCCTATACTCCGGCCCATGAAGGGTGAGGCCGTGACCGACTTCGACCAGGTGCCCGGCGTGCTGGGCCGCATCGTGCGCGAGCGGGCGCGGGACTACGAGGGAGCAAACCCCGACGTGGGCGCCTTACGCCCCCGTCACGGGCGCTTCCGCGCCGCCCTGTCGGGGAGCGGCCTCGCCCTGATCGCCGAGGTCAAGCGCGCCAGCCCGAGTGAGGGCGCCATCGCCCCCCTCGACCCGGCCCAGGCCGCGCGGGCGTACGAAGCGGGCGGCGCGGCGGCGATCAGCGTCCTCACCGAGCCGCGGCACTTCGACGGCACCCCGGAGGCGCTGCACGCGGTCGTCGCGGCAGCGAACCTGCCCGTCCTCCGCAAGGACTTCGTGGTCCACCCGGCGATGCTGCGCGAGGCCGCCGACTGGGGCGCCTCCGCCGCGCTGCTGATGGTGAGCGTGCTCGGTGAGGCGGTCGGCGAGTACCTGGAACTGGCCCATCACCTCGGCCTCGACGCGCTGGTGGAGGTCCACGACGACTCTGAACTCGACCTCGCGCTCGCGGCGGGGGCGGAAATCATCGGGGTGAACAACCGCGACCTCACCACGCTCGGCATCGACCTGGGAGTCAGTCCCCGGCTGATTCGGCGGGCACGGGAGGCGGGCTTTTCGGGCGTTCTCGTCGCCGAGAGCGGTTACCGGACGGCGGCTGACCTCGCCAGCGTGCGGGACCTCGCCGACGCCGTGCTGGTGGGGAGCAGCCTCGCCGGAAGCGGGGACCTGGCCCGGGCCGCCCGCGAGCTGATGGCCTCTTGAGCGTCACCCTCACCTTTCTGGGTACGGCGGACAGCAAGGGCGTGCCGCGCTTCTGGTGCGCCTGTCCGGTCTGCACGGAAGCCCGCGCCGGGGGAGTGAACCGCCGCACCCGCAGCGGCGCCCTCATCCGGGGGAACGGCGAGACGCTGCTCCTCGACTGCGGCTCCGACCTGCACGCCCAGCTCGCCCGATTGCCCGGGCCGCTCGTGCCGGACGCGGTGCTGATCTCGCACGCACACAACGATCACCTGCTGGGCCTGGGTGACCTGCTCGACTACGCGGTCTACGCGAGCGGCGACGTAGCCATGAACGGTGCCCCAGCCGGGCAGGCGGCGCTCGTTCCCATTCCGATCCTCACGCCCGCCGAGGTGCTGCCACAGATCGGAGGCCGCTTCGCCTACGCCTTCCGACGGTCCGCTCCTGTCCAGCCTCTTCCCGAAGAGGGGCTGGAGGTCGCGGGCCTGCGGGTCCGGGCCTTCCAGGTGCCGCACGGGGCGAACGGGCACAGCCACGCCTTCCGCCTCGACCGCCCCGGCTGGCGAGCGGCTTACGTCACGGACGCCATCGACATCCCCGAGGAAGTGGTGCGCGTATGGCTGACGGACCTCGACCTGCTCATCCTCGGCACCTCCTTCGCGGACGAGTCGGCCTCTCCCCGTGAGGGGCGAAGCGTGTACGACGTGCGCGAGGCGCTGGGGTTGCCCTGGGCACGCTCGGCCCGCCGCGTGTACCTCACCCACCTCTCGCACGGGGTGGACGTGCGCGGCCTGACGCTGCCGGAGGGCTGGACCTTCGCGCGGGACGGGCTGGAGATCACACTGTAGCGAACGGCCCGCGTTACACTGCCCGCGATGCTGCCTGGCCTGTACCTGCTCCTGACGCTCGCCTTCGCCGGGGTGCTGCTCCTGCTGCTGTGGCGGCCCGGAGCGGCGCGGGGCATCGTCGTCTGGGGGCTGGCGGCCCTCCTGCCGCTGCTGGCGGCGCTCGCCGGGGCGCTGGCCGGGCAGGCGCGGGCGGCGCGGGTCCTCGCGGGCTACGACGCCCAGCCAGCAGTCGTGACTATCATCAATGGCGATGCGAGCCAGACCCTGACCCTGGACCCCCGTGATGCCGCCTGCGTCGAACGGGCCGTGCGCCTGCACACCCGCAGCGAACTCCTCGCCGGGCGGGAACGCATTCCCCTCGTGGGGGACACGCGCGTGTTCGGCGACTTGCCCCCCCAGCATGTGGTGGAGGCGTTGGGCATTCGCGGCGCCCTGAACTGCCCCAACCTGCGGGCACTGAAGACGGAGGGGTCCTGAGCGGCTTGTGGGCAAGGGGTGGTGGAGCATTTGGGCGCTCTTCTTTGAACAGTGGGAGAAGGGCAGGCGGGCGCCTGCCACCCCCCACCCAGCCTCCCCCGCAAGGGGGGAGGAGTAACACCGCTAAAGCTTTGGCCGCTTTCAAAACCGTCTATGGTGGACGGCCCACTCCCACCCTTGGGCGCGCGCTCGCACGGCCTTCACCACGCCTTGCTCGCGTAGCGAGACGGTGGGCACGCGACTTGGAACACAGCAAGATCAAACCTTGCGCGTTGAGAAGCACGACCACAGGCGAACTGGGCGAGCCCCTTGCCGAGCGCAGCGGAAAGCTCCCCCTGCCCCCTCTGGGGGTAGGGGGCTGGGGGGTGGGGGCAACTCGCTACAAGATGCCCTGCCCCACGAAACAACCTCCCCCAGCACTCAGTGCAGCGGCACATGCCCCGGAAACCCAATCAGCCAGTCCAGCAGATCCCCCACCATCGCCGACGCCGTGACCATGCCCCCCGCGCCACCCCCCGCGAAGATCAGCGCGCCGCATTCCTCCCCCTCGTACACCATCGCGTTGCGGCTGGCCCCCTCGTTGCACAGGGCGTGCGTGACGGGCAGCCGCCGCGGCGAGACGCTCGCGTGCCACCCCTCGCCCTCGCGCCGCAACTCGGCGACCAGCTTGATCCGCTCGCCCGCCGCCCGCGCCTGGGCCACGTCCTCCAGCGTCACGTCCTCAATGCCCCGCACCTCCACCGCCGAGTACGGGAAGTTGCCGTCCGCACAGAAGCGGGCCAGAACGGTGAGCTTGTGCGCGGTATCGAAGCCGCCGACATCCAGGGTGGGCGGGTCCTCCGCATAGCCCAGCGCCTGCGCCTGCGCGAGGGCGTCGGCGTAGGCCTTGCCCCCCTCCATCTGGGTGAGAATGTAGTTGCAGGTGCCGTTCAGAACGGCCTGAAGCCGGGTGAAGGTGCTCGCCCGCAGCACCGTGCTCATCGGCCCGATCACGGGCGTCCCCGCCATCACTGACGCCTCGTAGTACAGACGCCCGGCGAGGGCATGCTCGCGCAGGTCGTCCCAGCATTCGGCGAGCAGCGCCTTGTTCGCGGTGATGACGGGGCGCCCGGAGCGCAGGTACGGCAGCAGCAGGGCGAGGGGATGGTCAATACCTCCCAGCGCCTCGACCAGCACGCTGCTCTCCCCCAGGAAGGCGGGGTCGCTCGTGAGCGGCGTGCCGGGCGGAACGTCGCGCTCGCGGGCAGCGTCGCGGACGAGGACGCCCGTGACCTCGATCCGCACCCCTAAGTTGTCGAAAATGTCCCTGCGCCTCTCCAGCAGCCGCAGCACCTGCTGCCCCACCGTCCCGCAGCCCAGAAGGCCCACCGTCACCGTTCGCATGGGCGTGACTGTAGCGCCGCTCGGGGAGAGGGAACCCCCCCACCCTGTTGCCTGCCTTCCGGTCGTCTAGGGAGGGGGGCGGTAGACTGCCCCCATGTTGCCTGTGTCGAGAATTCTGTTCGTGTCGGGACTGTGCCCACCGGGGGCAAGGCCGGTCGTGCCGGGGCGGGGTCGGGCTTTGCCCGCGGGGACGGTGCCGGTTTGACGGGGGGCCGCCTGGAGGAACTGGCGGCGGAATTCGGCATGGTGGAGCGGGCGCTGGGTGATCCGGCGGCCCTCGCCGACGCCCGCGAGTACGCCCGCCTGACCCGCCGCCACCGCGAACTCACGCCGCTCGTCACGCTCTACCGCGAGCGCGAGGCGCTGACCCGCGACCTCGCGGGAGCCCGCGAACTCCTCGCCGACCCCGACATGCGTGACCTGGCAGCCGGTGAGGTCGAGGCCCTGACCACCCGGCTGGCCGGGATCGAGGCCGAGCTGGAAGTCCTCCTCCTGCCCACCGACCCCGACGACGCCAAGGACGTGATCCTCGAATTGCGTGCCGGGGCGGGCGGGGCGGAGGCGGGGCTCTTCGCCGTGGACCTGCTTAGGATGTACACCCGCTACGCGGAGGGCGCCGGGCTGAAGCTCAACGTCCTCGACGCCTCCGAGAGCGACCTGGGCGGCGCGAGCAAGGTCGTGGCGGAGGTGACGGGGGAATTTGCCTTCCGCGCCTTCAAGTGGGAGCGGGGCGTTCACCGCGTCCAGCGGGTCCCCGCTACCGAGTCGCAGGGCCGCATCCACACGAGCACGGTGACGGTGGCGGTCCTGCCCGAGGCCGAGGCGAACGAGGTCCAGCTCGACCCCTCGGAGGTGCGGATCGACGTGTTCCGCTCGCAGGGGGCGGGGGGGCAGGGGGTGAATACCACCGACTCGGCCGTCCGTGCCGTGTACCGGGCGGGCACCCCGGACGAGATCGTGGTCGTGTGCCAGGACAGCCGCAGCCAGATCAAGAACCGCGAGAAGGCGCTGGTCGTCCTCGCCTCGCGCCTCGCCGAGCGGGAGCGGGCGGCGCGGGAGGAGCGCGAGCGCGAGACGCGGGCCTCTCAGGTCGGCACGGGGGAACGCTCTGAGAAGATTCGCACCTACAACTACCCGCAAAACCGCGTGACCGACCACCGCCTGGAGGGGGACGCCAAGAACTTCGCCCTCGACTCGGTGATGGCGGGCGGCCTCGCCCCGCTCGTGGCGGCCCTGGCCCGCGACGAGCGCGAGCGGCAACTCCTCGCCATGCAGGACGAGGGCGGGGCCGAGGCCCGGGGCGGCAGGCGGGGGACCTATGGGTCGGCGTGACCTCCTGGTGGCGGCGGGTGTGTTGCGCGACCGCTTCGGGCGGGTGCTGCTCGTGGGCAACGACTGGCAGGGCCTGGGGCGGGTGCGCCACACCCTGCCGGGCGGCGTGGTCGAACCCGGCGAAACCCTGCTCGAAGCCCTCTACCGCGAGATCGCGGAGGAGACGGGCCTGAAGCTCACCGGCATCAAGCATATGGCCTACACCGTGCATATCGAGGACGAGCGCCGGGGAGAAAGGGCCATCGCCGTCGCCTTCGAGGCGACCTGGGAGGGCCTCCTGAACCCCTCTGACCCCGACGGCTTCATCGTCGAGGCGCGCTTTTGCACCCCGGAGCAGGCCATCGAGCTGCTCGAATCCCCCCCCATGCGCGAGCCGCTGAGCGACTATCTGCGGACGGGCGAGCCGGGCCGCTTCTACGCCTTCAAGGGCTGGGACGGTCGCGGCGGGCTGCGGGTGCCGCCCTTGAAGACCGAATCCTCGCCCCGCTGAGCGTGAGGACGGCCCGCCCTGACGTAAGATCTGCCAGGGCGGGCCGGGTGTTTTTTGGGGTGATTGATGCTTGGGATAGGAGACTCCTCACCCAACCGTCTCCCCAGGGAAAGGGCTTTAAGGCGGAGCGCGGCAGGACAAGCCTGCTGAGCGAAGGCGAAGGATCTCCAGGCGAGACCCTTCGCGTCGCTCAGGGTGACAACTTTTGAGAGCCTCGCCGTATTGACCCCTCTACCCGGGGGTGAGGGGTCTTCTCCTGACATCCAACGCGCTACAGCGTCTGCACCAGAATTGGCGTTGTCGTGGGTTGGGGGCTGCCCCCGGGCGGCTCGACGCTCACGGCGACAGTCGCGCCGGGCGGCAGGTCGGTCAGCAGGAAGCCCTGGCCCTCGAACACCCCGAGGGAGACGGGCGTGCCCGCCTGGATGCGCCACATCTGGTACACGCGCCCGGCGTCGGCGGGCCGGTTCAGGTGCAGGTAGGCGCGGCCATCGGGCAGGCGCACGAGTTGGCCGAGATCGGCCCCATTCGCCGTGACCGCCTGCGTGGTGGCGCCGGGCGTACGGGCGTACTGCTGCAAGGGGTCGGGGGTGGGCCGCAGCACGAACACCAGGGCGAGCGCGGCGGCCAGACCCAGGGCGGCCAGCGGGAACCAGGGCGTGCGGCGACGCGCCGGGGCGGGCGGCGCGATGGGGGTCACGGCTGGAGCGGCGGGCTCGGCCTCCCGCTCGGCGGCCAGGCGGGCGAGCAGGCGGTCCTCCGCGCCGGGTGGGGGCTCGACCTCGGGGAGGGACTCGACGAGGGCGGTCAGGGCCTCCTGCTCGGCCTGGAGCTGGGCGCGCAGTTCGGGGCTGGCCTCCAGGGCGGCCCTCACGTGGGCCTCCTCCTCCGGGGAAAGGATGCCCAGGGCATAGGCGGTCAGTTGCTCCGGGTCGATGGTCATGCGCGCTCACCTCCTTCCAGGGTGTCCGGTCCCGCCCGCCCCGCCAGGTGACCGCGCATCCTCTCCAGGGCGGCGCGCAGGCGGGATTTCACGGTGCCGATGGGCAGCCCGGTCAGGGCCGCGAGTTCCGAGTGAGAGTAGCCGCGGTAGTAGGCGAGTTCAACCAGTTCGCGCTGCGCCTTGTCCAGCACCTGCACGGCGCGGGTCGCCAGGATGCGGTCGGTGGGGTCGGGGGCCTGCACGGGCGCGTCCCACTCCTCCAGCTCGAGGGCCACGTCGGGGCGGTCGCGCAACTCCTGGAGAAAGCGGTGGTGCGCGATGCTCACGAGCCAGGTCTTGACGCTGGCGCGCGAGGGGTCGAAGCGGGCCGCGTGCCGCCAGGCGTTCATAAAGGCGTCCTGCACGCAGGACTCCACGTCGTCGCGCTGACGCAGCATGCGGTGGCCGAGGGAGTAGAGCAGCCGGGCGTGGCGGCGGTGCAGTTCCCGCAGCGCCTCCTCCTGCCCGGCGGCCATAGCCCGGATAAGCGCCTCGTCGGTCGGCTCCTGAACGGGTGGAAGGTCGGCTGCCATGAGTTGCGGGCAGCCTAACAGGCCGGGAGGGGGGGCGTGTGACCAGGCGCTGGGAACGCCTTCACACGGGGCGGTCATTCAGGCCCGGGGCGACTGCTCGGGAACGGGGACCACCTGAACGGCGGGGGTGACCGCCACGGGCACGTCCTGCGCGGGGGTATCGAGGCCGCGGCGCAGTTCGTCCGTGACGGCGCTCGTGGACTTGCGAAACTCGCGCAGGCCCTGGCCCAGGCTCTTGCCGAGTTCCGGCAGCTTGCGCGGGCCGAACACGATGAGGGCGACGATCAGGATCACGAGCAGTTCCGGGACACCGATGTTGGGCATGGAGGTCCTCCTTGGGGGGCACAACCGGCGGGGCCGGAGGGAAAGAGGCGGGGGCCGGGGCAGGACGCTCAGGACGCCGGGCTTTCCTGGGCTCACCCGGCTGTATCCCGTTCACGCCGAATCGGATTACCACCCGAACGAGGATGAAGGGGGTATGGATGGGGGGAGGGGACAGTACACTGCCCGCCGTGAGTGACGCCCCTCTCCACCTGACCGCCACCCCGGGCCGCCTGGACGCCGTGCTGGCCGAGCTGGTGGGGGCGAGCCGTTCCCAGGTCGCCGGGTGGATCGCGGACGGGCACGTCCAGGTCGGAGGCGTGGTCATCCAGAAGGCCAGCCTGAAGCTGAAAGGGGGCGAGGCGCTGATGGTGCGGGTGCCCCCTCCCCCGGACGCGACCGTCGCGCCCGAAACGGTCCCCCTCGACGTGCTGTACGAGGACGAATTCCTCATCGCCGTGAACAAGCCGCCCGGCATGGTTACCCACCCGGCCCCCGGGGTCACCTCCGGCACACTGGTCAATGCCCTGCTGGGCCGCATGACCCTGCCCGAGCAACCCGGCGCCACGGGTCCCGACGGCTACCGTCCCGGCATCGTCCACCGCCTGGACAAGGACACCAGCGGCGTGATCGTGGTCGCCAAGACGGTCGAGGCCCACGCCCGCCTCGCCGCCGCCTTCAAGGACCGCGACACCCGCAAGCTCTACCTTGCCATCGCCGCCGGGACGTGGAAGGCGGAGGGGCCGGTGAACGTGAACGCCCCGGTCGGTCGCCACCCCACTGCCCGGCAAAGGATGACCGTTGGAGGGGTGGGCGCCCGGGAGGCGCAGACCCGCTTCACGCCGCTGTCAGCACATCCCGATGGGCACGGGCGCACGCTGGCCCTCGTGCGCGCACAGCCCCGAACGGGAAGAACGCACCAGATTCGCGTCCACCTCGCGCACCTGGGCAGCCCGATTCTCGGTGACCCCGTCTATGGTCGGGAGAGCCAGGCTACCCCGCGCCACGCGCTGCACGCGCAGTTCCTCACCCTCCCCCATCCCGTGACGGGCGAGGCGCTGCACCTGCACGCGCCCGCCCCAGAGGACATGCTGAACGCCTGGGTGGCGCTGGGGGGGACAGTTCCGGGGGACTTGGAAGTGCTGCCCGCGTAAAAGTACAAGGGGGTCCAAGGTCTACAGCGCGTGGAGGAGTCCCTTCGCTCCGCTCAGGGTGACAGTTTCCGAGTGTGCTTCGCACGGGTGAAGTTCCTCCGCCGTCCTTTCGCAACACGCCCTGGAGGCCACACCCTCTTCCCCGTCCTGGAGCGCGAGAATTCTCTCCACGACCCCCACTCCCCCCTTGCAATTTCCAGGCGTACCGTGTACACTTTCTCTTCGTGCGCCGTTCGGGATACCACCGGGCGGCTGGAGAGGGCCCCATCAGGACGAGCTTTCAGGGTTGAAGGCGTTTGTAGTTCGCGGGGGTACTTTCCCGAAAGGATTACAGATGAACTTTGATCAACTGATCGCGCCCGAACTCGCGGCGCGTCTCGCCGAACGCGGCATCGTGGAAGCCACCCCCATCCAGGTCGAGAGCCTGCCCCAGACCCTCGCCGGGAAGGACCTGATCGGCCGTGCCCGCACCGGCACCGGCAAGACGCTGGCCTACGCGCTGCCCATCATTCAGAATCTCGAGCCCAGCCGCGAGCGGGGCCGCCTGCCGCGCGCCATCATCCTGGCCCCGACCCGCGAACTCGCCAAGCAGGTCGCGGAGGAATTCTCCAAGAGCGGCCAGCATCTCGCCACCGTCACCGTGTACGGCGGCGCGAGCTACGGCCCGCAGGAGGGCGCGCTGCGCCGCGGCGTGGACGTGGTCGTGGGCACCCCCGGCCGTATCATCGACCACCTGGAGCGCGGGAACCTGGACCTGAGCAACATCCAGTACACCGTCCTCGACGAGGCGGACGAGATGCTGAGCGTGGGCTTCGCCGACGCCATCGAGACCATTCTCCAGCGGACGCCCGAGACGCGGCAGACGATGCTCTTCAGCGCCACGCTGAACGACGACATCCGCCGCATCGCCCGCAAGTACCTGCGGCAGCCCGTCACCGTGGACATGGTGGGCGAGGGCAAGAGCCAGGCCGCCCAGAGCGTCGAACACCTCAAGGTGAAGGTGGGCCGCACCCGCACCCGCGTGCTGGCCGACCTGCTCACCGTCTACAACCCCGAAAAGGCTATCGTCTTCACCCGCACCAAGCGCGAGGCGGACGAGCTGGCGAACGAGCTGATCCACCGCGGGCTGGAAGCCGAGGCGCTGCACGGCGACCTCGCGCAGAGCCAGCGTGAGCGGGCGCTGGGGGCCTTCCGTGCCGGGCGCGTGGGCGTCCTGGTCGCCACCGACGTGGCGGCGCGCGGGCTGGACATCCCCGAGGTCGACCTGGTGGTGCAGTACCACCTGCCGCAGGACCACGACAGCTACATCCACCGCTCGGGCCGCACGGGCCGCGCCGGACGTACCGGCACCGCCATCGTGATGTACGGCGACCGCGACAACCGCGAGCTGCGGAACCTGGAGTACCGCACCGGCGTGCAGTTCCGGGAGCGGCCCCTGCCCACCCCCAAGGAGGTGCAGGCCGCGAGCGCCAAGGCGAGCGCCGACCTCGTCCGCCGGGTGGATGCCAGCGTCGCCACGACCTTCCAGGCCGAGGCCGAGCGGCTCTTCAGCGAGCTGGGGCTGGAGGCGCTGGCCCGGGCGCTGGCCAAGATCAGCGGCGTGACCGAGCCCGTCAAGGCGGCCAGCCTGCTGAGTGGTGAGGAGGGCCTGACCACCCTGATCCTGCACGCCGAGCGCCTGAGCGTGGCCCGCGCGGTCGCCGTGATCGCCCGGGGCAGCGACGTGGATACCCGCCGCCTGGGCAAGGTGCGCCAGTGGCGCGGCGGCGTGGTGGCCGACGTGCCCAGCGAGTACGTCGAGAAGCTCCTCGCCGCGAGCCCCCTGGAGGGAGAGGTGGGCGTGGAAGTCGCCCAGGAACTCCCCGAACTGTTCGAGGCCCCCAGCCGCGAAGGGCGTCAGGGTGGCAACTCCGGCGGCGGACGCGGCTACCGTGACCGCGACGAGGGTGGCTACCGGGGCAACCGGGGTGGTGGCTATCAGGGCGGCGGCAACCGTGGTGGTCAGGGAGGCGGCCAGGGCCGCTGGAGCCGTGACCGCGACGGTGGAAACGACCGCCCGCGCCGCGAGGACTACGGCGACCGCGAGTTCGTGCCGAGTGGGCGCTAAAGCCAGGCTCTGAAGAGTGCCCCTGCCCGAGTGGTGGGGGCATTTTTTATGTCCGGGCCGGACAACCTCAGCCCCCGCCATCCTCCCACCCCTACAGTGGAGGCATGACCGGGCAAGCGGATGAAGCGGCGTTGTTGGGTCCAGCGCCCCAGGCTCTCGAACGGCTGCTGGAGGGCGGCGGGGCTTGCGTGCCGCCGGGCCGCGCCCTGGACGGGCTGAGCGCCGACCTGGCCTGCCGCCGCGTCGAGGGGGCGCCGCATACGGTTGCCGAGATCGTCGCGCACATGCAGTTCTGGCAGGCGTTCAGCGCGGCTCTGGTCCGCGGTGAGGGGCCAGCCCTGCCCGAACACGCCGCCGGGGGCTGGCCTGCCGTGGGCCCGGGGGACTGGGACACCGTCCGCCGGGCCTTCCTGTCCGGGCTGGCGGAGGCGAAACGCCTGGCGCGCGGGGAGGACCTGTCGCGCCAGGTGGACGGGCAGAAGACGGTGGGCTATGAGCTGACGGTCAACGCCCTGCACAACGCTGTTCACCTCGGGCAAGTGATCCTGCTGCGCCGAATGCTGGGGGCCTGGCCTCCTCCCGGTGGGGGGGAGACCTGGTGAACGGCCCGCTTTCCCTCGCCTGCCCTTCCTATCTAGACGCGCCCCCATCCTCGCGCTGCCGAGCCCGTAGGGTGGGAGGCATGAACGCGCCGCAGGCCATTCTCGTGGTGGTACTTCTTGGCTCCGGGGGAACTGGACGCTGAGCGCAGGACGCGTACCACAGACCCCCACCCCCACCGGGCGGGGGTTTTTCGTTGAGGACAGGGAGGCAGCAGGGATGGGAAGCCGCAAGGGACAACATCGGGACAGCACCCACCGGGAAGCCGGACCACGCGCCACGTCGCCTCTGGGTGAGCGGGGCGCGCGGCTTTTTGCCATGAGGAGGCAGGCATGACGCAGCAGGACATGACGGGCGCCAAGGCGCTGTGGGCTACCCTCGCCGCGCACGGGGTGGGCACGGTTTTCGGCTACCCGGGCGGGGCGATCATGCCCGTGTACGACGCGCTGACCTTCTACCCGGAAGTCCGGCACGTCCTCGCGCGGCACGAGCAGGGCGCCATCCACGCGGCGGAGGGCTGGGCCAAGGCGACGGGCGAGATCGGCGTGTGCATCGCCACGTCGGGGCCGGGAGCGACCAACCTCGTGACGGGGCTCGCCGACGCGATGCTCGACTCGGTGCCCATCCTGGCGATCACGGGCAACGTCGCGCGGCACCTGATGGGCACGGACGCCTTTCAGGAGGCGGACATCACCGGGATTACCCTGCCCATCACCAAGCACAACTACGTCGTGCGGGACGTGGAGGAGTTGCCGCGCGTGATCGCCGAGGCCATCCGCATCGCGCGCTCCGGGCGGCCCGGCCCAGTCCTGGTGGACATCCCCAAGGACGTTCAGCTCGCCCCGTACCACGGCGAGATCGCCACCCCCCACGCCCGGCCCGAGATTCCCGCCCCCAAGCCGGAGGCCATCGAGCGGGCGCGTGAGTTGCTGCGGTCGGCGAAAAAGCCCGTCATCATGGTCGGCGGCGGCTCGCTTGACGCGGCGGCAGAGATCACCGCCCTCGCCCGCGCGTGGGATATTCCCGTCATCACGACGCTGATGGGGCTGGGCGCCTTCCCGGCGAGCGATCCCCTCTGGCTGGGGATGCCCGGGATGCACGGCTCGGTCGCCGCGAACCGGGCGATCTCCGAGGCGGACGTGCTGCTGGGCATCGGCCTGCGCTTCGACGACCGGGTGACGGGCCGGGTGAACGGCTTCGCGCCCAACGCCTCAATCATCCACGTGGACCTCGACGCTGCCGAGATCGGGAAGATCGTGCGGACGCATGTGCCGGTGCGGGGGGATGCGCGGGTGGCCGCCCAGATGCTCGCCGAGGGCGCCCAGAAGCTCGACCTCCCCGAGTGGCGGGAAAAGATCGCCGAGTGGAAGACCCGCACGCAGGACCCCGACCACTGGGGCGCCGGGTACGCGGTGAAGGCGGTGGTGGACCGCCTGCGGCCCGACGACATCCTCTCCTCGGACGTGGGCCAGCACCAGATGCTCGCCGCCCAGCTCGCCCGCTTCGAGCGGCCCCGGCGCTGGATCAACTCGGGCGGGCTGGGCACGATGGGCTTCGGCTTCCCGGCGGCGATTGGGGCGGGCATGGCCGAGCCCGGTGTGCGGAGCATCGTCATCGCCGGGGACGGCGGCTTCCAGATGACGGCCCAGGAACTCGCCACCCTGAAGAAGTACGACATCCGCAACGTCAAGATCTGCATCATCAACAACTCGTTCCTGGGCATGGTCCGCCAGTGGCAGGAACTCTTCCACGAGCGCCGCTACTCGGAGGTCTGGCTGGGCGACTCCAACCCCGACTTCCTGAAGCTTGCCGATGCCTACGGGGTGCCCGCCTACCGCGCCGACCGCGCCGAGGAGCTGCCGGGGGCCATCGACGCCTGGCTGAACGACCCCAAGAGTTCGCTGTTGGAAATCGTGGTGCCCAACGAGCACGGCGTCTTCCCGATGGTGCCTGCCGGGGCCGCCCTGAGCGAGATGATCGAGACCGAACCCCCCCGCCCCACCCCCGGCATCGAGAAGAACGCCGCCGCCGAGGAGGCGAAGAACGCATGACGGCCCCCTTTGACCCCGCCCCCAAAGATCACCTCGTCTCCGCCATCGTGCGCGACGAGCCGCGCGTCCTGACCCGCATCACCTCCCTCTTCGGGCGGCGCGGGTACAACATTCGGAGCCTCAGCGTCGGCTCGACCGAACACCCCGGCCTCAGCCGCATGACCTTCGTGGTGACCGGCGACCGCGGTGTGGTCGAGCAGGCCATGCGACAGCTTGAGAAGCTGCACGACGTGGTCAAGATCATCGACCACAGCCTGGAGAAGTTCGTGGACCGCGAACTCGTCCTCGTGAAGGTCGCCATCACGCCCGAGAGCCGGGTGGAGGTGCGCCAGATCGCCGAGGACTTCCGCGCCCGCATCGTGGACGTGGGCCGTCACGCGCTCACCTTCGAGGTGACGGGCGACGAGGGCAAGATCACCGCCTTTATCGAGCAGATGCGATCCTTCGGGATTCTGGAGACGATGCGGACGGGGCGGGTGGCGCTGACGCGCGGCTCGAACGCGGATATTCCTAGCCACGTCTACCACGAGGGGGAGACCGAGGCGCTGAGGCCGGTGGTGGAGAGCGCCGAGCCGAGGGAGGAGAAGGCGCGGGGGGTGCCGAATCTGTTCTAGCTGCGTAGACCCCTCAGTCAGCTTCGCTGACAGCTCCCCTGAGAAGGGAGCCAAAAAGCACGGCTTGAGGAGCACTTCATAGCCTCCCTTTCAAGGGGAGGTGGCCCGAAGGGCCGGAGGGGTTCACGCGACGCACCCTCCCCTAGCCCGCATTCCCCCCCAACTCACACTTTGTAGGAGAATCCCCCAATGGCCGCGAAAATGTATTACGACCGCGACGTCTCCCTCTCCCCCATCGAGGACAAGCTCATCGCCATCATCGGCTACGGCAGCCAGGCGCACGCACACGCGCAGAACCTGCGGGACAGTGGCCTGAACGTGGTCGTCGGCCTGCGCGAGGGCAGCCCCAGCCGTCCCAAGGCCGAGCAGGCGGGCCTGCGCGTCACCAGCATCGAGGACGCGACGCGCGAGGCGGACGTGGTCATGCTGCTCATCCCCGACGAGACGCAGCCGAAGGTGTACGAGGAGAGCATCGCGCCGAACCTCACGGACGGCAAGGCGCTCGCCTTCGGGCACGGCTTCAACGTCCACTTCGGGCGCATCAAGCCGCCCGCCGGGGTGGACGTGTTCCTGGTCGCCCCCAAGGGGCCCGGCCACATGCTGCGCCGCGTGTACGTGGACGGGGCGGGGATGCCCAGCATCTTCGCGGTGGGGCAGGACGCGACCGGGAATGCCCGCGACATCGCCCTCGCCTACGCCCGTGGTATCGGCGGCACCCGGGCGGGCGTGCTGGAGACGACCTTCAAGGAGGAGACGGAGACCGACCTCTTCGGGGAGCAGTCCGTTCTCTGCGGCGGGCTGACGCACCTGATCCAGGCGGGCTTCGAGACGCTGGTGGAGGCAGGCTACCAGCCCGAGATCGCCTACTTCGAGACGCTGCACGAGGTCAAGCTGATCGTGGACCTGATCTACGAGAAGGGCTTCGAGGGAATGCGCCACTCCATCTCCAACACCGCCGAGTTCGGCGACTACGTGACCGGCCCGCGCATCATCACCGATGAGACGAAGGCGACGATGAAGAACGTGCTGGGCGATATCCAGAGCGGCAAGTTCGCCCAGAGCTTCATCCAGGACGCTGAGAGCGGCTTCCCCTATATGCAGGAGCAGCGCCGCAGGATGCGCGATCACCTGCTGGAGACGGTGGGCAAGGAGCTGCGTGACAAGATGCCCTTCATCAACAAGCAGGCGCTGGAGGTTTAAGGGCCGTTAGCTTTCAGCGGTCAGCCCTCCCCCTCGGAAAGGCTGACCGCTTTCGTGTGGCAACAGCTCCCCGGTCGTGGTTTCAGGGCTCCAGGTGCGGTGTCCAGTGGGGGGCGGCCAGGAGGGGCACCCGGGCAGAGGGTCCGGCGAGTGCGGCGCGCAGGTCATTCACGCTTCCGGGGAAGAACGAGACGTTGTGAAAGGCGTTCTTGGCGATCTCCTCCGCCACCGCCCGCGCCTGCCCGGCGTCCTTGCCGAACACGATCAGGCGCGTGTTGTGGTCTTCCATCGGGAGGTTGCCGTTATCCTTGGCCTTCGTCACCTCGGCCAGGGGGATGTGGTGGGCGCCGTTCAGGCTGCCCGCCCGGAAGTCCTCCTCGCCGCGGGCGTCCACCCACCACGCAGTCCGGTCACTCGCAGCGATGTAGCGCGCGCCGTCCGGCTCGGTGACCATCACGCCACCCAGGGCCCGCCAGATGGGCGCCCCGAGCTGGTAGCGGCGCACGTTAGTGAAGCCCGCCGCGAGCAGGTCCTCGCTCAGGCGCTTGCTCTTGCCGCACATCGGGCCGTTGCAGTAGAGCACCAGCGCCCGGCCCCGGTTGCCCGCGACGAGCCGCTCGATCTCCCGCACGTCGCTGACGTACTGGCTGTCACTCACCCCCGGTTTGCGCGCGACGTTGAGGGCGCCGGGGATATGGCTGATCGCCCACTCCAGGTGGGGCCGCGCGTCGAGCACCAGGGCGCTCCCGTCCGCCAGAATCTGCCGCAGCTCCCCGGTGGACACCTCCGGCGTCTTCACGTTCGCCTCGCCCAGGGTGGTGGTGAAGACCGTGGCGACCAGGCCGGGCGTCTGGGCGAGGGCGAGGGACGCGAGGGCGGACAGGGCGAGCAGGCGGAACTTGCCGTTCATGGGTCACCTCCGTCCCCACGGTGCGCCCCGGGGTTCCCACCCCGCATCGGGTGAATTACCCAGAGGCGGGGTGGCTTCTCTGCGGGGTCGGCCTGCTCGGCTTCCGGGACCACCCCACCTCACCGCCCGTCAGACCAGCCCCTCGCGCACGGCGAGGGCGGTGGCCGCCGCGCGGGAGTTGACCCCGAGCTTGTTGAACAGGTTCTCGCCGTGCCGCGCGACCGTCTTCTCGCTCACCTCCAGGGCGCGGGCGATCTCGCGGTTGCTGTGCCCGGCGGCCATCAGGCGCAGCACCTCCTGCTCCCGGCGGGTCAGCCCGGCCGTCGCGCGGACCGGGGCCGGGGTGGGGCGCCATTGCAGGGCCTCGGCCACGGCCGCCCCCAGGCCGAGCAGAGCGCCCTCCTGCCACTCCCGGGCGGAGGCCGCGCGGCTGAGTTTCGCCCGGGCGCGCCGGAGGGTGCGCTCGATCTGCCGCCCGTCGAGCGGGGCGGGGAGCGCCCCCACCCCCTCCCGCACGGCCCGCGCCGCACTCACCCAGCGCACCGCCCGGGCCGCCTCGCCCCAGGCGAGCGCCAGCGCGGCGAAGTCCTCCAGCGCCTCGGCGACGTTGCGGCGGTGGCCGAGCCGGACGGCGCGGGAGAGGGCCTGCCCCAGCAGCGGGAACGCGGCGGGCAGCTCCCCCCACAGGGTGGCCTCCAGCCCCAGGGCGGTCAGGGAGGCGATCACCCCCCGCTCGTCGCCGATGGCCTCCCGCAACGTCAAGCTCCCCCGCAGCAGCGCCTCGCCGCGTTCCGCGTCCCCCCGTTCCAGGTGGGCGCGGCCCAGGCTGTAGAGGGCGTACCCCATCCCGTGCCGGTTCCCGCGCTCGCGCCAGAAGGCCAGCGCCCGGGAAAGGAGCGGGAGGGCGTCCTGGGCGTCCCCCCAGTACAGCTCCAGCCGCCCCAGGTTGAAGAGCGGCGTGGTCCGCCCGAAGTCCCGCGGCTCCTCCTCCCACAGGGTCAGCGCCTCCGTCAGGAAGGCCCGGGCCTCCTCTGGCCGGGCGGCGTTGTGGGCCAGCACCCCGAGGGAGTTGAGGGCCGCAGCCGCCTCCAGCCGGTCCCCCCGGGCACGGGCGAGGGCGAGCCCTTCCCTCAGGTGCCGCTCGGCCTCGGCGTGGTCCCCCTGCATCCGCGCCATCTCCCCGGCGACGTAGGCAGCGTGGGCGCGGGCGACCTCGTCCCCGGGCAGGCGCAGGGCCCGCTCCAGCCAGCCCCGGCCCTCCGTGAGGTGGCCGTGGACGCTCCAGAAGTTGCCCAGCGCGGCGGCCAGCCGCAGGCCCAGGGGGGCGGCGTGGTCCAGCGCCCAGGCGAGGGCGGCCCGGAAGTTGCCGTGCTCGCGCTCCAGCCGGGCGAGGGCCGCCCCCTGCCGCTCGCCCCACACCTCCCGGTCCAGGGTGAGCGCCACGGCGAGGAAATGCCGCGCGTGCCGGGCCTGCCAACTGGCCGTCTCGCTCAGGGCCTCCTGCCGCTCCAGGGCGTACTCCCGGATGGTCTCCAGCAGCCCGAACCGCGGCGTGCCGTCCGGGTTCTCGCCGGGCCGGACGAGCCCGTGGCTCACCAGGAGTTCCAGCCGGGCCAGCGCCTCCCCCTCTGCCAGGCCGGTCACGGCGGCCACCCCGGGCAGGTCGGCCCCGTCCACGAACGTACCCAGGGCGCGCAGCACGGCGCGCGCCGGGTCCGGCAGCAGGGCCTCGCTCCAGGCGATGGTCGCCCGGACGGAACGCTGATGCTCGGGGCGGTCGGCCGGGCCGCCGGACAGCAGGGGCAGGCTGGGGTGCAGGTGCCCGAGCAGCGCCTCCGGGGAGAGCGTGCGGGCATGCGCGGCGGCGAGTTCGAGGGCCAGCGGCAGCCCGTCGAGCCGGGCGCAGACCCCGGCCACGGCGGGCGCATTCTCCGGCGTGAGCGTGAAGTCGCGCCGCACCGCCCGCGCCCGCCGCCGGAACAGCTCGACCGACGGGGCGGCGGCCAGCTCCCCGAAGGTCGCCCCGGGTGGGGGCAGGGCGAGCGGCCCCAGGGCATAGTCCCGCTCCAGCGAGACTCCCAGGGGCACGCGGCTCGTGACCAGGACCGTCAGGTGCGGAGCGTGCCGCAGCAGGTCCTGCGCGAGTTCCCCCACCCCGGGCAGGTGCTCGGCGTTGTCGAGCAGGAGCAGCAGACGCCTGCCACGCAGGAACTCTCGCACGCGCGCCAGGGGCTCCGCCGCCCCGTCCTTCAACCCCAGGGCGCGGGCCACTACGGGGGCGAGGGGTGCGTCGGCCCGGACAGCCGCCAGCGACACCACCGCCACCCCGTCCGGGAAGTCGGGGGCGAGCGCCCCTACCAGGGTCAGCGCGAGCGCCGTCTTGCCCGTCCCCCCCGCGCCGCTCAGGGTCAGCAGCGGCACGTCCTCCCGCCGCAGCAGCGCGGCGAGTTCCGCGAGTTCCTCCCCGCGCCCCACCAGCGGCACGAGGTGGGCGGGCACTCCCCCCGCGCGGGGGACGCCCGGCCAGAACGGCGAGGTGGACTCGTCCATGGGCACCTCCCCCTCACGATACGCTCACCCCGTGGGAGGGGCACCAGACTCGCAGATACCCCCGTAGCATGGCCCCATGACCACCTTCTCCTTGCGCCGTCAGGACGCCCTGGCCTGGAGCGGCGAACACGAGTGGCGCAAGGGACAGTCC
The DNA here is from genome assembly GCF_002897375.1 of Deinococcus aerius. Classification (NCBI taxonomy): domain Bacteria; kingdom Thermotogati; phylum Deinococcota; class Deinococci; order Deinococcales; family Deinococcaceae; genus Deinococcus; species Deinococcus aerius. The sequence continues at coordinate 252,867 of NZ_BFAG01000001.1, read as the reverse complement.
TACGTGCGCGGCCTGACCGGGCTGAGCGCGCGGCCAGAGGGGGCGGCGACGGTGCTGCGCGGCACGGCCTACGGGCAGGAGCCGTATCAGGTGCGCGCCACGCTGGAGGGCGGCGAGGTCGTGTCGGCCCGCTGTTCCTGCCCGGTGGGAGGGGGCGGCCACTGCAAGCACGTCGCGGCGCTGCTCGCCCGGGCGGTGGAGGACCCGCGCGCTTTCGCCGGGGTCCCCGAACTCTCGGAGGCGCTCTCCGGCCTGAGCGTGCCCGAACTCCACCGCCTGATCGCCCGGATGCTCGACCGGGCGCCGGAGCTGGAGGCGCTGGTGTACGCGAGTTCGGCCCGGAGTGCGCCCGCCGGGAGTGCCCGTGAGCAGATCGAGGCCGCCTTCGACGCCATCCGCCGCACCTACACCCCCGACTGGGACCACGAGGGCGAGGGGCCGGACACCGGGGCGATCGATCTCGTGCTGGAGGGGGCGGACGCCCTGCTGGAGAATCTGGAGGCGCTGGACGCGGCCTGGGCGGGGCAACTCCTCGACACCTACCTCGCCGTGCTGGACGGGGTGGAGGACACCTACGACGAGGACTTCGACTGGGGACTGGACGACCTTCAGGCGCGGGCGCTGGCGGCGGTGCAGCGTCTGCTCGTCAGCGGCAAGCTGGACGAGGGGGCCCGCGAGGACGCCTTCGAGGCCGTCCAGAGCGAGGTCGCGTCGGGGCGGTGGGATGTGGAGGGCGGGGCGTTCTCCGACCTCGTGGGGGCGCTGCGGGAGGACGAGCGGGCCTCCCTGCTGAACTTGCTCCGCACCCTCGTGAAAGGGGAACGCTCGGAGTACGTCCGGCAGGGGTACGCCCGCGCCCTCTACCACCTGACGGCGGACAACCTGAGCGACGAGGAGGCCGAGGCCCTCCTGCGCGCGAGCGGCGATCTCGGTGAGTTGCTGAATTTTCTGCTCGAACGCGGGCGAACCGAGGACGTGCGGCGGGCGGTGCGTGAGGCCGGGCGGCGCGCCCACTTCCCCGAACTGGAACCCATGTTCGCGGCGCACGGCCAGCTTCCCCTCCTCGAAGCCCTGGCGCGGGAGGGCCTGGAGCAGGGGCAGACCCGCCGCTGGCTCTTCGAGCGGTACGTGGCGACCGGACGCAAGCAGGAAGCGCACGCCCTGGCCCGCGAGATCGTCTTGAAGTCCCCCAGCCCGGAGTGGCTGATCTCGCTGAAAGACGTGAGCCCGGACTGGCAAGAAGAACGGTCGGAGATCACCTTGCGGCTGTGGCGCCAGAAGAGGCACACCGAAGTCCTGATGGACCTGCTGCTGCGCGAGGGGCTGACGGAGGAGGCGTTGCGGCTGGCGGAGGAACGGGACACTGTGCCCGTGCGTCAACTCCTGACCCTGGCCGGACAGCTCGGCGCGGAGCGGGCCGTGCCGCTGATCATGCGGGCCGCGCAGCTTCACATTGACCTCCGCAACCGGAATGGGTATCACGAGGCCGCGCAGATTCTGACCCGACTTCCCGCGCTCATCGGGCGTGAGGCCAGTGCCAAGCAGGTCCGGGCGGTCATCGAGCGGCAACCCCGCCTCCCCGCCCTGCGCGACGAATTGAGGCAGGCGGGGCTGCTGTAGCCCGGCTGGTGTAGACGACTCCCCTTGCCCGGGGAGCCCCCTGCCGTTACAGTTGCGCCATGAATCCGTTCGGCCTGCTTCTTCTTGGCGTTCCTCCGGTGGAGTGAGCGGCCAAGGAGCCTGCCCGAACCCCCCGGAGGAACCACCCTCCGGGGCTTTTCTTTGTCGCCCTCCCCTCTCGCCCGCCCAGGAGTCCCGCATGACCCAGCAACCCGCCGACGGCCAGCGTATCCGCATCTTCGACACCACCCTGCGCGACGGGGAGCAGTCGCCGGGCGTGGCGCTGAACCACACCCAGAAGCTGGAGATCGCCCACCAGCTCGCCCGTCTGGGCGTGGACGTGATCGAGGCGGGCTTCCCCATCGCCTCCCCCGGCGACCTGGAGGGCGTGAGCCGCATCGCGCGGGAGGTCCGGGGGCCGATCATCGCCGGGCTGGCCCGCGCCAACCGGGCCGACATCGAGGCGGCGGCGCGGGCGGTCGAGCTGGCCGAAAAGCCCCGCATCCACACCTTTATCGCCACCAGCCCGATTCACATGGCGAAGAAGTTGGGGCTGGAGCCGGGCGCCGTGGTCGAGCGGGCGGTCGAGGCCGTGCGCCTGGCCCGCTCCTTCGTGGACGATGTGGAATTCAGTGCCGAGGACGCCACCCGCTCCGAGCGCGAGTTCCTGGCGCGCATCTTCCGGGCGGCGGTGGAGGCGGGCGCGACGACGATCAACGTGCCCGACACGGTGGGCTACACCACGCCCGAGGAGATGCGCGCCCTGTTCGCCTACCTGCGGGCCGAACTGCCCGCTCACGTGATCCTCTCGGCCCACTGCCACGACGACCTGGGGATGGCGGTGGCGAACTCCATCGCGGCGGCGGAGGGCGGGGCGCGGCAGATCGAGTGCACGGTGAACGGCATCGGCGAGCGGGCGGGGAACGCCAGCCTGGAGGAGATCGTCATGGCCTTTCACACCCGCCGCGACCACTACGGCTTCGAGACGGGCATCCGCACCCGCGAACTCTACCGCTCCAGCCGGATGGTGAGCCGCCTGAGTGGGATGCCGGTTCAGCCCAACAAGGCCGTCGTGGGCGACAACGCCTTCGCGCACGAGTCGGGCATCCACCAGGACGGGGTCATCAAGGCGCGCGAGACCTACGAGATCATGAACGCGGAGATCGTCGGGCGCGAGGCCGCCGTCCTCGTCATGGGCAAGCACTCGGGCCGGGCCGCCTTCCGCAAGGCGCTGACCGATCTGGGCTACACGGTGGACGAGGAGCGGGTCAAGCACCTCTTCGCCCGCTTCAAGGACATGGCCGACCGCAAGGGGCAGATTTACGCCGACGACCTGCGCGCCCTGGTGGAGAGCCGCAGCGACGTGCCGCAGACCTTCACGCTGGAGGGCTTCCAGATCACCTCGGGCATGAACATGACCCCGGTGGCCTTCGTCCGCCTCCAGACCCCGGACGGATCAGTCGAGGCGACGGCGCACGGCGACGGGCCGGTGGAGGCCGCCTTCCAGGCGATCAACCGCATCACGGGCATTACTCCCGTCTTGGAGAGCTACCGCATTCAGGCCGTCACGGGCGGCGGCGACGCGCTCGGCGAGGTCAGCATCGGCGCCCGGTACGGGGAGACGACGCTGCACGGAACTGGAGTGGCGACGGACGTGGTCGAGGCTTCGGCCCGCGCGTGGCTGCGTGTGATTAATCAGGTCGTCGCCGGAATGGGCAAGAGCCGCCAGGTGAGCCAGACCACGGTGTAACCGGGGATGGAGGGCAGAAGGTGGGGGAAACTCCGCCTTCTCGCTCTTTGTGCAGAGCGATCAGCCCGGAAGTTCAGGAGGAAGCATGAGCGCCTACGTGATCGGCCTGATTGACGTACACGACCCCGAGGGCTACCCCACCTATTCCCAGCAGGTGCCCGCGACCCTCGAACCCTACGGCGGCCAGTTTCTTGTGCGGGGAGGTCAGCCCGAGGCATTGGAGGGCGAGGCGCCGGGCCGGGTCGTGGTCATCGCCTTTCCGTCGGCGGAGCAGGCCCGCGCGTGGTACGAGTCGGAGGGGTACAAGCGCATTCGCCCCTTGCGGCAGCAGATGGCGACCGGGCAGCTTGTCCTGGTGCGCGGCGTAGACACGCCCTCCTGAAGCGGTGAGGTGAGTCGGATGCCCGTGGAGAAGGGGCGGGGGAGGACTCCATCGCCTCTTCCCCCTGAGGAGAGTCCATGGTTCTGGAAATAGCGCTGCTGAACGTTCGCCCAGGTCAGACCGGTGCGTTCGAGTCCGCTTTCGCCCGCGCCGAGCCCATCATCTCCAGGGTGGGCGGGTACGTCCGGCACGAGCTTCACAAGTGTCTGGAGGACGACCACAAGTACGCCCTCCTCGTTTGGTGGGAGACGCTGGAGGATCATACGGTCGGCTTTCGGGGAAGTGCCGGGTATCAGGAATGGCGCTCGCTGCTGCACCACTTCTACGACCCGTTCCCGACGGTGGAGCATTTCGTGCGGGTATCTACGCCTTAACAATTTGAGAACAGCTCTGGAAGGCCTGAGTCAATGCCATTTCTGGAGCAGCACGACAGGAATTGTGTTCGACTGCCAAATCGAAGCCGAGTAGCCGTACTCGCCCGGCAAATCCTTGAGGGCCACACCCTGCTCGGCCACAGAAGGCTCAATGAGACGAGGTTGTACTTCATCCTTCCAGAACGCGTAACAGGTGTTGCTCGGCACCCACTGCAAAGGCACTCCTACATCTGCTACCGCGAACCGTACCTGTCCACGCTTGAGCAAAGCCCGGATCGCCTCGGTTCCCAGTTCGCCTTCGCAAGACCTACTGACCAAACCTCGCTCGTCCCATAACTCCTCCAGGGGGAAGCGCACAGGTTGTGGACGCCGCATGGCTCCCAAGCTAGCCCAATCAAGCTCAAGAATTATCAAGGCTGTGTTCTCGGTCGCAGCCGAGCTAAGGGCAGACCTGAAGTTCCCAAGGCGTAGCCCTTAGAACCGTCCCCACTTCCCCTACCGCTCCGGCGTCTGCCCCAGCAAAGTTTCAACCTGGGCGGCAGTATCGGGCGCCCCCATCGTCCGCGCCGAGTCGAGGACCGACAGACCGCGTGCGTCCCGGGCGTGAAGGTCGGCCCCGCGCTCCAGCAGCAACTCGACCACCTCCGTCCGGTTGAACATCGCCGCCATCATCAAGGCCGTCCGCCCGTCCGGTCCCGCGCTCTCCACATCGGCCCCGTAGTCAAGGAGCAGGCGCACCATCGGGAGGTTCCCCTTGAACACGGCCCCCAGCAGCGGCGTCTGCCCCTGGTCGTTCCGCAATTCGGGGTCGGCCCCGTGTTTGAGCAGCTCCCGCGCGGCCTGCAGATGGCCGTGGTAGCAGGCGAGCATCAGCAGGCTGTCCCCCCGCTGGTTGAGCAGGTTGGGGGGCAACCCCCGGTCCAGCAGGGGGGCGAGCCGCGCCGCGTCCCCGAGGCGCACGAGGTCGAACACGGCCTGGATGTATTCCAGCGTCTCCCCGTCGAGTTCCGGTTTCTGCCCGGCGTTGTCCGTCATGGCCCTCACTCCCACTCGATGGTGGCGGGCGGCTTGCCGGTGATGTCGTACACCACGCGGTTGATCTCGTGGACGTGGTTGACGATGCGGTTACTCATAGTCGCAAGGAAGTCGTAGGGCAGCCGCGCCCACTCGGCGGTCATGAAGTCGTCGGTGGTCACGGCGCGCAGGGCGGCGGTGTAGGAGTAGGTGCGCTCGTCGCCCATCACGCCGACCGACTGGATGGGCGTCAGGATGGCGAGGGCCTGCGAGCAGCCGTCATACAGCCCGAACTCGCGCAGCCCCGAAATAAAGATGTCGTCCACCCGCTTGAGGATGGCGAGCTTCTCCTCGGTGACCTCGCCCAGGCAGCGAATCGCCAGGCCGGGGCCGGGGAAGGGGTGGCGCATCCGAATCTGGTCGGGAAGACCCAGCAGCCGCGCGATCTCCCGCACCTCGTCCTTGAAGAGGGTGCGGAAGGGCTCGACGAGCTGGAAGGCGAGGTCTTCCGGCAGGCCGCCGACGTTGTGGTGGCTCTTGATGTTCGCCGCGCCCGACTTGTCCGCCGAGAGGCCGCCCGCCGACTCGATCACGTCCGGGTAGAGGGTGCCCTGCGCGAGGAAGTCGAAAGGGCCGTACTTTCTGGCCTCGCGCTCGAAGGCCCGGATGAACTCGCGCCCGATGATCTTGCGCTTCTGCTCGGGGTCGGAGACGCCGCGAAGGGCGCCCAGGAACTCCGCGCGGGCGTCCACCGTGACGAGGTTGACGCCGAGGGGCCGCAGCGCCGCCTCCACCTGTTCCCGCTCGCCCAGCCGCAGCAGGCCGTGGTCGATGAAGACGGCGGTGAGCCGGTCGCCAATAGCCCGCGCGAGGAGCAGCCCGAGGGTGCTGGAGTCCACGCCCCCGCTGATGGCGAGGAGGACCCGACCATCACCGACCTGCGCCTGAACGTCCGCGATCAGCTCGTCGATGATGTGTTCGGCGTTCCAGTCGCGGCTGACCCCGCAGATGTCGAGGAAGTTCGCCAGCAGTTGCCCGCCCTTGGGCGTGTGGACGACCTCCGGGTGGAACTGCACCCCGTAGCGCCGGGTCACCGGGTTCTCGATGGCCGCCACGGGCGTGTCCTCCGTCTCCGCGACCACCTCGTAACCGCGCGGAAGCTGGGTCACCGAGTCGCTGTGGCTCATCCAGGCGACGAACTCGCCCTGAATGCCCCCGAAGAGCTGACCGCCGTAGCGGGTCAGGTCGGCCTTGCCGTACTCGCGTTTGCCCGCGCGCCGCACGTCGCCCCCCGCCTCGTGCGCGAGGAACTGCATCCCGTAGCACACGCCCAGGATGGGCACCGGGAGGTCGAGGACGCCGGGGGCGGGGCGGGGCGCGTTCGCGTCGTACACGCTGCTGGGGCCGCCCGAGAGGACGATGCCCTGGGGGTTTTCCTGCTGGATGCGCTCCAGGCTGGCGGTGCCCGGGAGGATCACGCTGTACGCGCCGAGTTCGCGCAGGCGCCGGGTGATCAGGCGCGTGAACTGGCTGCCGAAGTCGAGGATGACGACACTCACGGGGCCGATTGTGTCACGGGGAGGACCAGGGGTGTCCGCGCGGGCTGGTCAGGAAGGGCGGGACGGCCGCCTGCCGTTCAGGGCGTCAGGTTGATCTGGACGGGAACGTTACTGGGCGCCGTCACGCTTACGGTGCCGGGGGTGTACCCCTCGGCGGTCACCCGCAGGGTGTAGTCGCCCGGCTGTGGCAGGCGGACCACGCCCGGGGCCTGACCCACCTCCTGGCCGCGGCTCACGCCCGCACCCCGGGGCGCGGAGAGGACGCTCAAGCGCACGGCAACGCCCTCCACGCCGCGCACCGCGAAGCGAACCTCGCAGCACGGCCCGGAAGCGGCGACGGCTGTGGTGGGCGCCATGGTCGAGGTCGGGGCAGACCGCCGCGCCCACCACACCCCGGCGACCAACAGCAGCAGGAGCAGCGCCAGCAGGGGCAGCAGCCAGCCGGGGGCGCGGCGGCGGGCCGCGGGGGCAACCGGGCCGGGCTTCACGACGTGGCGGGTGCCGTCGGCGTCCCAGGCGATGCGGACCGGCTCACCCGTCACCCGCCGGGGGGGGACACGGCCCGACGTGGTCCGGGAAGGGGTGGGGTTGACCGGGGAAGCGGGGCTTTGCTCCTCCTTCGGGGCCGGTTCGGCGGTCACCTCGGCGGGAGCGGGGGACGGCGACGCCTCGCCTGTGGCCTCCACCGCGCCGACCTGCACGGGGCCAGGTGGGGCCGCCGCCAGAACGACCGGGGTGGACGGGGGCACGGGGACGGGCACGGAGGTCGCGTCCTCCTGGGCTGGCGCAGGCGGGGAAGCCTCTCTGGGTTCCGTCGGCGTGACCGGCGGGCGGGAGGTGGGACCGGGCCTGCGGGCGGGTTCCGGCGGGAGAGCCGCGTCCAGCCGGGCGAGGAGGTCGCGGGCGGTAACCCCATCGGGGGCGTCCCGCAGGACGGGGGGAATCCCGCCCAGCGCCCGCAGGGTGTCCCCCAGGTCGCGCAGGTCGCGGGCGGGCGTGGCCTCCTCGCCCCAGGGCAGGCCCGCCCCCGCCAGGGCCACCCGCCCGTCCACGCTCCAGAGCTGCGCGGGGCTCACGCCCCCGTGGGTCAGGCCCGCCTCGTGCAGGGCGGCCAGGCCCGCCAGCGCCCCCCGCGCGGCGAGCAGGGGGTCGGAGACGGGAAGCGCGTGGGGCGGCAGTTCGGTGACCACGTAGGCCGTGTCGCCGTCGATGCCGCCCTCGCTGGGGGACAGCAGCGCGGGGTGGGCGGGGAGTTTCGGCAGGGGCGCGGCGTGCGGAAGCACGTGCAGCAGTACCGGCATCCCGGTCAGGCGGTCGGTCGCGCGCAGCGTCCGCACCGCTCCGTCAGGCCGGTCGCCCGTCAGGTCGCGCGCGGCCACGTAGGGGCCGATGGGCTTCACAGGGGCAAGTATAGGGGCCAAATGTGAACTCCCATGCAGGGAACTTTTCCCCGAGGGTAAGGGAAACCCACCTCTCCCCCGGCGGGCGGGCGTATCGTGCCGGACATGACGGACGCCCCGCCCCCGCAGACCGCGAGCCCAGCCACCGCGCACCACGCCGCCGCGCCCCGGTCCGTGCGGGTGGCGGTCCTGACGGTGAGCGACACCCGCACCGAGGAGACGGACACCAGCGGGGGCTACCTGCTCGCCGAACTGCGGGCCGGGGGGCACGAGGTCGTGGGCTACCGGATCGTGAGGGACGAGGCGCCCGAGATTCGCGCCGCGCTGGAGGACTTCATGCGGGAGGCGACGGTGGTGCTCTCCAGCGGCGGCACCGGGATCACCGGGCGGGACGTGACGATTCCCGTCGTGGAGTCGCTGCTCACCAAGCCCATGCCCGGCTTCGGCGAACTCTTCCGCATGCTCAGTTACCGCGAGGTGGGGGGCGCGGCCATGCTCTCCCGGGCGGTCGGGGGGCTGGCGGGGGGCACGCTGCTCTTCGCCCTCCCCGGCAGCCTGAACGCGGTGCGCACCGCCTGGGAGGGCCTGCTGCGGGACGAACTGGGCCACCTGGCGTTCGAGGTCGCCCGGCACGGCCAGCCGGGGGCGACGGGCAGGGTTGGCTGAGCCGTGGAGCCCTGGCTGCATCTCTTGCCGGTCTCGCGGATCACGCCGCCCTACGCCCTGGCGCTCGCCCTGATCGCGGGGTACTGGCTGTGGCGGGTGGCTCGCGAGGCCCGGCACCGCTGGTCGCCGCGCGTGTCGTGGTGGGCCGTGCCGGGCCTCGCCCTGCTATGGGCGGCGCCGCTGGCCGACGTGCCCGCCCTGTTCGGCCTGGGGGCGGCGGCGCTGCTCCTCGCCGAGTTCTGGCCGGGGGCCTTCCGCCCGGCACGGGAGCGCCCGGGTTGGGCGTGGCCGCTCGTGGGCGTGCTGTGCGGCCTCGCGCTGCTGGCGCTGGTCGCCGCCGGGGGCGGCACGGCGGCGGGCGCCGGGGTCTCGGTCACGCTCGCGCTGGCGGCGCTCCTGGCCGGGCTGGGGGGGCTGCTCTCGGCGGGGCTGTACCGGGAGCGGAGCCGTCCGCGCCCACCCGGACTGGAGGTGCGCTTCGCCCGGGTCCAGCTTCCCGAGTGGCCCGACCTGAGTGTCACCCTGACCGAGCGGGGGGCGCGGCTCGTCAACGTGTCGAATGGGCCGCTGCGGCTGGCGGGCTGGTCGCCGTCCGGGGTGAATGCCTGGCTGCGGGTGCGGACCGAGGGCGGCACGCCCCTGAACACCCTCGCGGTTGGGCAGAGCGCCTTTCTGCCGCTCAGCGAGCGCGCGGGGGGCGTGCGGGTGTGGTACGTGCCGGGGGATGGCCGCGCCGGGCCGTGCCTCTTCCGGGCGGACTGGACCCCGCAGGCATACGCGGGGCAACGGGTGCTGAACTGATCCGAGATTGCGGTGAGTTGCAGACAATGGGTGAGCGCACTGGCGCCACTGCGCACGAGAGCGGAAGGCAAAGAAGACCGACTGGCACCGACTGGCGGCGATGGACGATGAGCGAGTCCACCTGCGTCATTGTCGGCAGGATCGGCGAGGGACCGCCCGCGGGCCTGGGGCCACCCGACCATTCGGGAACTGGGTGTGCGGGAATCAGGGCAAGCCGGTCTGAGGGCCAGAGGGGGTTCTCTCACCCCTCCCGGCCCCCGGCGGGCGTATGGTGGGCCTCATCGTGAGTCTGGTGTTCGAGTGGTCGGCGCTCGCCGCGCTGACGGATACGCCTGGAACGGGCGGCCGTCTGCGCGCGGGGCCGGAGGATTTCCGGGTGGAGGAAGTGCCCGCCTACGGGCTGTCGGGCGAGGGCGAGCATCTTTTCGTGCTCCTGGAAAAGACGGGGCACACCACCGCCCACGTGCTGCGGGAGCTGGGCGCGCAGCTCGGGGTGCGGGACCGGGACGTGGGAGTGGCGGGGCTCAAGGATCGCCACGCCGTCACGACCCAGTGGATCAGCCTGCCGGGAAAGTTCGAGGAGCGCCTGCCCGCCTTTCAGTTGGAGGGCGTGCGGATCCTGGAGACCCGGCGCCACGGCAACAAGCTGGGGCTGGGGCACCTGCGCGGCAACCGCTTTGTGGTGCGGGTGCGGGACGCGGCGGGAAAGGCGGACCAGGCGGCGGCGACACTCACCCTGCTCACTGCCAAGGGCGTGCCGAACTACTTCGGGCCGCAGCGCTTCGGGCTGCACGGGCTGAACGCCGAGGAGGGGCTGCGGGTCCTGCGCGGCGAGTCCCGGCTGCGCGACCCCCGGGTGCGCCGCTTCCTGACGACCTCGGTGCAGAGCCTCGTCTTCAACCGTTTTCTGAGCCTGCGGCTCGAGCGCGGCCTCTTCGACCGCCTGCTGGCGGGGGACATGGCGAAGAAGCACGACACGGGCGGCGTTTTCCTCGTCGAGGACGCCGAGGTGGAGACGCCCCGGGCGCAGCGGGGCGAGGTGAGCGCGACCGGAACCCTCTTCGGGAAGAAGACCAAGCCCCTCACCCTCGACGCGGGCGAGCTGGAGCGGGGGGCGCTGGCGACCTTCGGCCTGACGCCGGAGGTGTTCGCCTCCCGCCGGGGGGACCGCCGCCTCACCCGCATCTTTCCCGAGGGCGCCCAGGTCCAGCCCGAGGAGGACGGCTACACCGTGGCCTTTACCCTCCCGAAGGGCTCCTTCGCCACGAGCGTGCTGCGCGAGCTGATGAAGACGGACGTGGACGCGGCGGAGGGCCCGGGCGAGGACGGGGAGGAAGGCGAATGAGGCGGGCGGGTCTGGCGGCGCTCCTCACGGTGGTGGGGGGAGCCTGGGCCGCACGCGCGCCCTCGGCGCAGCTCAGCCTGCGGCCCTCGTTCGGCGGGGCGGTGCTGGAAGGGCGCATCGTGGCGGGACCTGCCGACGAGCTGACGGGCGTGTGGAGCGGGGGGGGCCGCGCCCGGCTGCTGAAATGCACGCCGCGCTGCGCGGTCGTGCCGACCATTCCCGTGCCGGGCGCCCTGCTGGTGGGCACGGGCACCCCCTACCGGGTGGCCGTCAGCGGGGCCTTCCGCACCGGGCAGCGCGTCAAGCTGGCCCTGCGGTTCAAGGACATGCAGGTGCTCAACGTGGATGCCGTCGTCAGCCGCCCTTGAGGGAGGAGTTGCGCGCCGCCTTCCTGGACACGACCTACGGCCCGGCGGGAGAGCGTGTCCGGCTGGCCGGGGAAAGGAGTCCTGCTCCCACCTGGGCGCGGGGAGAGTGGGCCATCGTCACCGCCTGGAATCCGGGAGGGCGGCGGGTGCCGGAGGAGGCGAATGTCTGGGCCGCCAAGGCCCTGCTCACCCGGGTCCGGGCCGCCGGACTCTCCCCCCTCCCCGCCCACAACGGCGAGGGCGAGTGGCGGGAGGAGGCGCTGCTCGTGCCCGGGGCGCGGTTGAGGCAGGCGGCGGCCTGGGGTGCCGACTTCGGGCAGGCGGCGGTGCTGTGGGGCACGGGACGGCGGGCCGCCCTGGTCTGGCTGGACGGGCAGAGGATCGTGGGCGTGGAGCGGCGCTGGGTGCGGCGGGTGGAGCCCGTCTCCCCCACACTCCGGCCCTGAGCGCCTTTCCCGCCTCCCCGCGTATACTCCGGCCCTGTGACGGCCGAATCCCCCAACGCGATCTCCCCCCTCGGGGTGCTGCCCCCGCCGGGGCCGGCGTGCGTGCATCTGCCGCTGGACGTGACCCCGCAGGAACTCGCGCGGTACGCGGTCGGGCTGGCGAACGCGCGGGGCGGGACGGTCCTCGTGGGCGCCGACGCCACCGGGGAACGGGACGCGGGCGAGCTGCACCCCCTGATGGTCACGCACGCGATCTTCGAGCTGTCGGGCGGGCGGCTGACCGTGAACGTGCAGCACCACCGCCAGCCGGGGGGGGCGCGGGTGCTCGCGGTGTTCGTGCCGCAGGCCCCCTATGTGCTCGCCGCACCGGACGGGGCGGTCCTGGCCTGGGACGGGGCGCACCTCGTCCCGGTCACGCCCGCGCAGAGCGAACCCACCCCGCAGCAGGACTACACGGCGGTCGTGCCCCCCGACGCCTCGCTCGCCGACCTCGACCCCCACGAGGTCGCGCGGCTGCGGGGGCTGGGGCAGCGCGGGGGCCTGGCCCACCTGCCCGACCTCGACTTCCTGCGCGAGCTGGGGCTGCTCGTGCCCAGCGGCGGGGCGCTGCGGCCCACCCTGGCGGCCATCCTGCTCGCGGGCACCCCGGCGGCCCTGAAGGCGCACGTGCCCCAGGCGGAGGTCTGCTTCTACCACCACCAGACCCCCGACGTGGAGTTCCAGTTCCGCGAGGACCTGCTGCGGCCCATCCCCGCGCTGCTCACCCGCCTGGCCGAACTCATCCAGGCGAGGAACCGCTTCACGCCCGTGCAGGTGGGCCTCTTTCGCATCGAGGTCTGGGACCAGGACGAGGCGGTGTACCGCGAGGCGCTGCTCAACGCCCTCACCCACCGGGACTACACCCTGCGGGACGCCGTGCATGTCCACCACTACCCCGACCGGCTGGAGATCATGAACCCGGGCGGGCTGCCGGGCGGGATCACGCCGGGGAACATCCTGCGCCACCAGCCCAAGCGGCGCAATCCGCTGCTGGCCGAGGTGCTGGCGCGGCTGGGCCTGGTCGAGCGTGCGGGCGTGGGCGTGGACAAGATGTACGGGCTGATGCTGCGCTGCGGCAAGGAGCCGCCGGAGTACACGACCTACCCCGACGCGGTGACGCTGACCCTGCACTCGCCGGGCTTCGACGCCGAGTTCGTGCGCTTTGTGGCGCGCAAGCAAGAAGAGATGCAGACCTTATCCCTCGACATGCTGATCGTGCTCTCGCTGCTCGCGCGGGAGGGTGAGGCGACCCGCGCTTCTCTCGCCCGCGCCCTGCAACTCCCGGAAGACCGCACGCCGAGACTGCTGCGCGGCATGGAGGACCACGGCCTGATCGCCCGCTCCGGCCCGGGGCGCGGCATCGCCTATACGCTGAGCGAGGAGGTGCGCCGGGCGCTGGGCCGCGGCGCGCCTGAGCCCCGCCCGGCCCCACCTCTCGCCCCGGAGCCTGCCCCCGGCCCGTCCGCCCGCCCGCCCCGCGCCCCCCGCGCCGTCCCCGACCCCGGCGGCCCCACCCCCGCCGAGGTCCGGGCCGTCGCGCTCGCCCTGGTCCGTGAGCGGGGCCGCGTCCGCAACCGCGAGCTGCGCGAGGCCTGTGGCCTGAACACTCAGCAGGCCTGGCGGGTCCTGCGCCGCCTGGTGCTGGAGGGTCACCTCGTCAAGCGCGGCACCGGTACCCGCGACGCCGCCTACGAGCCCCGCCGGGGCTGATGGGCACGCCCCGTGCGCGAGGCCTCCCCCCTCTTCGCGCGCCGCGGGGTGACCCCGCAGTCCCGGACGCCCAGAGGGACCCGCCCTCATCGGAAGAGATTGACAGCCCCGGGCCGGACGTGTAGCCTTCCCCTACCGTTTGATGTTTAGTGGTGGAACCGCTTCCGAAAAAGTGGGCAGGACCGGTCCGGTTTCAACCGCCAAGGGGGATGCATGAAGAAAGCCATCGCCATCGTTAGCCTGACCGCCGCCTTTGCCGCCGCCAGCCAGTCCCAGGCCGTGACGATCACCCTGGCCTGCGGCGCGGTCGGCCAGGAACTGCAGCTCTGCAAGGAGGGGGCGGCGCGCTGGTCGAAGAAGACGGGCAACACCGTCAAGATCTTCGAGAGCCCCAACCTCACGAACGACCGCCTGGGCCTGTACCAGCAGCAGCTCGCCGCACGCAGCAGCGACATCGACGTGTACCAGCTCGACGTGATCTGGCCCGGCCTGCTCTCGCAGCACTTCGTGGACCTGAAGGGCAAGGTTCCGGCGAGCGAGATAGGCCAGTTCTTCCCGCGCATCGTCGAGGCCAACACCGTAAACGGCAAGCTGGTGTCGCTGCCGTGGTTCACCGACGCCGGGCTGCTGTACTACCGCACCGACCTGATGAAGAAGTACGGCTACTCCGCGCCGCCCAAGACCTGGGCCGAACTTGCCACAATGGCGAAAAAGATCCAGGACGGCGAGAAGAAGGCCAACCCCACCTTCACCGGCTTTGTCTTCCAGGGCAAGAACTACGAGGGCCTGACCTGCGACGCGCTGGAGTGGGTGAACTCCTTCGGCGGGGGCACCATCGTCGATCAGACCGGCAAGATCACCATCAACAACCCCAAGGCCGCGCAGGCGCTCGACACCGCCGCGAGCTGGGTGAAGAGCATCAGCCCGGCGGGCGTGACCACCTACGACGAGGAGGCCGCGCGCGGCATCTTCCAGGCGGGCAACGCGGCCTTTATGCGCAACTGGCCCTACGCCTACGCGCTGGGCCAGGGCGAGGACTCCAAGGTCAAGGGCAAGATCGGCGTGGCGCCGCTGCCCGCGGGCCCCGGGGGCAAGCCCTCCGCCACCCTGGGCGGCTGGAACCTGGGCGTGAGCGCGTACTCCAAGAACCAGGCGGCGGCCATCGACCTGGTGCGCTACCTGACCAGCCCCGCCGAGCAGAAGATCCGCGCCATCGAGGGGGCCTATAACCCCACCATCCCGGCCCTGTACAAGGACCAGGCGATCCTGAAGGCCAACCCCTTCTTCGGCAGCCTGTACAGCGTGTTCACCAACGCGGTGCCCCGCCCCTCGGCGGCCACCAAGGGCAAGTACAACCAGGTGTCGCAGGCCTTCAGCTCGGCCGTCAGCGACGTGCTCAACGGCAAGAGCAAGGGCCAGCAGGCCGTTGCCAGCCTCGCCACCAACCTCGCCCGCATCAAGGGCCGCGGCTTCTAAGCCTGCGCGGGGACGCCGCGCGGCCCGCGCGCACCTGAGGCTCCCCGGGGGGACGTCCACCACATGGGCGTCCCCCTCCCCGTTGGGCTCGCTTCACGTTTGCTCCAGCCCGCACTCATGCCGCTTCATGCCCGGGGGCGCAGGCTGAGGAAACCTTTTTCTCCGGGAGTTCGCCGTCACCTTCCTCGACGCCGCACGCGCCGCTGCGGCCAGCGCGCCCGCCAGCATTCCGGCTGGGCGAGACAGGGGGCAAACCCATGACCACCAATGCCACACCCACCTCGGCGGCGCCCACCCGCAGGCGCGGCATCGAGGCCGCCCGCGCCCGGCAGGCGATCTGGCTGCTGCTGCCCACCCTGATCGCCCTGGCGGTCGTGGCGGGCTATCCGCTGTACCGCACCATCTTCTACTCGCTGTACGACGCCAACCTGACCTCGCCGGATCAGCGCACCTTCCTGGGGCTGGGCAACTTCTGGTTCACCACCGACGGGGTGGGGACGGGCTTCCTGCAAGACCCCAAGTGGTGGACGGCGGTGAAGAACACCCTGCTGTTCACGGTCGTCTCGGTGTTCCTGGAGACAGTCTTCGGCATGATCATCGCGCTGGTGGTCAACAGCGCCTTCCGGGGCCGGGCCTTTCTGCGAACCGCCATGCTGGTGCCGTGGGCGATCCCCACCGTCGTGAGCGCCCAGATGTGGGCGTACATGTACAACGACTCCTTCGGGCTGGTGGGGCGCGGCATCCTGGGTGGGCAGGCCCTGCTGGCGAACACCGACACGGCGATCTGGGCGCTGATCGCGGTGGACGTGTGGAAGACGACCTCCTTCATGGCGCTGCTGATCCTGGCGGGGCTCCAGAGCCTGCCGGGCGACATGTACGAGGCCGCCGACATGGACGGCGCGAGCAAGTGGACCCAGTTCTGGCGCCTGACCCTGCCGCTGCTGAGGCCCGCGCTGCTCGTCGCGCTGGTGTTCCGCAGCCTGGACGCGCTGCGCGTCTTCGACATCATGTACGTCATGCTGGGGCCGGTGAACGCCGCCCAGACCAGCATGACCGGCTACGCCCGGCAGGCCCTGATCGACAACCAACTGCTGGGCGTGGGCAGCGCCGTCGCCGTGGCGATCTTCCTGATCATCATGGTGATCGTGGTGATCTACGTGACCGCCTTCCGGGTGCGGTTCGACTGAGGGGGGGACGACATGAACCTGCAAAAGACGAATCCGGCCCTTTATTACATCCAGCGGGTCCTCTTTTACCTGCTCGTGCTGGTGATCGCCGTCTACCTGCTGTTCCCCTTCCTGTGGGCGGTCCTCACCAGCTTCCGCCGCGCCGGGGACCTCTTCCTGCCGCCGCTGCAATTCATCACGGCGCCCTCGACCCTCAGCAACTACACGCAGGTCTTCGCCAACGCCAGTTTTCAGCGTGGGCTGATCTTCAGCCTGATCGTCGCCGTAGCGTCGGTGCTGATCAGCCTGCTGTTCGGCTCGTTCGCGGCCTACGCCCTGGGCCGTTTCCGCTTCCGGGGCAAGGCGATGATCCTGTACATCATCCTCGCCGTCAGCGTGTTCCCGCAGATCGCCGTGCTGGGCGGCCTGTTCACGCTGGTGCAGGCGACGGGCCTCTTCAACAACCCCGTCGCCCTGATCTTCAGCTACCTGATCTTCACGATCCCCTTCACGGTCTGGGTGCTGACCTCCTTTGTACGCGACATCCCCGGCGAGCTGGAGGAGGCCGCGCTGGTGGACGGCGCCTCGCCCCTCCAGACCCTTTTCCGGGTCCTCTTCCCGGTGATGATGCCCGCGCTGGTGACCACCGGCCTGCTCGCCTTCATCAACGCCTGGAACGAGTACCTGTTCGCGCTGACCTTTACGAGCAGCAACCGCACGGTGCCCGTCGTGATCGCCAACTACTCCGGCGCCTCCCAGTACGACCAGCCGTGGGGTCCGATCATGGCTGCCAGCATCGTGGTCACGGTGCCGCTGATCATCCTGGTGCTGGTCTTCCAGCGCAACATCGTCTCCGGCCTGACGGCGGGGGCGGTCAAGGGCTGAGGTCGGCGTTCAGGAAAGGGCCGCTCCGGGTGGGGCGGCCCCTTTTTCCTTCTGGCCCTCCTCAGGGTCAGGTGGGTCTTTTGAGGGGATAAAACATTAGGGTGAGGCCTCCTACCCTTTCCGATAAGACGGCGGCGTTTATTTTGAAAGTGCTGGGCGTGCTCGCCGTCATTACTTTGATGGTGGCGCTTTTGTGGCCTGGTGGCTGTGCGTACGCTTGGGCAGTGTTGCAAGCACTTTTGGGCAGTGCTCTTGCAACAGGGGCGTGGTGGATGTGGGGTGGCCCTGCCAGTTAAGTGTTGGCCCCTATCGCCCCGCCGCCCTCCGCTGCGCCTCGTCCAACGCGACCTTGGCGCTGAGCTTCCCGGTGGTGGCCTGGCTGATGGCGTCCTCCAGGTACAGGGTCCACTCCTCGAAGGCGGGGGCGGCGGGGCGCGGCACCGCGTGGTCAAGCTGGGCGTGGGCGGCCCTGATCTGCAGGTTCTTGGCGTACCAGTCGCTCAGCAGCGGCGTCACGCTGCGGCGGGTGGGGGCGTAAGCGGTGGCCTTGACCCACTCGGCGAGGCGGGCCGGCTCCATCAGGAACTGCCAGAAGGCGAGCGCCCCGGCCTGTTCCTGGGCGTTGGTCCCCTTGGGCACGACGAGGTGGGCGCCGCCCAGCGGCAGGGTGCACGCCCCCCCCGCCTTCTCGCAGGGGAAGGGCGCGATGCCGAGCTGGAAGAAGGGCAGCCTGCGGGCGTCCGTCCAGTTGGCGACGCTGGCCGCCACCATCACGTTCTGCCCGCGGGCGAAGTCGAAGGCGGCGCGGGTCGCCTCCGAAAGCTTGCGGGGCTGCGCCAGGCCAGCGGCGCTCATGCGCGCGAGCTGGGTGAGGGCCTCCACCGCCTCCGGGCCGTTGAGGTTGGGCCTGCCGTTCACCACCAGGCTGCCCCCGCGCGAGGTCACATTCGCCTCGAAGGTCCAGGCGTCGGCGGTGGCGACGAGGGGCCGTCTGCCCCCCGTGGCGAGCTGGCGGCTCGTCGCCTCGACCTCGGCCCAGGTTTGGGGAGGCGTCACGCCCGACCGGCGAAACGTCCCCGCGTTGTACATCAGGACGGGCACGCTGATGTTCCAGGGCAGGCCGTAGCGTTTGCCGTTCACCTCGCCCGCGCGCCAGGCCGGGGCGTAGATGTCGCGGGTCAGGCTGTCCGGGAGGGCGTCCGCCAGGCGCGAGAGGTCGGTGAGCTGCCCGTCGGCCACCAGCCGGGCGAAGCGGGTGAACTCCACCTGGGCGAGCGCCGGGGCCTTTCCCGCCTTCAGCGCCGCCCCCAGCTTGTCGTTCAGCTCGCGGTAGTTGCCGCCCGCGACGGGCACGACCTCGTAAGTGGACTGCGAGCGGTTGAAGTCCCGGGCGTACCCGGCGACCGTGCCCTGATTCATCGCGTGCCAGAACTCGATTCTGACGGGGGCGGCCCCGGCAGAGGCCACGAGCAGCAGGGACAGGGGCAGGAGGCGGCGCATGGCCGGAGAATAGCGGGGGTGGACGCGGGAACGCGCGGGAAATCTTCGCTTGGGCAGGGCGACGACGAGTTCAGGCAAAGGCCATCAGGTGGGTTTCGCCCCGCATGGTGTCCCGGGACCCCTCACTTCGTTCAGGGTGACAGGCCCTCCTATACCCGGTTGAGAGCCTGCCTCTCCCCCACCCCCTCAGCCCGCCGCGCCTCCCCAGCGCCGCAGCAGGGCAACGACTTCGGCGGGGCTCTCGACCCGGTACTCGGCCGCCGTCTCCCCTTCCCCGACCTTGATCGTCACGCCGCCCCGGGCGCGCAGCCTTTCGAACCCCTCCTCGTCGGTCACGTCGTCGCCCAGGAAGACGGGGAGGTGGTGCGGGTCCTGCCGCGCCAGCCGCTCGACCGCGCGGCCCTTGCCGAAACCGCCCGGGCGGAACTCGCGCACCTTCTTGCCCGAGATCATCTCCCAGCCGGGGGGCAGCGTGACCGCGTCCAGCGCCTCCTCCACGTCCGCCTGCCGTTCCCGGGACACCTCACGGGTGTGGACGGCGAGCGTCCAGCCCTTGTCCTCCAGCCGCAGGCCGGGCACATCCGGGAGCCGCGCGGTGATGAGGCGGATGGCCTCCGGGTCCCGGGCCGCCAACTCCTCACCCGGCCACTCCATGCCGTGCAGGCCGACCACGGGGAGGTCGGGGAGGTTCAGGAAGGCGCGAACCTGCTCGGCGAGGCGGCCCGTGACGATGGCGGCGCGGTGGCGGGGGTGGGCCAAGAGGCGCGACAGGGCCTCCCTCGCCCCCGGTTCCGGCCACGCCTCCTCCGGGCGGGGAACGATGGGGGCCAGGGTGCCGTCGTAGTCGCAGAGGACGAGGAGGGGACGCTCGGCCAGCGTGAGGAGTTGCGCCGGAAGGGTCATGTGCCCGCGATCTCCGCGACAAAGCCGTCGGCCCACGTCCGCAGGTCGCTCTGGCGCAGCCGCTCGCGCAGGCGCGCCAACCGGGCCTTCTTCTCCTCCAGCGGCATGGAGAGCGCCCGGGTGAGCGCCCCCGCCAGCCCCTCGGGGTTGTAGGGGTTGACCTGCACCGCCTCCGGCAATTCATCCGCGGCCCCGGCGAAGCGCGAGAGGATCAGCACGCCGTCCGCCGAGCAGGCGGTGAACTCCTTGGCGACGAGGTTCAGCCCGTCGCGCAGCGGCGTCACGAGCATCACGTCGGCGGCGCGGTAGTGGGCGACGAGTTCCTCGCGGGGCACGCCCCGGTAGATGTACTGGATGGGCGACCAGCCGCCTTCGGTGTGCTTGCCGTTGATGCGCCCCACCAGCCCCTCCACCCGCGCCCGCAGTTGCCGGTAGGACTCGACCTGCTCGCGGCTGGGCACGGCGATTTGCAGGAGGGTGACCCTTCCGCGCGCCTCCGGGTGGCGGCCCAGGAAGGTGTCGAAGGCTTCCAGCCGCTCGGGAATCCCCTTGGTGTAGTCCAGACGGTCCACCCCCAGGAGAATCTGCGTTTGCAGGGTGCGGCGGATGCGGTCGGCGGCCTCCTCGACCTCGGGGCTCGCCGCGAGTTCCTCGTAGGTGTCCACCTCGATGCCGATGGGCCGATCCACCACCCGCGAGGACCGGCCCTGCCACCGCACCGTATTCCCCTCCACCTCCGCGCCGAGGACCCGGCGGCAGGCGGACAGGAAGTGGGCGACGTACTCCGGCGTGTGCATCCCGATCAGGTCGGCGCCGAGGAGCCCGTCGAGCAGCTCGTGGTCCCACGGCAGGGTGCGGAACACCTCGGAGGACGGCCAGGGGATGTGCCAGAAGAAGCCGATGCGGGCGTCCGGCAGCGCCTCGCGGATCAGGCGGGGCACCAGGGCGAGCTGATAGTCGTGGACCCAGATCAGGTCGCCCTCGCGGTAGCTCTCGACGGCAGCCTGGGCGAAGCGGCGGTTCACGTCCACATAGGTTCGCCACTGGGAGGCCTGATAGCGCGTCCGCTCGATGAAGTAGTGGCTCATGGGCCACAGGGCGCGGTTGGAGAAGCCGTGGTAGAAGTCGCGGACCTCGGCGTCCGTCAGGCGCACGCGCTTCAGGCGGTAACGGGGGTTGCCCTGCGGAAGGTCCACGTCCGCCACGCCGGGCAGTTCCTCGCCCCAGGCGATCCAGGTGCCCCCCGCGTGTTGCAGGGCCGGGTCCAGCGCGGCGGTCAGGCCCCCGATGGAGGGCACCCAGTGGAGGCCCCCATCCCCGCCCCGCCTCGGCGCGTAGGGCTCACGGTTGGAGACGACGATCAAGCCCACGGCTGTCCTTTCGGAAGGTCGGAACGTTCAGGGCAGCCATAGAAGGGGGCGGACACCATCAGCGCAGCAGCGAGGCGCCGCCGTCCACGTAAATCTCGACGCCCGACACGTGGCGCCCCAGGTCCGAGGCCAGGAACAGGCAGGTGTCGGCCACGTCGACGGGATCACCCTCGCCCTCGTTGACGGCCGGGCTGCCCTGCGGGAGCTCGACCTCGATGCCGATCTTTTCGGTACCCCGCTGCTCGGTGCGCTCCTCGATGTTCGTGTGGATCAGGCCGGGGCACACGGCGTTGCAGCGAATCTGGTGCCGACCGAGTTCCAGCGCGATCATCTTCATAAAGGCGACCTGCCCGGCCTTGGAGGTGCTGTAGGCGCTTGCCCCCGGGGTGGAGAAGGTCCGGTTGCCGTTCACGCTGCTCGTGATGATGATGCTCCCGCCCCCCGCCCGCTTGAGGTGCGGCACCGCGAAGTGGACGGTGAGGTACGTGCCCTTGAGGTTGATGTCCAGCGTCCGGTCCCACTCCTCGGGCTGAAGCTCGTCGATGGGCGCCCAGACACCGTTGATTCCCGCATTGGCGAAGACGATGTCGAGCCGCCCGAACTCGCTCACGGTCGCCTCGATGGCCTGCCGCACCGAATCCGGGTCGCTCACGTCGCAATTCAGGTAGATCGCCCGCCCACCCGCCTTCGTGATCTCGCCCGCGACCCCCTCGCCCTCCTCCTGCTGCACGTCGGCCAGGGCAACCATCGCCCCCTCCTGCGCGAAGCGGCGGGCCGTTCCCGCCCCGATGCCGCTCGCCGCCCCGGTGATGAACGCCACTTTGCCTTCCAACATCGCCATGTTCCTGTCCTCCTGTCGAGCTTGTCTCTCAGACCCGAATCCTGGGGTGACGCTCCCAGGATTCGGCCCTTCCCGCGGTGGTGAGTGATTCAGCCGGGTTTGACCGGCGCGTGATCCTTGGGATCGGCCCAGGGGTCGAGCACGCACTTGATGCAGCCCTCGTGCTTGTGCTTGAAGATCTGGTAGGCGTGCGGCGCCTCGTCCAGGCTCAGGCGGTGGGTGATGATCTGCGTGGGGTCGATGTCGCCGCGCTGGATGTGGCCCATGAGCAGGTCGAGGTAGCGGTGAACGTGCGTCTGGCCCGTCTTCATGGTCAGGCCCTTGTTCATGAACGCGCCGACCGGAATCTTGTCGGCCAGGCCGCCGTACACGCCGGGCACGCTGACGGTGCCCCCCTTGCGGCAGGCCATGATCGCGGCGCGCAGCGCGTGGGGGCGGTCACTCTCCAGCACCCGGGTCGTCTGCTTCACGGCGTCGGCCACGCCGCCGGGGCCGCCCGCGTGCGACTCCAGGCCCACCGCGTCCATCACGCTGTCGGGGCCGCGCCCGCCCGTCATCTCCTTGAGGCGCTCGAAGACGGAATCGGTCTCGTAGTTCAGGGTCTCGGCCCCGAGCTGCCGCGCCATCTCCAGGCGTTCGGGGAAGCGGTCGATGGCGATGACGCGCCCGGCCCCCAGCAGGAAGGCGCTCATGATGCCGAACAGGCCCACCGGCCCGCAGCCGAAGACCGCCACCACGTCACCCGGCTGGATGTTGCAGTTCTCGGCCCCCATGTACCCCGTCGGCAGGATGTCGGTGAGGAAGAGGACCTGCTCGTCGGTCAGCCCCTCGGGCACCTGGTAGAGGTTCTGGTCGGCGAACACCGTGCGCGCGAACTGCGCCTGCCCCCCCGCGTAACCGCCCGTGATGTGCGAGTAGCCGTAGATCCCCGACCCCGCATAGCCCCACAGCGCCTCGGCGAGCTTGGGGTTGGGGTTGGAGTTGTCGCACAGCGAGGTCAGGCCGTGCTGGCAGTACCAGCACTTGCCGCAGGCGATGGGAAAGGGCACGATCACCCGGTCGCCCACCTTGACCTTGCGGACCTCGGAACCCACCTCCACGACCTCGCCCATGAACTCGTGGCCCAGGATGTCGCCGTGGACCATCGAGGGCACGTACCCGTCCACGAGGTGCAGGTCCGAGCCGCAGATCGCGGTGGCGGTGACCCGCACGATGGCGTCGGTGGGTTGCAGAATCTCGGGGTCGGGCACCGTCTCGACCTGCACCCGGTTGATGCCCTGCCACACGACGGCCTTCACGAGGTCCTCCGGTTGTCGTACATCTTCGCCTCCGCCTTCATGATCCCCTTGCGGGCGCTGGGCTGGCCCTCGGTGGTGGGCACCTCGCCCACCTCCAGCAGCCGCTTGAGCCGCCGCAGGTCCTCGCCGATCTGCACCGCGGGGTCCTCGCCCAGCAGCCGGGCGACCGCCGCGCCGAGCGTTCCCCCGGGCGGGCGGTAGGTCAGCGAGACGTGAATCTCGGTGCCCCAGTCGCCGGGTGCGGGCCGGAACTCCACGAAGCCCTCATTGGGCACCGTCGCCCCTTCCAGCGAGCGCCAGGCGATGCGGCGCCCGGGCTCGTCCTCGGTAATTTCGGCGTCCCACTCCACGCTCGTGCCCCTGTGTGCCTTGGCGACCCAGTGCGACCTCTGGCCGTCCCCGTCCTGCACTTTCACCGATTCCAGATGGTCCATGAAGCGCGGCAGGTTCTCGAAGTTGCGCCAGAAGGTGTACAGCTCGTCGGCGGACTTCCCGATAGTGACCGCCCGCTGCACGGCGATGGTGTCGTCGGGCGTGCGGCGAACCTGCGTGATGGCGGCTCCCACGCTGCGGCCCATCGCCGCCCCCGAGAGAAGCAGGGCGCCGCCCGTGCCGAGGATCAGGCCCGACTCATTCTTCTGCCGCAGGCTGAGGAGGATCATCCCCAGCCCGAGGCCGCCGAAGATCAGCCGCTCCACCGGGCTGGAGTTCTGCGGGCTGACCTGCGGTGCGCCGCCCTGCGCCTGCGATGCCTGTGACTGCGTCATCCGCGCTTCCCCCTTCCCAGGAGCCGCTCGGCGAGCGTGGGCGGCTCGGCCCGCTCCAGCGTGAGTGCCCGGGCCACGAGCACGTCCACGACCGTGATCGCGGTGAGCATGGCGAGCGTGTTCCCGGTCCGCTTGCGCGCGGTCGGGTCCCCCGTCGTGGCCGAGCCCAGCGTCGCTATGTCGAGCACGTCCCCCGCCACCCGCGCCCAGACCCAGGTGGTCGCCGCCGCCGGTTGCGTCAGGAGGCCCACCCCTGCCACGAGTTCGCGCAGGCCGTAGGCCCTCACGACGGACGTGCGTTCCTCCTGCACGCCCAGGAAGCGAATCAAGCTGCCCGGCGCGACCACCTCCAGGGTGCCCAGCCCGACGCTGAACCAGCCCAACCCCCGCGCCACCTGCTCTGCGTTCATCCGTACCCCCCTGTTCAGGTGTGTTTCCTGCCCACGTTCAGGTGCCCACTCTAGGATTCCCCCCACCGGGGGTGTCTTCGCGCTTCCTTCACCGTCCCCTGTGAAGGCTGCCACTCGCCCCCCGCCGAGTTCCACCTCTCCCGGCCCGGCGAGGCGGCGCGGAAACCGTGTTTGACTCGCCTGACACGGCCTCTTATGCTGGACGAGCAGCAAAAGTCAGGCGAGAACATCGGGGCGATGAGGTGCAGCAATGGTATGGACTGCGGCCAGGCCTAGAGGCAGGAACAATCCCCAGGGAGTGGAGCGGTCATGCCTGCGGCGGTGTCCTGGCGCACTTCAGCGTCCGGTCCAGCCCGCGAGTCCGGCGCCAGGAACCGCGGGTGGGGCCGCGTGATGGAGTCTGTCCCGGCCGTCGCCTTCCGGGGCGTCTCCAAATCCTTCGGGCCGGTCGAGGTGCTGCACGACGTGACGTTCTCGGTCGCGCCCGGCGAGATTCACGCGCTGCTGGGCGAGAACGGGGCGGGCAAGAGTACCCTGATGAAGATTCTGGGCGGCTACCACCCGCCGGCGCGGGGCGAGGTGCGGCTGGGCGGCGAGCCCGTCCACTTCGCGGGCAGCCGGGACGCCGAGGCACGCGGCATCGTCCTGATCCACCAGGAGTTCAACCTCGCCGAGGACCTGACGGTCGCGCAGAACATCTACCTGGGGCACGAGCCGGGCGGATGGCTGCTGAACGACGCGGCGATGGTCCGCGGGGCGCGGGAGGCGCTGGGGAGGCTGGGCGTGAGGCTCGACCCCCGCACCCGCGTGCGGGACCTCACCGTGCCGCAAAAACAGCTCGTCGAGATCGCCCGCGCCCTGTCCCGCCAGGCCCGCGTCCTCATCATGGATGAGCCCACCGCCGCTCTCACACCGCACGAGACGGAGACGCTGTTTGGGCTGATGCGGCGGTTGCGCCAGGAGGGCGTCACGATCGTCTACATCAGCCACAAGCTCGACGAGGTGAAGGCGATCTCCGACCGGGTGACGGTGCTGCGCGACGGGCGGTATGTGACCACGGCCCCGACGAGCGACCTCACCCAGGGGCAGATGGCGAACCTGATGGTGGGGCGGGAACTGGAGGCGATGTTCCCGCCGAAAGGGCAGCCTGGGACGGAGGAACTGCTCAGCGTGGAGGGGCTGGACGTACCGGGCTGGGCGCAGGGCGTGAGCTTCACCGTCCACCGGGGCGAGGTGCTGGGCTTCGCGGGGCTGGTCGGGGCGGGCCGCACGGAGAGCTTTGAGGGGCTACTCGGCCTGCGCCCGCATCACGTGGCGAGCGTGCGGGTGAAGGGACGGCCTGTCCGCATCCGAAACCCCGGGGACGCCGCCCGCGCGGGGGTCGTCTATCTCAGCGAGGACCGCAAGGGCAAGGGCCTGCACGTGGACTTCCACCTGCGCCCCAACCTCACCCTGATGACGCTGGACCACTACGCGCGGCCCCTGCTCGATATCCGGGCCGAGCGGGAGGCCTTGCGCCGCGCCGCCGGGGAGTACCACATCCGCGCGGGGCGGCTCGACGTGCCCGCCAGCTCGCTCTCGGGCGGGAACCAGCAGAAACTCGCCCTCGCCAAGATTCTGGAGGTCAGCCCCGACGTGATCATCCTCGACGAACCGACGCGCGGCGTGGACGTGGGCGCCAAGCGCGAGATCTACCACCTGATCGGGCGCCTGGCGGAAGGGGGCAAGGGCGTCATCGTGATCTCCTCCGAACTCCCCGAACTGCTGGGCGTGTGCCAGCGTCTCCTCGTGATGCGGGAGGGCCGGGTGGTGGGCGACCTGAGCGCCGAACACCTCACCGAGCAGGAGGTCATCCAGTACGCCACCGGCCTGAAGGTGGACGAGGTGGGGAGGACCGACCGTGTCCACGCCTAATCCGCCCCTCCCCGAGGTCGCGCCTCCCCGCGTCACGCCCCGCTCCGTCCTGACCCGCCTCGGCACACTGGGTCCCCTCCTCGGCCTGCTCGCCCTCGCAGTGGTGGCGACCCTCCTCAACCCGGACTTCCTGACCGCCTCGAACATCTCCAACGTGCTGACCCGCGCCGCCTTCACGGGCATCATCGCGGTGGGGATGACGTTCGTGATCATCTCGGGCGGGATCGACCTGTCGGTGGGCTCGCTCGCGGCGCTGATCGCGGGGTCGATGATCCTGATCATGAACTCGTTGAAGGGCTCGCTGGGGGCTGGGGTAGGCACCATCCTCCTCGGGATGCTCGCCGCGCTCGCCATCGGGGCGCTGGCGGGCCTCTTCCACGGGACCACGATCACTCGGGGGCGCATCGAGCCCTTCATCGTGACCCTGGGGACGCTGGGCATCTACCGGGCGGTGCTGACCTACCTCGCGCAGGGCGGGGCGATCTCGCTCGACCTGGACATCGGGGACCGCTACAGCCCGGTGTATTACGGCAGGCTGCTCGGTATCCCCATCCCCATCCTGGTCTTCGCGGCGGTCGCGCTGCTGGGCGGGCTGATTCTCAACCGCACCCGCTACGGGCGCTACGTGCAGGCCATCGGCAGCAACGAGCAGGTGGCGCGGTACGCGGCGATCAACGTCACGGGGGTCAAGATCGCCACCTACGTGCTGCTGGGCGTGTGCGTCGGGCTCGCCACCATCCTCTACGTGCCGCAGCTCGGGAGCGCCACGCCCTCGACGGGCCTGTTGTGGGAACTCGACGCCATCGCCGCCGTCATCATTGGCGGCACCGCACTTCGGGGCGGCTCGGGCCGCATCTGGGGCACGGTGGTCGGCGCGGTGCTGCTCGTGACCATCGGGAACGTCCTGAATCTCACCAACAT
This sequence comes from Deinococcus aerius, assembly GCF_002897375.1. NCBI lineage: Bacteria > Thermotogati > Deinococcota > Deinococci > Deinococcales > Deinococcaceae > Deinococcus > Deinococcus aerius. Next base: position 225,942 of record NZ_BFAG01000001.1, on the reverse strand, counting down.
CATCTCCGTGTATCTCAACGCCGCCGTCACCGGCCTCGTCATCATCCTGGTCGCGTTCTTCCAGCGTGGCCGCAGGTGAAGGTACAGGAGGAAGCCATGTAAGCGCCCCTTTCCAGCCCCGTCCTCACCCCTCACGCTCAGGAGGTTCCCATGCAGGCGATCAAGCGTTTCGTCCTTTTGTCCGCCGTCCTGGCTGGTTCCGCGTCCCTCTCGCAGAGCACTCCTCGGCAGGTCATCGGCGTTTCCATCCCCTCGGCCGACCACGGCTGGACGGCGGGCGTCGTGTACCACGCCAACCAGGCCAAGGCGGCGCTGGAGAAGAAGTACCCGAACGTCCAGATCATCATCAAGACGGCCAAGGACAGCACCGAGCAGGCGAACCAGATTCAGGACCTCGCCACGGTGAACAAGATTGGCGCGCTCGTGATCCTGCCGCAGGAGAGCGCCCCCCTGACCCGCCCGGTGGCGAACGTGAAGGCCAAGGGGGTGTTCGTGACCGTGGTGGACCGCGGCCTGACCGACCCCAAGGCGCAGGACGCCTATGTGGCGGGCGACAACACGGCGTTCGGGCGGGTGGCCGGGGAATACTTCGTGCAGCGGCTGGGCGCGTCGGGCGGCAACGTGGTCGTGCTGCGCGGCATCCCCACCGTGATCGACAACCAGCGGGTCGCCGCCTTCAACGCGGCGGTGGCGAAGAACCCCAAGATCAAGGTGCTGGACGCCAAGTACGGCAACTGGAACCGCGACGACGCCTTCAAGGTGATGCAGGACTACCTGACCCGCTTCCCCAAGATTGACGCCGTGTGGGCCAGCGACGACGACATGGCGGTGGGCGTGCTGCGCGCCATCCAGCAGGCCCGGCGCAAGGACATCAAGTTCGTCGTGGGCGGCGCGGGCATGAAGGAAATGATCAAGAAGGTGATGGACGGCGACCAGATGATGCCCGTCAACGTCACCTACCCGCCCTCCATGATCGCGGACGCGATGCGCCTGACCGTAGAAAGCCGCGTCACGGGCAAGCCGATGAAGGCGACGACGATCATCCCCTCGGTGCTGGTGACGAAGGCCAACGCCAAGCAGTTCTACTTCCCCGACTCGCCGTTCTAAGCTGGCCGTCCTAAGCTGTTGAGGCACCGGAGGCCCGGCCAGGTTCGGGCCTCTCCCCTTTGCCCGGAGGTTCCATGCCCAGACCCGTCACCCTCTTCACCGGCCAGTGGGCCGACCTGCCCCTCGCCGACCTCGCCCCCCTCGCCCGGCAGATGGGCTACGACGGCCTCGAACTCGCCTGCTGGGGCGATCATTTCGACGTGCAGGCGGCCCTGCGCGACGACAGTTACGTTCAGCAGAAGCGCGAGTTGCTGGAGGGACACGGCCTCCAGTGCCTCGCCATCAGCAACCACCTCGTCGGGCAGGCGGTGTGCGACCTCATCGACGAGCGGCACCGCGAGATCCTGCCCGCCCACGTCTGGGGCGACGGCGACCCCGAGGGTGTGCGGCAGCGGGCGGCCCAGGAGATGATGGACACCGCCCGCGCCGCGCAGAAGTTCGGCGTGAGCGTGGTGAACGGCTTTACCGGGTCGCCCATCTGGCACTCCCTCTACGCCTTCCCGCCGACCAGCCAGGCGTACTGGGAGCGCGGGTTTCAGGACTTCGCGGCCCGCTGGCAGCCCATCATGGACGTGTTCGACCAGGCGGGCGTGAACTTCGGGCTGGAGGTCCACCCGACCGAGATCGCCTTCGATATTGCCTCGGCGCAGCGCGCGCTGGAAGCGATTCGGCATCCCCGCTTCGGCTTCAACTACGACCCCAGCCACCTCGCCTACCAGGGGGTGGATTACGTGAAGTTCATCCGAGAGTTTGGGGACCGCATCTTCCACGTCCACATGAAGGACGTGTGGTGGGGGCACGGGAACGGGGACGTGGGCGTATTTGGCGGGCACACGACCTTCGGCGACCCCCGGCGCTACTGGGACTTCCGCAGCGTGGGGCGGGGGGACGTGAACTTCGAGGAGATCATCGTGGCGCTGAACGACATCGGGTACGCGGGGCCGCTGAGCGTGGAGTGGGAGGACGCGCGGATGGACCGGGTGCACGGGGCGACGGAGAGCGCGGCGTTCCTGCGGCGGCTGGACTTCCCCGCCTCGAACGTGGCCTTCGACGCCGCCTTTGCCAAAGCGGAGCAGGAGGCCTGATGCGGCAGCTTCGCATGGGGATGGTGGGGGGTGGGCAGGGGGCCTTTATCGGCGCAGTCCACCGCATGGCCGCCCGGCTCGACGGCGAGATCGAACTGGTCGCGGGCGCCCTGTCCAGCACACCGGAGAAGGCCCGCGCCTCCGGTCAGGCCCTCGGCCTCGCCAACACCCGCAATTACGGTACCTGGCAGGAGATGCTGGACGGCGAACTCGCCCTGCCGCCGGGGGAACGCATCGACTTCGTCTCGGTCGTCACGCCCAACCATATGCACTACCCGGTGGCGAAAGCGTTTGCCGAAGCGGGCATCCACGTCATCTCCGACAAGCCGCTCGTCCACACCTCGGAGCAGGCGCGCGACCTGATGGAGACGGCGCGGCGCTCGGGCATCGTCTTCGCCGTCACGTACAACTACACCGGCTACCCGATGGTGCGGGAGGCGCGGCATCTGGTGCAAAGCGGCGCCCTCGGCGAGATTCGCAAGGTCATCGTGGAGTACAACCAGGGCTGGCTCGCCACCCGGTTGGAGGAGGGCGGCAACAAGCAGGCCGACTGGCGCACTGACCCCACCCGCAGCGGTATTGCGGGCGCGGTGGGCGACATCGGCTCGCACGCGGAAAATCTGGCGGCGACCGTGACCGGGCTGGAACTCGACGCCCTCTGCGCTGACCTGACCACCTTCGTCCCGGGCCGCGCGCTCGACGACGACGGGAACATGCTGCTGCGCTTCACGAACGGGGCGCGGGGCCTGCTGTGGTGCTCGCAGATCGAGGTCGGGGCGGAGAATGACCTGCGGCTGCGGGTCTTCGGCACGCGCGGCAGCCTGTCGTGGCGGCAGGAGGAGCCGAACGCGCTGGAGGTGCAGACGCTCGACGGGCCGCTTCAGGTGCTCCGGCGCGGTAACGCTTACCTGAGCCCTGCCGCCCAGGCCGCCACGAGGCTCCCCAGCGGCCACCCGGAAGCCTTTATCGAGGCCTTCGCCAACATCTACCGGGGCGCCGCCGAGGCCATTCGCGCCCGGCTGGAACACCGCGAGCCCGATCCCCTGATCGCCGACTTCCCGACCCTGGAAGACGGCGCCCGGGGCGTGCATTTCATCGAGAAGGCCGTGGAGAGCGCCCACAGCGAGCAGAAGTGGACGGCGGCACGGTGGCGGGCGTCGGTGCCGGAGGTGGCGGAACGGGGAGAGGCGGAGCAGGCTCCTCCCCCATAGGTTTGGATGGTGTACAAACGTTTATTTCGGAGAAAAACTACGTCGAGGACAGGAGCAAAAGCCCCTCCCCCTTGAGGAGGGAGTCTGGCTGGGGGTGAGCTGGCCTGGCGCCCCAAGGCCAGTTAGAGTGCCCAAGCGCCTGCCTTCAAGCTGTAGCAGCAGGGAAAGCTGACGCTTGCCACCCCCTCCCCGATCCTCCTACCCAGGGGAAGAGGAGGCAAAACACCTTCTCTTCGTGCTTGAGAAGAGGTTCCACCTACCCACCCTCCCCACTCTGAAAGCCTGCGCAGAGCAGCCCGAAATACGTTGGGGCCTCGTAGGACAGGAACTCGGTGCGGCGGGACTCGGGGGGAAGAGCCCCGGCGAGCACGAGCGCCTGCCACAACCCGTCCGGTTTGGCGTCCTCCACGAGTTGCGGGTCGAAGGAAGCAAGCGCCTCCAGGTCGCCGCGCCCGGTCAGGTCCACGACCTGGGCGTCGAGCCGGGCGGCGGCCGCGTGATACCCGTACGGCCCGGACTCGGCGTGGGTGTGGGACCAGTCGCAACTGGCGACCAGGCCCACTCTTTTGCCCGAGTTGGCGGCGGCCCGTGCGAGCGCCGCCCCGAAGCGCAGGTGCGGCCCGAAGTCTGTTCCCCTTGGCGGGTTCACGACCACGACCGGCACTTCCGGCATGAAGTGCAGCGGGATGATCGCGCCCCAGTCGAGCGGCAGGCACGAGAGCGGCCCCTCGCCCGTGGCGAAGTTGAGGAGGGCGACGGGCAGACCATCGGCGGCGGCGGCGTGAGCGATGGCGCGGGCCAGGGCGCGGTCCACCGGGCGCTCCATCGTCACCGCCTTCCCGTGGCCCTCGACGGTTCCCCGCACCCGCTCGGAGTCCGTCACGGCGAACTGGCCTTCCGCCCGTGTTCCGTGCGGCGTCAGCACCACGAGAACGCCGGGCGCGGCCTCCCGCATCTGCTGCCCGAGGCGTTCCAGGCTGGCGCGAGTACGGGCCATCAAGCCCGGGGTGCCCCCGCTCAGTTCCTCCAGGATCTCCAAGCCGTGGGGGGCGATGCAGGCGAAGGGGATGGGCGTCATGGCAGGGCTCAGCATGGCACGGTTCCCACGCGAGGGCGGACAGGACCCCCATATTTCGTTTTGGTGAATGTTCCGGGGCCAGGGGGCGCCTATGCTGGGCCGCGACGATTCACCCGAGAGGAGCGGCCATGTCAGCAACCCCCCGCGTCACCGTTTGGAACGAGTACCGCCACGAGAAGCGCAACCCCAGGGTGCAGGCCATCTACCCCGAGGGAATGCACACGGTCATCGCCTCCGCCTTGCAGGGGGCCGGGTTCCCCGTCCGCACCGCCACCCTCGACGAGCCCGAACACGGCCTTTCGGGCGAGGTGCTGGCGGACACGGACGTGCTGATCTGGTGGGGCCACCTCGCGCACGGGGAAGTGGCGGACGAGGTCGTCGAGCGGGTGTACCGCCGGGTGCTGGACGGCATGGGCCTGGTCGCCCTGCATTCCGCGCACTTCTCCAAGATCTTCAAGCGGCTGATGGGCACGGGCTGCGACCTGAAGTGGCGCGAGGGCGACGACCACGAGCGGCTGTGGGTCGTGGCGCCGGGGCACCCCATCGCCGAGGGGCTGGGGGAAACCATCGAGCTTGCGGGCGAGGAGATGTACGGCGAATTCTTCGACGTGCCGCCCCCCGAGACGCTGGTGTTCCTAAGCTGGTTCAGCGGCGGCGAGGTCTTCCGCTCGGGCTGCTGCTACACGCGCGGCTCGGGGAAGGTCTTCTACTTCCGCCCCGGCCACGAGACCTATCCCACCTACCACCACCCGGACATTCAGCGGGTCATTACGAATGCCGTGCGCTGGGCGGCGCCCACACTCGGCGCGCCCCGCGCCTTCGGCAACCGCCCGCCCCTCGAACCCACCCGGGAAACCGCATGAAGGTCGGCGTGATCGGTGGGGGCGGCGTGTCGCGCTTCCACTTCGCCGGGTACGAGGCGGCGGGCGCGCAGGTCGTCGCCGTGGCGGAGGCCAACCCGCGGACGCTGGAGCGGGTACAGGCAGAATGGCGGGTGCCGCGCGGCTACGCGAGCTTCGAGGACCTGTGCGCCGATCCCGAGGTGGAGGCCGTGTCGGTGTGCCTCCCGAATTCCCTGCACCACCCGGCCACGGTCGCGGCGGCGCGGGCCGGCAAACACGTCCTGTGTGAGAAGCCCATCTCCATGTCGCTGGAGCAGGCGCGGGAGATGATCGACACCTGCAAAGAGGCGGGCGTGATCCTCCAGATCGGCCACCACCTGCGCTCGAACGCGGCGGCGGAAAAGGCGCGGCAGCTCATCACCTCGGGGGAACTGGGGCGCGTGACCTTCGTGCGGCTGCGGCAGGCCCACGACTGGGGCGGTGGCCCGGTGCGCGAGTCCTTCCGCACCCTGGCGAGTTCCGGGGGCGGCACCCTGCTCGACAACGGGAGCCACATGATGGACCTCGCGCGGTATTTCGGCGGCCCGGTGCGCGAGGTCTACGCCCGCACCGCCACCCTGGGCTATGACGTGGAGGTCGAGGACACGAGCGTGGTGTCGCTGGAGTTCGAGTCGGGGGCGCTGGGCAGCGTGGAGAACGCCTGGACCGCGACGGGCTGGGAGGAGGCCTTCTGGGTGTACGGCACGCGTGGCGCGCTGGAATACACCAACCGGCTGGGGGCACCCACCCTGCGCCACGTCTTCCGCTCGTCGCCCGGCACGGACTGGAACGAGCAGGATGTGGCCGTGTACCAGTTCGCGGGTCTGGAACCGCACGCGCGCAACGTGGTGGAGTTCCTCCAGGCCATCCGGGGCGAGCGGCCCGTGATCTGCACGGGCGAGGACGGCATGGAGGCCGTGCGCCTCATCCTCGCCAGCTACCAGAGTGCCCGGGAGCGCCGCCCGGTGCGCATGGACAAGGTGGGCTGAGCCACGACTCGGACAGCCTGGGGGCAAGGCTCAACACGGTTGTCACCCTGAGCGACGCGAAGGGTCTGGCCTGGAGATGCTTCGCCTTCGCTCAGCATGACGGGGTGTCCGCGCCCCGCCTTTGCGCACAGGTCAGAAGAGGGGTCACCCTGAGCGCGAGCGGCGGGTCCACACCTGGCGTGCGGGGATGGCCCCAGCGGGACAGGGTTCTTTCGGCCACGGCGCCGGGGGTCAGCCTGGGGCGGAGCAAATTTTCGCCCCCTTTTGACCGGCGTGCCAGGAATGGCCTTGGGCCTCCCTCATCACAGGGGCCGCCCGCGCGGGGCATCCTGTCCCTACCCACCCGCCCCTTTGACGGCCCCGCGAGGCCGTTGTCCCCCGCCGCCGGAGGTCCCATGCGCCGCGTCGCCCTGCCGCTCCTGCTGACCCTGTTCACCACCCTGACCGCGGCCCGTGCGGGGGCCGTTCAACTCCAGGCGCCCGACGGCCTCACCCTGTACGCGGAGCACGTCTCCCCCACCCGGCCCCTGGGGGCGGTGCTGCTCCTGCACGACGCGGGCCGGAACCTGCACGAGTTTGACGGCGTGACCGGGCGGCTGGCGCGCGAGGGGTACGCCTCGCTCGCCCTCGACGCGCGCTTCGGGGGGGAGTACGACGGGTATTCCAACCGGACGGCGGCGGGGCTGGGCTCCCGCATCCTGACCGAGGCCGATGCTTTGAGGGATCTGGACGTGGCCCTCGCGTGGCTGCGGCGGGCGCACCCGGGCGTGCCCCTCTTCGCGCTGGGCAGCGGCGCGGGCGGGGTGCTGCTCTTCCCCTTCGCCGCGCGGCACCCGGACCTCGCCGGAATCCTCGCGTTCAGCCCGTACCGGGGAGACCTCTTCGAGACGGACGCCCGGGCCGCCGCGCGGCAGCTCCGGGTGCCCGTGTTCGTCACGAGCAGCGACGACCCCTTCGAGATCGGGGCGGCCCGGGAACTCGCCCGCGCCGCGCGGGGGGTGCAGTACGTCCCGCCGGGCTTCGGCCTGCGCGGGGCGGTGACCCTCGACCCGGTGAAAACAACGGAGGCCGCCGTCAGCGAGGGATACTGGCGGGCGGTGCTGCGCTTCCTGCGGCAACCCGGGGCCAGATAAGGCCCTCCCCCTACGCCTCCTGCGGCAGCTTCTCCAGCAGGCCGACCAGGCGCGGGTCGAGGGCCTTGCCCGCCTGGGCTTTCAAGCGGCTCACGTCGCCCGCCCGGACGTAGGCGTCGGCGGCGGCCAGGATGCGGGCGTACAGGGGGATGTCCTCGGCGGCGAGGCCGCCCGGCTCCCCCTGGCCGTCCCAGCGCTCGTGGTGGTGGCGAATGGCCTTTTGCGCCTCGGCCAGGTGGGGCACGCCGTGCAGGAAGTTGGCCCCGACCTGGGCATGCCCCGCCTCGCCGTGCAGCTTGCCGAGGTCGTGCAGGGTGGCGGCGTACCACAGCTCCTCCAGCTCGCGCTCGACCAGCCCCACCGCCCGCCCCAGCCGCATCGCCGTGTCCGCGACGGCCCGCGCGTGGCCGAGGCCATCGAACTCCTGGCTCTCGACCGCCTCCACCAGGGCGGCCGTGATCTGCCGCGCCGTCTGCCGCCACTCGTCGCGCGCGTGCAGCACCCCCAGCAGCGGCGCGGCCGCCGCGCCCCACGCCGCGGCGGCCTCCTGCTGCCCCGGGGTGATCTCCTCGGAGGAGGTGCGGTCCAGCACGAGCGCCCCCAGGCCGCGGCCCCGGTCGCTCAGCGGCACGATGAGCGTCAGCGGCACCTCGCGCAGGCCCGCAGCGTCGAGCTGGGCCTGGACCTCGGGGGGGTTGAGCTCGTACAGCTCACGCCCGCCCCCGGTGAGGAGCCGGACGCGCGGGCCGGTCCAGGGTCCCTGGAGCGGGGTGCCGATCAGCGACTTGGGATAGCCGAACACGGCGGCGATCCGGTCCTGCCCCCGGCGCAGCACCGCGTACCCCTGCGCCTGCCCCCCCAGCAGCGTGACGGCGTGGGCCAGGGTCCCCTCCAGCACGCCCTCCATGCTCGGGTGGGCGAGCAGGTCGGCCAGCACCCGCGAGGGGTCGGGCAGCTCGCCCGCGGGAACGACACCGGAATGGCGGGGATCAGGCCCGGGCGGGGGCGCGGACGGCGGACGGGGGCGTCGGAACACGTTCTGCCCAGTATAGCCACGCTACCCTGCCCGGGTGACGCCTGCCCCCACCCCCCCACCGCGAGCCGCCTCCCCCACGCCGGGGTGACGGAGCCCGTGCGGCGGGCCTACGCGGCCTACGGGCGGCGGGCGCAGGCCTGGACCGCGCGCTATCAGGAGCGGGGCGGCCGGGTGTACTGCGGGGCCGGGTGCTTCGCCTGCTGCAACATGCCCATCCGGGTCAGCCTGGCCGAGGCGCTGGTCACGGCCCAGGCCCTGACGGAAGGCGAGGCGGCCCGCGTCGAGGCCCACGCCCGCCGGGTGCTGCACAACGCCCGCACCGCCCCGAACGATGACGTGTACGTCGAGCGTCACCGGGTGGAGGTCGGCTTCTGCCCCCTGCTGGACCGGGAGAGCGGCGGCTGCACCCGCTACGACGCGCGCCCCACGCGCTGCCGCGACACCTTCAGCGCCCTGCCCGCCCGCTACTGCGAGGCCGGGGCCTGGGAGCGGATGACCCGCCGCGAGCGCGAGAGTTACCGCCGCGAGGTCGCCCGCACCCCGGGCACGGACGGCGAGCTGCACTTCATCGCGCCGCTGGAACACCTCTCCGAGCCGGTGTGGGAGGCCGCAGCGAAGGCCATGCGCGCCGAGTGGGGACTCGAAGCCTGGGGCGACTTCTGGGTGCTGACCACGCTGGCCCGCGACGGGAAGTTTATGGCGTGCATGGCCCGTGGAGACGCCCGAGGCGCGTGGCAGGTCGCCGGGGCGCGGGGGCTGGCTCACCGAACGGTGCTGGAGATTGGTTGAGCAAGAGGAACCTGTCGCCCGCGGGGCTTTTGCCGGGAGTCCCCACCAGGAACCTGACCCCGCGGCCGATTGATGGGGCACTCGCCAAACGAACGGCGCCTCCTCGCTCGAACAGGTGCGGGCCGCTGCGAGCCGTGGCGTGAGCAGGTCAACACCGCTCACGCCACGGTCACTTGGGGCCTCTGGACCCTCCCCCGCTTCAGTTGAGGGGACGGGTGCCCGGGGGCAGGGTTCCCCCGGCGAACAGCGCCGCGGCGGCATCCTGAAGGGCCGTGAGCGCCACGCGCTGGGTAAAGGGCCCGGTGGACACGCGCGCCACCCCGAGCGCCTGGAGTTCGCTGGCGGGCAGGCTCACGCCGGGCACGCTGATCACCGTGAGCCTGCGCGGCCCGAGGGCCTGGGCGACCGCCTGAGTCTCGTCACGCGCGACGAGGCCGGGCACGAAGACCACCGGGGCGCCCGCGTCAAGGAACGCGCGGCCACGGCGGATCGCCTCGTCGATGACCCCCGGGCGCGGCGCGTCCCTGTCCGCCCGCACCACAGCGTCCGTGCGGGCATTGAGGACGAACTCAATACCCGCCTCGCGTCCGGCGGCCATGACCGCCTCCACGGCGGCAACGGCCTCGTCCAGCGGTTTCATCTGGTCCTCGAGGTTGCCGCCGACCACGCCGATCTCGATGGCCCGGCGCGCGGTCTCCCCCGGGTTGCCGTAGCCCGCCTCGAAATCCATGCTGACCGGCAGGTCCACCGCCTGCACGATGCGGCGCACCATGTCGAGGTGCAACTCCAGCGGAATGTTCTCCCCGTCCGGGTAGCCGAAGGTGGACGCGATGGAGTGGCTGGCCGTGGCCAGAGCTCGCGCACCCGTTGCCGCGACAACCTGGGCCGACACCACGTCCCACACGTTGGCGAGAGTAAGGATTTCCGGGGCGGTGTGCAGGTCGAGAAGGGTGCGGGCGCGGGCGGCGAGGTCGGACGGGGCGAATGGGGTCATAGTGGACTCCTTCAGGCGGATAGGATCAGGGGGCGCACGGGGCACTCACGTTACTACGGATGCGTTCGAACGGCGGGGAATTCCACAACGGCCAGCCCGAACACGACGGGACTATTTACCTATAAGTAGGTAGCTGTTAAGGGAGCCCACGCCCGTGATCAACAGCAGAAGGGGAGGTTGGGCTTGGGGAGGCGCTGAGGCAGCTTTGTCGGGAAGGAGTTGTGGTCCTCCGGTGGCACCTGGCCCTGCGCGCACCGGGGCCCAAAATAAAGAACCCCGTCTTGGACGAGGTTTTCTTGGTGGGTCGCCCGGGACTCGAACCCGGAACCCGCTGATTAAAAGTCAGCTGCTCTACCGATTGAGCTAACGACCCGCTGGGACGAGCGCCTTGCAGCGGGCCTGAGTATAGGGAGCGCCCCGGGGGGTGTCAACGCGGGCGGGACCGGACGTCGTCTTCCAGTTGGGTCGCCCAGGACCCGGAACCCGCTGATTAAAAGTCAGCTCATCGCTTCAGGTTCGGCGGCATCGGGGGCATCTTGGGCGGCTTCATGCCCTTGCCCATGCCGCCGGGACCGCCGAACCGCTGGAGCATCTTCATCATGTCCTTCATCTGCTCGTGCATCTTGAGCAGGCGGTTGATGTCCTGCACCGTGTGGCCGCTCCCCGCCGCGATGCGCTTGCGGCGGCGCCCGTCGATAATCTTGGGATTGCGGCGCTCCTGGAGCGTCATGGAGGAGATCATCGCGTCGATGCGCTGAATCTGCTTCTCGTCCACGTTGAAGCCCTCGGGCAGCGCGCGGCTCATGCCGGGGATCAGCTTGAGGAGGTCGCCCAGCGGCCCCATCTTGCGAATCTGGCGAAGCTGCACGAGCAGGTCCTCGAGGTCGAAGTCGCCCGGCTTCTTGACCTCCATCGCCTTGAGGTCGGCCTGCTGCGCCCGCTCGATCAGCCCCAGCACGTCGCCCATGCCCAGGATGCGGCCCGCCACCCGGTCGGGGTAGAAGGGCTCCAGACCATTGATCTTTTCGCTCACGCCCGCGAAGTAGATCGGCTTGCCCGTCACGCTGCGCGCCGAGAGGGCCGCCCCGCCGCGCGCGTCGCCGTCCATCTTGGTGATGATCAGGCCGGAGAGGTGCACGCGCTCGTCGAACACGCGGGCCACGTTCAGCGCCTCCTGACCCGTCATCGCGTCCACCACGAGCAGCGTCTCGGTGGGCTGGAGTTCGCTCTGGAGGTCGGCGAGCTGGTCCATCAGCGCCTCGTCGATCTGGAGGCGGCCCGCCGTGTCCACGATCACCAGGTCGCGGAAGTCGGTCTTCAGGTACTCGTCGAGGCGGCGCCTGGTCTCCTGGGGCGTCTCGCCGTCGTTCACCTTCAGGACAGGCACGCCGACCTGCTTGCCCAGAACTTCGAGCTGATCGCGGGCAGCCGGGCGCTGCGTGTCGGCGGCGACGAGGAGGACGCGGCGGCCCTTGCCCTTGTAGTAGGCGGCGAGCTTGCCCGTGCTCGTCGTCTTGCCCGCCCCCTGGAGGCCGACCATGAACCACACGTTGCCGTCCGTCTTGAGCGTGGGCTGCCTCGCCTCGCCGCCCAGCGTCTCGATAAGTTCGTCGTGGACGAGCTTCACGACCGTCTGCCCGGCGGTCAGGGACCCGGCGACCTCCTGGCCCACGGCCTTCTCGCTGACCCGCGCCACGAAATCCTTGGCGACGTTGAAATTCACGTCCGCTTCCAGCAGGGCCATGCGAATCTCGCGCATGGCGGCCTTCACCTGCGCGTCGGTGAGTTTGCTCTCCCGGCCCACGCGGTCGAGGATGTCCTGCAACTTGTTCCCGAGCGCCTCAAACATAGGGGGAGTCTAGCGCGGGAGGCGGAACGGCTTGGTGTAGCTTGCACGGATGCCGACAACTTGTCCGTGACCAAGTTCCCGACCTGTTCCCCGACAGCATTTATCGGAAGCTGATCGCCACCGAATACGCCGGGGCGCTGCGGAACAAGCTGGCGGAGGAGGTGCGGGAATACCTGGCCGACCGCACCCCGGAGGAGCTGGCGGACGTGCTAGAAGTGCTACGCGCGCTGGCGGCGTTGCACGGTCTGACACCCGAGGAGTTAGAGGCGGTGCGGGCACGCAAGGCAGCGGAGCGGGGCGACTTCGCGGGCCGCATCTGGCTGGAGTGACGTATACACCCACGACGAACCTAACGAGCGTTAGACTGCCCCCATGACCAAAGCCGTGATCGTCTCGGCGTCGCGCACGCCGACCGGGAAGTTTCTGGGGGCCTTGCAGGACGTGACCGCCGTTGACCTGGGAGCCACCACCCTGCGCGAGACCCTGCGCCGCTCGGGAATCCCCGCCGAACTAGTTGAGGAAGTCATCATGGGGCAGGTCGTGCAGGCGGGGTGCGGGCAGAACCCGGCGCGGCAGGCGGGCCTGAAGGCGGGCCTCTCGCACGAGGTCGGCGCCCTCACCGTGAATAAGGTCTGCGGCTCGGGCCTCAAGGCCGTGATCCTGGCCGCGCAGGCGATCCGGGCGGGTGACCAGACGATCATGCTGGCGGGCGGCATGGAGAGCATGAGCAACGCGCCGCACCTCCTCCCGCAGGCCAGGAAGGGCTACCGGCTGGGGCACGCGCAGGTTCTCGACGCGAACACCCACGACGGCCTGTGGTGCGCGATCAACGACGAGGGCATGGGCCTGACCGGCGAGCGCGTGGCCGAGAAGTACGGCATCGGGCGCGGGGAGCAGGACGCCTACGCCACCCAGAGCCACCAGCGCGCGGTGGCCGCGCAGCAGGGCGGGCGCTTCAGCGACGAGATCGCCCCCGTGACCGTCAGGGGCCGCAAGGGCGACGTGGTCGTGGACACCGACGAGGGGCCGCGCGCCGACACCAGCCCCGAGACGCTGGCGAAGCTCAAGCCCGCCTTTAAGACGGACGGCACGGTGACGGCGGGAAACGCGCCCGGCCTGAACGACGGCGCCTCCAGCCTGCTCCTGATGTCCGAGGAAGCGGCGCAGGTGCACGGGCTCACACCGATGGCCGAGATCACCTCCTACGCCACGGGCGGCCTCGCCCCCGAGTGGGTGATGATGACGCCCGTTCCCGCCACGAAAAAGCTGCTGGAGAAGAGCGGCATGGGCGTGAGCGACGTGGACCTGTGGGAGCTGAACGAGGCCTTCAGCGTCCAGAGCCTCGCCGTGCAGCGCGAACTGGGGCTGGACCCCGAGCGGGTGAACGTGAACGGTGGCGCGGTCGCGCTGGGGCACCCCATCGGCGCGAGCGGCGCCCGCATCCTCGTCACGCTGCTGCACGCGCTCCGACAGCAGGACAAGGAGACGGGCGTGGCGACCCTGTGCATGGGCGGCGGCAACGGCCTGGCCCTCAGCGTCAAGCGGCTGAGCTGAAGCGGGATAGGCTAGGGCCCATGACGCAGACGCCGACCCTGTGGGTGATCCAGAGCCGCTACCTAAGGAGCGGGGACGACCTCGCCGCCGTCACGCCCCGGCACCGGGAGTGGCTGGACCAGCATTACCGCTCGGGCCTCTTCCTCGTGTCGGGCCGCAAGGTAGATGACACGGGCGGCGTGCTGCTGGCGCATGCCGAGAGCCAGGAGCAATTGGAGGAAGTCTTCAGGGACGACCCCTTCGTTCTGGAGGGCTGCTCGGAGTACACCTACACGCCCTTCACGCCCGTCAAGCGGGGCCGGGCGCTCACGCTTGAGGGCGTGCCGCTGGTGGAGTGAGTGGGGATGGACAACTCAGATTTCAACCTAGGTCCCTTACGCCTAAAGGTGCATGGTTATCAGTTTCAGGAATCGGACGAATACTGGGACGCTAACTGGGTCATCGTTACCGCCGAAGTAGACCTCCCCGGTCAAGCATGTGTGCGTGTTGAAGGACCATTTCTGATGACCACAGAGTTGGCCCGCTTCCGCGACGAAATGCAGATGCTGTACGACAGGTTAGATGCCGAGGCTGGATTATGGACGATTGAGCCGGAACTTAAGCTCCGCCTTGAGGGCAAGGGGACGGGAGCTATAACAGCGGAGATTGAAATTACTCCGAATCAAATGACTCAGGAACACCGCTTCTATGCGGAGCTGGATCAAACTTATCTGCCCCTAGCCATACAACAGCTCAACTCCATTCTCAACCGTTTCCCGATGCGGGGACAACCCAGATAACCAAGGAGCACTTCTATGAGATTCGGAGTTATCGGAGCAGGTCAGATGGGCGGCGGCATCGCGCAGGTTGCCGCGCAGAGTGGCTTTAGCGTGGTCGTGCAGGACGTGAAGGACGAGTTCCTGGCACGCGGACGGGCCACCATCGAGAAGAGCCTCGCCAAGCTGCACGAGAAGGGCAGGCTGACGGGCACGCCGGAGGAGGTGCTGGGCCGCCTCACCTTCACCACGAATCTTGGGGACTTCGCCGACTGCGACCTCGTGGTGGAAGCGGTCGTGGAGAACGAGGCGATCAAGGCGCAGCTTTTCCGCCAACTGGGCGAGATCGTTCAGCCCGACGGCATCCTGGCGAGCAACACGTCCTCCATCCCGATCACCAGCCTCGCCACGGCGAGCGGGCGGCCCGAGCGGTTTATCGGGATGCACTTCATGAATCCGGTGCCGCTGATGCAGCTTGTGGAAGTCATTCGCGGCTACTCCACCAGCGACGAGACGGCGCAGAAGGTGACCGAGGCGGCGCGGCAGATGGGCAAGACGCCCGTGGAGTGCAACGATTACCCCGGCTTTGTCTCCAACCGCATCCTGATGCCCATGCTGAACGAGGCCATCCAGTGCGTGATGGAGGGCGTGGCCGAGCCGGAGGCCATCGACCAGATCATGAAACTGGGCATGAACCACCCGATGGGGCCGCTGACGCTGGCGGACTTCATCGGGCTGGACACCTGCCTCGCCATCATGGAGGTGCTGCACCGGGGCCTGGGCGACGACAAGTACCGGCCCTCGCCTTTATTGAGGAAAATGGTGCAGGCGGGCCTGCTGGGACGCAAGAGCGGGCGGGGTTTCTACACGTACTGATTTAGGAGGGCCTAACCGCTCTCAGCCGGGTTGGACTTTTTTCATGTGGGGACGAGGTACAACCCGCCCCATGATTTTTGCTCAGCACAACTATTGGAACCGCCCTCTCAGCCTGGCGCTCGCCGGGGTAACGCTGGCGTGGGGGGGCTCGGCCAACGCGGGGGCACCGGGCCAGCCTGGAACGCAGGGGACCGAGTGCGTCGCCTCCTCCACATCCGATGCAGCGGCGGTGCAGGCGGCGGCGAAGACGGCCGCCCAGGAGAAACTCTCCTCGATGGCTCCGGTCTACCGGCTGATGTACGCCGACATTCAGTACCAGATCAATGTGGGCGAGGCGAACGTGCGGGGCGACACGGCCCAGGTGAGGGGCAGCATCACCGTGCAGGGCAAGCAGCGCCTGACGGGCAAGGTGATGGCGCAAACGTTCAAGGGCGTCGTGCAGCTCAACCGCGACGGTTGTGCCTGGAAGGCGACGAGCTACCAGCAGGCGTGAGGCGGGGGCAGGACGGGGGGTGAGACTCCCTCTCCCGCCCGCCCCTCACCGCCCCTGCGAGTAATATTCCGCGTTCGGGACGAAGCCGAGCGCGCTGCTCACCCGGTTTGTCAGGTTGAACATCCCGATGACCTGCACGAGTTCCATGATCTGGTGGTCGTCCAGACCCACCGCGCGCAGGGGCTCCAGGTCGGCGGCAGTAACCTCGGCGGGGCGCAGGGTCAGCTTCTCGGCATACTCGGCCAGCGTCCGCTCGCGCTCGGTCAATTCGGCCTGGCGCCAGTTCACGGCGACGGCATCCGCCTTTTGCGCGTCGCCGCTGAATTCCCGCAGGGCCGCCCCATGCGAGACCGCGCAGTACAGGCAACGGTTCCCGCTGCTGACGACCACCGCGACGAGTTCGCGCTCGGCGTTCGTCAGATACCCCTCCTTGTTCAGCAGCAGGTTGAAGTAGTTCCACCACGCCAGGAACTGCTCGCCGTTCACCGCCTGCGCCCGGAACACGTTGGGCACGAAGCCGATATTCGCCTCGGCCTTGCCCCACAGCTTGCGGACGCCCTCGGGCACCTGCGTCTCGTCGGGGACGGGCAGGAAGGAGATACGGTTCGTTCCGGCCTCGGGCTGGGTCGTGGTCATGGGGACAGCTTACTGCGCCCGCCTAACGGGCGTTAGGAACCCGGAACCTCCGCCCCTCTCACCCCGTACCCCGGAGCGTATGAGTCTCGCTTTCCTCGTCTTTCTGATCGCATGGATTATCGGCATGGTCGGGACCTTCGTGCCCGCCGTGCCCGCGACGGTCATCATCTTTGCCGGAACGGTGGCGGCCACCTTTATCGACGGGTTTCAGGTCTGGCCGGACCTGCCCTTTCTCCTCACCTTCGCGGTGATCACGTTCCTGATCTCCATGGTGGACAACGTGGCGTCGGCCTGGGGCGCGCGGCGATACGGCGGCAGCAAGCAGGCGGTGTGGGGGGCGCTGATCGGCGGCGTGGTGGGCATCTTCCTGCCATTCGGGTTGGTCGTGGGGCCGCTCGGGGGGGCGCTGGTCGCCGAGCTGTTCGTGGTCCGCAAACCTGTGCTGGAAGGGGTGCGGGCCGCCTGGGGCACCCTGATCGGCCTGCTGGCAGGCATCGCCGCGAAGCTGGTGCTGCACCTCCTGATCGGCGTTTACGAGCTGTGGAGGCTGTGGGACCCGGCGAAGAGCATCCTGAGTTCAGCCTGAGGCATTCGCTCAAGTGGAGGCGCGGACGGGGAGAGGCCCCCCCGCGCCTCCCTTTCCCGAGGGCAGGGCCGGACGTTCTCTAAAACAGCCCCGACAGCAGCGGCCCAAACCCAACCAGGGTCAGCAGCAGCACGGGCACCAGCGGCGAGAGGGTGCCCAGCAGGGCCCGCCCCCGGCTGCCCGTGAGGATCAGGAAGCCCCGGTAGGCGAGGACGAACTGGGCCAGCGTGCCCAGCAGCGTGAGCGCGATGGCCGCGCGGGTCAGTGGCGCCCCGGAGATGGCGCGCAGCACGTCGCTCCAGTCGGCGGGCAGGGCGAGCCCACTCAGGTTCGGCCCGGGCAGCACCAGCAGCAGCACGGCGAGCAGCAGGTACAGCGGCGGCAGCAGGGCGAAGGTCGCCCCGTACACCTCGGCCGCGCGGCCCTCCCGCCCGGCGCTCAGGTGGCCCAGCCCCCACATCAGCGCGGCGCTCACCACCGTGAGGAAGAACGTTCCGAACACGTTGCTGACGTGAGTGAGGAAGCCCGCCCCGCCGAGCGCCCCCACGGGCCGCAGCAGCAGCGCGTACACCACGCCCGCCAGCACGGCGGCGAGCAGAACAGGGGCGACGTAGCGCCAGGGGCGCGGCTCGGCGACGCGGAGCTTTTGGAAAAAGGCCCCGGGCGCCGTCAGCACCTCGGCGGCGAGCGGTGCCTCGGGGGGCGGGGGTGGGGGCGCGGGGCGGGAACGGCGGGCCACGGGGCTACTCTAGCGGCTGCGCCCTACCGGCTGGCCCACCACCGCCACAGCAGTCCCACGGCGAGCGCGTACAGCCCGAGCATCAGGAGCAGCCCCCACAGGCTCCGCGCCAGCCGGGCCGGTTGGGCCGCGGCCTGCGCCCGGGCGTCGGCGATGACGGGGGGCGGGATCAGGCGCAGGGCCAGCCACAGCCCGGCGGGCACGAGGAGCAGGTCGTCGAGCTGCCCCAGCACCGGGATGAAGTCGGGGATCAGGTCGATGGGACTCAGGGCGTAGGCGAGGACGAGCAGCGCGAGCAGCCGGGCGGGCCAGGGGGTGCGCGAGTCGCGGGCGGCGTGGCTCAGGGCGAGGAGTTCCCCCTTGAGGTGCCGGGCGAGGTCCCGCAGCCGCCGCAGCACCCCGGCCCTCAACGCAGGGCGCCGCGCAGGGTGGTGAGCGCCTGCTGGACGATGGGCAGCGTGTAGGCGGCGGAGACGAGGCCGAACAGCACGATGATCACGTAGGCCGCGCTTAGCCAGGGGCCGGGGGCGGAGCGGACCCGGGGGTCGGGCTTCGGCGTGAGCCACAGGTGCAGCACGGCGAGGACCACCACCCCGAAGAGCAGCGCGCCCAGGGCGAGGGGCCCGGCGAGCGCGGGATTCTTCAGCATCGCGGTCGCCTGTGAGGGGTCGCCCAGGTCGCGGCCCGCCACGATGCTGCCCAGCGCGACGGCCAGGGTGTTGTTCAGCGCGTGGACGATCACCGAGTTCCACAGGCTGCCGGTGTGCTGCACCAGCCGGGCGAGCGCGTAGGCGAGCGGCAGGATGCCCACCACGCTCGCCGGGACCCCGTGCGCGATCCCGAAGGCGAGGGAGGTCGTCACCGCCGCGACGAGAAAGCCCGCCGCCCGCTCGTGGCCGCGCAGCATCAGGCCCCGGAAGGCGACCTCCTCGGCGAAGGGGACGAGCAGCCCCGCCGCGAGCAGCAGCGGCCACAGGTCCGCCCCGCGGCTCAGGAACTGCGGGATCGCGTCCGCCCCGCCCGGAAAGAGCGTGACGTAGGCCAGCACGAAGGCCCGCGACGCCAGGAACGCCAGCACGAAGGCGGCCAGGGCGGTGCCCCAGGCGGGCGGCGTGCGCCAGCGCGTGTCGCGCACCAGGGCCGTCAGCGTCGGCCGGAAGAAGATGAGACCCACGAGCACGGTGCCCACGAAGGCCCCCAGCAACGACAGGCCCAGCGGGAGCCGCAGGCCCAGCAGCACCGCCGACACGACGTTCTGCGTAATCAGGAGCGCCAGCGCGGCCCGGTTGCCGTCCACGGCGCGGATACTGGGGGACGGCGCGGTGCCTTCCGGGGTGAGCGCGACAGGGGTGGGGGGCACGTCCGGGGCCGTCATGAGGGCCAGCCTACCGCGCGGGGCCGGGCGGGTGCGTCTTCCTTTCCGTTCATCCACTCATGCGGTCAGGACCCGGATCGCCTCCTCCAGTGCCTCGTCCGTCACCTGGTGGTGGAGCACGAAGCGCACGGAGTCGGGGCCGAGGGCGCTCGCCAGCACGCCCGCCGAGGCCCAGCGGGCGACCTGCCCCGCCGCATTCGGCAGGGTCACGTAGATGATGTTCGTCTGCACGGCGGCGAGGTTGACGCTGTACCCGGCCTCCACCAGCGCCTGGGCCAGCCTGCGGGTGCGGCGGTGGTCGGCCTCCAGGCGGGCGGGACCGTCCCGCAAGGCGACGAGGGCGGCGGCGGCGAGGATTCCGGCCTGGCGCATCCCCCCGCCCATCATCTTGCGGTAGCGGTGGGCCTGCTTCATGGCGGCGGCGCTGCCCACGAGGACACTGCCCACGGGTGCGCCCAGCCCCTTGCTCAGGCACACGCTCACCGTGTCGAAGGGGCGGGTGATCTCGACCACGGGCACGCCGAGCGCGGCGGCGGCGTTGAAGACCCGCGCCCCGTCGAGGTGCAGGGGCAGGCCCTCCTCGTCGGCCACCTCCCGGATCGCGGCGATCACGCCCAGGGGAATCACCGTTCCGCCCGCCTTGTTGTGGGTGTTCTCCAGGCTGATGAGGCCCGTGGGCGACTGGTGGATGGAGTGGCGCACGGCGAGGCGCACCGCCTCCGGGTCGGGCACGCCAAGTGGGGCGGGCACGAAGCGCGGCACCACGCCGGAAAAGGTCGCCATCATCCCCAGCTCCCACTCGTAGATGTGGCTCCCCTCGGCGCAGATCACCTCCTCGCCGCGGCGGGTGTGCAGGGCGATGGCGACCTGGTTCGTCATCGTGCCGCTGGGCATGAAGAGCCCGGCCTCGTGCCCGGTCAGGCGCGCGACCTCGGCCTGAAGCGCGTTGACGGTCGGGTCCTCGCTGTACACGTCGTCCCCGACGGGGGCCTGCGCCATCGCCTCCCGCATTTCCGGGGTGGGGGTGGTCACGGTGTCGGAGCGGAGGTCGGCGATCACGCGGGGCAGGGTGGCGGTCATGGGGGGAATGCTACGAGGTTGGGCGAGGGCGAATCGTTCCCTGGCTCAGCTGGGCGTCAGCCGCGCCGGATAACTTCGGGCATGGCGCCCACGTCCCGTGTCGGCCTGGCCCTCTGCGGCCTGATCCTCCTGGCCGCCTGCCGGGTGCCGGGGGAGAACCGCGGGAACGCCTCCCCCGCTGCATCCGTCCTGCACGCCCCCCGAACAGGCATGAGCCTTCAGGCCCTCCGGGAGATGTACGTGGGGCGCGACGTGTGGGTATACGGCGGCGGCCCCCTCACCTGCCGGGTGGGGGGCGGCTTCGTGGATTTCATGGACTCGCCCCTCACTCCCGTTCACGTCGTCAGCCTCAGTCGGCCTCACCGCAAAACCGCCGTGCCGCTGCGGGGCGGGACCATCCTCCCGCGAACCGTCGAGAATCCCATCGTGGTGCGGTTCCGGCTTCCTGAGGGGTTTCGGGCGGTCTTCGGTGCTGGCACTGGCCCGCACGCGGACCCCTTCCGGCCAGCGGCGAGCGGGGCTTGCCGGGAATTCGACGAACTCTACGCGGACGAGGGGCACCTGGGCCGGGAGTTGAGCCTCACGCCCCCGCCGAACAGGGTGCGGAACCTGGTACGCCGCTCGTGGCCCTGGCTGCCCGGGCAACCTCCCTCCCTGGAGGGCCTGACCCACCTGGAAGCCCTCTGGGTGAGAGGAGCCCCCGAGGCCCCCCTCACCGATGTCCACGCCCTCCTCCAGTCCCGGCTGTGGACGTGGTACGGCCCGCCGGGACGGGGGGACTGGACGCTGAGCTTCGAGGGCGACCGGGTAGTGGCGCAGACCGAGCCTTCCCCCTCGCCCTGACGCCTCCCCTACCCCGCTGCCGCCGCCTTCCGCGCCTCAATGACCTTTTTCGCCAGATGCTCGGGCACCTCCTGGTAGCCGTAGGGCTTCACGCTGAAGGCGCCGCGGTCGCCCGTCAGGCTTCTCAGGTCGGCGGAGTACGTCTGGAGTTCGGACTGGGGCACGACGGCCGTGACGGTGATGACGGTGCCCTCGGGGTCCATGCCCTGCACCCGGGCGCGGCGGGTCTGGAGGTCGCCGATCAGGTCGCCGGTGAACTGGGCGGGCGCGCGGACCTTGAGGAGCATGACGGGTTCGAGCAGGACCGGCCTGGCCCCCTCCACCGCGTTGCGGAAGGCGAGCGCCCCGGCGGTGCGGAAGGCGAGGTCGCTGGAGTCCACGTCGTGGTAGGAGCCGTGGGTGACGGCCACGTGGACATCCTGCATGGGATAGCCCGCGAGCGGCCCCCTCTGCATCGCGTCGCCCACCCCCTTCTCGATGCTGGGGAGGTACTTGGAGGGAATCGCGCCGCCCACGACCTCCGAGCGGAAGGAGAAGCCCTCGCCGGGGTCGAGCCGCAGGTGGCAGTCGCCGTACTGGCCGTGCCCGCCCGACTGCTTCCGGTGCTTGCCCTGCGCCTGCGAGGAGGCCCGGATGGTCTCGCGGTAGGGGATCTGGGGCACGCCCGTGTCCACGTTCACGCCGAGCGCGGCGAGTTTCTCGACCGCGATGGTCGTGTGCATGTCACCCATGCCGGACAGCAGGAGTTCACCTGTCTGGGGCTGGCGCTCGAAGCGCAGGGTGGGGTCCTCGTCGAGGAGACGGGCCACCGCCCCGCTCAGACGGTCCTCGTCCAGGCGCGTTCTCGGGAAGAGGGCGACCGTGTGGGCCGGGTCGGGGAGGATCAGGGGATCGTACTCAATGGGATGGGCGGGGTCGGCCAGGGTGTCGCCGGTATGCAGGTCGGGGAGCTTGGTCAGGACGCCGACCATTCCGGCCCGCAGCTCGGGCACCTCGGTCAGCTCCTTGCCGCTCACGACGTACAGGTGGGCGGGTTTGACATCCACCCCGCGCGTCGTGTTCCGCAGCGTGTCGCCGGGGCGGATCGTGCCACTCCAGACACGGATGTACGCGAGCTTGCCCACGTAGGGGTCCACACTGACCCGCCACACCCGGGCCGAGGCGGGCGCATCGGGCGTCGGCTCGCGCGTCTGCCCGTCCACCCCCGTGACCACGCCGCGCTCGGAGGCGCTCCGCAGGCCGTCCACCATCAGGCCCAGGAGTTCGGGCACACCCACCCCCGTCTCGGCGCTGACCGGGATGACCGGGTAGAGGGTGCCCGCGTGGACGGCGCGCAGGAAGGCCGCCCGCAGCTCATCGGTGCCGATCTCCTCGCCCTCCAGGTAGCGGGTCATCAGCTCGTCGTCGGTCTCCACGATGGCGTCCACCAGGGCCTCGCGCGCCTCGGCCAGGGCGGGGCGGAGTTCGCCGGGCACCTCGTCCTCATTCGCGGCGAGCACGTCGACCACTCCCCGGAAGCCGGGCCCCTCCCCCACCGGCAGGAAGGCCGGGGCGACCGGACCCCTCAGGCTCGCGCGGATGTCGGCCAGGACCGCGGAGAAGTTCGCGCGCTCGCGGTCCATCTTGGAGATCACCACGATCCTGGGCATGGCGAAGCGGTCGGCGGTGGCCCACACGCGCTCGGTGCCGACCTCCACCCCGCTCACGGCGCTGACGAGGACGAGGACGGAGTCCGCCGCCCGGATGCCGCCGCGAATCTCGCGCACGAAGTCGGCGTAGCCCGGCGTGTCGAGCAGGGTGAGGTCGGTGCCCCGGTGCGAGAGCCGCAGCACGCTCGTGGAGATGGAAAAGCCGTGGGCCTTCTCGGCGTCGGTGTGGTCACTCTGGGTGGTGCCGTCCTCCACCCGCCCGGCGCGTAAAAGAGCCCCGCTTTGGACCAGCAGGGCTTCGGCGAGCGTCGTCTTTCCCGCGCCGCTGTGCGCGGCGAGGCTCACCACCCGGACAGGGACATTCTGAGACTGCACAGGGGACCACCAGACCTTTCCGTGAGGCAGGAAGAGGAGGGCGGGCGACCACACACCACGCGGGCAGAGGTGAATTGAGGTGCGAAAAGCTTACACCCGCGCGGCGCCCAGGAGTGCGGCCAGGGGGCGCGGAGCCGACCTTCCCAGGGCGCCTCCCCTGGTGCGGCCCGGTGCCCTTTCGGAACCTGCCGACCTGCTCGGCGACGGCATTCTTCAACGCGGTGTGAATCATGACCTCCATCTCAAGGTCGGCTCAGGGTGGGCTTTAGGTCGGGCTCAGCAGAATGTGGGCTTTTCCACCGAGACTTGGGCGGTACGGGGAACGCCCTGCACAGCATTCCATCCCCAACGGAGGACCTTATGACGATGCCCCAGAATTCCCTGATGCGCCTGTCCGACCTCAACCGCGACAACAACCTCGACCTGTCGGGCGAGGGCGTGTACAACCCCAGCGGCAACACCGCCTACGGGGTCGGCGGCGAGAAGATCGGCACCGTGCGTGACGCGCTGGTGGACAGCTCGACCGGCCGCATCCGTTACCTGATCGTGGATGTGGGTGGCTGGTTCTCCTCCAAGGAAGTCATGGTCCCCGTGGGCGAGGCCCGCTTCGCGGACGAGGGCGTGTACTTCGACAACCTGACCAAGGACCAGGTGCGCGACCTGGGCGAGTACCGCTACGACCAGACCTACACCTACGACCAGAGCGGCACGGACCAGTCGTTCAGCAACTCCTCGCTGGCCGCCGACGAGCGCGTGCTGCGCGGCGCGAGCACCGACGCGACCGCCTACCGCGAGCGGGCCTTCCGCACGCCGGACCGCCTCCAGCTCCTCGAAGAGCGCCTGATGGTGAACAAGGAGCGGTTCCAGGCGGGCGCGGTCGAGATCGGCAAGCACGTCGTGACCCACCAGGAGACGGTCAATGTGCCCCTCCAGCGCGAGGAGGTGGTCATCGAGCGCCACGCGGTGACCGACGCCCGCCCCGTCGAGGGGGCCGTGCTGGGCGCGGCGAGCGAGACGGTGCGCGTGGACCTGGAGGCCGAGCGCGCCAACGTCCAGAAGCAGGCCTACGTGACCGAGGAGGTCGAGATCGGCAAGCGCACCGTGACCGAGACCCAGCAGGTCACCGAGACGATCGGCCGCGAGGTTCTGGACGTGAACAAGACGGGCGACGTGCGCCTGGAGAGCGGCGACACCAGTACGTCCAGCAGCACGACCTCCAGCAGCACCACGTCGAGCAGCACGACCGACCGCGACCGTAACCTGTAAACGCAACACGTCGGGAGGGCGGGGGCAACCCCGCCTCTTTCACGCTCCGCCCCCCGGCTGGGGGAGGGAGCGCCGGGCAGAGGGGGGAAGGCATGGACGAGCAGGATCGGGAGAGGCAGCAGGGGGCCGGGGAAACGCGCGTCACCGAGGTCCGGGAGGGCAATGTCCGGGAGGTCGTCGAGCGGCTGCGCCTGCACGAGGAGCGGGCCACCGTCGAGGTGATCCCCGAGAGCATGGGCAGCGTCACCGTCCGCCGGGTGGTGCGCGAGCGCGAGGAGACGGTGCCTATCACCCTGCACAGCGAGCATCTGGAGATCACCGTGCAGGAGGGAACCGGAGGCCGCGTCACCATGAACGGCGAGACGCTGGAGGTCGGCCGCACGTACGAGGTGCCGCTGTACGAGGAACGCGCCGTCGTCGAGAAGCGGGTGTATCCCCTCAGCGACGTGACGATCAGCAAGCAGGCGCGGACCTACACCCAGACCGAGCGGCTCACCCTGCGCCGCGAGGAACTGGACGTGGAGGACCCCCAGGGCCTTATCCGTGACCGGACCCTCGCCGAGGGCACGGGCGGCACCGACCCGCAACCCTGACCGCCCGCCTGCCCCGGGGCTGGAAGGCGAGTTCTTCCAGCCTTTTGGCTTCCCCCCGCCCGTATCCTGACCGGGTATGAACGGCGGTTCCGGCAGCCCGGCGGGCGAGATCATCCTGACCCCCGACGGCTCGCGCACGGCCCTGAGCGCCCGGTACGGCGAGGCGTATGGCTCGCGGCACGGGGCGGCGGGGCAGGCACGGCACGTCTTCGTGGAGGGCACGGGCACGACCTGCCATCCCCATCCCCGTGTGCTGGAAGTAGGCTTCGGCCTGGGCGTGAACTTCCGGGCGACGCTGGCGGATGGCGCCTGGCGGGGCGTGCCGCTGGAGTATGTCGCCTACGAGTTCGACCCCGCGCCTGCGGAGGTGCTGCGCTCGGTCGCGGAGGACGGGGAGGGGGCGGACCATCCGGCCTGGGCGGCCCTGCTGGC
Source organism: Deinococcus aerius (assembly GCF_002897375.1). Lineage (NCBI taxonomy): Bacteria > Thermotogati > Deinococcota > Deinococci > Deinococcales > Deinococcaceae > Deinococcus > Deinococcus aerius. Next base: position 200,538 of record NZ_BFAG01000001.1, on the reverse strand, counting down.
AGGCTGGGGTGGGGAATCGCCGTTGCGGGTGGAGGCGGGGAAGGTCAGACTCACCGTTCACTTCGAGGATGTTCTGACGGCCCCCCTCCCGCTGGGCTGGGCAACCGCCCTCTACCTCGACGGCTTCTCGCCCGCGCGCAACCCCGAGGTGTGGACGCCCGCGTTCGTGGGGCGGCTGGCCGGGGCGCTCGGGCCGGGGGGCGTCCTCGCCACCTACAGCGCCGCCGGGCACGTGCGCCGGGCGCTGGCGGCGAGCGGCCTGACGGTGGAGAAGCGCCCCGGCCCTCCCGGGAAACGCGAATGCCTGCGGGCGGTGCGGGGGGCGTGAGCGGGGCGCCTCACCTCCTGGTGATCGGTGGCGGCGTGGCCGGGGCGTCCGTCGCCTCCTTCGCCGCCCGGGAAGGAGCGCGGGTGACGGTCGTGGATGCTGGGCGGCACCCCGCCAGCCACGTCCCCTCGGCCCTCGTCAACCCGGTGCGGGGGCAGTCGGGGCAGGTGGACCCCCGCGCGCTGGAGGGGATGCACCTGACCTGGGCGCTGGTGGACGGGTTGCGGGAGGCCGGGGTACACGTTCCCCACGGGCGGGAGGGGGTGTTGCGGCCCGTTCCCGATGACCGGGTGCGCCAGAAGTTCGGGCGGAACCTGCCCCCGGAGTTGCCGCACGTCTGGCTCGCGCCGGAGGCCGCGCCCGTTCCCCTGGCACCCGGTTGGGCGCACGTCCTGCACCTGCCCGAAGGGGGCTGGGTGGACGGCGAGGCTTTTACGGCGGGTCTCCTCACCGTCGCCGGGGCGGAGGTGGTGCGGGCGCGGGTGACCGGCTGGGACGCCCGTTCGGTTTTGCTGGAGGGAGGCGGGGTCTTGCGGGGGGATGCGGTGGTCTGGTGCGGAGGCTCGGTCGGCTCGGGCTGGGCGGGCGAGACGGGGACGCACCGGGCGGGAACACTGCTCACCCTGGATCACCCGGTCACTTCTGTGCCGGTCAGTTTCGGCGCCTACCTCGCTCCAGCCGCCCCCGGTGGCGTGCTGGGCGCGACCTTTGAGGCCCCGACGCCCACCTGGCGGGAACCCGACCTCCCCCTCCCCTCGCTGCGCTGGCTGCTGGGCAAGGCGGACGCCCTGACGGACCTGGGCGGCACGCGGGTGACGGGGCAGTGGAGCGGCACCCGGCTCTCCGGGCTGGTGGCGGGACGGACGGCGAACGGCACCTGGCGCCTCTCCGGGCTGGGGAGCAAGGGCTTCCTGCTCGGGCCGCTGCTGGCGCGTCACGTCGTCGGTGACGTACTCGCCGCGTGCCAGGTGTGACGCTCCCCTTGGCAAAGGTCTAGACTGGCGGGGTTATGGCGAAGTACCGCATCTGCTTGATCGAGGGGGACGGCATCGGCCACGAGGTCATCCCCGCCGCCCGCCGGGTTTTGGAGGCGTCGGGCCTGGACGCCGAGTATGTGACGGCGGAGGCCGGATACGAGTACTTCCTGGAACACGGGACCAGCGTGCCGGGGGCGACCTACGAGGCCGTCGAGAACACCGACGCCACCCTCTTCGGCGCGGCCACCAGCCCCAGCGGCGAGAAGCCCGCGGGCTTTTTCGGGGCGATCCGGCACCTGCGGCGCAAGTACAACCTCTATGCCAACGTGCGCCCCACCCGCACCCGCCCGGTGCCCGGCGCCTACGAGAACGTGGACCTCGTGATCGTGCGCGAGAACACCCAGGGCCTGTACGTCGAGCAGGAGCGGCGCTACGGCGACACCGCGATTGCCGACACGGTGATCACCAAGGACGCCAGCGAGCGCATCGGGCGCTTCGCGGTGGACCTCGCCCTCAAGCGGCGGGGGAAGCTGACGGTCGTTCACAAGGCCAACGTGCTGCCCGTGACCCAGGGCCTGTTTATGAACACCGTGCTGGAGCAGGCGCAGGGCCGGGAAGGACTGACCACGAACACCATGATCGTGGACAACGCGGCGATGCAGCTCGTCCGCAACCCCGCCCAGTTCGACGTGATGGTCATGACGAACATGTTCGGCGACATCCTCTCGGACCTCGCCGCCGGGCTGGTGGGCGGGCTCGGGATCGCGGCGAGCGGCAACGTGGGCGACCAGTTCGGCATCTTCGAGAGCGTGCACGGCAGCGCGCCCGATATCGCCGGGCAGGGGATCAGCAACCCCACCGCCACGATTCTGGCCGCCGTGCTGATGCTCGACCACATCGGCGCGCACGACGTGGCCCGCCGGATTGACGACGCCGTGAACACCGTGCTCACCGAGGGGCCGCGCACCCGCGACCTGGGGGGCACGGCGGGCACGCAGGAATTCACCGACGCGGTGATCGCCCGGCTGGGCTGACAGGGCAAAGGCGAAGGCCGGGGGCAGGATTCCCCGGCCTCCTTCTTTCCTCGCCTATTCCTCACCCGTCTGGCTGTTCGGCGCCTCCACCGGCTTCGACTGCGACGACCCCACCTGGCGCAGATAGATCGTCAGCACGACCATCGCGCCGATGGCGAGAAACTCGCTCTGCCAGTTCTGGAGGGACTGGAACCAGAGCTGGGACGTTTCCAGAAACTGGAGGGGCGTCACGGCCTGTCCCCCATGCTCGATCTGCTCCTGGCTGTACTCCATCGCGCCGCTGATCACGTGGATGGCGAACGAGAGCAGGAACAGCACGAGCAGCGCGATGGACAGGGAGTTGCGGTAGAGGACGAGCGCCAGCCCACCCCGGTTCACCGGAACCGGGGCGGCGGGGCTGGCCTGGCTCCCCCCGGACTCGGCCTCGCCGCCCTGCTCCTCGTCCGGGTAGGGGTTCGATTCCGACGAGCCGCGCTGCTTGAGGTAGACGGTCAGGACCACGAAAAAGCCCATCTGGAGGAACTCGCTCTCCCAGTTCTCCCCGGTCGCCTCCCAGAAGTGGCTGGTATGGAGGTACTGGGTGTAGGTCACGGTCCTCTGCTGGTGACCAACCTGATCCTCGTTGTAGTTCTTGAATCCGGCGAAGCTCTGCCCGCCCCAGAACAGCAGGAACAGGCCGAAGACCACGATGGAGAGGGCATTGTTGCTCCAGAAGCGGCGCAACCCCCCAGGCTGGAACTTGCCCGACCGGGGGGCAGAGGGATGCAGCGATTGCTGTGACATGGTACGGCCAGTCTAGAAAGCGTGGGAGAATACTGTCTCTGTGTTTCACCAAAGCGTGTTTACCTCCAGGGAGGGTGCGCTGGGGGTCCGTCATGCCCAGGGGGGCGCGACGACGAGGGACCGGAGCAGCCACGCCTGAGGACCGACATGCACAGCGCCTCAACGTTCATAGAAGGCGGGCGGCTGAATGCCCAGGGCGCGCAGGTACACGTAGCCCTGCCCACGGTGGTGAATCTCGTTTTCGATGGCGTACAGCACCGTATCCAGCGGCGAGAAGTGGCCCCAGGCCATGTCCCGCTTCTCCTGGTAGCGCTCCGGCGGGTAGACGGGCACGGCGGCCTCCAAGCGGGGCGTCTGCTCATCCCACGCGGCGAGCAAGCGGCGCGGTCGTGGGGGGGCCGCCCCGGCGGGCGGGGTCCATGACCAGTCCCCCGTGTTCAGCCCCCTGAGCACGTAGTCGGCCAGGCCCACGACCTCCCAGGCCAGCTCCCCGAAGGGCCGCATGGGCGGCGCGGCGGTAAAGGTGAAGAGCTGGTCTTCCGGGAACGCCTCTATGACCCGCCGGGTCAGGCGCCGGTTACCCTGCCAGTGGGCGAGCAGGTACTCGGGGGACACCAGGGAGGGCGTGAGGGCGGGGGCAGCGTCGGTCTGCGTCATGGATCCTCCACCGAAGGCGAACCGAGAGGGCCGCTTTCTGCCTCCAGCGTAACCGTGATTCCCGTCAGGACCCGTCGTCTTTCCGTGTCACACTGGCACCATGTACGACCCCTCCATGCGGGTGCTGACCGTGCTGGAACTCCTCCAGGCGCACGAGCGCGTGACGGGCGCGGAGCTGGCGCGGCGGCTGGAGGTCAGTTCGCGGACGGTGCAGCGGTACATCGCCCGCCTTCAGGACCTGGGGATTCCGGTGGAGTCCACCCGGGGGGTGGGGGGCGCGTACCGGCTGAAACCCGGCTTTCGGTTGCCGCCCCTGATGTTCAGCGGGGAGGAGGCGCTCGCGCTGGCGCTGGGCCTGCACGCCCTGCACCACCTGGGGCTGACGGCGCTGGCCCCGGCGGTGGCGGGGGCGGGGGCCAAGCTCGCGCGCACGCTGCCCCACGCCCTGCGCGAGCGGGTGCGGACCCTGGAGGACGCCGTGCAGCTCGACGCCTCCCCCTGGACGATCCCGACGGACGCGGGCGTCCTGGCCTGCCTGCTCGCCGCCGTGGGGGCCGAGCGGACGGTGGCCTTCGACTACCGCTCCCATGAGGGCACCCGGACCCGGCGGGAGGTGGAGGTGTACGGGGTCGTTCACCTGGACGGGCGCTGGTACGCCGTGGGCCGCTGCTGCCTGCGGGACGCGCTGCGCTCCTTCCGCCTCGACCGCATCTCGGCCCCCGCCGAGCTGGAGCGGCCCTTCACCCGCCCGCCGGACTTCGACGCCCGGGCCTACCTGCGCGCCACCCTGCCCTTCGTGCGCGCGCCCTTCGAGATCGAGGTGTGGCTGGACCTCCCGCCGGAGGAGGCGGCCCTGCGCTTCTGGCGGGTAGCCCTGGAACCCGACCCCCTGCGGGGAGGAACGCGGCTGCGCTGCACCCGGGAGCATCTGGAGCCCTTCGCGGCCATGCTGCTGGGGCTGGAGTGCGTCTTTGTGATCGACGGCCCGGCGGGGCTGCGGGAGGTGTTCGGGAGGCTGGCCGAGCGGGCACGGGCGGCCTCCCTGGGCACCCCGCCCGGGGGCTCCCGCGTCCCCCATGCTAGTCTCCCCGGTTGAGATGCCGCTTCTTTTCATGATCTGGCTCACCCTCCGGGGCCGCGCGTGATCGCCCTCTGCGCGCTGCTGTCGTGGTTCCTCGTCGGGCTGTTTATCCGGCTGAGCAAGGCGCGCGGCTGGGGGCAACCCATTCGCAAGGAAGGCCCGCAGACACACCTGCAAAAGGAGGGCACCCCCACGGCGGGCGGCGTCCCCTTCGTCCTGGCGCTGGCCCTGGTGTTCTTCCCGCTGCATTTCACCGGCCACGCGGGCGGCGAGCGGGAACTGCTCATCATGCTGACCGCGCTCGGCATGGGCGTGATCGGCGGCATCGACGACCTGCTCAAGGTTCGCTCGCGGATGCGGGGTGGGGGCAAGAAGGAACTCCTGGCCCGCGAGAAGTTCCCGCTGCAAATCCTGGTCGGCGCGGCCTTCGCCTCCTTCGCCGCGCCCCTCGCCTCCCACGAATTGCTGCCGGGCCTGGGTCAGGTTCCCGACATCATCCTGCTGACGCTGGTGATGGTGGGGGCGGTGAACGCCTTCAACTTCACCGACGGGCTGGACGGGCTGCTGGCGGGGGTGGCGATCATCGTGCTGCTGCCGCTGCTGGCGGTGTCGCCCGTCTCGGCATTGCTGATCGCCGCCCTGCTGGGGTTCCTGTGGTTCAACGCCCACCCCGCCCGGGTCTTCATGGGGGATATGGGAAGCCACGCCATCGGGGCCATCGCGGCGGGGGCCTACGTGCTGTACGCCGACGTATGGCTGCTGCCCCTGGCGGCGATCATTCCGGTCGTCGCCGTCCTCAGCGTCGTCATCCAGGTCATCTCCTTCCGCCTCCGCGGCAGGCGGGTGTTCCGCATGAGCCCCATCCAGCACCACTTCGAGCTGAGCGGCTGGCCCGAAACGCACGTCACCCTGCGCTTCTGGGTCATTACAGCGGTGGCGACGGCGGCGGTGTGGTGGATTCTGGGGGGGAGGCCGTAGGCCGTGAGTGGGGAGTAGTCAGTGGTGAGTGGGAGCGGGGGCTTTTGCGTCTGCTCCCGCTTTCTTTTTCCACTCACCACTACCCACTGACCACCAACCTCCCTACACTTGCCCCCGTGATCCGCCCATTCCCCGACCTGCCCGCCCTCTTCGCCCGGCGTGCCCATCTTCCCGGCGAGGGGACGACCGTGTTCCGCGCGGCCCACACCACCGAGACGGGCGGCCTGTTCGCGGTGGACGTGGCGGGGGACACGGCGGTGCTGAGCCTGTATGCGGACCTGAGCGGTGAGGAGGAGGCAAGGCTGGCCGAGGCCTGCGGGGCGTTGCCGGGAGTGGCCTCGGTCTACCTCAAACGCCGCCCGGTGGAGGCCCGCCACATGGCGAACGTGGCGCGGGAGTGGCTCTCTCCGCCGGACCCGGTCTGGGGCGAGGCGCGGCCCGAGGTCGTGGCGCTGGAGAACGGGGTGCCCTTCCTGCTGCGGCCCGGCGCGGACCTGAGCATCGGGCTGTTCACCGATGCCCGCCCGCTGCGCGCCTGGGTGCGGGAGCACGCCCCGGTGGGGGGCCGGGTCCTGAATACCTTCGCCTACACCTGCGGGTTTGGGTTGAATGCGGCCCTCGGCGGCGCGGAGGTGGTGAAGAACGTGGACCTCTCGCGCAAGGTGCTCGCCTGGGGGCAGGAGAACTACGCCCTCAGCGGTCTCGCGGCCCCCGACACCGACTTCCTGTACGGCGACGTGTTCGAGTGGCTGGGCAGGCTCAGGCGGCGGGGCGACGAGTTCGACCTCGTGATCCTCGACCCGCCCTCCTTCGCGCGGGGCCGGGGCGGCGTGTGGCGGGCCGAGCGGGATTACGGGCGGCTGGCGGCGCTGGCGGTGGGGGTGCTGGCACCCGGTGGAAGGCTCCTCGCCTTGACCAACCATGCGGGCGTTAGCAACGCGGCCTTCGAGCGGATGGTCGCGGCTGGGCTGGGGGAGGCCGGGCGGCAAGGGAAGGTGACGGAACGTCTGGGACCAGGTGAGGACTACCCAGGGGCCACGCACCTCAAGGCACAGGTTTGGACGCTGAACTGAACTTCAGCTCCGCGGCGGCACAAAGGGTGAGGGCTCGCCCCCGATGAAGGTGCAGGCCACGTCGCCCAGCGGAACCTCCTCTCCCACATCGCCGTGGACAGCAATGACATGACGCAGGAGCACGTCCACGACCTCGCCCGAATGCATCTGGCTCAGCTCGCCAGCCGTCACGAAGCCGCTCACCGTGACATTCCCGAGGGTGAAACTCACGAATTCTGTGGCGTCCGACATGCTCGACTCTAGCCCCCGCCCTTGTGGCCCGCCTCACTTCACTTTCTAAAGTGGGGCGTATCCTGGGGGCATGACCCAGAGCGTGACCGACCACAAGCAGGTGCTGCTGCCCCTCACGACGCCGGAGGAGGTGGACGCCTTCCTCCAGGAATACCCGCTGGCGGCGGTGTTCAAAGCGGGAACCTGTCACAAGACCATGCAGGGCTTCGGCGTGCTGGAGACCTTCCTGCAACGGCACGAGCTGCCGGTGGGCTTTATCCGGGTGGTGGACTGGCGCCCCGCGAGCAACCACGTCGCGGAGATCACCGGGATTCAGCACCACAGCCCGCAGTTCATCCTGTTCCGGGACGGGCAGCCCCAGTTCGAGGTGAACAACTGGGACATCACCCCGCAGGCGCTCGCCCCCGTGTTCGAGGCGCAGGTGCCCCACCGCAGCGGTGAGGGCGCGGTGGCGACCGACGACAACGTGGAGCCCTACCGCCGCCTGATGCGCGCCTACCTGGACGGGGGGCTCAGCGACTGGGCCTTTCAGGACCAGTACGTGACCCTCTTCCGCGACGACGCCTCGCTCCGCAGCCAGCGCGAGTTCGAGCTGCTGTCGCGCCTGTTCGGCGACCCCGACGCCTACCACGGCGGCCTGCACCAGCTCGGCGCTCCCCAGGGACGCGGCGACCTGAAGGCCCGCGTGCAGGCGCTGCTCACCGAACTCGGCTGACCTCCGCACTCCCCCGACCGCCCGGCCCATGCCGCGGCGGTTTTTCTGTTGCGAGCAGATGAGCGGCGGATGTTGGCCAGGTCAAGACCTCGGGGGTGTAAGCGGGCGGTAAGACCCCATGCGGTGTGATGACGGGAGCAGAGCCCGCCGTGCCGCTCCCGCCAGGGGCCGCGGCCCGAATCCCCGCCCTCTCTCCCCACGGACCCCTGCACGACATGCCCCAACCCCGCCTGCCCCTTCCACCCGGCCGCGCCGTCTACTCGCAACTTCACACCGACCACTACCCCTGGACCGAGGTGACGGTGGACCTCGCCGCCCGGCAGACGCAGGGCCTGAGCGGCGTGTTCGACGCGCAGCAGGGGCCGGGCTGGGCGCGCTTCGTCTGGGTGCGCGGCACCCTGCGCGGCGGCTTCTCCGCCGGGGGCGACGTGACCTGGCCCGCCGCCCTCGCCGCCCTGCCCCGCGCTCAGGTCACCCTGGCGGCGGTCGACCCGGCGGTCGCGGACCTGGTGTGGGCGAGCCGCACCTGGGCGCCCCAGCCGCTGGAGGGCCTCTGGCCGACCCCGCAGGCCGCCCTGACCCGCGAGCGCTTCTCCGGGGTGCTGCTTGGCGGCCCCGCGTGCAGCTTCTGGGAAGGCGGCCAGCCCCTGGACGGCACCCTGCCCGCCCCGGGCGCCGCCTGCGTCGCGCTGCCGCGGCTGCCGGGGGGGCCGGGAGGAAGGGAGGCGCTCCTGACCTTCTGGACCGACCTGATCGCCGCCGCGCACCGCGTGTCCCCGCTCGACGAGGCGTGGCGGCAGGTCAGCGTGCGGCTCAGTGAACACCACCCCTGCCTCGACCCCTTTGCCCGGGAGGTGACGGTGGCGGGCGGGCGGCTGCGGGTGGACCCCGACCTCCCCCTCGGTGAGGCGCAACCCGCGCTGCTGGGCGCTTTCCAGGGCACGCTCGCCCGGCTGGGGCTGCGGCTGGCCGACCTGCCGCTCGCCGAGTTGCGGACGCGGCCCGAGTGGGCGTCCAGCGGACTGGAGAACACATGACCGCCCCCACCTCCGGCAGCCCCCGCGTCACCTGGCCCGCCGGGCTGACGGACGACACCCCCCTGCCCTTCGCCCTGTGGCGGGTGATGCACCACGTGGACGGCAGGCGGGGCACCGAGGAGGTCGCCCGCCTCGCCGGGATCGCGCCCCAGGACGTGCCCCCCCTGGTCGCCCAGGCCGCGACCTGGGCCAACCGCGCCGCGCAGCGCACCCAGCCCGTCACCGAGGCCACCGCCCGGGCCGTGACCCAGTGCGTGATCGCGGTGATGGGTCCCATGGGCGAATTCGTGGTGGACGACGTGCTCGACGAGCTGGGGGACGGCATCACCCTCAGCACCCTGCTTTCCAAGGTAGCCGCGCAGCTCAGCGAGGCGCAGGTGCAGGCCTTTGTGCGCCAGCTCCGGGCGCGGGGCATTGCATGAGCCGCCCCGACCCGCTTTTCCCGAGCGGGACCACCCCTCCTCTTTCCCGGCACTCCAGACAGTGGTGGCCCGGGGGCGCGTTCCAGAAGGGGACGGCCCACCCGGCGACCAGGAAGGGCAACCCATGAAGTACACGGTCGTGATTCGCCAACCCGTCCCCGATGAGGTGCGTTCCGTGCTGGAACAGCAGCTCGTGGAGCGCTTCGGCCTCTCCCCCGAGCAGGCGCAGCGCCTCGCCGCCCGGCGCTCGGGCCGCCTGATGAAGCCCACCGGGAGGCCCCGCGCGGACCTGCTCCTCCAGGTCTACCAGGATGTGGGCGCGCAGGTCGCCCTGGAGGAGGTGCGTGAGGAAACGGGCGTCCTCTCCGAGCCGTTCCAGGCCGTCGCGTCCGGGCCCTCGGTCATCCGCGCCGTGCCTGAGCCGGAGGGCGGCGTGGTCCTCGCGCCCCCGCCCCCCGATTTCGGCGCCCCCCTGCCCCAGGGCGGGGGTCTGGGCACGCCCCAGGCCGGACCCTTTGCCGCAGCCAGCCGCGGCGAGACGGGCGTTCTGACCCTGCCCGCTCAGGATGACAGCGGCTGGCTCGCCGCCGACCCCTTCGCCCCGGCGGGCGACCCCTTTGCCCTGCCCGGCGCGCCCAGCGGGGAGGCCGACCTGCTCGGGGGAACCCGGACTTCGGGAGCGCCGCCCGTCCCCACGGCCGACGCGGCCACCCCGGGAGCCGACATCTGGTCGGACTTCACGGGGGCGCTGACCCTGGACAGCGGGGCGGCCAAGCCGCAGGAGGAGCCCGCCTCCCCCGAGATGTTCCTGACCGCCGGGGCCGAGGAGGCGCGCGCCTCGTTGGGCCGACGCCGCAGCCTGGCCCGGCAGATGGCCTTCGGGGCGCTCGCGCCGCTGGCGCTGTCGACCGCCGTGACGCTGGGCCTGCTCACCGCCATCCTGCCCAGCCTCCAGCGGCAGCTCGTGGCGCAGAACGCCGAGGCGGTCGCGGTCGCGGTGGGGACCAGCCTGGACACCCGCGACCAGGAGACGGTGAACGCGCAGCTCGACGCGCTGCTGCGCCGCTCGTCGGTCGGCTTCGTGCGGGTGGAGCTGCCCGACGGCACGACCTACTTCCGCAGCCAGAACCCGCGGCTCGACGGCACCCTCCAGGGCCGGGTGGCGACCTTCCTGCGGGAGAACCCCGAGACGGGCACCTTCGTGAGCAGCGGCAGCGCCGCCGACGCCTACCGCGAGCAGCTCGCGCAGCTCGAGGCGGTCGGGGCGGGCGACTCGGCCCAGGCCCGGGAGCTGCGCGCCGAGGCCGAGCAGAAGGAGAACCAGCGCGCTGAGCGCAACAGCTACATCGTGAGCCGCCTGGGCGTGGTCGAGACCCAGGCCGGCCAGCGCAGCACCGTGGACGCCACCCAGGACAGCTCTAACCTGCTGTACCGCATCGCGGTGGGCGTGCCCAACACCCAGGCGGCGATCAACCTCCGCAACACGCTGCTGCTGGTGCTGGGCGTGTCGCTCCTCGCCCTGGCGCTCGCGGCGTCGCTCGCCGTCCGCTCGGCCCGGCGCGTCGTGCAGCCCATCGAGCGTCTGGTGAAGGTCGCCGACGCCATCAGCATGGGCGACCTGACCCGCCCGGTGCAGGCCGACCGCAACGACGAGATTGGCGACCTCGCTCAGGCGCTTGAGCGCATGCGCCTGAGCCTGGAGGCCGCGATGGACCGCCTGCGCCGCCGCAAGCGGGCGTAAGAACAGCCCCTCCCCCACCCCTCCGCGTCCCGGGGGGGTGGTTCTTTTTGGGGAGTTGGCCCCATGCTTGGCCCATGACGAAGTTGCCGCTGCCCCGCACCCCCTGGGTCCTGAGGATGACGTGGCAGGACCTCTGTTTCCTGCACTGGCGGGTGGACCCGGAGGCCATCACGCGCACGCTGCCCAGGGGGATCGAGGTGGACACGCGGGAGGGCCGGGCGTGGCTGGGCGCCGTGCCCTTCCGCATGAGTGGCGTGGCTCCCCGGTTTGCCCCCGAGGTGCCGGGCCTGAGCGCCTTTCCCGAACTCAACCTGCGGACCTACGTGACGGTGGACGGGGTGCCCGGCGTGTGGTTTTACAGCCTGGACGCCGCGCAACCGCTCGCCGTGCGCCTGGCCCGCCGCTTCTTCCACCTCCCCTATTTCGACGCGCGGATGTGGGTGGACCGGGAGGGGCAGGTCACCCGGTATGCGAGCCTCCGCACCCACCGGGGAGAGCCACCTGCCCGCTTCGCCGCCGCGTATCGCCCGGTCGGCCCGGCCCTGACGCCCGCGCCGGACAGCCTGGAAGCCTGGCTCACCGACCGGCTCGCGCTCTACAGCGCCGACTCTCGGGGCCGGGTCTTCCGGGGCCGCATCGACCACGTCGCCTGGCCCCTGCGCCGCGCCGAGGCCGTGATCGCCGAGAACACCCTGGCGGACGGGCTGGGGATACCGCTGGAGGGCGAGCCCCACCTGCTCCACGCCGAACACCTGGAGGTGCGGGCGTGGTGGCTGGAGCGGGTGCGGTAGCTACACCCCCTCCAGCCGGAAGGCCTCCCGGAGCCCCGCCTCCGCCGCCGCCCGCGCGGCCGCCGGGGCGTACGAGAGGGCCAGCACCGCCCGGTACGTCCGCTCGGCCAGTTCCCGGTCCCCCTGCGCGTCGCGCACCTGCCCCAGCCGCGCCAGGATCAACCCCGGCAGGCTGCGCGGTATCTCATCTGTCAGGGCGTGCGCCGCCCGTTCGAGGAGGGCGCGCGCACTGCCCAGGTCCCCCACGGCGAGGTAAATACTGGCGGCGGCAGCGTCCAGCTCGGCCTTCGGGGTGACAGCGTCCCCGGCCTCGCGGTCCAGCGCCTCCAGCAACGCACCCAGGTCGTCGTCCTCGCGCAGTTGCCAGGCGCGGTCGGCCAGGGCGCGCAGGCGGGAGGTCTCGCCGGGGGTGAAGCCTTCCACATCGGGCAGCCGGGCCTCAGACAACCGTTCCAGCAGATCGGGCAGGTCGTCGAGCGGGGCGAGGACCACTCCCTCCCCCACACCAGCCAGGGCCGAGACGACGCCCTCCAGCCGCCGCTCGCGCCAGCGGGTGCCCGGTCCCTCGCCCAGCGCCTCCCGGGTCGCGGCGTGGTAGGTCCGGGCGGCTCCCAGCACCTCGGGGCTCAAGACTTGCCCCACAGTCAGGGGAGCCGTCAGCACCGCCGCGAAGGTCTGTTCAGCCCGGCCCGCCTCGCGCAGCCGGTCGCGGCCCTGCGGGTACTGGTTCAGGAAGGAGACGAGCTGGGCGTGGTCGGCCTCGGCGTCCTCCGGCGGCGGGGGCAGTTCGCGCAGGGTGAAGCGGGCGGCAGGGAGGGCGTCTCGCAGGGGATGGTCGGGGTCGGGGCCGCTCGCCCACCACACCTCCCGGGCCGGGAAGCCGCCACGTTCCAGCCACCGCAGCAACTCGACCACGGTGCCCGCGTTGTACTGGGGGTGCAGCCGCAGCAGGTCGCCCAGGTCGGGCAGCAGGAGGAGGGTCATAGGGCCACCTGGACCCCGCGCCTTTCCAGGACACGAAGCAACCCCTCCGGGTCGGCGGGGGTCAGGAAATAGGCGCGGCCCCCCGACTCGACGATCACGCCGCCGTCAGGACGGCTGGAAGCGGCGAGGACGTGGTTGGTGAAATCGGGGCCGAAGGTGAAGTGCCCGGTGAGGTAACCCGGGAGCCCCGTCCCGAGGGTCCGCCACCCCAGGTGCCCCGCGGTGCGCCGCGCCCGCATCCCGGCGTACGGCAGAACCGTGCGGCCCAGGAGGCGGGTGACGACGAGCGCGTCCGGGGTCAGGGTATAGGCGAGGCGGCGGGGGGCAAGCTGGAACAGCCCCAGTAGCAGGAGCCCCAGCACTCCGACCAGGAGGCCCACGGCCGGGGCGTCCCTCAGCGCCAGCATGGCCACACCGACCAGCACGAGTGGCACGCTCCCGACGAGCAACCGCAGGATGAGGGGAGCCTCAGCGGGGGCAAGCGTCACGGCTTGGTTCATGGGGGCAGTCTAGTCGGGCGCGCTGCCGGGATGAGGGGCTTGACTTTGACGCCGCGTCAAGCCCAACACTGGCCCCCAAGGAGAAGTTCCATGTCCCAGCTCGTCCCCATCGGCCGCTTCGCCCAGCTCGCCCGCCTCACCCCGCGGGCGCTGCGGCTGTACGGCGACCTCGGCCTGCTCCCCCCCGCCCGGGTCGAGTCGGGCAGCGGCTCCCGGCTCTACCGCCTCGATCAGGTGGGGGCGGCCCGGATGATCCGCACCCTGCGCGACCTCGACGTTCCCCTGGAGGCCATCCGCGCCTACGTGTCGGCGGACACCCCGGAGGCGGGCCGTGCTGGAGGCGCACCGGGAGCGGCTGGAGCGTCGGCTCGCGTCCACCCCGGACCAACTTGCCGCGCTGGAGACGCTCCTTCAGGAGGTTCCTATGGAATACCGAGTCCGCCTCAGAACAGAGCCGCACCGGTTCGTGCGGGAGGAGGTGGCCTTGCCCGAGACGGGTGGAGTCCTGCGCCAGGCGATGGCCGAGGTCTGCGCCCTGATGGAGCGCCGGAATCTTCCGGCGGCGGGAGCGCCCTGGTGCGCCTACCCCCTGCCGGAGGAGGGCGAGGTCGTCCCGGTGGACTGCGCCGTGCCGGTTCCCACCCGGGCCGAGGGCGAGGGGCGGGTCGTGGGCGGGGAACTGCCCGGTGGGGAGGTCGCCTGCAACCGGCACGTCGGCCCCTATTCCGCCCTGCCGCAGGCGTTTGAGGCCGTGGCCCGCTGGGTGGCCGAACGCGAGCTGGAGGTCGCCGGGCCGCTGCGGGAGGTGTACCTGAGCCACGACCCGGAGCCGGCGCAGCGGCATGTGGTGGAGGTGGTCTTTCCGATTCGCCGGACAAGTTGAGCCCGGGGGGCTTCCTCAGTCCGCCGCCGAGTGCCCCATGACCTGCCCGTAGACCTCGCGCACCTTCGCCACCATCTCCTCCAGGGTTTCCCGCCCGCTCAGGTCGAGAACCCGGACCACCTCGTCGGGGTCGAGGGTGGGGTTGGCGCAGGCCCGCAGCAGGGCGTACTGCACGAGGCTGATGCCGGGCCGCAGCCCCCCGATGGGCTTCCACGTCTCGGGCAGGCGGGGCATCAGGATCGCCCCGAAGGTCCGCACCTCCGCCGCGTGCCGGGCGAGGTCACGCAGCAGGCCCCCGACCGAGTGCACGCCGACGTAGTGCAGCAGGCTGGCGAGGCGCTGCGGGCGCTCGGGGTCGGGCCAGCCCGCGAGGAGGGGGACGCGCAGGGCGGCGGCGAGGTCCTCGTCGAGGTCGTGGACGGGCGAGGTGGAGAGGAGGTACTTCATGCTCTGCGCGTCGATGAAGACGCTCTCGGGGTCCTCGGCGACGCGGGCGGGCAGGGTGGCGGCGTAGTCGCGGACCATGCGGTGCAGGGCCATGAACTCCTCGTCGGCCATCTCCAGCAGGCCCGCCAGGCGGTAGAAGCGGCGCCGCACCTCGCGCGGGACGGCCTCACGGTTCTTGTAGCCCAGGTCGTGCTCAATCTCGGCCCAGGCGTGCTGGAGGATGGAGCGAATCTGCACCTCGTAGCGGGCACCGGGCAGTTCGGGCACCAGGTCGGGCTCGGCGCGCAGCACGTAATGCACGCCCAGGTAGCCGAAGCGGTCGGGGTCGTGCATCCGCGACTTGTCGATGGAGTGGTCCCAGTCCACGACGTGGTGCTCCTCCATCAGCCGGGCGACCACGTTCACGTCGCTGGCGAAGTAGGTGATCACCCGCACCCCCACGAGGTCGGTCACGTCCTCCAGCCCGGTGTACCGCCCGGGCTTGCGCCGCAGCTTGTCGCCGAGGCTGGCGGGCCTTTTGACCCGCCCGGTGACGTGGTGGATGTTCAGCCCCGCCTCGGTCAGGAGCCGGGTCGTGTGCGCCACCACCGCGTCGCGCAGCCGCTCGTACTCCGGCAGGGCCTCCCGGTACGCCTGCACCAGCGCCTCGCTGTTCATGGTAGGGGCATGATAGGCGCCCGGGAGGCCAGGCGAGGCCGAAACCTGTTCAGCGAAGTTTTGGGATTGGCGGGGCTGGGGAGCGGTCCAGCGGGCGAGACGAGTGGAAGGACACCCCTCCCTTCTCTGGTCGCCCTACGCACTCGGCCAGCAAGGGAGCCGGGAGTTCCTTTCTGACCGGTGCCCCAGGGTGCATCCTGTCCCCATGACAACCTCGGCCCCCGCCGTCTCCTTCCCCGCCCCGCGGCGCATCCCCTACCCCGGCGGGTGCGTGCTCGAACCCGGCCCCTACGCGCTCGACTACCTGTTGAAGTGGCGGGCGGACGTGAGCGTGAATGGGCAACTGCACCCCGACACGCCCGTCTTCCCCCTCCTGCGCGAATTGCTCGCCGACCCCGCCGCGCACGGCCTGACGCGGGAGGAGGCGGAGGCGGCCCGCGACCGCTTCCTGACGCTGGCTGGTCAGGCCCTGGCCGCCGAGGGGGGCGACCCCGCCTGGCTCGCGCGCGAGTTCAGCCGCTGAGGGGCATAGGGTGACCGGAGCCCCCGACGAACTGCGCCCGCCCCTTCCCGGCGAGGCCCTGCACGCCCGGGTCGCCCGCACCCTGCGCGAGGCGATTCTGGCGGGCACCGTTCCCGAAGGCACGCGGCTGCCGGGGCACCGCGCCCTCGCCGCGCGGCTGGGCGTCTCGCGCAACACCCTGGTGGACGCCCTCGCCCAGCTCGACGCCGAGGGCTACGTGCGGACGAGGGGCCGCAGCGGCACCCGGGTCGCGGTTCCCGGCCCGGCCCGGGTGGAGGAGGCGCAGGCCCCCCTCCCCCTCAGCGCCTGGGCGACCCGGGCGCTGGCGGGCCACGTGCCCGACGCGGGCGGCACCTACGCGGTGGACTTCCGGGTGGGGCAGCCCGTGCCCGACCTGTACCCGGCGGGGGCGTGGGCGCAGGCCCTGGCCCGGCAGGCCCGGGCGGCGGGGCAGGCGACCCTCCCCGACCCGGCCCCCGAACTCGGCCCGCTCGAAACGCGCCGGGCGCTGGCCGCCTACCTCAACGCCGAGCGCGGTGCCCGCGTCACCCCCGACATGGTGATGCTGACGGGCGGAACCCAGGCCTCCCTGGACGCGCTGGCGCGGGTCTTTCTGGAGGAGGGGCGGGTGGCGGCGCTGGAGGACCCCACCTATCCCGGCGCGCGGGCGGCGCTGGGGGCGACCGGGGCCACCCTTTTCCCCGTTCCGGTGGACCCGGCGGGCCTGGACCCGGCGGCGCTGCCGGATCGGGCGACCCTGCTTTACCTGACGCCGGGGGCGCAGTACCCCACGACCGTCGCGCTCCCCGCCGCCCGGCAAGCGGAGGTGGTTGCCTGGGCACGTCGGACGGGCGCCCTCATCCTGGAGGACGACTACGCCGCCGACCTGCACCACGCGGCGAGGCCCCCGGCGGCCATGCAGGGCCTCGCCCCCGAGCGGGTGATCCTGCTGGGGAGCTTCAGCAAGAGCCTCGCGCCCGTCACGCGCAGCGGCTACCTCGTCGCGCCCGAGCGGGTCACGCGCCTGCTCGCGGGCACCCGGCCCCTCACCGACCGTGCACCCGCCACGCTCGACGCGCTCGCGCTCGCGGACGTACTCGCCTCGGGGGCCTATGCCCGCCACCTGCGCCGCGCCCGGCAGGCGATCCGGCACCGGCACGAGGTCCTGCTCGCGGCCCTGGCGGCCTTGCCCGGCTGGGAGGTCACGCCCGCCCGGGCGGGGCTCCACGTCCACGTCACCCTGCCCCCACCGCTTTCCGAGGAGGAGGCCGTGCGCCTGGCTGCCGGGGTGGGAGTGGCCCTCACGCCCGCCGCCCCCCTCGCCCTGGGTCCGCGCCCTCCCGCCGTGCTGCTCGCCTTTGCCCACCTCACACCCGACCGCATCCGGGAGGGCGTGACGCGGCTGGCGGGGGCTTTTACATAGCGTTCATCAGGTAAGCCGCGTTACACTACGCGCAATGCGCTTTCTGCTCCTGGCCCTGGTCGCCGCCGTGGCCCTGCTGTATTTCACCTTCGGCCTGCGCCTGGGGTACGTGACGCTCACGCCCACGCACCTGCTCAATGCCCAGGGCCAGAACAGCTACGCCTACAGCCTGTTCGAGGACGGCAAGAGTGTGGGCGTCCGGGGCACCTGCACGGTGAGCAGCGGACGCGCCACCCTGCGCCTGGTCGACCCGTCCGGTACCCAGGTCGCCGGGCAGGAGTGCCCCCCGGGCCGCTGGTCCGTCTCACTGGTCGGCAGCGGGCACCCCGGCGTCTACCGCCTGTTCGTGGAGTTCAACCACTACACGGGAACGCTCGACCTGGATGAGGTGCGGGATTAGGGGGAGGCGGCGGTTTGGACCCCTACCCTTTGCTCCGCCAGCCCTTCTCCCCAGGGCAGAGGGGTCAAAGAAGTCCTCTCCGGGAGGAGAAGTGTCCTCTTTCGTCACTCCATCGGCTCGCAGCAGCCCCACCCGGTCTGCCGCCTCCGCGCCCGTGAAGACAGCAAAAAAAGCCACCCCGCGCGGAGGTGGCCTTCCAGGTTGATCCTGCTCGCTTACGCCTGCTGCGTGGCGGCCTTGGCCTTGTTCAGGGCCTTGGCCAGGCGGCTCTTCTTGCGGGCGGCGGTGTTCTTGTGCAGGGTGCTGCCCTTGGCCGCCTTGTCGATCAGGCTCTCGGCCTTGCGGTGCAGCTCGGTCGCGTTCTCGGCGCCCGTCTGGACAGCCGCGACGGCCTTCTTGGTAAAGGTCTTGATGGTGCTCTTGCGGCTGCGGTTGATCATGCGCCGCTTGAGGCTCTGGCGGTGACGCTTCTGGGCAGACTTGTGACGCAGGGCCATGGTGAACTCTCTTTCTCCCGCTTCCCGCGGGGCGGTTCCCACCACCTCGGGGCGGGGGAACACGAAGCACCGGGTGTCTCCGGCGCGCACGCGGCCCGCAGGTTGCCGGGCGCGTGGTGACCCATCTGGGGATGGGCAACCCTGGCAGTGTAGCGGGTGCGGGCCGTGCGGCGCAAGCGGCATACTGGGGACGTGACGACGGGCGAGGAAAAGACCCCCGAGGAGAGGCAAAAGGCCCGCGACGACCTGCTCGCCTACGCCTTCCGGGCGCTGTCGGGACGGGCGCTGACGGAGGCCGAACTCCGCACCCGACTGCTGCGCCGCACCGACGACGAGGCGCTGGCGGGGGAGGTGCTCGCCCGCGTGCAGGAGTTGGGTTACCAGAACGACGAGGGCGTGGCGCGGGCGGAGGGGAGCCGCCGCGGGGTGGGCGGTTTCCGGGTACGCCAGACCCTCAAACGCCGGGGCGTGACCCAGGGGCTGATCGAGGAGACCCTGGCCGCCCGCGACCCCGACGAGGAGCAGGCCGACGCGACCGCCCTGCTGGAGCGCCGCTGGTCCTCCTTCGCCCGCAAGCGCGACCCACGGGCGAGCGCCTACGCCTTCCTCGCCCGGCGCGGCTTTCCGGGAGCAGTGATCTGGGCCGCGATCCGCGAGGTGTCGGCGGCGGCAGGCGAGGCCGTGCCGGAGGACAATTTCGACGATGACGAGCAGGTGGAGTGATGGTCGGGCCTGTTCGTCAGGCGGACGTGTCGTCCCGGGCGCAGTGAAGGCCTCTCCGTGTCCCCCCGAGAGGCTTCGCGTGCGCCCGGCATGACACCTTTCCCCTGATCCCCGGCGGCGGCAGGAGGGACGAAAAGCGTGCTTGACACCCCCGGGGGCACCACGTAGACTACCGGGCGCACTGGAAGCGGGCCGAGCCTGACGACTGGGGCCGTGGTTGGACGGGGCGTAGCGCAGCCTGGTAGCGCACTTCGTTCGGGACGAAGGGGTCGGAGGTTCGAATCCTCTCGCCCCGACCACGCAGGAAGCCTCCCCTCCCCGCGGGAGGCTTTCTTCTTTGCCCGCTCCCCTTCCACCCCGGAGTCTTGTTCATGCGCGTGTTCGCCATCGCCGACCTGCACCTCTCCAGCGTGACGCCCAAGCCGATGACGGTGTTTGGGCCGAACTGGGCGGGGCACCCGGGAGCCATCTTCGAACACTGGCGGGAGGAGGTGCGCCCCGGCGACCTCGTGCTGCTGCCCGGCGACCTCTCGTGGGCCATGCGGCTCCCGGACGCGACCGCCGACCTCGCCCTGATCGCGGCGCTGCCCGGGACGAAGGTGCTGCTGCGCGGCAACCACGACTACTGGTGGACGAGCGCGGGCAAATTGCGCGCCGCGCTGCCCCCGGGCATGCTCGCCGTGCAGAACGACGCCGTGCGGGTGGGGAACGTGGTCGTGTGCGGCTCGCGCGGCTGGCTCACGCCCGGCTACGAACCCCTGAGCGAGGACGACGAGCGGCTGCTGAACCGTGAGGCCGAGCGGCTGCGCCTGAGTACCCAGGCCGCCGCGCGGCTCCGGCAACCCGGCGACCACCTCCTCCTGATGCTGCACTATCCGCCCGCCAGCCCCCCCTACCCGCCGAATGCGCTGACGCCCGTGATCGAGGCCGCGCGTCCCGACATGATCGTGTATGGGCACCTGCACGGCGTCAATCCCGAGCGGGCGCTGCGGCACGTGAACGGCATCCCCGCCCACCTCGTTGCGGCGGACGGGCTGAAGTTCCGCCCCAAACTGCTGCTGGACACCGGGGAGGGGTGAGGGTTCCGCCATCCCCAGTTCTCCCATCGGAATATCTTATTGAGAAGCATTCTTATTAAGGGTAGGATGGGCCGATGTCCTCCCCCCTTCCCCCGCAGGCCACACCCACGCCTGCCCCGCCGCATGACCACACCTTCGTCCTCCAGAAGGTCCAGCCCGCGCTGCTGGGCCTGATGGACGGCAGTGTGAGCACCCTGGCGCCGATCTTCGCGGCGGCGGGGCTGACGGGCAAGCCCATCGACGCCTTTTTCGTAGGGCTGGCCGCCAGTCTGGGGGCGGGCATCAGCATGGGGCTGGCCGAGGCGCTCTCGGACGACGGCAAGGTGAGCGGGCGCGGCACGCCGGTGGCTCGCGGCGTGATCACCGGGCTCGCCACCATCCTGGGCGGGATGCTGCACACCCTGCCCTTCCTGCTGCCCGACCTGCGCGCGGCCCTCACCCTGGCCTACGTGGTCGTGCTCGCCGAGTTGGTCGTCATCGCCCTGATCCGCTGGAAGTACATGCGGAGTCCGCTGGGACAGACCATCTTCCAGGTCATCGTGGGCGGTGCGGTCGTGTTCGGCGTGGGGGTGTGGCTGGGCCGCCTCGGCGCGAGTGGGTGACCCGGGCTCTTCGCCGGGTGTGGTGGTCCCCTGTAGGCCACCCGGCTGACGCACGGGGCAGAGCCCGCACCGCAAACTGACCCCATGACCGCGCCGTTGCGAACGACCCTCCACGCCGTCCTCGCCCACCCGGACGGCCAGCGGGTCGCGGCGGTGGGGGGAGCGCTGCCCTGTGCCGTGGTCACGGAGAACACCTTCGTGGGCTGCGGCCTCACGGACGCCTTCCCGGCCCTGGCCCCCTGGCTGGCCCCGCTGCGGCGGCTCGGGTTCGTGCGGTTACCGACCGACCCGGACGGCACCCTGGTCCGCGAGTCCGTCTGGCAGCTCGACCCCGTCACGGACGTGAGCGGCGTGGAGTGGGTGACGCCGGGCGCTCTCCCGGAACGCGAGCAGGCCTGGGCCGAAGTCGCCCTCGCCCCCATCCCGGACCTGCGCCCGGACTTCGCGCGTCCCGGCTGGGCGGCGGGGGCACTGGCGTGGCTGGACGGGGAGTTGCGCGAGCAGGGCCTGACCCGTGCGGGCTGGCCCGAACCCCTCAAGCACTGGGGGATCAGTGCCCTGTGGCGGGTGCCGCTGGGGGAGAGGGACCCCCTCTACCTGAAGGCCGTCCCGACGTTCTTCGCCCGGGAGGTGCCCGTCACCTGCTTGCTGTCGCGCGAGATTCCGGGCGCGGCCCCGCCCGTCCTCGCCGCCGACACGGGGCGGAACCTGCTGCTCCTCGCCCACGCGGGGGAGGTGCCGGGCGAGGCCGAGGACGGCACGACCCTCGCCGCCCACCTCGCCTGGGTGCAGCGGGCGAGTCTTCCCCTGCTGCCCGAGTTGCGCGCCCTGGGGTTGCCCGACCACGGCCCGGAATGGGTCGCCTCCCTCCTCCCCGAACTGCTGCGGGACGAGCACCTCATGGTGGGCGAGGAGGAGGGCCTGACCCCGGACGAGGCGGCCAGCCTCCGGGCGCTGGAGCCGCGCGTGCGGGAAGCCTGCGCCCGGCTCGCCGCGTCCCCCCTGCCCCGGGTGGCCGGGCACGGCGACCTCCACCGCTGGAACGCCGTGCAAGGCGGGGAGGGGCACTGGACGCTCCTCGACTGGTCCGACGCGAGCGTGACCCATCCCTTCCTCGACGCGGACCCCGCCTACCTCGCGCCGGAGGGTGCGGGAACGGACACGCTGGAGGCGGTAGAGACGGCGTACCTGTCCGCCTGGACGGACCTCCTGCCCCTTCCCGAGTTGCGCGCGTTGCTGGGGGAAGCGCGGCTGGTGGGCGAGGTGTACCGGGCGCTGGGGTACACGCACGCGATCAACCTGCACCTGGAGGACCGGGCCGGGTGGCGGGCCGCACATATAGAACATCTGCGCGGCCTGCTCTTGCGCGCCGCCGAGCCCGCCTTGCCGCTATCCTGAGGAGCGGAGGCGAGGTTGCAGGACCCGGACAAAGTGCAGGACCGTTTGGTGGCGGACCGCAAGGTGCGCGCCGTTGCCCAGGCGGGAAGCTACGGCACCGACGACGCCTGGGCGGGCAGCGTGCCGACCCTGGTGGCCTTCGAGCGCGGCCTGCTCTCGCCGCAGACCGAGGCGCGGGCGGGCGTCACCGTGCAGCGCTACCCGTACGAGAAGCTGGAGCAGTGGCGCGACTGGGACGTGGCGCGCGAGGAGGCCCCGGTCGCCCTGCTCGCCACCAGCCGCGTCGTATATGACCCCACCGGGCACTATGGCCGCATCCAGCGCACCCTCTGGAACCTGAACGAGGAGCGGCTGGCCGCCCACCGCGAGGACCTGCTGGGCCAGGCCGCCGCCCGGTTGGACAGCGCGCGGCGCACCTACACCGGCCCCGGCCACGGTGCCCAGGAACAGCTCCTCGCCCTCGCCGAGGCGCGGGAGGTGGCCGTGAGCCTGCTGTACCCCGCGCTCCTCACCCACATCCACGGCTGGCCCGAGTTCGAGATTCGCCTGCCCCACGCCTGGCGGGCGTCGGCCGGGCTGCGCTTTCCCAAGGCCGTGTACCGCCTGGATGGCCTCTACGGCTTCGGCGGCGAGGACGAGGCCCGCCGGGTGCTGCTCGCCACGCGCGGCCTGGGCCTGGTCGAGCAGGAAAAACGCGCCCGCGCCGCCTTCCAGTCCGGGTACTACGACGGCGCCGTCCGCTACCTGCGCGACGAGACCGCCCGCACCCACCGCGCCGACCTCGACCGCTGGACCTACCTCAGCAGCGCCCGGCGGGACAAGCTGGGCACCCTGCTGGGCGTCACCCGCAGCCCCCTGGGTCCCGCCGCGCTCGCCCTGGCGGGGGAGTTGCTGGTAGACGCGCGGGAGGGACGCTAAGAACACAAAAACCCCGGCTGAGCCGAGGTCTTTCCTGGTGGGCGGTGAGGGATTTGAACCCCCGACCCTACGCTTGTAAGGCGTACGCTCTACCGCTGAGCTAACCGCCCCTGCTCCCTGCCGCTCACGGCAGCCCGCCCATGCTAGACGGGAGGGAGCAAAGGGTCAAGCCGGGGCATCGGGCGGGAACTGCACCCCGCCGAGCCGCAGGTTCAGGTCGGCGGCGAGCGAGAGCAGGCGGCCATCACTTCCTGCCGGTCCGGTGAGCAGCACGCCAGTCGGGGTGCCGTCGTGCAGTCCGGTCGGCACGGTGACGCTGGGATACCCGGCCTTGGCGCCCACCGCGTAGCCGTGCAGCCCGGGCCACAGCAGCGCGTCCAGGCCCAGGGCGAAGAGGGGATCGAGGCCCCGCGTGCGCGTGTGGTCGAGGTCGCGGGCGCGGGCCTCGTGGTAGGCGCGCTCACTTAAATCCCCACGGGTGCCCTGGGCGGCGTACAGCAGCGTCTGCCCATACCGCTGGAGCCGCTCGGGATCGGCGTCGTTCGCCTCGATGACCTCGGCCAGGCTGCGGGGGCCATCCCGCACCCCCGAGAGGTAGGCGTTCAGGTCATGCTTGAACTCGTACACGAGGACTTCCAGCCGCCAGCCGCTCAGCTCGGGAGCGCTCTCCAGCGTCACGTCCTGGAGGGTCGCCCCGGCCTCGATCAGCGCGGCCTCGGCGCGGGAGAGGGAGGCGCGTTCGGCCTCATCCACCGGGCCGCCCCCGGGCGGGTCACGCAGCACGCCGATCACGCTGCCCTCCAGCGCCCCTGCTTGCAGGGTCAGGTCCGGGACGGGAATGAGGCGGCTCGCCTCGTCCGCGTCGTCCGGCCCGGCCATCACGCCCAGGAGGAGGGCGGCGTCGCGCACCGAGCGGGTGATCGGCCCGGCGGTGTCCTGGCTGTGGCTGATGGGCACCACCCCCGTACGCGGAATCAGGCCAACCGTGGGCTTGAGGCCGATGACGCCGTTTTGCTGCGCCGGGCTGAGGATGCTCCCGCTCGTCTCGGTGCCGACCGCCGCCACACACATGCGGGCCACGACCGCCACCCCGCTCCCGCTCGACGACCCGCCCGTGTCCAGCCCCTCGCCCCAGGGGTTCACGGTCTGGCTGCCCGCCCCGGAGTAGCCGTTGGGCATTCCCAGCGTCATGAAGTTGGCCCACTCGGTGAGGTTGGCTTTGCCCAGGATCACGGCCCCGGCGGCCCGCAGCCGCGCGACGAGGGGCGCGTCCCGCTCCGGGATGTGCCGGGTCATCAGCAGGCTTCCGGCGGTGGTGGGAAGCCCCGCCACGTCAATGTTGTCCTTGATCAGGATGGGCAGGCCGTGCAGCGGACCGCGCCGCTCGGCGGGGAGGGCGTCGAGCCGCTCGGCCTCGGCCTCCGCCCCCTCGTTCACGGTGATGACGGCCCGCAGCCGGGGGTTGAGGGCGCGCAGACGCGAGAGGTAGGTCCGCGTCACCTCCCCCGCGGTCAGGTCACCCCGGCGGGTGGCGGCGCTGAGAGAAGCGGCGTCGAGGTCCAGGATGGGGTCGGGCGTGGCGATGGGCACCGTCAGAGTCTATTCCCCCGGCGCGTGCCCCTCGTCTACCCACCTCCCCCGTCCCCGGAACGCCGTGCGCTAGCCTGCCGGGATGAACGGGCAGCCGAGCGTGCAGGCGGACGAGCAGGCCACGGGGGGGCACCTCACGGTCGCCTTTCAGGGCAACCCGGGGGCCTACGGCGAGATCGCCGCGCTCCACGCCCTGGGCAGCGCGGGCGTGCCCCACACGGGCGTCACCACCCGGGGCTACCCCACCTTCCACGAGGTCGCCCGGGCGGTCGAGGGGGGCGAGGCCGACTACGGCACCCTCCCCGTCGAGAACAGCCTGATGGGCGCGATTCACCAGTCCATCGACCTGCTCAGCGAGACCGAGCTGCATGTGATCGGCGAGGTCGTGGTGCGCGTGAGCCACTGCCTGATGGCGTTGCCGGGCGTGAGGATCGAGGACGTGCGGCGGGTGATCTCCCAGCAGCCCGCGCTGGACCAGTGCACCGGCCTGATCCGCCAGTACGGCTTCCAGCCCGTCGCCGGGCACGACACGGCGGGCAGCGCCAAGGACCTCGCTGCTCGGGGCGCCCGCGACGAGGCCGTGATCGCCTCCGCCCGCGCCGCCGAGCTGTACGGCCTGGACATCCTGGCCCGCGAGATCGAGGACGAGCCTTTCAACTACACCCGCTTCATGCTCCTCTCGCGCCACGAACCCGCGCCCCTGGACGTGCCCCACAAGATCAGCCTCGTCTTCGCCGTGCGCCACACCCCCGGTTTCCTGGTCGAGACGCTCGGCGAGCTGCGCGGCCTGAACCTCTCGCGCATCGAGTCGCGCCCCCGCCGCGACCGCGCCTGGAGCTACCTGATCTACGTGGATATCGAGGGGCATCCCCAGGACCCCCAGGTGGCCCAAGCCCTCGCCGGAGTGCTGCGAAAGGCGAGCTACGCGAAGATCATCGGGAGCTACCCAAGGGCGCTGGAGACGGTGGGGTGAGGGGGCAGGAATGTCAACTACGTTTGACGTTTATCCAGGAAACACAAGTATTCCCTCTTTTCTAAGTTTAAAAGTCCTAACGGAACTAAAGTTGCATGGCTACTTCGAACAGCACGGCGTTGCTTTTGATCCCCAAATTGATGTTAGGTTGATTTCCAGTGATAATAGAGAAATCCATCATGTAAATCTCGACGATCCCTTCTGGTGGAGCGAGAATTACTACGCCTGGTTTACTTTAAACGGCGTAGAAGGTGGTACGGATGCCCATATATTACCACTAGACGAGCAATGGGCACGAGAACTGAGATCGGACTGGCTATGTGACCATCCCCAGCTCGAACAGACGCCCGAGCTTGAGCAGGTCTACACTACAGCCCAACTCTTGAAAAGAAGTTGGTACTTCCGACGCTCAATTGGTCAACCCGCTGCTATCAACGTCCTTTACGGGTTCCTTGCTTCCGCCCTGGCAGAACTTACAGAAGGCGTCGTTGACTCCAACGATGGTGCTTGGGATTTTGCCCGGTTCCCCGCTCTGCCCCAAGAGTTTGACCGCTGGTACATGAACCCCCAAGAAGCCCTCGATAGTAGCTCCGCCAGTTGGGCTTCTGCTTGTTTGACTGCCCTCTCCCCGACCCTTCCTAACCATCTACAATAGCCTCACGACCTACGGCTCCGTACGTTTCCTTTAGCCTCAAATACTTATCGGGGGTTATTTACGGAGCAGATGAGAATAAAAAGGAGAGGGGGCGGGAGCCGCGTAACTCCTCGCCCCAACCAAACCATCCTCAGCGCGAGAGGGTAGCGTCGTCCCGCGCCGCGCCCCAGCCGAAGTAGGCGGCGATCAGGGCCGTGCCCGCGTGCAGCCAGATGTCGTTGCCGTGCAGCGGGGCCAGGCCGAACATGGTGTTCAGGCCGGGGATCAGGCCCATGATGGCGAGGATGACGTACAGGACAGCCAAACCCCGGGCAAAGCTGACGGCACCGCTGAACGAGCCCGCGCTCGCCAGGCCCCACGCGCCGATGGCGAGGTGGACGATGTTGTGGGTCAGGTTGACTGGGAACAGCCCCAGGAGGCGGCCATGGAAGGCGTCCACCGCCAGGTCAGGACCCATGGGGGGCGAAAGGAGCGCGGGAAAGAAACCCAGAATCCCGACAAGAAGGTAGATGATGCCTGCGACCCGCGCGAACGTCCGTACCATGCAGTCCTCCTGTACCCGTGCTGGGCAGCAACGTCAGGGTTCCCTCATCCTTCACGTCACTGCCTGCATTGATGCACGGGAACTGAGCCGTTCCTTCACGGGCGAGTAAAGGCAGACTTTACCCTTCGGGTGAGCCCAAGGGAGCCGCAGCGGACCGTTCAATTAGAGGAGTTCCACCGGCTGCACCCGGATCACCAGGGCCTCCTGCCGGAACTCCCGGCGCAGCGTCTCGCGGTAGGCCGCCCACCACGCGCGGTCCAGCTCCTCCACCATGACCTCGTAGACCACCACATCGTCGCGCACGGTCTGGTCGCCGTCCTTCCACAGGCCAGCGGCGGGGGCGCGGACGTAGGCGGTCAGGCCGCCGAAGCGTTCGGTGAGCGTCCGGCGAATCGGGGCATAGCGGGCCTGCTCGAAGGGCTGTCCCGTGTTGTCGTAGAGGGGCAGGAGGAGCTGGACGAGATGCATGGTGCGGCCATTGTCCATGCACGGCCTCCCGTTGTCTGCCCTTCCCCACCTTCTGCCTGACCCGGCCCACGCTCCCTCGGGGAGTCGTGCCCCCTGCTGCCTCCCGGCTCAGGCCGTGGCTTCCACCAGCTGCCGCTCGGGCGCCGGGCGGCCCAGGATCAGGTCGGCGGCCTTCTCACCGATCATGATGGTGGGCGCGTTGGTGTTGCCGCGGGGGATGACGGGCATCACGCTCGCGTCGGCGACCCACAGCCCTTCCAGGCCGCGCACCCGCAGTTCGTCGTCCACGACCGCCAGCTCGTCGTGGCCCATCTTGCAGGTGCCGACCGGATGGTAGATCGTCATGGCCTGCTCGCGGATGTAGGCCTCCAATCCCGCGCGGTCCGTCACCGCCTCGCCGGGCATCACCTCGGTCAGGCGGTAGGGGGCCAGCGCGGGCGTGTCCCCCACCCGGCGGGCGAGTTCCACCCCGGCGACGAGCACGTCCATATCGCGCGGGTCGGAGAGGTAGTTCGGCTCGATCAGGGGGCGGTCCCCCGGGTCGGCACTGGCGAGGCGAATCTGACCCCGGCTGCGCGGCGCGATCAGCGAGGGCAGCAGGGTGTAGTGGTGGCCGTCGAGTTCCAGGAAGCCGTGGTCCACGAACAGGGCCGCGCCGTTGTGGAACTGGAGGTCGGGCGCCTCCAGGGCCGGGTCGGTCCGCATGAAGCCGCCCGTCTCGCCCACGTTGCTGCACAGCATCCCGCGCCCCTCGGTCAGGTAGAGGCTCATCTGGGTCTCGCTCAGGGCGTCTTTCAGGCTGGCGGTTTCGGTGTCGTACACCACCGGGACGAAGAGGTGGTCTTGCAGGTTCTGGCCGACCCCCGGCAACTCGTGCACGACCTCCACGCCCGCCGCCTCCAGCATGGCCCGCTCGCCCACCCCGGAGAGCATCAGCAGGTGCGGGCTGGTGATCGCCCCGGCGGCGAGCACGACGCCGCGGCTCGCCCGGACCTCATGCTCGCCCGGCTCGTCGCGGTAGGTCACGCCCGTCGCCCGCCCGTCGTCGATCTGCACCCGGGTGACGAGCGCCCCCGTGCGGGCCTCCAGGTGGCCGGGACCGCCGCGGGCCAGGGCCGGGCGCAGGTAGGCCGTGGCCGTGGAGTGCCGCGCGCCGCCCTTCTGGGTGACGTGGTAGCGGCCCACCCCCTCCTGCTCGGGACCGTTGAAGTCGTCGTTGCGCGGATAGCCCAGCGCCTCGAAGCCGCGGGTGATCGCGTCGCAGATCTCGTGGGTGTAGCGGCGGTTCTCCACGTGCAGCGGTCCGCCCGCGCCGTGGTACTCGTTCGCCCCATCCTCGAAGTCCTCGGCGCGCCGGAAGTAGGGCAGCACGTCCTCGTAGCTCCAGCCCCGGTTGCCCTGGGCCGCCCAGCCGTCGTAGTCCGCCCGGTGGCCGCGAATGTAGATCATCGCGTTGATGCTGCTGGACCCGCCCAGCATCTTGCCCCGCGGCCAGTACAGCCGCCGCCCGTTCAGGTGTTCCTGGGGCTCGGTCTCGTAGTTCCAGTCGAGCGGCGAGCGGAAGAGCTTGGGAAAGGCCGCCGGGATGTGAATCTCCCGCATCTCGTCGGGCCCGCCCGCCTCCAGCAGCAGCACCCGCGCCCCCGCCCCCGACAGCCGGGCCGCCACCACGCAGCCCCCCGACCCGGCACCCACCACCACGTAGTCGAACGTCTCCTGCCCCGCCCGCGCCGCTTCTGCGTCCATGCCGAACCTCCCACGCGAGGAACGTGCGGTCCCCGGGGGTCATCCGGCAACGCCACCCGCCCGGGACCCACCCACACCGACTTTCGCGTAGGCCGAGTATAGGCTTGCTGGGAGCACCTCACGGCCCGACCCCACCGCCCGATTTGTCTGCCCTTCCCCACCTTCCCCCCGCCCCGGCCCGCGCTATCCTTCTGGAGTCGTGCCGCTGGCACGGCCATCCAGAGCGCCCGAGGGAATTTCCTGCCCAGTGACGGCGCGGCAACCGGCCCCCATCACGGCAGCGGTGCCCATTCGGGAAAGCTCCTGCCCTATGCGGCCAACGATGGCGCGGCAGGAGACGATGGCCCAGAGGCGGCGCAAAAGGCGCATTCGAGGTTTCACGGGCGGCGAGGGGTTGAGGCGCGGCCCGTTTTCCCACCGGGGTGATTTCATGGCGGCAGACACACAGGACATTCGCGCCCACGCGCGGGAACGAATTCTGGTCCTCGACGGGGCCTGGGGCACCATGCTCCAGCGGGCCGGGCTGACCGAGGGCGACTTCCGCTGGCCCGGGGCCGACCCCCTGCGGATGTACCGGGGCAACTTCGACCTGCTACAACTGACCCGGCCCGACGTGATCCGGGACGTTCACCGCGCCTACTTCGAGGCGGGGGCGGACATCGCCAGCACGAACACCTTCAACTCGACGGCGATCAGCCAGGCCGACTACGGCACCGAACATCTCGTCCGCGCGATGAACGAGGCGGGGGCGCGGCTGGCCCGCGAGGTCGCCGACGAATTCACCGCCCGCGACGGTCGGCCCCGCTGGGTCGCCGGGTCGGTCGGGCCGACGAACCGCACGGCCACCCTCTCCCCCGACGTGGAGCGGCCCGACTTCCGCAACGTGACCTTCGATGGTCTGGTCGCTGCTTATATCGAGCAGGTGGGGGGGCTGATCGTGGGGGGCGCCGACCTGATTCTTATTGAAACCGTGTTCGACACGCTGAATGCGAAGGCGGCCCTGTTTGCGTGTGAGGAGGCGTTCGTTCAGGCCGGGAAGACGCTCCCCATCATGCTTTCCGGCACGATTACGGACGCTTCGGGGCGCACGCTGAGCGGGCAGACGCCGGAAGCGTTTGTCGTGAGTACCGAGCACGCCAACCTCTTCAGCGTGGGGCTCAACTGCGCGCTCGGCGCCGACCTGCTGCGGCCCCACCTGCGGGCGATGGCGGCGAACACGGAAACGCTCGTCAGCGTCCACCCCAATGCGGGCCTGCCCAACGCGTTCGGCGAGTACGACGAGACGCCGGAGCATACCGCCTCTGTCCTGCGCTCCTTCGCCGAGGAGGGGCTGGTCAACATCGTGGGCGGCTGCTGCGGCACCACGCCGGAGCATATCCGGGCGATCAAGGCGGCTACCGAAGGTCTTCCTCCCCGAACCGCCCCCAAGCTCCCCCCCTACCTGCGCCTGAGCGGCCTGGAGGCCTTCACCGTTACCCCCGAGACCAACTTCGTGAACGTGGGCGAGCGGACGAACGTGACGGGCAGCCCGAAATTTGCGAAAGCCATCCTTGCGGGGGACTTCGACGCGGGGCTCAAGATCGCGCGGCAGCAGGTGCAGAACGGCGCCCAGCTCGTGGATGTGAACTTCGACGAGGGGATGCTCGACGGCGAGGCGGCGATGGTGCGCTTCCTCAACCTGCTGGCGGGCGAGCCGGATATTTCCCGCGTGCCGCTGATGCTCGATTCCTCCAGGTGGGAGATTCTGGAGGCGGGCCTGAAGCGCGTGCAGGGCAAGGCGGTCGTGAACTCCATCAGCCTCAAGGACGGCGAGGAGAAGTTTCTGGAACGGGCGCGGCTGCTCAGGCGTTATGGAGCGGCGGCGGTCGTCATGGCCTTCGACGAACAGGGGCAGGCGGACAATCTGGAGCGGCGCATCGAAATCTGCTCGCGCGCTTATAAATTGCTGACCGAACAGGCCGCCTTCCCCCCGCAGGACATCATCTTCGACCCGAACGTGCTGACGGTGGCGACGGGCATCGAGGAGCACGACCGCTACGCGCTGGACTTCATCGAGGCGACGCGCTGGATCAAACAGAATCTGCCGGGCGCGCTGGTGTCGGGCGGCATCTCCAACGTGTCCTTCGCCTTCCGGGGCAACAACCACGTGCGCGAGGCGATGCACGCCGTCTTCCTGTACCACGCAATCAAAGCGGGCCTCGACATGGGCATCGTGAACGCGGGGATGCTCGCCGTGTACGAGGACATCGAGCCGGAGTTGCGGGAGGCGGTGGAGGACGTGATCCTGGCCCGCAGGCCCGATGCCACCGAACGTCTGGTCCAGCTTGCCGAGAGCTACAAGGACGTGAAGCGGGAGGCGACCGCCCAGAGCGCGTGGCGGGAGCAGCCCGTCGCGGAACGCCTGAAGCACGCCCTCGTCGCCGGAATCACGGATTATGTGGTTGAAGACGCGGAGGAAGCCTACCAGCTCCTCGGCTCCCCCCTCGCCGTCATTGAGGGGCCACTGATGGACGGCATGAACGTGGTCGGCGACCTGTTCGGGGCCGGAAAGATGTTCCTGCCGCAGGTGGTCAAGTCGGCCCGCGTGATGAAACGCGCCGTCGCCCACCTCACCCCCTACCTGGAGGCGCAGCAGACCGGGCAGGGCGGGAAGGGCAAGGTCCTGCTCGCCACCGTGAAGGGCGACGTTCACGACATCGGCAAGAACATCGTGGGCGTGGTGCTCGCCTGCAACGGGTATCAGGTGACCGACCTCGGCGTGATGGTGCCGACCGAGAAGATTCTGGACACGGCGCGCGAGTTGGGCGCGGACGTGATCGGCCTCTCCGGTCTGATTACCCCCAGCCTCGACGAGATGGTGAACGTGGCGCGGGAGATGACCCGGCGAGGGCTGGACACACCGCTCCTGATCGGCGGCGCGACGACCAGCCGGGCGCACACGGCGGTCAAGATTGACCCGGCTTATGACGGCACGGTCGTCCACGTGGCGGACGCCAGCCGGGCCGTCGGGGTGGTGGGCGACCTCCTCTCCCAGCCCGACGCGGTGCGGGAGCGCGTGCGGAACGAGTATGAGGCTCTGCGGGAGCGGCACGGGGAGCGGAAGGTGCGCCTGATTTCCCTCCCGGAAGCCCGCGCCCGTGCCCCCCGCCTCTCCCCTGCCCGACCACCCGCCCCCCGTGAACCGGGTCGGCAGGTCATCGAGCAACCCATCGCCGAATTGCTGGACTACATAGACTGGACGCCTTTCTTCATCGCCTGGGAGATGAAGGGCATCTACCCCAACATCCTGACCGACCCCCTGCGCGGCGCTGAGGCCCGCAAGCTCTTTGACGACGCCCAGGCCCTCCTGCGCCGCATCGTGGACGAGGGGTTGCTGAGGGCACGCGGCGTGATCGGGCTGTGGCCCGCCCGTCGGGAGGGCGACGACATCGTGGTGGGGGCAGAGGACCACGCGGACCCCCTCAACCACCAGACGCACGAACTGGCCGCCGGGCGGGCGCACCTCTCCCCCATGGCCCGCCTCCACACCCTCCGCCAGCAGCGCGACCAGGCCACGCCGAACACCGCCCTCGCCGATTTCGTGGGCCTGAAGGGAGACCACATTGGCGCCTTCGCGGTCGCCATCCACGGGGCGGAGGAGTTGAGCCGCGAGTTCGAGCGGCAGCACGACGACTATGGCGCGATTCTGGTCAAGGCCGTGGCCGACCGCCTGGCCGAAGCCTTTGCCGAGAAGCTCCACCGCGACGTGCGGGTGCGGCACTGGGGC
Source organism: Deinococcus aerius (assembly GCF_002897375.1). Taxonomy (NCBI): domain Bacteria; kingdom Thermotogati; phylum Deinococcota; class Deinococci; order Deinococcales; family Deinococcaceae; genus Deinococcus; species Deinococcus aerius. The sequence goes on along the minus strand of NZ_BFAG01000001.1, from coordinate 167,914 downwards.
TACGCGGAAGGCGAGACGCTGGGGAACGAGGACCTCATCCGGGAGCGCTACGCGGGGATCCGCCCCGCGCCCGGCTACCCCGCCCAACCTGACCACACCGAGAAACGCACCCTCTTCGGGCTGCTGGGGGCTGAGGACATCGGCCTCTCGCTCACCGAGTCGTGCGCGATGTTCCCCGCCGCCGCCGTCTCGGGCCTGTACTTCGCGCACCCGGAGGCGCACTACTTCGCCGTGGGGCGCATCGGGCGCGACCAGGTCGAGGACTACGCGGGACGCAAGGGCTGGACGGTCGAGGAGGCCGAACGCTGGCTGGGGCCGATCCTCGCCTACGACCCGGGGAAGCTCCCGCCACCTCCCCCACAATCCACGGCCCACAGTTCACAACCCGCCGCCGGGGGCGGCCAGTGACCACCACCCCGAGAACCCGCGTCTCGGTCGAACTCGTGCCCCGCAGCCGCAGCGGACTGCGCGCGGAGCTGGAGGTCGTGGCCAACCACCTGCCGGGCATCGACACCGTGAACGTGCCGGACTTGACGCGCTTTTCGACCCGTTCCTGGGTGGGCTGCTCTTTCGCGCGGCCCCGCTACCGGGCCATTCCGCACGTGCGCGCGGTGGACCTCAACCCGGTCGAGCCCCTGCCGATGGCCGAGACGCTGGAGGCGGCGGGTATCGACGAGGTGCTGGTGATCACGGGCGACGCCCCCGCCGACATGAGCGCTCGGGTCTACGACGTGGACGCGGTGCGGGCCATCCGGCGTTTTCGCCGCGAGCTGCCGCACGTGCGGGTCTACGCGGGCCTGGACCCCTACCGCCAGAGCTTCGCGCGGGAGCGCGACTACCTGGAGCGCAAGCTGGACGCGGGGGCCTGCGGCTTTTTCACCCAGCCCTTCTTCGACCTGCGCCTGATGGACGCCTTCGCCGACCTGATCCCCGAGGGCGTGGAGGTCTGGTGGGGCGCGACCACCGTGACCAACGACGCCACCCTGAACTACTGGCGGGCGCGCAACCACGCCGTCTTTCCCCGCTCCTTCCAGCCGACCCTGGAGTGGAACCGCGAGTTCGCGGCCCGGACGCTCGCCTTCGCGCGGGAGCGGGGGCACCACGCCTACTTCATGCCGGTCAGGGCGGACGTGCGGGCGTATCTGGAGGGGATCGTCTAGGAGCAGGCGCAAAAGGGTGGTCATGCCGAGCGTTGGCGAAGCACCACGAGGCTTCGAGACCCTTCACTTCGTTCAGGGTGACAAGGTTGCTGAGTTCCGCCCTCGTGGTCAGCAAAAGAAAGCCCCAGCCTGAGCTGAGGCCCGCGCCATCCCCTTCTGACGGCTGAACGCTAGCTGTTGTCCACCACCAGCGTGAAGCTCTTCGTCGCCTTGCCGTTCGCAGGCACGTCCACCCGCAGTTCGGCCTGCGCCTGGTTCTGGCGGGCGGGCGCAGAGTCAATGATGATGCGGCGCCCCCCCACCGTCTCGGTCACCTCGGCGCGGACGGCGCGGTCCTTGCCGTTCTCGAAGGCGTAGGTGACCCGGTAGGTGCTCCGCACGACGTTCCCCTGCGCGTTCTTCTCGCTGCTCACCGTCTGCACGCTGCGGGTGTAGCGGACATCCGGGTCGCTCCCCAGAGTGAACTCGATCTCGGCGCCCTTGGCCGTCTCGGGAATGGTCGTCTGCCCGGCGATCCGGCCCTCCTCGCGCACGGTGATGCTGCCGCCGGGCAGGCGCTGATCGGCCTTGAGGCGGTAGAAGCGGCTCAGCGTGCCGGAGGCATTCTGCGGGGTGAAGTAGGTGTTCAGCCCCGCGTACCGCTCGAAGCTGGTGAGCTTGGGCGTCAGGAAGGGCAGGGTAACGACGCTGTTGGCGGGCAGGGTGAAGGGCGTGGACAGGGCGTAACGGTACAGGCCGCGCAACTCGCCGAGGGAGTTGATCTTGGGGGCGGCGGTGTCGGCGAGCGCTCCGGCCGTTGCCCGGCTCTCCACCGCGTAGGGCGCGGGCACCGGCGGCCCCCCCTGCACCTCCACGTCCCCCGCGTACAGCTCCGTCATCTTCACGTCGTAGGCGAGGTCGGTGCCGTTGCGGATGTCCGCCAGGGCCGAGAGCTGCGCCCCACCCGTCCCGGCCTTGAGGGTGTAGCGCGGCGCCCACGTCACCGCGCGGGTCAGGTAGGACAGGGTGCCCGTCCCCGCCTGCGGCAGCGTGAAGGTCAGCGTTTGAGAGGGCGTGAGGGGGTTCAGGGGCGGCGGCACGTCAAAGCTTAAATCCTCGTACCGGGCATTCAGGTAGCGGCCCTGCGCGTCCCTCACCAGCAGGTCGCGGGCGCGGATCAGAGTGACGGGCTGCGGGTCCGCGTCCCCCCGCTTCAGGTACACCGTCTTGCCCTCCAGCGTGGCGAGCCAGTTCGCCTCCTGCCGCTGCACCGCACTCGTGAAGTTCAACCCTTCGAGGTCGAGCGTGCCGGGGATCAGGCCCGCCCAGGCCGCCTCGGGCAGCGTGACGCTCAAGGTCGTCCCGGTCGCCCGTACAGGTTCACGCACTTCCGTAAAACTGGGGTAGATGCGGAGGTCCGCCGCCGAGGCCGTGCCAAGCAGCAGGGCCGCTGCCGTCATGAGAGTTCGTTTCATGGCCGCATCCTGCATCGCCCCGAATTGTGACGTGTGAGAGGTTTGGTCAGAAACGCGACAGCTTGGGGAGGCGCAAAAAAGGTCCCCGCGCGGGGCGAGGGCCTTGTGACGCCATAACAAGAGCACCGGGGCGGCCCGGTGCTCCTTTTCACTTCTCGCTTCGCTCGGCCCCTGGGGGGCGGCGCTTACAGGATGTCGTCGCGGATGCAGGCCTTGAAGTGGCCGGGCGCGACCTCGCGCAACTCGGGCACGATGCGGGCGCAGTCGTCCACCGCGTAGCGGCAGCGGGTGCGGAACACGCAGCCGCTGGGCGGGTTGATCGGGCTGGGAATGTCCCCTTCCAGGATGATGCGCTGGCGCTTCACCGTGGGGTCGGGCACCGGCGCGGCGGAGAGCAGCGCCTCGGTGTAGGGGTGCTTGGGGTTGTTGTTCAGCTCGCGGCTGGAGGCGATCTCCATTACGCGGCCCAGGTACATCACGATGATGCGGTCGCAGATGTACTCGACCACCGCGAGGTCGTGCGCGATGAACAGCACCGTCAGGCCCAGTTCCTCCTGGAGGTCCTGGAGGAGGTTCACGACCTGCGCCTGGATGGACACGTCGAGCGCCGAGACCGGCTCGTCCGCCACGATGAAGGAGGGGTCCACCGCGAGCGCGCGGGCGATCCCGATGCGCTGGCGCTGGCCGCCCGAGAACTCGTGGGGGTAGCGGCGCATGTGTTCGGGGCGCAGGCCCACCTTCTGGAGCAGCTCGGCGATGCGGTCGACCCGCTCGCGGCCCGGGTGCAGGTTGTGAATCTGCATGGCCTCGCCGATGATGTCCGACACCGTCATGCGCGGGTTGAGGCTGGCGAAGGGGTCCTGGAAGATGATCTGCATCTCCCGGCGGTAGTCGCGCATCTGCCCCTTGGAGAGCCGGGTGATGTCGGTCCCGTTGAAGATGACCTGCCCGCCGGTCGGCTCGATCAATCGCAGGATCGCGCGGCCCGCCGTCGTCTTGCCCGAGCCCGACTCGCCCACCAGGCCGACGACCTCGCCGCGCGCGAGCTTGAAGGACACGTCGTTCACGGCCTTCACGTTCCCCACCACGCGCGAGAGCAGCCCGCCGCGAATCGGGAAGAACTTCTCCAGGTTGTTCACTTCCAGCAGCGTCTCGCCGGTGGGGGGGCCTTCACGCCTGCCCTTGGTCACCCCGGGCACCGCGGCCACAACGGTGGTCTGGGTCATGCGGTCACCTCCTGCTGGACCTGCTCGAACTCGTGCCAGCGGATGCAGCGCGCGGTGTGCCCGTTCCCGGTGTCGAAGAGGGGCGGCACCGCCTCGCGGCAGGCCTCGACCGCGAACTTGCAGCGCGGCTCGAAGGGGCAGCCGGGCGGCAGGTTCAGCGGGTTGGGCACATTGCCGGGAATCGCCTCCAGGCGGCTCTTGGGCTTGCCGGGCTCGTGGATATGCACGCCTGGGCGGGGGATGGAGTTCAGCAGCCCCATCGTGTAGGGGTGGCGCGGCGCCTTGAAGATCTCGACCACGTCGCCTTCCTCCACCACGCGCCCGCCGTACATCACCACGACCCGGTCGGCCATCTCGGCGACCACACCCAGGTTGTGGGTGATGAACATGATGCTCATGCCGATGTCGCGCTGGAGCTTGCGCATCAGGTCCAGAATCTGCGCCTGGATCGTCACGTCGAGGGCGGTCGTGGGCTCGTCGGCGATCAGGAGGGCCGGGTTGCACGAGAGGGCCATGGCGATCATCACGCGCTGGCGCATCCCGCCGGACATCTGGTGGGGGTACTCGTTCACGCGCTTTTCGGGGGCGGGGATGCCCACGAAGCGCAGCATGTCGGTCGCCACGCCCATCGCGTCGCGCCGGTTCTTGCCCTGGTGCAGCATGACGGCTTCGGCGATCTGGTCGCCTACGGTGTACACCGGGTTGAGGCTCGTCATGGGCTCCTGGAAGATCATCGAGATGTCGTTGCCGCGAATCTTGCGCATCTCGGACTCGGAGAGCTTCACGATGTCCCGCTGGACGCCGTCCTTGCCGGTGAAGAGGATCTCGCCACCCTCGATCTTGCCGGGCGGCACGGGAATCAGGCGCATGATGCTCAGGCTGGTCACGCTCTTGCCCGAGCCCGACTCGCCCACCACCGCCAGCGTCTCGCCCTTGTTGATGTGGAAGGTCACCCCGTCCACGCTCTTCACCACACCGTCGTCGGTGTTGAAGTACGTCCTCAGGCCATTGACGGCCAGCAACACTTCACCCTGATGGGTCATCTTTCCTCCAGCCTTGGCTGCGACACTTTGCGGAACATGCACATCATCATACAGTCAGCACCGCGCCTGGCGTATACGTGCGGCGCGTGAGGCTTCACCGGCGCTTGCGCGGGTCAAAGGCGTCGCGCAGGCCGTCGCCCAGAAGCTGGTAGCACATCACGGTCAGCACGATGAAGAAGCCCGGGATCAGCACCCAGGGCCGCTGGGTGATGGAGGCGAAGCCGCCCTCCTGCGCCCTGCTCAGCAGGCTGCCCCAGGAGGCGTAGGGCTCGACCGCGCCGATGCCCAGGAAGCTCAGGCCGGACTCCAGCAGGATTGTGTTCGGAATGGAGAGGCTCAGCCCCACGATCAGGTAGGTGGTCATCGAGGGCAGCATGTGCCGCCACATGATGCGGCTGTTGGACGCCCCGAGCGAGGTCGCGGCGGCCACGTAGTCCTGCTCGCGCACGCTGAGCAGTTGCCCGCGCACCACGCGCGCCAGGCCGCCCCAATTGATAAAGGCCAGGATGCCCAGGATGATGTACAGCGCCAGAATCGGGTTGACGTTCTGCGGGAAGATGGAGCGCAGCAGGATCACCAGGAAGAGGTACGGAATCGCGGCGATCACCTCGATCAGACGCTGGATGACGTTGTCGACCCAGCCGCCGAAGTAGGCCGACATGGCCCCCATGAACATGCCGATCAGGGTCGAGAGCAGCACCGAGGCGACCCCGATGGTCAGCGAGATCTGCGAGGCGTACACCGTCCGGGTGAACAGGTCGCGGCCCAGCGAGTCACCACCGAACAGGTAGACCTTGCAGTTCTCGTTCCCGGTGCCGAAGAGGTGGATGTTGCTGGGGATGAGGCCCAGGATGCGGTAGCTGTCGCCGCGCACCCCAAAGTAGATCGGGCAGCGCTCCTTGGTCGGCCGGTACTCGTTGACGAACGTGTCCGGGTTGAGCTGCTGGGAGTAGTTGTAGACGAAGGGGCGGGTCAAGCCCTGCTCGGTGCGGACATGCACGGGCGTCGGCGGGTGATACGGCGTGAGGTTGGTGGTGCTGTAGCTCGAAAGCCCGTCGGGGGCGAGGAACCCGGCGAACAGCGCCATCAGGTACAACAGGATCAGCAGGGAGCCGCCGAATTTCGCCAGCGAGTTCCTGCGGAACTGGTTGAGCGCCACCGAAAACTGCGACTGGGACCGGCGAGCCGCCGGGGCGGGGGTGGACGTGGCGGGAACGCTCATGCCTGTTCCTCCATCTGTAAAAGGTGAGCGGCTCGCATCAGGCGTACCGAATTCGGGGGTCGACGACGCTCAGCAGAATGTCGGCGAGGACGTTCCCGATGATCAGCAGGATAACCGAGAGCATGGTCACTCCCGCAATCAGGAACAGGTCCTGAGAGGCGATGGCGTCCAGCGTCATCGGGGTAATGCCGGGGTACGCGAACACCACCTCGATAAAGCCCGCGCCGCTGATGATGGCGGGCAGCAGTCCCCCGAGCCCCGCGATGATGGGCACCAGCGCGTTGCGCAGGGTGTGCCGGTAGACCGCCGAGAACTCGCTGACGCCCTTGGAACGGGCGGTCCGCACGAAGTCGGCGTGCAGGAACTCCAGCATCTGCCCGCGCACCACGCGCGTCAGGCCCGCCGCGTCACTGACCGCCAGCACCAGCGCCGGAATAGCGACGTGCTTGGCGATGTCCAGGAACTTGCCCAGCGGGCTGAGCGAGAGGTAGTTGTCACTGGTCATGCCGTTGATCGGAATATCCCAGCCCGTCGCGTAGCGCAGTTGCAGCAGCCCGAAGATCACCAGCAGCGCCAGGAAGAAGCTCGGAAAACCCAGCAGGATGTACATGACGACGTTGATGGTCTTGTCGCCCAGCGAGTTCTGCCGCAGGGCCCCGTACACCCCCAGCGGAATGGCGATCAGGTAATACAGGATCAGGTACGGCAGCACCAGGCACATGGAGTTGAGGATGCGCGGCCACGCCAGCGCCAGAACCTTCTGCTGATAGGCGAAGGACTCCCCGAAATCGCCCTGGAACATATTGGTCAGCCACCGCCAGTACTGCACCGGCAGGGGCCGATCCAGCCCGAGGTTGCGCTGGAGGGCCGCGATGTGTTCGGGCGTGATGTTGGGGTTGAGGCGGGCGGGCGTCAGAAAGTCGCCGGGCGCGAGCTGGATGATGAAAAAGATCAGGAGGCTGGACAGCAGCAGTGTGGGGATGGCGCTCAGAAAGCGCCGAAGCAGAAAGGTGAGCAAGGCGGGTCTCCTCCCGGGGGCCAAGCAGCCGGGGCAGCCTCCCGAAGAAGCCGCCCCGAAAGAGAGCTGATACGCAGCTCCTGCCAGTTAGACGCTTACTTGATGTAGGTCGTCAGGTGAGCATAGGGACGCGACAGGTTGTAGGCGTCCCACAGGTCGCGGTCGTACTCACCGCCCAGACGGCTGTTGAAGGTGACGTGGTAGTTGGTGCCGACCAGGTAGACGAAGCCCTGGTTCAGCGCCTCGGCCTTGGACAATTGCTCACCGATCTTGCGGCGGGCGTCGTCGTCCAGCGTCTGGTCACCCTGGTAGTACAGCTTGGTCATCAGGCTTTCCTGCGGGGTGAGGCACTTGCCGTCCGCGGGCACGTTGTAGGCGTGCAGGTTGCCACCGCAGGGAATGACGTTGCTGCCGTAGGGCCAGATGTTGTCGCCGCCCGACAGGCCCAGCAGGATCGCGTCGAAGGGCCGGTTGGGTCCCTTGGAGGTGAGCTGGTCCACCAGGTTGTTGAAGTCGATGGGGGTGAAGTTGACCTTCACGCCGACCTTCTTGGCCTCGTCGGCGAAGATGCGCCCGAGCTGCTCGCGCACGGTGTTGCCCGCGTTGGTGGAGAGGTTGAACTCCAGCACCTTGCCGGTCCGGTCGACCAGGTAGCCCTGGGCGTTCTTCTTGGTGAAGCCGATCTGGGCGAGCAGCTTGGAAGCCTGCGCCAGGTTGTACGGGTACTTGGGCGTGCTGGCGAACTGGTAGTTCTTGAACACCGGGTACACGCCGGTGTACACCTCGGTGCCCAGGCCGCCCAGCGCGAGCTGGATCATGCCCTGGCGGTTGGCGATGTGGCTCATGGCCTGGCGGAAGCGCACGTCGCGGAAGAGCTTCTGCTTGAAGGGATCAGCCGCCTTGTTCCAGTTGAAGACGATCCACTGGCTGGTCGCGTTGGGGCTGACGTTCGGGAAGAGCTGGGCCTTGAGGTTGCCGCTGTCGATGGCGCGCTTGATCTGCGCGAGATCGTCCGCCTTGCTGGGAGCAAAGGTGTCGATCTGGCCCGCGAGGTAGGCGGCCAGGCCCGCGTTGAGGTCCTTGAGCAGCCGGATGCTCATGGTGTCGAGGTACGGCAGGGGCTTGCCCGCGCCGTCCTTGTTCCACTCGCCGAAATAGGGGTTCTTCCTCAGCACGGCGCGCTGCCCGGGCTGGTAGTTGCTGATCACCCAGGGGCCAGGCGACACGATGGTCTTGGGATCGGCGCTGATGCCCCACATCGCCTTGATGCCCTCGGCGCCCTTGCTGCGGTACACCGGGCCGAAGACGTGGTCGGGCCAGGGGATGAACGCCATGCGGACATAGGCGCCCGAGCTGACCTGCGGGAAGTCGAACTGCAGGGTGTAGTCGTCGATCTTCTTCAGCGTGATGGGCTTGCCGTTGAGGAAGAAGCTGTCGTAGGAGTTGCTGCCGACCTTGTCGTCCGTGTGGATCTTGAAGGTCGTCACGAAGTCGTCGGCGGTGATGGGCTGACCGTCGCTGAACTTCATGCCCTGGCGCAGCTTCACGACGAAGCGCTTGCCACCGTTGCTCACCGTCGGCATGGCGTCGGCCATGTGCGGGATGAACTTGTCCGTGCTGGGGTCCTGGGTAAAGAGGCCGCCCAGGCCAACGTCGCTCATCAGGTCGGGGAGGCTGTCCGCCTCGGCGCTGGTGAAGGGGTTGAGCGTCTTGTAGTCGCTCAGCGAGTAAATGCGGACCTCACCGCCGGTCTTGGCCTGCGAGGGGTTGGCGGCCATCCACTTGGCGGGCAGGACAAAGGGGGCAGCGGTGGCGGAGCCGACCGTCAGGGCGAGCGCGACGAACAGGGCTTTTCTCATGGGGGTGCCTCCTCGGCTGAAGGGCGCAGTCCGGCAAACGAGCTACGGTCATCTGGGCTCCCGGCGGGGGCCAGGAGTCAGCCATACACAACGTTTTCAGGGTTCCAGCGCCGCCACTATATGGATAGGCTTAGATCAGGTCAAGAGCGCAACAGACAGTGCGAGTGGATAATCACACATTGATCACACTTCATGGGGCATGATAGTTCGGCCCGCCGGAGGGCCAGAACCTCGCCGGGCCTCGTCCTAAGCGGTTTTTGGCGTGCCCAGAGGCGTGGGGACGAGCCCCGGTGGCGAAAAACGGCTTCTATAGCGGCACGGTTATCCTGTAAAACCATGCACTGCAGGGCGAACGTCCCCATTAAGGGGTCGCCACCCATCCCGACCAAACGAATGCCGCCGTCTCCTGATGGGAGACGGCGGCACGAACAGATGCTTTTAACGCGAGACGAAACTGATCAGCAGCGCCAGCAGCATGAAGAGTCCGCCCAGCACGCTGGTTACGCGGATCAGGCCGCCCTCCACGCCGCGCCCGCCCAGCAGCGAGCCGCCGGAGGCCATACTGGCCGAGAGTCCGGCCTGCCTGGGCACCTGCAGCAGCACGAAAAACACGAGCCCCACGCAAACCAGGGCGAACAGGATGATAAACAACGTCAGAATCATGGGGGACCTCTGGGTCGGACTGCGCTCTACTCGGGAGATGCCCGCGGGAAAACAGGCCTTCCGGGATTCCTTGGGGTGGTGCCGGTGAGGGGACTCGAACCCCTACGGTTTCCCGCTCGATTTTGAGTCGAGTGCGTCTACCGATTCCGCCACACCGGCACGGTTGCCCGGGTTGCGGGCCAGGCGGATGCTAGCGCGCCCGGGGTCCGGGGTCAAACGGGCTGGGGGTCCGGCTGCGCCCCGATCCGCCCCCCGAGGTCACGCCGGAGTTGCGCGCCGGGAAAGTCCACCCGGCCCGCCAGCGCGTAGGCGCGGCCCAGTGCCCCGTTCAGCGAGGGCGCGGTGGCAGTCACGGCGAGCACCCGGCCCCCGCTGCTCACGAGTTGCCCCCCCTGCTCGGCGGTGCCCGCGTGGTAGATCACCTCGCCGGGGCCGGGATCGGGGAGGCGCAGGGGAATGCCCTTCCGGGGCTCGCCGGGATAGCCGGGGGCCGCCAGGATCACGACCGCGCTGGCCCCGTCGCGGAAGCGCACGCTGGCGGGGTCGAGGTGGCCGCCCGCGGCATCCAGCGCGTGCCGGGCGAGGTCACTCTCCAGGAGCGGCAGCACCGCCTCGGCCTCGGGGTCGCCGAAGCGGGCGTTGAATTCGACGACCTTCGGGCCGCCAGGTGTCAGCATCAGGCCCGCATACAGGACCCCGGTAAAGGGATGTCCCTCGGCCCGCATTCCGGCGAGGGTCGGTTCGACGATCTCGGCCCGGATGCGTTCCAGGTCCGCCTCCGGGAGCGGGAAGGGGCAGATCACGCCCATGCCGCCCGTCATCGGGCCGGTGTCGCCCTCGAAGATGGTCTTGTGGTCCTGGCTGGGGGGGGTCAGGGCGTACCGCTCGCCGTCGGTCAGCGCGAGGACCGTGACCTCCTGCCCGGTCATGAACTCCTCCAGCACGGCCCGGGCGCCCTCCTGGGTGAAGATGTCGCGCAGGGCTGCCTCCGCCTCCGCCCGGGTGTGGGCGATGGTGACGCCCTTCCCGGCCCGCAGCCCGGCGTCTTTCACCACGAGCGGGAGGGGTTGCGCGGCGGCGTGGGTGAGGGCCTCTTCCAGGCTGTCGAAGCTGCGGTGCGCGGCGGTCGGGATGCCGTGGCGGAGCATAAAAGCCTTGCTCCACGCCTTGTCGCCCTCCAGCCGGGCGGCGGCGCGGCCAGGGCCGAAGGCGGGCACGCCCCGCTCCCGGCAGGCGTCCACCAGCCCGGCGGCGAGGTACGCTTCCGGCCCGACGATCACCACGTCCACCCCCTCGCGCACGGCGAGGTCGGCGAGGGAGGCCGGGTCCTGGGGGCCGCCGATCACGCGGGCCTGGGCGGCGATGCCGGGGTTGCCGGGGGTACACAGGACCTTGTGCCCCATCCGGGCGCACGCGTCCACGATGGCGTGTTCGCGGCCCCCCCCGCCCACCACGAGGACGCGCATCAGGCCCCACCCCGGGCGGCGGCCCGCTGCCAGTAGCGCACCAGGCCCTGCACGCTCATCCACGGCGGGCAGGCGAAGTTGAAGCGGTCGGGGAGGGTGGGGTCCTCCCGCTCCAGGTCGTCCAGCAACGCCCCGGTGAACTCCTCCGTGATCGCCTCCAGCCCCTCCCCGGCCTCCAGGCCCTCGCGGACGCGGGCGGCGTCCTCCTCCATCGTGGCGAGCAGGCGGTCCCAGTGGGCGGCCTCCTGCGGGTAGGCGCCGAAGTGCGCGAGGCGGAGGGTGCGGGCATCCGCCTCGCGGAGGGTGGCGACGCTCTCCCGCCAGGCCGTGAGGTCGATGTCGGGCGGCGGGGTGGGCGCGCGGGGCGTCTGGCGCGGGTCGAGGCGAACACCGCCCACGTCCCCCACGAAGAGGTCGTCGCCGATGTGGTAGGCGAGGTGGTGGACGGCATGACCCGGCGTGTACAGCGGCACCACCTCCGTCCGGCCCAGGCGCAGCGCCTCGCCGCCCGAGAGGACCTTCAACCGGTCCACGTCAATGGGCCGCATCTCGCCCCACAGCCGCCCCATCTGGTCGCCGTAGATCTGCCCGGCGCTCGCCAGCAGCCGCTCGGGACGCGAGAGGTGCGCCGCGCCGCGCTCGTGGACGTAGGCCCGGGCCCGGGGCACCCGCTCCAGGATGGTTCCCGCCGCCCCCGCGTGGTCGAGGTGAATGTGCGTGAGGAGCAGGTGGCGCACGTCGGCCAGCGAGGCGCCGAGGTCGCCCAGGCCCGCCTCCAGCGCGCCCAACGTGCTGCCCGGTCCCACGTCCACGAGGGCGAGGCCGTCCCCCGTGTCGAGGACGTGGGCGGCGATCACGCCGGGCACCTCCTGGAAATGGAGGTCGATGGGCTGGGGGCCGTTCACGCGTTTCCCGTCAGGCGGGCGCCCGCAAGCAGGACCGCCGCGACGTACTGCACCGCCGCGAGCGCCCGGAGCATCCCCACATTCGGCACCGACCGCAGCGGCCCGAGGGAGAGCGCCAGGATCAGGGTCGCGCTGAGCACGATAAAGGCCACCACCAGCCAGAGAGCCATGCGGGGAGTCTACCAGGGGTCAGGCGGTCGTCTGGGAGTGTGAGGTTCCTGACAGAGTCGGGCCTTTAGGCTCCGGTGGCCTCTGTTTCTCTTGACATTAAGGAGCATGACATGAACCGGACCTCCCTCTCCCTGCTTTCCCTTACCGCCGCCGCCCTGCTGCTGCCCACGGCGGGCGCCCGCACCCTGGCCGAGATCAAGGCCAGCGGCACGCTGCGCGTGGCGACCTCGGGCGACGTGCCCCCCTTCACGATGCTCGACGGGGGGCGTTACCGCGGCTACGAGCCCGAGCTGCTGGAAGCGGCGGCGGCCAGCCTGGGGCTCAAGGTGAGCTACCAGGCCGCCACGCCCGACCAGTTCGTCCGCCTGCTTCAGGAAGACCGGGTGGACGTGGCCTTCGGCGCCCAGGGCATCACGAGCACGCGGGAGAACAGGGTGGACTTCACCGTGCCCGTCGCCTGCGCGGGCGTGTCGGTGGTGTCCTTCGATCCCAAGCTGCAAAAGCACACGGACCTGGTGGGCAAGACCATCGCCGTGGGAGCGGGCTCCATCATGCACTCCTTCGTGCAAAAGCTCCCCTTCGAGAAGAAGGTGAACGTCTACGCCACGAGCGGCGACGTGATGTACGCCGTGATCTCCAGGGCCGTGGACGCCACCTTCGCCTACACGATCATGCAGCCCTTCGTCAAACGGATGTTTCCCAAGGCCGACATGCACTTCGGGCCGGAACTGTGGAGCGTGCCCATCGGCATGATGCTCCACGAGGACAACGTGACCACCCGCGCGGCGCTCAACGAGGCGATGACCCGCTACATGGGCACGAACGGCTACGCCTTCCTGACGCAGAAGTACTTCCGCAAGGACGTGCGCTGCAAGAGCTGAGTTCAGGCCGGGGGCAGTGAAGCAGGCGGTGGAAGCCCCCTCGCTGCGCCAGGCCCCTCCGCGAGCGGCTGTGCCAGTCCCCCCCGGGGAGAGGGGTCTTTCTCCCCGGACTCTATTCTTCCGTCGGCTGTTCTGGGCAAAGGCGCCGTCACCCGAGTCCTGAGCTGTGACGGGAAGAGACGCCCCGAGCTCTTCCGGCTTCTGGGAGACGACCAGACCCCCGCTTCGTTCAGGGTGACGACTCTCTGTTCGTCAAATGCCTGACGTGAGGGCCGATGCTTTTACAGGTCGGCCCTTCCCCTGGTGATGGGCGGCTCGTCCCGTGACCCGCTGCTCAGGCGCACGAGGGCGTCCCAACTGTCGGGCTGCGCGGGGTCGTCCAGCGCCGCCTTGTTGCGGCCCGTGAAGCCGCATTTGCGGCAGCGGTGCAGGATCACCCAGCCCTTCTTGCCGCTCTGCTCGACGCCGACGGGCACCATCACGCCGCGGCAGTCGCTGGCGCGGTCGCCGGGCTGAATATCCACGTGCAGCGAGTGCAGGCAGGCCGGGCAGTGATTGCGGACCGAGCCGTTCTGAAGAGGCCGCACCTCGGCACCGCAGTTCGCACAAGTGAAGCCGTTGTTCGTGCCCTGCGCGGTGAAGCGGCGGGCCGTCACGCGCGCCCCCGACCCGCCCAGCGGGAGTCGAGAAAGGCCCGGATCGCCGGGACCGCGACGAGGCAGGTGCCGAGCAGCAGGAAGGCCACGCCCGCGAGGCTGATGATCCAGCCCTGCCAGTTGCTCACGCCCGCCAGCATCCCCGCCACGAAGACGAGCAGCCCGCCCACCATGCTGAACGTAACCGTCAGCCGCCACGCCCACACGCTGCCACGCCAGACCTGCGCGAGCAGCACGGCGGTGGCGGCGGCGTACAGCACGTTCCGCGCGAAGTTGTCCGCGTTGCCCCGGAGCAGGTGCCCGAAAAAGGGCGTGGTCGCCAGCATGAACAGGCCCGCCAGCACGGCCAGCGTGGGGACACGGCCCGCCTCGGCGAGGGCAGGGTCGAAGGGGGAGGGGCCAGGCCCGCGCCGGGGGGTACTCACGCCCCCATTCCAGCACAGGTGCGGGGGGAAGACGGGGGCGGGGATTACGGCGCCCCCGCGGGCAACCACCACGGCGCGCGGATCGTCCCGGCCCGCGCCCACTCGAAGGCGAACATGCGCCCGTACTCCGAGGTGGTGCCGGGATCGCTCGTCGCCAGGGTGTACTCGGCCAGGCCCAGGGGCCCGAAGGACGAGTAGTGGAGGTTCTGGCTGCCCACCGTGAGCATCTGCCCGTCGATCAGGGCGGCCTTGGTGTGCAGCCCGCCCGCCGTGCCGTACCAGCGCGCCTGCACGTGCCCTTGCAGCCCCAGCGGCGCGAGTTCGGCTTTCAACCCCCGCAGCAGCGCCAGCGTCTCCGCCTGAAGGAGGGGGTCGTAGTCGAGGAGCAGCCGCAGGGTGACCCCCCGCTCGCGGATGGCGGCGGCGGCGGCCCGCCACACCGGGAGTTGCCACTCGGGGGGACAACCCCCCTCCTCCTCCAGCAGGCCCAGGCAGCCGAGGGTGCCGCTGACCTGCGACTGCATCACGTCGATACTCCTCTGCGCCGCGCCGAAGAGGGCGGTCACGGCGTCGTCCGCCCCGGCATACCCGTTCCGGCGGTAGAGGGGGTAGACGCGGGCCTCGCCGACAGCGGGAGAGGGGGCGCTCCAGGCCAGCGGAAGGGGCAGCGTGGGCGAGGTAAAGGCGCACTCGCGGCGCAGGGTGTCCGGCGTGGGCTCGGCCCGGCAGGTCAGGCGGCGGCTCAGATCCCAGGTGTCCCGGAAAGCGGCGGCGGCGTGCCGGGCGACCGGCCCCCGCACCCATATCCCCAGGTCGGTGAGGTCCAGGCCGTGCCCGCCGGGGGCGCCCGCGGGCAGGTGGAAGAAGCTGATATTGAAACCCCCCGTCAGCACCCGCTCGCCGTCCTGCACCACGAGCTTGACGTGGCTGTGGGGCAGCGCGTAGGCGTAGTTGGCGAGTTCCAGCCGCCAGCCGGGCACCGTGTCCCCCGTCAGCGGCACCCCCGCCGCGAGCAGGTGCCGGGCGGCGGAGTAGGCGCTCGCGGTGGGGTCGAGGAGATCCCCCAGCCGGATGGAGTTCCCCAGCAGGATGCGCACGGTCAGGCCGTCCGGGTGGCGCCCCGGGTACTCGGCCACGTCCCGGCGCAGCGCCGCGATGGCCCGTGCGACCCCCGCCCCGGGGGCATCCGGCCCGTCGTCCCAGATCATGTTGGCGATCAGGAGGTCGTGCCGGGTCTCCCCGAGCGCCGCCTCCAGCTCGTCGAAGCCGCCGTGGGGGGTGCGCGGCTGCGCGCTGTAGGCCGGGTCCGCCTGCGGAAAGTGCAGAAAGCCCTCTACCCGGTTGCCGCAGCTCAGGGCGGCGCCCTCTCCCGTCAGGCGGTCGTACAGCAGGCGGTCGAGGGGCGCCTCCGGGGGCGGGCAGACGTTGAGGCCCAGGCCGTTGAGGGCGCCCCGGTCGGGGGGCGGCAGGCGGAGGCCCAGCTCGAAGCCCGCCGGGAAGACCCCCGCCCCGGCGTCGGACGACGGCCCCATGAACAGGATCAGCAGGGCGAGGGCCCAGGCGAGCGGGCGGGGAACGCGGGGGGCGGCCATTCCGCACAAGATAGGTCCCCACAGGAGAGGGCGCCCCGGGGCTGGTAGCCTGCGACATGCGGCTTCTGAGCGTCAACGTCGGCCAGCCCAGCGCCATGCAGATCGGGAACAACGCGGTCGTCACGGGGATTTGCAAGCGTCCCGTGCCCGGCCGGGTGAGGGTGACGGAAGAGGGCCTGGACGGCGACCGGGTGATGAACCGCAAGCACCACGGCGGCCCCGACCAGGCCGTTTACCTCTACACCCGCGAGGATTACGACCACTGGGAGGGGGCGCTGGGCCGGTCTCTTGAGCCGGGGACCTTCGGCGAGAACCTGCTGATCGGCGGGCTGGAGTCGGCGGACGTGCCCATCGGCGAGAGGTTCCGGGTGGGCGGCGTGCTGCTGGAGGTCACGGCCTGCCGCATCCCCTGCGCCACCCTGGGGGCGCGAATGGGAGACCTGGGCTTCGTCAAGCGCTTTGCGGCGGCCCGCCGCCCCGGCCTCTATACCCGCGTGCTGGAGGGCGGCGAGGTCGGCCCGGGCGACCCCGTGACCCGCGAGCCCGCCCCGGCCGGGGCCCCCACCGTCGGCGAGGTCTTTGACCTATGGTTCAGTGACCCGCCCCCCCGCGGGACGCTGGAAGGCTACCTGACCTACCCGCTGGGCATTCGGCTGCGGCGGGCGGTGGAGGAGTTGCTGGGCGGGCTCTAGACCTGCTCGTTTGCCCGCGCCCGGGCCAGCCCCTCCTGGTAGATCGGCAGCGCCTCCTCGCCCAGCAGGCCGCGGATGATGCCGCCCAATTCCTCGCCGTTTTCCCGGGCCGTTTCCGAGCGGAAGATGTACTGGCGGTCCAGCCACATGTATTCCCGCAGGATTCTTTCCTTCTCCCCGGCCGCCGCCCGCTCGTAATACCCGAACCCGCGCAGGTACTTGGTAAAGGCGTCCAGGTAAATCTGCCTCGCCAGGTCGCGGGGCAGGGCGTCCAAGGCGACATTGACGAAGTTGACGAGGGGCGGATTCCCAGCCGGGTCCCAGTGCATGGACATGGGCACGAGAAAGGGAAGGATTTCAATGACCTCCCCGCTGTCGAGTTCGGCGAACCATTCGGAGTGGAGATTCTTGTAGTAACAGTTCTTGATTTGCAGCTTCAATTCCTGCACCACGTCCACCGTGGAGAGCCGGTAGGCGATGGCCTCGTCGCGGTAGCGGTAGAACGCGGACAGGACCGCGCCGCATTGTTCAGGCTCGATGCCGATCCCCCCGAGTTCACGCTCGAACTCGCCCCAGGACTCGTGCAGCCTTTCTATCTCTGGGCTTTCGCCGCGTCGGTCCATCACCCTCACAGGATACTGTTCTCCGGGTTGATGCGGCTTTTCCCTGCGCCTACGCCCGCAGGCGGTCGCCGTACTCCTTGCGCAGCTTGGCGACCTTGGGGGCGATCACGGCCACGCAGTAGCCCTGGCGCGGGTTGCGGGCGTAGTAGTCCTGGTGGTAGCCCTCGGCGACGCAGAAGGGGGCGGCCGGTTCGATGGTGGTCACGATGGGTTGGTCGAACACGCCCTGCGCCGTCAGCCCCTCGATCACCTCGCGCGTCTCTCGCTCCTGCTCGGGCGTGAGCGGGAAGACGGCGCTGCGGTACTGGGTGCCCACATCCGCCCCCTGACGGTTGAGGCTGGTGGGGTCGTGCGTGGCGAAAAAGAGCGTCAGCAGGTCCTTGAAGCTCACCTGCGAGGGGTCGAACGTCACCCGCACCGCCTCGGCGTGCCCGGTCCGGCCCGTGCAGACGGCCTCGTAGCTCGGGTTGGGCACGTGCCCGCCGATGTAGCCGCTCTCCACCTTCAGCACCCCGCGCACGTCCTTCATCACGGCCTCGGTACACCAGAAGCACCCGCCCGCCAGAATCGCCTGCTGTACCTGCCCGCCCTGGGAAGAAGAGGTCATGCCCCATTCTCGCGCCTGGGGATGAGTCTCAGGGGGCGATGGGGCACGGTTAGAGGGGTCACCCAGAGTGAAGTGAGGAGCCCTTGAACGGTGGACGAGGACCTCTCATTCCGTCCAGCCCGCCACGGTTCTTTCACCGGGCACCGGGGCGGGGCCTGTTTCTTCCCTCACTGCGTCAGCAGCCGGGCCGCCACCAGCACCACGATCAGCCCGTACATCACCTTCACGAAGCCGCTGCCGCGCAGCATCGCCATGCGGGCGCCGACGGTGGCCCCGGCGGCATTGGCGAGCCCCATCGGGAGGCCGATCCACCAGACCATCTGCCCGCCGATCAGGAAGAACAGGAACGCACCCAGGTTGGTGGCGAAGTTGATCGTCCGGGCGTTGCCGCTCGCCCGGACGAGGTTGAAGCCCACCAGCGCGAACAGGAACATCAGGAAGGTGCCGGTGCCCGGACCCAGAAAGCCGTCGTACATGCCGATCAGGAGGGCGCCGGGCAGCGTGAGGGCGAGCGTGCGGGCGGTCAGGCCGGGGTAGCGGTCCTCCAGCCCGAAGCGTTTGTTGATCAGGACGAGCGCCCCCACCCCCAGGATCACGATGCCGACCAACGTGCGGAAGGCGGCGGGGTCCACGAAATGGACGAGGTAGGCGCCCAACGCGCTTCCGGCCAGGGCCAGGGGAATCAGCCGCAGCACGAGCGCGCGCTCGACATGCCCCTTGCGCCAGTATTGAAAGGTCGCGCTGCCCGACCCGAAGATGGCGAGCAGCTTGTTGGTGGCGACCGCCTGCGCGGGCGAGAGCCCCATGAAAAACAGCGTGGGCAGCGTGATCGTGCCGCCGCCCCCGCCACCGCGTCGATGAATCCGGCGAGAAAGGCGAGCGGCAGGCCGTAAAGCAGGACTTCGGGACCGGGCACGGCGAGGACTGTATCAGCCCTTCCGACCGGGCAGGACCTGCGAGGCCTGAGGCGGCCCGGGCACGCGGTCCTGGGAAGCTCCCATTTTGTGCTGAGCAACATGAATTCGGTGCCAAGGGGGACTAGGGGCATTGATCCAGACTTCACATTTAAGGGGCCTACCCTGCGGGCCGGGCTTGACGCGGGACACCGCGCCCCCTAACCCACGAACTATTTCTGAACAGCCCGGAGGACGTACGATGCCGACTTCCACCCGCCGCACACTGCTGACCGCCGCCCTGCTCCTCGGCCTGGGCACGGCCTGGGCCCAGACGACCGATCAGACCAGCACCCCTCAGACGACGGACCAGCCTAGTACCAGCCCGACCACCACGGATCAGACGACTACTCCGGCGACGACCTCCTCCACCGACGCTGGCGCGCAGGCTCTTCCCGCACAGACGACCCTCACGCTGCCCTCCGGCGACCTGACGCTGCCCTACCTGGCGGGCGCCACCCCCGTGCGCAGCGTCAAGACCGCGACCGGCGTGGCCGTGCTGTACCAGGGCTCCATTCCCAACGCCCTGGAGGGGTATGCGCAGGCCCTGACGGCCGGGGGGTTCACCGCCGTCTCCCCCTCGGCGACTGCGACGACCACGGATACTGCGGCGGCGGGCACGGCGGCAACCGGGACGACGGATACCTCGGCAACAACGGGCACCACGGATACGTCGGGGACCACCGGAACCACGGAGACTTCGGGCACCACGGGAACGACCGATACCTCGGGCACGACCGGGGGGGCGGGCAGCACGGACACTTCCGGCACGGCGGGAACCGGTGGGACGACGGACACCTCGGGGACCACTGGAACGGCCGATACCTCGGCGACGACGGGCACCACCGATACCTCTGCCGCGACCGGAACGGCAGCCGGAACGACGGGAACGACTGACACGTCGGCCACGGCGGCCACCAGCGGGACGGCAGGCACCGCCGCAACTTCCACGGCGACGGGCACGCCCGGAACCGACGCCATCACGACCGATGCGGCCGGTGGGCGCGCGGAGGTCTTCGAGCGCAACGGCCAGCGCGTCCGCGTCTACGTGTACGAGGTTCTTGGCTACACGGCCGTCCTGATCTCGCAGGAACAGGCCCCGGCAGCGACGACGGGCACCACGGGCGGCTGAACTATCACAGTGGAGGGCGAGCCAGTCGGACGGCTCGCCCTTTTGCTCTGTGCCCCCGACACCGGCTCCGCCCGAACGGCGTTCCAGCAGGGTCAGTTCCAGGGCCACCGCGAAGCCGGGTTCTGGCAGGGCTGGCGGCGGTCAACCCCTCAGTCCGCTTTGCGGACAGCTCCCCTCAAGGGGAGCCAGGGACGGCCTTGGCCCTCCAGGAACCTGCGGCTGTTGCCTCCCTTTTGAGGGGAGGTGGCCCGCAGGGTCGGAGGAGTCTTCTGCGAGGGCGGAGGCGGACAGCAGCGCCAACACGAGCGAAAGGGTTCTGGGCACGGCTCATGCCTGAGTTGGCAGGCTCCGCCCCGTCAAACAGCCCGCGTCCCCCCTACTCCTGATCCTTGCCGAGATCGGCCCCTCTGCGCGTTGCAGCCACCACCGCGCGCATGAAGGCCCCGCGTACGCCCGCCGCCTCCAGCACCTCCAGCCCGGCGATGGTGGTGCCGCCGGGGCTGGCGACCTCATCCTTGAGCAGGCCGGGGTGGACCCGCCCCTGGAGGAGTTCGCCGCTGGCGACGAGCAGCTTGGCCGCGAGTTCGTGGGCCAGGGCGCGCGGCAATCCCATCCGCACGCCGCCGTCCGCCAGCGCCTCGGCGACGACGGCGGCGTAGGCGGGACCCGACGCGCTCATGCCGGTAAAGGCGTTGAAGAGATGCTCGGGCAGGTCGTACACGTCGCCGACCGCCCCGAACAGTTGCCGGGCGAAGTCGAGGTCGCCCGCGTTCTCGGCCTCGCGCGGGCAGGTGATCGCCGTCTGGCTGTGGCCGATGGTGGCGGCGAGGTTGGGCATGACCCGCACGACGCGCTTGGTGCCCAGGCGGCGGGTGATGGTGCCCGTGCTCACGCCCGCCATCGTGCTGATGTACCCGGCACTTTCCTGCGCGAGCCAGTCGCTGATCTCTGGGAACACGCGCGGCTGCACGCTGACGAGGATGCGCTCGGCGTAACGCAGGTCGGGAGGCCCGATCACGCGGGCGCCCGTCTTGTCCGCGAGGTCCCCGGCCCGCAGGACGTTCGCGTCGAGCAGGCCGATCTCGCCGGGCGGCATCACCCCGCGCGAGGTGACGCCCGTGAGCAGGGCGAGGCCGAGTTTCCCGACGCCGACGATGGCGAGTCTCATGGGCAGGAGTATAGGAGGGGCATACGGTGCGGGGCCGGGGGCTTGTAGAGGGTGGGACCTCTCCTGGGGGCGCGGTGACGCGAAGTTGTCAACCTGGGTGAAACGAAGGCAGGCTTTGATCTCACCCCAGGACAACGCTCTTGTGCCCCCTCCCCTTTGGCTGTTGTGACCCTCTCCCACGGGGGGAGAGGGCCTGGCGCAGCCAGGGGTGAGGGGGCGCGTGACGGGAGACCTCGGCCCATCAGAGCAGCTTCCACCGCCGGTACGGCCCGGAGACCAAAGCCTGAAACGAAGGGGCCCGCCTTCCAGCGAAGGCCGGGATACTTCGCCTGCGGCTCAGCATGACAGGACAACTACCCCTCCACTGATGACACGCCCTACACTCTCCCCCATGCTCGTGTACCACCTGCCCGGCACCCTGGAAACCCGCGAAACCGACCTCGACCTGCTGTGGGAGGCGGGCGCGACCGGGTTGGAGGAGCGCGGGGGCACCATCCGGGCCTATTTCGACGCGCGGGTAACCCTCCCCGGCGAAGTCTCGGACGGCGAGTGGCGCGAGGAGGCCGACCAGGACTGGCAGGCCGAGTTCAAGCGCACCCTGCGCCCGGTGCGGGCGGGCCGAGTGACCATCGTGCCGCCCTGGCTGCGGGAGGAGGTGGAGCCCGGCCAGCTTCCCCTCGTGATCGAGCCCGGCATGGCTTTCGGCACCGGGCACCACGAGACGACCCGGCTGGCGGTGGAGGCGCTCTCGGGGCTGAATCTGGCCGAGCTGGGGCCGAATGGGACGGGAGCGCGGGTGCTGGACGTGGGCACCGGCAGCGGCGTCCTCGCCATCGCGGCGGTGATGCTGGGGGCGCGTACGGCGCTCGGATTGGACATCGACCCCATCACCATCCCGATTGCGCGCGAGAACGCGGAGATTAACGGCGTACAGGACCGCACGATGTTCGTGGAGGGGGCGCTGGGTGAGACGGAGATTTACTTCAACGAGCGCGGCCTGGTGGGGTACGACGTGATCGTCGCCAACCTCTACGCGGAGTTGCACGACCTGCTCGTGGCCGAGTACGCCGCGCATGTCGTTCGAGGAAAGCCGGTCATCCTGACAGGCATCCTGACCGCCAAGCTGCCCCTCGTGCGCGCCGCGCTGGAGCGCGAGGGCTTCACGGACGTTCAGGAGACCCTGGAGGGCGAGTGGGCGCTCGTGACGGCCCGCGCGCCGCTGGGCTGATGGCCCCCCACCGCGTCCGGGTGGACGCCCTGGCCCCGGAGATGACCCTCGGCCCCCGCGAGGCGCGGCACCTTCACGTCCTGCGCCTGCGCGAGGGCGATGAGGTGCGGGTGTTCGATGGCCGGGGCGCGGAGGCAGGGGCGACGGTGGCCCTGCTGGACGACCTGCGGGCGGTGCTGACCCTGGGCGAGCGCCTGTCGGGAACGGCGGAGACCCCCCAGCCTGTCACGCTGGCCGTGGCGCTCCTGAAGGGCGACAAGCTGGCGGACGTGGTGCGGGCGGCGACCGAACTCGGCGCGGCACGGGTGCAACTCCTCGTCACCCGGCACGCCGACGCCCGCGAGATCGGGGCGCAGAAGCTCCTCCGCCTGCGCCGCGTCGCCGAGGAGGCCAGCAAGCAGTCGCGCCGCGCGGTCACGCCGGAGGTTCTTGCTCCCGTCCCCCTGACCGAGCTGACCTGGGAGGGCCAACTCTTCGTCGCGCAGCCGGGCAGTACCGACCGCCTCACCGACCGCCTGAGCTGGGACACTCCAGTCACCGTCCTGACCGGTCCCGAGGGCGGCCTGGCGGACGCGGAGGTGACGGAGTTGATCGGGAGGGGCGCGGTCGCCGTGACCCTCGGCCCCCGCATCCTGCGGGCGGAGACGGCGCCGGTCGCGCTGTTGGGGGCCATCGTGGCGACGGGGGTGTAGGGACGCCGGGCGGTGGGGGGTGAACCGAACCAGCCGCTTCCTTCAAGGGCTCTGGCTCACCACTCACGGTCCCAGACCACAGCCCTCCTCACGCACCCTTCCTAGAATGCCGCCATGCGTGCCCCTGCCTCCTTCCCCATCCGCCTGCTGGTGCTGGCGTGCCTGCTCGCGCCCGCCCTGACCGCCTGCCGCTACGCCTACTTTCCCCTGGTGCCCAAGCCGGTGGAGGTGACCCTGCCCGCGCGGGTCACCACGGCCACCCTGAAGCGCGACGGGGCCAACCTGCTCCTCCAGGCCCGGGTGGAGGGCCGCTTCGACCCCGGCTACCTGAGCGTGGCCTGGTTCGACGGGGCCCAGGAACTCGGGCACGACAGCGTGTACCTCGACGCCGCCCAGCGGGACGCGAGCTTCCGGCTGGAGGCCCCCAACCCCGGCGCGTACCGGGCGGTGATCTCCTTTGGCGGCACGGTGCTGCGGCAGGTCGAACTGTACGAGATCCTGCCGTGACGGGCCCAGTCGGGGGCGTGGTGGAGTGGACGCGCGGCACCCTGGAGCGTTTTGTCTGGCGGGGCGGGGAGCTGGTGCCCTACCGCACCGAGCCCTGGCCCGCCCCGGTGAACTACGGGTGCCTGCCCGGTCTCCTCAACCCCGCTGACGGGTCGGAGGTGGACGCCGTGTGGCTGGGCGAGCCGCTCGCCGTGGGAACGCGGCTTTCAGGAACCCCCTCGGCCCTGCTGCACCTGGCGGACGGGGACCACAAGGTCGTGTTCGGGAACCTGGAGGAACACCACGGCGGCGACCTGCTCGCGCTGCTCGCGTGGTTTCCGCCGGGGCGCGGCGCCCGGCTGGAGGGGCCGGGGGACGCGGCGGCGTGGCTGGCAACACTTCAGGCCGGGTCCTGAACCGGGTCAGTCCTCGCCCGCCCGGGCCGCGTCCTCGCGCCGCCACTCCTGCACGGTGGGGGTCAGGCGCGAGACCACCCAGCGCAGGGCGTCGCTGTTGGGGTAGGAGACGGCGCTGTGATCCTCACGGGGCGAGACGTAGCGCTCGATACCCGCCAGGCTGCCGTCCAGCCGCACGTTCGGCGTGACCTCGAAGAGGTAATT
Source organism: Deinococcus aerius (assembly GCF_002897375.1). Lineage (NCBI taxonomy): Bacteria > Thermotogati > Deinococcota > Deinococci > Deinococcales > Deinococcaceae > Deinococcus > Deinococcus aerius. The sequence continues at coordinate 143,972 of NZ_BFAG01000001.1, read as the reverse complement.
GAAGGTGAGGCCGCCGCTCTCGCCCGCCCGGGCGGGCAGGCGCTTGCTCTGGACCTCCAGGTTGCGCACCACGTTCGGCCACACGATGTCCTTGCCGCGCAAGGAGCGCGAGCCCACCCGGAAGAGGTTGCAGGCCTCGGTGGGCGAGGGCCGCACCGGGTCGGGCCGCAGCGCCCGGATCGCCGCCCCGTGGTCGGTGTACCAACCTGCGCAGATGCCGTCGAGGTCGATCTGGAGGGCGACGGGCTGCTCGGGATACGCCCGGGCGAGGTGGTGCAGCCACGCCACCCCCTGCGAGTGCCCCAGCAGCACCACCCGGGGCCGCCGTCCGCCCCACGCAGTCCCCAGACGCGCGTAGGCCGCCGTCAGCGCCGGGTAGCCGTGCTGGACCGTCCGGGTGAGGTGGGAGACGTAGCTCTCCTGGGCGCTGGAGGCGTAGCCCGCCACCTCCACCCGGTAGCCCGCCGCCGCGATGGCGTCCGCGACCGCGTCCACCGTGCCGCGCGCCGTCAGGTAATCCCAGTTGTCACGCGGGGCGAGGCACCCCGTTCCGCAACGGCCCGACACGGCGAAGATCACCACGTCGGGGGCCGGGCCGGAAAAGTTCAGGGCCGGGGTCCGGGCAGGTTTGACGGCAATGGGCGCGCAGGCCCCCAGCAGGAGGGTCGCGGCGAGCAGGGCGGAGGGGAGGGAGGCGCGCATCCGGGAGCCAGTGTAGGCCCGGCGGTGGCGCGGGGACGTGACCCAGGTTGCGGGCGGAGCCTCCCCCCAGAACCGGGGCCGCAGGGTCGCCTCACCCCAGCCCCACCACGCGCCATGCTGGTCCCAGCAGCTCGGGCTGGTGGGTGACGAGGAGGGTGGCGCGGTCCCGGGCGCGCTCCTCCACGGCTCGCAGGAGGCGGCGGGCATTCGCCGGGTCGAGGTGCGCGGTCGGCTCGTCCAGCAGCAGGACGGGCGCGGGGCGCAGCAGGGCGCAGGCCACCGAGAGCCGCGCCCGCTCACCCGCCGAGAGCTGCGCCCCGTACTCGCCCACCCAGCCGGAGAGCCCGCCCGGCAGCCGCGCGAGCAGCCCGTCCAGCCCCAGGTCACCGAGCAGGGCCAGGAGGTCGTCGTCCGTCGCGTCCGCCGCCAGACACAGATTCTCGCGCAGGGTGCCGCCAAAGACCTCCGCCTGCTGGGGCGCCCAGGCGAAGCGGGAGCGCGCGTCCGCGAGGATCAGGTCGCGCAGGTCCACGCCCCCCAGCGTGACCCGCCCCGCCCCCGGGTCCCAGAAGCGCAGTGCGAGGCCGAGCAGGGTGCTCTTCCCGGCGCCGGACGGCCCAACCAGGGCGACCCGTTCCCCCGGGCGGACGGTGAGGTTCACGTCACGAAGCACGTCCGTCTCTACACCGGGGTAACGAAAGCGCACGGCCTCGAAGCGCAGGGTGGGGTCGGCGGGGAGGTTAACGGGCCTCTCCGGGTCCTCCACGGCGGGCCGCAGGGCACGCAGCCCGTCTACGCGGGCGGCAGCGGCGCGCAGGGAACCGTAAGTCGCCCACGCGCTTCCCAGGTTCCCGACCGCCTCAAAGCTCGCCAGCAGGCCCAGGGCGCTCGCGGCGAGGAGGGGGCCACTCGTTTCCCCCTGCGCCACCCCCTGCCCGACGAGGAGGAGGGCCGCGATCAGGCCACAACCCCCCAGGGCGTCCCGCGCCGCGTTCGCCGCTCCAGTCACCCGCGCCCGCCGCGTTTCCGCCGCCTCCAGCGTGGCGAGGAGCCTGGCGAAGTGCCCCTCCGCTGCCGGGCGCCCCCCGCCCGTCACGAGGTCGGGCAGGCCGTGGAGGGCTTCGAGGGTGGCGGCCCCAAGTTCGGCGCGGGCCGCGTTCTGGGCACGGCCCGCCGCAGCGGCGGCGCGGACAGCGAGGGCGGGCAGCGCGACCCCGGCGAGGCCGAGGAGCCCCAGGGTCACGGGCGCGAGCCGGGGATCCACGAACCCCACCAGCGCCACCGTCACGAGCGCGACGAGGGCGGCCACCAGCGTGGGGGCAAAGAGGCGCAGGTACACGCCCTGCAACTCGTCCACGTCCGAGCGGACGCGCGCGAGGAGGTCCCCGCCCCGGGCGCCGACCAGCGCGGCGGGCGCGACGCGGGCGAGGTGCGCCACCGCCTCCCCCCGCACCCGGCCCAGCAGCCGGAAGGTCAGGTCGTGCGAGACCAGCCGCTCGCCGTAGCGCAGCGCGGCCCGCGAGATGCCGAAGAGCCGCACGGACGTGATCAGCGGCAGCAGGACGAGCAGGGACTCGGGTTTCAGCGCCGCCCCCGAGATCAGCGCCCCCGACACCGAGAGCAGGCCCACCGAGGCGAGAACTGTTCCGGCCCCGAGCAGGACCGAGCCAAGCGTCCGCGCCCGCCCCCCTCCCCGCACGAAGCGCCAGAGCCCGCTCACGCCCACTCCCCCACGGGTTCGCGGACCCGTCCGCCCTCCAGCTCGATGACCTGGTCATGCCCCCGGTGCAGCGCTGCCCGGTGCGAGATGGTGAGGACGGTGCGGCCCTGGCCCAGCCGTTCAAGCGCGGCCCGGACCTGTTCCTCGCTTCCCGCGTCGAGCTGAGAGGTCGGCTCGTCGAGGATCAGCACCTCCGCGTCCCGCAGGAAGGCCCGGGCGAGGGCGAGGCGCAGGCGTTCGCCGCCGCTCAGCCGCGCGCCCTCGGCCCCCACCTCCGTGTCGTAGCGGTGGGCAAGCCCAGAGATGAAGGTGTGGGCATCCGCCGCCCGGGCCGCCTCCACGACCTCGTCGTCCGTCGCGTCCGGCCTGCCCAGCCGGATGTTCTCACGCACGGTGCCGGGAAAGAGGTAGGGCCGCTCGGGCACGTAAGCGATTCGCTCCCGCCACGCCGCCGGGTCGAGATCAGCCAGGGACACACCATTCACCCGCACCTCCCCGCTCGTGGGAACGGCGAACCCGAGCAGCAGCCGGGCCACGCTCGTCTTGCCCGCGCCGCTCTCGCCGACGAGCAGGAGGCGCGAGCCGGGCGGCAGGGTGAGGCTCACGTCCCGCAGCGCCGTCCGCTCCCCGTATTGCAGGGTCACGTCGCGGAACTCAATTCGCAGTGGCCCCTCAGGAACGGGCAGACCGCCCTGCCCCGGCGCCTCCTCATTCAACACCGCGAACATCCGCTCCCCCGCCGCCCGCGCCTCCAGGCTGGCGTGGTGGTCGGCCCCGAGGGCACGCAATGGGGCGAAAAACTCAGGAGCCAGCAGCAGCACGAGAAAGGCCCGCTCGAACGGCAGAGCCCCCTCGAACAGGCGCACACCCACCGTCACGGCCACGAGGGCCGTACTCAGCGTCGCGCCGAATTCGAGTACGAAGCCGGAGAGAAAGGCCGTTCGCAGCACGCCCAGAGTAACCCGGCGGTACGCCTCGTCCGCCCCCCGCAGCGCCGCCAGCCGCTCCCGGTCGCGCCCGAAGACCACCAGCGTGGGCAGGCCGCGCAGGGTGTCCACAAAGCTCGCGCTCAGGCGGCCCAGCGTGAGCCACTGGGCCTTTGCCGCCTGATCCGCCATCGTCCCCACCAGCCACAGCAGCACCACGATGACCGGCCCGGTGAAGAGCAGGATCAGCCCGCTCAGGGGGTCGAGGAACAGCACCGTCAGCGCGAGGAGGGGCGGCAGGACGGCGGCGAACACCGAACCCGGCACGAAGCGCCCGACGAAGCCCTCCAGCCGCTCGGCGCCCTCCACCACGAGTTCGGTGAGTTCGCCCGCCCGCTGCCCGGCGGCGTACAGGGGGCCGAGGCTCAGGAGGTGGGCGAGGAGGCGACCACGCACCTCCCTCTTCACATGCGCTGCGGCGCGGGCAGCGATCACATCCCTCACCCCGACGAGGGCCGAGCGGACGAGCCACACGAGGGCCAGCGCGACAAAGGCGGAGGTCAGGACGGCGGGCGCCTGCCTCCCCAGAAAAATCCCGTTCACGATTCGCGCGACCAGAGACCACTGCGCCAGGACGAGCCCACACGTCACCAGAGCCAGCCCGGCACAGGCGAGCGCGAGGGGCCGCACGCCGGGGAGCCGCATCAGGGGCCGCACGCTAGACCGACTTGCTGTAATTCCGGGCTACCCGGGAAGGCCCCGGCTGTTCTCGTCCGGATTTAGGCGCGGCCCCTCTCCTACGAAATTGTGCCCATCCGCCTGAGTTCGTCTTCGACTCACCGCAACTTTGCATCAGTCGTACCCCTTGTTGAGCCCGCCCTCCTCGGGCCGGACGCGCTCGCGGAAGATGTAGTAGTTCCAGACCTGATACCCGATGATCAGCGGCAGGAAAATCGCGCCCACCCACGTCATCAGCACCAGGGTGTACGGCTGGCTGGCACTCTCCCGCAGGCTCAGGCTGTACTCGGGGTTGAGGGTCGAGGGCAACACGACCTGCCGGGTGTACAGCGCGATAAAGATGGTCACGGTGGAGAACACGATGGTCAGGCTGCTCATCAGGAAGGCGAGCACGTCCCGCCGCCGGGTCAGCCCGTACCAGATGCTTCCCAGGGTGAGCGCGGCGGCGACCGGGAAGAGCCACGGCAGCACGCCGAAGGAGTTGAAGAGCCCCTCGGTGACGTACCCCATGACCACGAAGGCGAGGATGGCGACGGTGGCGAGTGCGCCCCAAAAAAGAGCGGCGGCGCGGGCACGGTTATACAGCTCCGTGTCCTTGTGCAGCCGCAGGAGCAGGAAGTTCGCCCCGTGCAGCATGAACAGCAGCGTCGTCGCCAGGCCCCCCACCACCGAGAAGGGGGTAAAGACCTCGGCAAAGCCGCCCAGCACCCGCTCGTCGGCATTGATGGGCAGGCCCTCGATCAGCTTCGCCATCGTCAGACCCCAGAAGAACGAGGGGATCAGGCTGCCCAGAAACGACATCCAGTCCCAGAAGGAGCGCCAGCGCTGCGACTCCACCTGGTTGCGGTACTCGAACGACACGCCCCGCATCAGCAGCGAGAGCAGGATAATCACGAAGACCGGGTACAGGCCGCTGAAGAGGGTCCCGTACCACACCGGAAAGGTCGAGAACATCACCCCCGCCGCCGCGATGGCCCAGACCTCGTTGCCGTCCCAGAAGGGGCCGATGGTGCCCACGAGCGCCCGCTCCTCGGCCTCGTTGCGCGCCAGGAAGGGCCGCAGGATATCCACCCCGAAGTCGAAGCCCTCCAGGAAGAAGTAGAGGGTGAAGGTCAGCGCGATCAGCCAAAACCAGAGGGTCACGAGGTCCATAGGGTGGGTTCAGCCTCCTTGGGGGGAGAGGGGAGCCGTCAGCCGTCAGCGATCAGCCGTCAGGAAGAGAAGGGAAAGATCGTCCTTTCTGACGGCAGATCCCTCCTCTCAGTTCCTCCGCTCGTAGCCCTGGAAGCCCTCGCCCGCGTAGTTGGGGGCGGGCGCGGCGAGCATCTGCGCCTCGGGCTTGTGGTGGATGCCCGCGCGGGCCGTCACGGTGAGCAGGTAAATGTCCAGCCCGATCAGGGCGAGGTACACGATCCACAGGCCGATCAGCCCGACCAGAACCTCGCCGTAGGAGTTGGCGCTCACGCCCTCGACCGTCGTGAGCAGGCCGTACACCATGAAGGGCTGGCGGCCCATCTCGGTCGTGATCCAGCCGCAGAAGTTGGCGATCCACGGCAGGGGGAGGGTGAAGAGCAGGGCGCGCAGATACCACCGGGTATCGTTGAGCCTCCCCCGCCTGCGCCACCACAGGAATGCGCCCCCGAACGCGGCGAGCAGCATCAGCATCCCGATGCCCACCATGATGCGGAAGTTCCAGTACACCCAGGCCACGGGCGGGATGTAGTTCCCCGGCCCGAGTTCGCGCTCGTACCGCTCCTGAAGGGGAATCAGCCCCTCGTAGTTTCCGGTCAGGCGGTTGTAGGCCAGCAGCGAGCCCAGGTAGGGAATCTCCACGTTGAAGGTGTTGCGCTGCTCTTTTTCGTTGATGATGGCGACCGCCGACCACGGGGCGGGCGACTTCGAGGTCTCCCACTGCGCCTCCATTGCGGCGAACTTCATGGGCTGGTCGTAGCGGGCCACCTGGGCGGCCCGGTGCCCGCTGGTGGCGGAGAAGACGGACCCGATGACGGCGAACACCAGCCCGATCCGCAGCGAGCGCGAGAACACCTCCACGTCCTGCTTTCTCAGCAGGTGGTAGGCGCTGATTCCCAGCACGAAAAAGGCCGCGACCGACCACGCCGAGCCCTGCACGTGCAGGAAGTACAGCCACGCCTTGTAGTTGAACACGACCTGCGAAAAGCTCGTCAGGAAGGCCTGATCGCCCACGACCTCGTACCCGACGGGGTGGTGCATCCAGCCGTTCGCCAGCACGATCCAGAAGGCGCTGATCTGGGTCCCGATGGCGACGAGCCAGATGCTCGCCAGGCGGAGAGCAGGTCTGAGCCGGTCCTTGCCGAACCACCACAGGGCGATGAAGGTGCTTTCTAAAAAGAAGGCCATCAGCACCTCCAGCGCGAGCGGCACGCCGAAGATGTTGCCCACGAACTTGGAATACTGGCTCCAGTTCATGCCGAACTGAAACTCCTGCACGATGCCCGTCACCACGCCGACCGCGAAATTGATCAGGAACAGGTGCCCGAAGAAGTTCGTCATGTTTCCGTAGATCTGCGCGCGGTCCCTGTGGACGAACGCCATGGTCTCCATCACCGCGATCAGAAAGGCCAGCCCCACCGTCAGGGAAACAAAGAAAAAGTGAAAGATGCTGGTCGAGGCGAACTGAAAGCGGGACAGGTCAAGGACATCGGGACCCATGACGACCTCACAGGGATTCCGGCTCAACTGCTGCGCGGGAACTGCAAAACCTGGCTGGACCTGAAGGGCCGCGGAGCAGAGGGAGGGGGCGGAAGGGATACAGCCAATGGTCTGCAAGGTCACCGTACCAGCGGGCCGTGCATACGGACGTCCCGGCGGAACCCCGGCATGTTCACCCGTTCTTGAGGATCAGGACTGTCGGCTCGCCCACCCAGGACGGAAAGACTGCCCAGCAGGAGCAACAACGCCTGAGCTTTAGCTCTTTAAAACCGTCTATTGCGGACGGCCCAGCCCCACAAGGAACTTGCGCTCGCACCGCCTTCACCCCGCCTTGCTCGCGCAGCGAGACGGTGGGCGAGCGACTGAGGATGCAGCAAGTTCAAACATTGCGAGAGGGATGGGACGACCACAGGCGAAGTGGGCGAGCCCTTTGCCCAGCGCAGCGCCGCTCCCCCTCCACCGAGAAGAGAGACACGTGTGCAGGCCTAGCGTCAACGCGCGGGCCGCCCCGCGCGGCGGAGTCGTCGCCCCCTCTGAGGGTAGGGGGTTGGGGGGTGGAGGCAAACCGAATCAAGTTGCCCTGCCCCCTGCCCTCATCCACAACAACCTTCCCACACGCCGCCGATCTGCCAAGGGAAACGCCCCGCAAGCAAAATTGACCCGCCGAGCACGCGCCGAGCTGGGAAAGAGTTAGAGAGCCTCCCCTTCCAGCGAACTGCGTGCCCGGTACAGCTTGGCGGGCCGCCCCGCCAGGCCATACTGGTGATCCAGGCTGGCACGCCCCACCCGCACAAGGTGTTCCAGATAACGCCAGGCCGTCACCCGCGAGAGGTGCGCCCGGTCCCCGACCTCCTCGGCGCTCAGGGCACCCCCGGCCCCCTCCAGCACCGCCGCCACCCGTTCCAGGGTGTGTGGGTCAATGCCGCGCGGCAGCGGCTCGGGCGTATTCCCGCTCACGCCCAGCAGCCGGTCCAGGTGCGACTGATCGAGGGTGCCGCGTGGAGCGCGGCGGGCACGGTGCCGCGCGATCACCTCGGCCAGCCGCGCCCCCGTGAACGGCTTGATCAGGTAGTCGAAGGCCCCCTGCGCCAGCGCCGTCCGCACTGAAGCCTCGTCATCGGCGGCGGTGATGAGGGCCACATCCGTCGTGCGCCCCTGCGCCCGCCAGTGCCGCAACAGCCCCAGCCCGCTCCCGTCCGGCAGATGCACGTCGAGCAGGATCAGGTCAGGCGCGAGGGCCTGGGCGAGCGCGTCCGCCTGGGCCAGCGTGGCCGCGCTGCCCACCACATGCACGTCCGGGTCGCGCTCCAGCAGGTCGCGGTTCACCCGGGCGACCCGCAGGTCGTCCTCCACGAGCAGCACGCGCACCCGGGTCATGCCCGCTCCAATACGGGCGACAGGGCGGGCGGGGGCAGATTCACCTGAAAGACGGTCTGGCTGCCCCGGCGCGTATACCGAATCTCGCCGCCCAGGGCCAGCACCCGGGCGTGGACCCCGGCCAGGCCGTACCCCCGCCCCTCACCCTTGCTGCTCGCCCCGCGCGTGAAGAGCCGGGCGGCGACCTCGGGCGGCACCCCCGGCCCCGAGTCCTCCACCTCGATCTGTGCCCCCTCGGGGTCCTCGCCGATCAGGACGGTGACGGTGCCGGGCTGGCCCCCCAGCGCCTCGAAGGCGTTCTCGGTGAGGTTGCCCACCGCCGTGACGAGGGTGTCCGCGTGCCGCTCCCAGGCGGGCGAGAGGCTGCTGCCCGGCGCGACCGTGAAGTCGATGCCCAGTTCCCCGGCCCGCTCCCGCTTGCCCGCGAGCAGGGCGACCAGCCGGGGCACCTGCACGTCGCGCAGCAGTTCCCGGAATTGCACCCCCTGCTCGATCTCGGCGTCCAGCACGCGCAGCGCCTCCTGGGGGCGGCCAAGTTGCAGCAGCCCCGAGAGGACGTGCAGCCGGTTCTGGTACTCGTGCGTCTGGGCGCGCAGCACATCCACGAAGCCGCGGGCGTGGGTCAGCTCGTCGGCCAGCGCGAGCGCTTCCGCCCGGTCACGGAAGGAGGCGACGAAACCCCCGCCCTCCAGCGGCTCGACATTCACGAGCACGGGCTGGCCCCGCAGGGTGAGTTCCACGTTCTGCTGCCGCGTGGCCCCGGTGACGGCGAGATGCCCGGCAAGTTCCGGCCACGCGGGGGCCAGGAGGAAGGGGACCCGGGCGGCGGGCAGCGCCTCGGCGGCGCGGTCGCTGGCGAGGGTCACCACGCCGTGCCCGTCCGCCGCGATCACCCCCTCCCGCAAGGCAGCGAGGACCGCCCGGTGCTGGCCCACGAGCGCGGTGATCTGCTCGGGTTCGAGGTTCAGGATCTCGGCCCGCAAGCGCCGCGCGGCCCACACTGCCCCGACCGTACCCAACCCCAGCGCGAGCAGGAACCAAGGCGCCAGGTTCAGCAGGGCCTGCGCGACCAGGTGCCACGCCTGCGGCATCAGGTAGCCGGTGCTGACGACGCCGACTACCCTCCCGTTTTGCCACACCGGCACCTTGCCTCGCACGCTCAGGCCCAGGCTGCCCCGCGCCACACTCACGACCTCGCGCCCTGCCAGGGGCCCCACGTTGTCGCCGCCCTCCATCGGCTGGCCCAGCCGCTCGGGAACGGGGTGCGCGAGCCGGATGCCGCGGGCGTTTCCCACCACGATGAAGTCGGCCTCCGCCTCGGCGCGCAGGGCGTTGATCTGGGCGTTCAGGGCCGCATTCTGCACGCCCGCCGCCGCCCCCTGAATGACGGCGGGCAGCCGAGCGACCAGACGGCTCGTCGTGATCGCTCGCTCGCCCAGCCGCTCGCGCGCCTCCCCGTACAGGGTGGCGGTCTGCACCCCCGCGAGCACCAGCGTCATCGCGCACAGCACGAGCAGGTGCAGGCGCACCAGGCGGCCCTGCAACCCTGGGCGCGACCGGCCCCGCGGACGTGAGGAGAGGGACATGAGCTTCGTCCCATTGTAGGAGGCCTGCATAGTGCCCCGGTCGTTGCGTGCGTTGCGTTCACGGTTGTAAATAACGCTCAGAAAAAAGTGCGTCATAGCCGGAGAAATTTCTTGCAACCGGGCCGAGTGGGAAGTAGCCTGGGGAAGCTCTAACCCCTCAACCCACCCGGCCGGACGCCCGGCCCAGACTCCCGGAGGCTCCATGAAGAACGTGCTATCCCTGGCCCTGCTGACTGCCCTCACGCCCCTCGCCGCCGCGCAGAGCCTGAACAACCTGCGGATCATGGCGCCCGCCAGCCCCGGCGGCGGCTGGGACCAGACCAGCCGCGCGATCCAGACCGTGCTGCAAAACGAGAACATCGCGGGGCCCGTGCAGGTGTTCAACGTGCCCGGCGCGGGCGGCACCATTGGCCTGGCGCAGCTCTACAACGCCAAGGGCGACGGCAACCTGCTCATGACGATGGGCCTGGTGATGGTGGGCGCCATCCAGACGAACTCCAGCAAAGTGGACCTCTCGCGCGTGACGCCGATCGCCCGCCTGACCGGCGAGTACGAGGTCGTCGTCGTGCCCGCCTCCAGCCCCTACAAGACGATGAAGGACCTCGCCGCCGCGTGGAAGGCCAACCCGGGCGGGGTGGCCTTCGCGGGCGGCAGCGCGGGCGGCACCGACCACATGCTCGTCGGCCTGCTCGCGGAGGCGGCGGGGGTCGATCCCAAGCGGATGAACTACGTGCCCTTCAGCGGCGGCGGTGAGACGCTGGCGGCGGTGCTGGGCAACCAGGTCGCGGCGGGTGTGGCCGGGTACGGCGAGTTCGAGGCGCAGATCAAGGCCGGGAAGCTGCGGGCCATCGGCATCAGCGCGCCCAAGCGGCAGCCGGGGATTCCGGTGCCCACCCTCAAGGAACAGGGCTACAACGTGGACCTTGCCAACTGGCGCGGCATCGTGGCCCCTCCCGGCATCAGCGCCGCCGAGAAGGCCGCCCTGGTTGCCGCGCTCGACAGGATGCACGCCAGCAAGGAGTGGAAGGACACGCTGGCGACCCGCAAGTGGACCGACCTGTACCTGAGCGGCAGCAAGTTCGACGTGTTCCTGAAGCTGGAACAGAGCCGCGCGCGCAAGATTCTGCAAAACATCGGCCTGGTGAAGTAAACCTGGCGGGGGCACCCGGCGGGGCGGGGGAAAGATGACCCGCCCCGCCTCCTTTTGCCCGCTTCCGGGCGCCAGAATAGAGAACGTCCACACCCCCCGAGGAGGTCTTTCCATGCAAGACGTTCCGCCCTCCGCCCACCCTGACGCGCCGCTGGCCTCTGCCACGGGCAGGCGCGGCGTCAGCGTGCCCGACCTGCTCGTCGCCCTGGGGGTGACGGGGCTGGGCCTGCTGCTGCTGCTGGGCACCTTTCAGATTCCCTTCGGCATCAACGCGGTCGTCGGCCCGCGCGTCTTTCCGCTCATCGTGAGCGTCGGGCTGACCGCCCTGGGCGTGCTGCTGACCGTCAATGCCCTGCGCGGCGACCGCGCCGAGCCCGCCGCCGAGGAGGACACCGACCCGAACGCGCCCGTTCACCTGGAGGCCGCCGGAATCGTCCTGGGCGGCTTCCTGCTGGGCACGGTGCTGCTGCCCACCCTGGGCTTCGTGATCGGCACGGCGATCATGTACTTCTCCGTGGCCCTGGCGTTCGGCGAGCGCCGCTGGGGGCTCATGCTCGTGGTGTCGCTCCTCGTGGCGCTCGTCACATACGAGGTCTTCACCCGCGGCCTGGGCCTGAACCTGCCGCCCGGCGTGCTGAAGGGGATCATCTAAATGGACGCTCTTTCCGCCCTCTTCGCGGGCTTCGAAACGGCCCTGACCCCCATCAACCTGCTGTGGGCGCTGATCGGCGTCACGCTGGGCACCCTGGTCGGCGTGCTGCCCGGCATCGGCCCGGCGCTGACGGTCGCGCTGCTGCTGCCCGTCACGGCCAAGCTGCCCCCGGTCAGCGCCTTCATCATGTTCGCGGGCATCTACTACGGCGGGATGTTCGGCGGCTCGACGACCAGTATCTTGCTGAACACGCCCGGTGAGTCCAGCTCCATCATCACGGCGCTGGAGGGCAACAAGATGGCCCGCCGGGGCCGCGCCGCCGCCGCGCTCGCCACCGCCGCCATCGGGTCCTTCGTGGCGGGGACCATCGGCACGGCGCTGCTGACCTTCGCCGCGCCCGCCATCGCGGACATCGCGGTGCAGATTCCGCCCAGCGCCAAGTTCGCCCTCATCATGCTCGCGTTCGTGACCATCAGCGCGACGTTCGGCGGCAGCCCGCTGCGGGGCCTCATCAGCCTCTTCCTGGGTCTGGCGGTCGGCCTTGTGGGCACCGACCTCCAGAGCGGGCAGGCGAGGTTCACGCTGGGCCGCCCCGAACTGCTCGACGGCATCGACTTCATCACGGTCGTGATCGGCCTCTTCGCGGTCGGGGAGACGCTTTACGTCGCCAGCCGCCTGCGGAAGGACAAGGCCAGCGTGATCAAGCTGGAGGGCAACGCCTCCATGAACCGCGAGGACTGGCGCCGGAGCTGGAAACCGTGGCTGCGCGGCACCGCGCTGGGCTTTCCCTTCGGCGCGATCCCGGCGGGCGGCGCCGAGATTCCCACCTTCCTGAGCTACACCCTGGAAAAGCGGCTGACGCGGCACCCCGAGGAGTTCGGCAAGGGCGCCATCGAGGGCGTGGCCGGGCCGGAGGCCGCGAACAACGCGAGCGCCGCTGGAGTTCTGGTGCCCCTCCTCACCCTGGGCCTGCCCACCAGCGCGACCGCCGCCATCCTGCTCGCCGCCTTCCAGCAGTACGGGCTGCAACCCGGCCCACTCCTGTTCGTGACGAACGCCGATCTGGTGTGGGGCCTGATCGCCTCGCTGTACATCGGGAACGTGATGCTTCTGGCGCTGAACCTGCCGCTGGCGCCGGTCTGGGCACGGCTGCTGCTCATCCCCCGCCCCTTCCTGTACGCCGGAATCCTGGTGTTCTCGACCGTCGGCGTGTACTCGCTGAACAACAGCGTGTTCGACCTGTTCCTGCTCGCCCTCTTCGGCGTGATCGGGTACGGGATGCGCCGCTTCGACTTCCCGGTGACGCCCGCGATTATCGGCGTGATCCTGGGGCCGACGGCAGAGAGTCAGTTCCGCACCGCCCTTCAGCAGAGCAACGGGGACTTCAGCATCTTCGCCCGGCAGCCGCTGACGGCCTTCATCCTGGTCGTCGTGGCGCTCGCGTTGATCGTGCCGCCGATCCTGAGGGCCAGGGCCGCACGTCGGGCCATCGCTTAACTTCCAATAAAGAGCGCCCCCAGCGTGTCCGGCTGGGGGCGCTCTCCTTGTTGTCCTTACTGTGACCGTGCCTGCTCGTAGCGCCGGGCGACCTCGTCCCAGTTCACCACGTTCCAGAAGGCCGCCAGATAGTCGGGGCGGCGGTTCTGGTAGTTCAGGTAGTAGGCGTGCTCCCACACGTCCACGCCGAGGATCGGCGTGCCGCTCGCACCCGCAATCGCCTCACCCATCAGCGGGTTGTCCTGGTTGGCGGTGGAGACGACGGCGAGCCCCCCGCCCGGCTGCACCACCAGCCACGCCCAGCCCGAGCCGAAGCGGGTCTTGGCCGCGTCCTCGAACTTCTGCTTGAAGGCGTCGAAGGAGCCGAAGGCCTGATCGATAGCCTGGGCAAGTTCGCCGCCCGGCTGGCCCTGGCCGTTCGGGGTCATGATCGTCCAGAAGAGGCTGTGGTTGGCGTGACCGCCCGCGTTGTTGCGCAGGACCGTCTTCTTGTCGCTGGGAACCTGATCGAGTTGCCCGATAAGCTGCTCGACGGGCAGGTCGGCGAACTCGGTGCCCTCCAGCGCCTTGTTCGCGTTGTCCACATAGGTCTGGTGGTGCTTGGTGCGGTGGATGTTCATGGTGCGCGCGTCAATGTGCGGTTCGAGCGCGTCTTCCGGGTAGGGCAGGTTCGGCAACTGGTACGCCATGATGGTGCTCCTTTCGGGCCGCGTTCCTCATCCCCCCTGGATGAGGGCAGCATCGGCGCTCATCTTACGCGCGCCCGGTGAGGGGGGAAGCGACAGTTGAGCTTTAGGGAACGTTGAGACGGCGGGCCAGCAACGAAGCGGCCCCCTCCGATTCAGGAGGAAGCCGCCGGGGAGAGCGTGAACGGGTCAGCGCACGCGCGACAGACCCTCGCGGGCGAGCGCGTAGTTGGGGCTCAGCTTGAGCGCCCGCTCGTAGTTTTCGCGGGCCTTGAGGCGGTCGGGGGCCACGACGCCCGCCCCGCGCTCGTAGCTCAGGCCTAGGTAGTAGGCGTACTCGGCGGTCGTGCTGCCCAGGGCGGCGGCGCGCGTCAGGTTCTCGCGGGCGGACTGGAGGTCCCCGGCGTCCAGGTCCAGGCGGCCCAGGTAGTAGTAGAACTCGGGGTAGCGCAGGGGGTCGAGCTTGACCGCCTGGGTGAGCTGGGCGCGGGCCGTGGCAGCGTCACGGCTGAGGTAGCTCACCACGCCGTACTGGCCGACCGCGTAGGCGTTCGTGGGGGCCAGGCGGGCGGCCTGGGCGGCCTCCGGCTTGGCGGCGGTGATGTTGCCGCTCAGGGCGAGCAGCTTGGCGTAGTACGCGCGGTTGTAGGCGTCGCGCGGGTCGGCGATCACCGCCTGCTGGAGGCTGTTCAGCGCGGCCATCAGGTTGCCGGTCGCGTAGTACATGTCCCCCAGGTTGAAGAGGATTACGTCGTTGTCGGGGTTGAGCGTCGAGGCCTGCTTGAAGGCGTCGATGGCCCGGCCCGCGTCGCCCTGGAGCTTGTAGACGTAGCCGCGCTCGTTCCAGATCTTGCTGAGGCTGAGGTTCCTGCCGTCCCCCGTCTGGCCCTGCGCGACCGTCTCGGCATCGGTGAGGACCTTCTGGGCCGCCGTGAGGTTGCCCGCCACCGCCGCCCGGTCGCTGGACCCCACGTACTGCTGCTGGTACGCCTGGGCCAGCGCGATATACCCGCTGACGTTGTTGGGGTCGAGCAGGGTCAGGCGCCGCAAGGTCTCGATGGCCGGGCCGTACAGCCGCAGCTTGACCTGCGCGCGCCCCAGGCCGAGCAGCGCCTCGGTGTTCCTGGGGTCGATCTCGCTGGCCGCGCGAAACGCGACGTAGGCCTCGTCGAACTTGCCCTGCTCGTAATAGAAGACCCCCAGCGCGACGTAATTGGCGGCGGGACGGGTGGGGGCGGTGGGCGTGGCGGCCGGGGCGGCGGGCTGAGCGGTGGCCGGGGTGGCCGGAGCCGTCGGTTGCGTCTGCGCGGCCGCGCTCATCAGGGTGGCCGCCGCGAGGAGCAGGCCGAGGGTACGTCGTTTCACTCAGAAACCTCCGGGGTGAGGCTAACACCGCGCCACAGGGGGTGCAAGCCGCCATCCAGCACGTTGTGGGTCACGTGGACAGCATAGGCAAGGGGTCCGGCGGCGGGGTGAAGTCCCAGTGAGAGGCCGGAGCAGGCTCCACGCGGTGCGGCAAAGGGCATGGAAGCAGCCTAGACGCCCGATTTGACGGACTTCTGACGCCCCCCTGATTCCCCCGTTCCTGCCCCCGCCCCAATGCCCCAGGGGAAGAACGGGCACGTCACAGTTCTCCTGCCCCCGAGGGGGGAACGGGAGCGGCAGAGGCCCGCCTGCCCTTCTCCACTGTCACCCCCTACACTGGGCGCCATGTCCGCCCCGCCCCCCCCTGCTCACCCCCGGCGGCTGGGGCTGACCGGCAGCATTGGCGCGGGCAAAAGCACCGTCGCCCGCCTGCTGCGCGCCCGGGGCCTGACCGTCCTCGACGCCGACGAGCAGGCGCGCGAGGTGACCCGCGACCCGGCTGTTCTCGCCGAGATCGAGGCGACTTTTCCCGGCGTGGTGCGGGGTGGGGAGCTGGACCGGGCGGCCCTGGCGGCGAGGGTCTTTGGCGAGTCCGCCCGGCTGGCTGCGCTCAACGCGATCATCCACCCGCGCGTCCGGGCGCGGATGCTGGCCCTGGAGCAGGCCGCGGCGGCCCGCGGAGAGGAATGGGTCGTGCAGGACGTGCCCCTGCTCTTCGAGGGCGGGTTGGAGGCGCAGATGGACGCCGTGCTGGTCGTGGACGCCCCGCTCGACCTGCGGGTGGCCCGCGTAACCCGTCGCAGCGGATTGACGGCCCAGGAGGTGCTGGCAAGGGACGCGCGGCAGATGTCCGGCGAGGAGAAACGGAAACGGGCGACCTTCGTGCTGGACAACAGCGGTGATCTCGCGTCGCTGGAGGCGCAGGTGGACGCGGCGCTGGCGGCGTTGGGCATCCCCACCGACGACCAGCAGGATAAAAGCCCCAGCCGGGGCTGAGGCTTCTCTCGCGGAGTTGGAGTCTACGCCCCGGCCTTCTCCGGCTGGCTGCCCACGGCTGACCGCTGACCGCCCGCCAATGCCGCCGCCACGAATCCGGCAAAGGGTGGGCTGGGCCGCATCGGGCGGCTCTTGAACTCCGGGTGCGCCTGGAGCGCCACGAAGAAGGGGTGGCCGGGAATCTCGATGCTCTCGACCAGGCCCGCGCCCCGTCCCGCCACCCCGGGCGTCACGCCGCTGATGAGCAGGCCCGCCTCCTGGAGATCATCCACGTACGCCGGGTTCACCTCGTAGCGGTGGCGGTGGCGCTCCTTGACGGTGCCGCCCGCCGGAACGCCGTACAACTCGGCGATCTTCGTCCCGGCGCGCAGCTCCATCGGCCAGTCGCCCAGGCGCATGGTGCCGCCCATCCCCTCGACCTCCAGTTGCTCGGGCATCAGGTCGATCACCTTGTGGGGCGAGTAGGGGTCGAACTCGGCGGAGTTGGCCCCGGCCAGGCCCGCCACGTGCCGCGCGTACTCGATCACGGCGATCTGCATCCCCAGGCAGATCCCCAGGTAGGGCACCCCGCGCGTCCGGGCGTACTCGGCAGCCCGAATCTTGCCCTCGATGCCGCGGATGCCGAAGCCACCGGGCACCAGAATCGCGTCCACGTCCCCGAGCTGCGCCTCCAGGTCGCCCTCGGTCAGCTCCTCGGCGTTCACCCACTTGATGTTCACCCGGGCGTCGTTGGCGATTCCGGCGTGCGTCAGCGATTCGAGCAGGCTGAGGTAGGCGTCGGGCATTTGGGTGTACTTCCCAGCGAGCGCGATGGTGACCTCCCGCTGCGGGTGCTTGATGACCCGCACGGCGTTCTGCCACACGCCCAGGTTGGGGTGGGTGCGCTCCAGGCCGAGCAGGTCCTCGACCGCCTTGCCCAGCCCCTGCTCCTCCAGCGCGAGGGGCAGCTCGTACACGTGCCCCACATCGTAGGAGGAGAAGACCCGGTTCTCGCGCACCGAGGTAAAGAGCGCGATCTTGCGGGTGATGTCGGGCGGCAGCTTCTCCTTGGAGCGCACCATCACGATGTCGGGGCTGATCCCCACCGAGCGCAGTTCGGCCACCGAGTGCTGGGTCGGCTTCGTCTTGAACTCGTTCGACGTGCCCAGGTACGGCACCAGCGTGAGGTGGATGTAGAGGACGTTCTCGTCGCCCTCGTCGAACTTGAATTGCCGGATCGCTTCCAGGAAGGGCAGGCTCTCGATGTCGCCCACGGTGCCGCCGACCTCGATCAGGACGATCTCCGCCCCCGCATTCTCCCCGGCAACCCGGATGCGGCGCTTGATCTCGTCGGTCACGTGGGGGATGACCTGCACCGTCTGCGACAGATAATCCCCGGCCCGCTCGCGGCGGATGACCTCCAGGTACACCTGCCCGGTCGTGATGTTGCTGCCCGCCGGAATGTCGAGGTCGAGGAAGCGTTCGTAGTTGCCGATGTCGAGGTCCGTCTCGGCACCCGACGCCGTCACGAAGACCTCGCCGTGCTCGTAGGGCCGCATGGTCCCCGCGTCGATGTTGATGTAGGGGTCGATCTTGACCGCTGTGACCTTATATCCGCGCGCCCGCAGCAGCGCCCCGAGGGACGCGCTCGCCACGCCCTTGCCGAGGCTGCTGACCACGCCGCCCGTCACGAAGATGTATTTCATGCCTGACCACGAGCGCCCGCCCCACGCGGGGCCAAAAAGAAAAACCGGGGCGCTCGGCCTCCGGGACCCCATGGTAGCACGGGAGAGGGCGGCCCGGCGTACCCTGCTGGGATGAAGCGCCTGCCCCTTTTCCCGGGCGAGAAGTTGCACGCATCCTCTCGGCAAGAGGCTGCCGAAAAACGACGGGCAGAACAGGGATGTCAGACGCTTGACGCGGCTTTAACTGCCCACATCCAGGCGGAAAGTGGTGGGCCGAACGACCTGGATGAGGAGTTGGAAGCGGCGGGCGTGGACCACCTTCTGGGCCTGCGGTAAGGTCTGGCAGGCGACTTCACCCCAGTTGCAACAACGCCGCCAGCTTGCCGCCGACCTCCTCCAACACTGCTTCGGGCACCTCTGTCACGAACTCGGCCCGGCGCGCCCTCCAGTCCACACTCCTCGCGTGGTCACTGAGGACGACACCCCGCACGGCTCCACCCTGCGGCAAGGCAACCTCGAAGGGGTAAGCCTTCACGCGGCTCGTCACCGGCGCGGCGATCATCAGCCCCGTCAGGCCGTTGTAGCTCGCGGGCGTCAGGACCAGCGCCGGGCGCCGCCCCCCCTGCTCGTGCCCGGCGTGCGGCGTGAAGTTCAGCCAGACCAGATGCCCACGCCCCGGCACGTAAGGCGGCTCGCTCACCACTCTTCCTGGCCCTGTGGCTCGCCCCAGTCAGTTTCCTCATGAAGTTGATCGGGGCGAATACGCGACAGCAGGTCGTCAAGTTCATAGCGGGGTGGGCGCAGAGGCGTCACCACGAGCTGCCCTCCAGACACCCGAATCTCTACCGACGTGCTTTGCCCCAACCCGGCTTCCTCAGCGATCCCTTTTGGAATCCGGAGCGCGAGGCTGTTCCCCCACTTCTGAATCCGTCCCTTCATACTACCCCCTTGTAGACACAAGGAGTATACATTCTCAGCTACCGCCCCCGCACCCGTTCCAGCAGCGCCGTGTTGCGCTCCTCACGCTGGCGGAGGGCGGCCTTACTCCACGCGCTCGCCGAGCCCGCCGCGAAGAAGCGCTCGCGGGCGCGGGTCAGGGCCGTGTAGGCGAGATTGCGGCTGAGCATGGGCATGTGTGCCTCGTGCAGCACGCCGAGGACGGTGGGCCACTCGCTTCCCTGCGCCCGGTGGACGGTCAGCGCGTAACCGAGCTGGAGGTTGAACAGTTCCGCGCCGACGAGCTCCACCACGTTGCCGTCGAAATCCACGGTGAGGCGCCCGCCCTCGGCCTTGAGGACCGTGCCCAGCGTGCCGTTGAAAATCTCGTTGGTGTAGTCGTTCTTCGTCTGCACGACCACGTCGCCGGGTCGCGCCTCGCCGTCCGCGATGCGGATGCCCCCGTCGCCGGGGTTGAAGAGGCTTTGCAGATGGTGGTTGAGGAGCTCGACGCCGAGCGGCCCTTTGCGCATGGGGGTCAGGACCTGCACCTGAGTCGGGCCGCCGAGTTCGCGCACCATCAGGGCGACGCGGCGGGCGCCCACGTCGGGCTCCGTCTCGGTGAGGTTCAGGCGGCGGTCCCCCCACTCGGGCGCCTGGCCGTGCAGCAGACCGTGGGCGGCGCGGATGATGGGGTTCTCGGCGGCCTGACGGTACACGGTGGTCAGGCGGACGGTCGGCGCGGTCGCGGTGAGGGCGTGGAGGGGCAGCCCGGCGTCCACGGGTGGGAGCTGGTCGGTGTCGCCCACGAGCAGCACCCGCGCCCCGGGCGGCACGGCGGCGAGGAGCGAGAGCATCAGCGCGTCGCCGCACATGCTCACCTCGTCCACGATCAGGAGGTCGTAGGGCGCGGGTTCGAGGTGGTTGTGCCGGAAGCCCGCCGGGCCGTACCCGAGCAGGCGGTGGATGGTGCACGCGGGGCGCCCGGTGACTTCCCCCAATCGGCGCGCGGCCTTTCCCGTCGGGGCGCAGAGGCCGACCTCCAGCCCGAGTTTCTCGGCGAGGTCGGCGACGGCCCGGGTGGTCGTACTCTTGCCCGTGCCCGGCCCGCCCGTCAGCACGACGAGGCGGTGGTCTTCGAGCAGGTCGAGCACCTGCGCCTGTTCCTCGGACAGCCCTTTGGAGGCCCCCGCCGGAACCGTCCACTCGTCCCCGCCCGGCGGCGTAGCGAGCAGGGTGCGGATGAGCCCCGCGAGCTTCTTCTCCGCCCGCAGGACGTGGGGGAGATAGATGCGGGACTTGCCGCCCGGTGCGGGGTCGTCGGACAGGCGGCCGAGTTCGACGGCGGTATCAACGGCCATCTTCGCCTGCTCCAGGGTGACGCGGGTGTAGTGGGCCACGCCCCGTTCGGCCCGCTCGCGTGGCAGGAAACTGTGCCCGGCCTGCTGCCCCGCCTGCTGGAGGGCATACACGGCGGCGGCGGTCAGGCGGCGGGGGTCGTCATTCGCCCCGCCCGAGGCTTGCCACAGCTTGTCGGCAGTCACGAAGCCGATGCCCTCAACTTCCGTTAGGGCGAAGAGGTCCGCTTGCAGACGTTCCAGCGCCGCCTCCCCGAAGTGCTTCACCGCCCGCTGCGCCTGGGAGATGGAGAGCCCCAGCCCCTGCAACCCGGCGAGGAGGCGGCGTTCCAGGCCCTGCTGCGACCAACTGGAGGTCATCTTGTGGAGGGTGGATTGGGTGACGCCGGGCACCTGGAGGAGCTTTTCCGGCTCCCCCTCCAGCACGTCGAAGGTCGCGGGGCCGAACATCTTGGCGATGCGCCCGGCGAGGACCTTGCCCACGCCCCCGACCCGCGCTTCCAGATACGCGGCGATCCCGGCCTCCGTCAGGTCGGTGGGCTGGGCCTCCAGCACCATGTTCAGCACCCGGTACTGGTAGCCGTACTCGCGGTGCTCCTCCATCAGCACCTCGGCGCTGAAGGTGTCCCCGGCCTCCAGGGGGGGCATCACGCCGATCACGGTGGCGTCGGGGTCCTCGCCCTCGGCGTTGCGGAGTTTGGCAGTCATGACGGTGAAGCCGCTCTCGGCGCGGAAGCGGACCTTGTTCACGCCGCCCGTGACGCGAATGGGTTCGGCGGCGGGGGGAGCGGCGGGCATATGGGGCAGGATAGCGGGCCGGAAGCAGGGTGAAGGGAACGCACTTACCGTACTGGCAGCTCTACAGCTTTCGTAGGCTGGGAAGGGCCGTATAGGCGTGGTATTTCACGCACCGGTCCACAAACTCGGTGCGCGGCTCAATCACCTCCAGCAGGAAGAGGGGGGCGACGCCATACCACTCCTGCACGTTCGGCGTGGGGTAAACCGCCAAATCCGGGCAGAAGAAGCTGGGACGCTCGGGGATGTGCAGCTTGAACTGCGAAGACGCCAGCCACAGCTCGGGCCGGTCGCAGAGATTGAAGAGCTTCATCATCACGTTGGTGGTGATGAGGTTGTGGGCCGCGCTCGTCCCGTCCTCCTCGTGGGACTCGCCGTGCAGGCCGTACCAGTAGCCGCCGACGTACTCGCGGCGGAACTCGGATTCGATCTCGGTCCGCAGGTAGTCCTCCAGGCTGAGGGGGCCGTGCAGGAGGGGATGCATGGGGTTACGGTACGCCGCCAAGCTCGTCCACATGCTATCTTTTTCCGTCATGCGCGTACTTCACACGGCGGACTTCCACGCCGGGCGGAATCTGAGGGGCTTTGACCGGACGCCGGAGGTCCACGAGGCGCTCGTCGAAATTGCGGGCCTGGCGAGGAGCGAGCGGGCCGACGCCGTGCTGATTTCCGGCGACCTGTTCGACACGGTGAACCCCTCGGCGGAGGCGGAGGCGGCCGTCTTCGACTTCTTCCTGCGGCTGCGCGACGCGGGGATTCCGGCGGTGGCGATCGCCGGGAACCACGACTCGGCGGCGCGGCTGCACGGGCTGGCGGGCCTGCTGGGGTGGGTGGGCGTGCAACTCGTCGCCCAGCCCAGCGCCAACCCCCTCGACCTGATCCGCACCCTGGAGACGCGGGGTGGGGAAAAACTCACGGTCGGCGCCCTCCCCTTCCTGTCCGAGCGGCGGCTGGTGAAGGCGGCGGACGTGATGGGCGGCGACGTGGGCGCCTGGCGCCAGAAGTACCGCGAGGGGATGGGCTTTTTCCTGCGGAAGGTGGCCGAGGGCTTCCGGGGCGACAGCGTGAACATGCTGATGGCCCACGCCACGATGGACGGCGCCGTGCCCAGCGGGTCCGAGCGCACCATGCAGTTCGACCTCATGAACGCCTACACCCTCTCGCCGCTGCAACTTCCGGCGGAGGCGCAGTACGTCGCGCTGGGGCACGTCCACAAGCCGCAACAGTCGGGCGAGATGCCCCTGGCCCACTACCCCGGTTCAGTCATCCAGCTCGACTTCGGCGAGGGCGGCGAGAAGAAACAGGTCAATCTGGTCGAGGTGGAGGTCGGGCGCCCGGCGCGCGTGACCCCCATTCCACTGAGCAGCGGGCGCGAGTTGCGGACGGTGCGGGTGGGGCTGGAGCAGGTGGAATCGCGGCTGGCTTCCCTCACGGGTTTTACCGGGCTGGTGAAGGTGGTCGTGCAGGCGCCCTCGGGCACGGCCCTGCCGGGGCTCAAGGACCGGGTGCTGCGCCTGGTGCCCAACACGCTCGCGGTCGAACTCGACGCCGTGCAGGACGATCTCGCGCTGCCGAACCTCAAGCGCGAGGGCCTGAGCCTGACCGAGTTGTACGAGCGGTTCCACCAGGAGCGCCGCGGAGAACTCCCCGACGACCTGCGCGCCGCCTTCCGGGAGGCCGACGAGGCCGCGCGGGGACAAGAGGAAGAGGTGCCCGCTTGAGGCCCCTCAAACTCGAAGTTCAGGGCTTCACCGCCTTCCGGCAGTTCGTAGCGCTCGACTTCGCTGACCTGGAGCTGTTCGCGCTCGTGGGGCCCACGGGCAGCGGCAAGTCGAGCCTGCTGGACGCGATGACCTTTGCGCTGTACGGGAACACGCCGCGGCTGGGGGGCACCGGGCTGGACGCGCTGATCTCGCAGGGCGAGCGGGGGCTTTCCGTCAGCCTGACCTTCCAGGTCGGGGACGAGACGTACCGGGTGGCGCGTTCCAAGGGGCGGCGCCAGGCCGAGAACGAGGTGCGGCTGGAGCGGCGCGAGGGCGACCGCTGGGTGAACCTCAGCGACGGGGGCACCAAGGCGGTGAACGACCGCATCCGCCGCGCAGTGGGCTTGGACTTCAAGACCTTCGCCCGGAGCGTGCTGCTCCCGCAGGGCGAGTTCTCGCGGCTGCTGCACGGCACCGGCAAGGAGCGGCAGGCCCTGCTGGGCGAGCTGATGGGCCTGGAACACGTCAAGGCCATGCACGCCTTCGCGGGCGACCGGGCCCGGGAGTACAAGCACACGCTGGGGAGCCTCCACGCGCTGCTCGACGGCGAGTATGCCCAGGTCTCCCCCGAGGCGGTCAAGGCCCTGCGCGCCGAGCGGGAGGCGGTGGACGGGGAGGCCGAGCGGCTGACGGACTCGCGCGAACGACTTCAGGGGCAGGTCAACCGCCTGCGTGCGCTGGAGGGCGTGTGGAATGCCCGCGAGGACACTCGGCGGCGTCTGACCACACTCGAAAGCCGGGCGGAGAGCATCCGCGAGGGGGCGCGGCGGGCGGAGCGGGCGCGGCGGGTGGCGGGCGTGCTGCCCCTGCTCGACGCGGCGGAACGGGCCCGCATCGCGGCGGCGCGGGAGGCGGAGGAAGCCCGCCGCGCTGGGGAGACGGAGGCTCAGGCCCGGCGGGCGGTGCAGGCGGCGGAAGTCACGCTGGCCGCCGCCCAGGAGGCCGAGGCCCGCATTCCCGACCTCGAAGCGCGGGCGGAGACGCTGCGGGAGGCCGAGGCGGACGCGGCGCGCCTGAAACGTGCCGGGGGTACACCCCAGACCACCCACCCCTCCCCCCTCCCCTGGGACGAGGACGCGCACCACGCCGCTCGGGAGGCCGCCCAGAAGCTCGACACCCTGCGGCGCGAGCGGGTGCAACTGGAGACGGAGAAGACCGCTCTCACCGCCCAGAAAGCCCGCCTCGCCGCCGACGAGCAGCTTCAGGCCGACCAGACGCTGGAATGGGGCCGGGTGGAGCGCGAGGGCAAGGAGGCCAAGGCCCAATTGGATGCCGCCAAGGCCGAACTGACGGCGGCGCGGGAACAGGCGGGCCTGGCCGCCTACCGCCCGCACCTGCACCTGGGCCAACCCTGCCCCCTCTGCGAGGGGACGGTGAGGGCGCTCCCCGCCGCCCCCGCCGTCAACCTGGAGGAGCTGGAGGCGCGCGTCACGGCCCTGGACCGGACCCTGACCGAGCGGCGCACCCGCTACCTGGAACTCAAGGCCGAACTCGCCGCCCGCAAGAAGGCCATCGAGGCCAAGCGGGCCGAGGTCGCCGACTGGGAGGAGGCGCTGAGGGCGCGGGAGGCCGACCTGCGGAAGCTGGAGGGCAACATCACGGGCGATCCGCACGACCTCGCGCTGCGCCTGCTCGCGGGCCTGGCGAGGCAGGTGCGGGCGGCGGGCACGGACCCGGCGCGGGAGCGGGCGAAGCTCCTGGCCGAGGTGAAGGGCATCCGCTCCCGCCTGACCGAGGCGCAATCCGCCCTCGCCCGCGCGCAGAGTGCCCACGCGGCGGCGAGCGCGACCCTGAATTCGGCGCGCACCGCCGCGGGGGGCCGGGCCCGGGAGACGCGGGAGGCCCAGGAGACGCTGGACACCGCTCTCACGACCCTCGGTCTGGACGCCGCGCAGGCCCGCGCCGCCGCCCTGCCGGAGCCCGACATCGCCGCGCTGGAGCAGGCCGCCCGGACCCACGCCGCGCAGGTCGAGCAGCTCCGGGCGCAACTCGCGGAACTGGAGCGGCAACTGGGCGTCGAGCCCTTCGACCCCGCGCAGCTCCGGCAGGCCGAGCGCGACCTGATCGCCACGGACGCGGCCCTCAGCGGGGCGCGCGAGCGGGCCGGGAGCCTGGCCGAGCAGGAGCGGAGTGCCCGCGAGCGGCTGACCCGCAAGGCCGAGATCGAGGCCCAGGCGAAGGACCTGGCGACCAAGCTCGACACCTGGCAGACGCTGGCGAACACCCTGCGGGCGAACGAGTTCCAGCAGTACCTCCTCGCGGAGGTCGAGGCGCAGCTTCTGACGGGCGCGGGGACGCTCCTGCACGAGATCAGCGACGGGCGCTACCGCCTGGCGCTGGAGGACGGCGAGTACGTCGTGCAGGACCTCTGGAACGCGGGCGAGACGCGGGCGGTCAAGACCCTCTCCGGCGGCGAGACGTTCCTCGCCAGCCTCTCCCTTGCCATCGCGCTGAGCGACTACCTGGCGGGGAACAAGATTCTGGGGGCGCTCTTCCTCGACGAGGGCTTCGGCACCCTGGACCCGCAGGCGCTGGAGGCGGTGGCGAACGCGCTGGAGAACCTGCGGACGCAGGGCCGTATGGTCGGCGTGGTCACGCACGTCGAGAGCCTGTCCGAGCGGCTGCCCAGCCGATTGATCGTCACGAAGAGCGTGGCGGGCTCCAGCGTGCAGCGGCTGGACGGGTGAGGGTGGACCTGCTGGGGTTGCTGGCCGAACGGGGCGCGTTCCGGCGGGGGCACACGGTCTTTCGTCACGGCCTGCACGCGGATGGCTGGATCGAGAAGGGCGAGCTGATGCGCGACCCGGCGGGGCTGGACGAGGTGGCCGCCATGCAGGCCGAAGCTCTCCACGCCGCTTTTCCCGGGGCGACACTGCTGACCGGTGCCCCCGCCTGCGGCGCGGTGCTGGCCTCCTTCGTGGCCCGCCACCTCCACCTCCCGGTGGCGTTTCCCCTGACCGGCGAGGCAATGGGCTGGCACCGCATGCACATTCCCGAGCCCGGCGGGCGGGTCGTGTACGTGGATGACCTTGTGTGTACCGGCACGGACGCGCGGGCCGTCCTCGCCTTCCTGCGGCGGGAGGGGCACACAGTCCTGGGTGTGAGCGCGTGGCTCAGCCGCACCCCTCTGGACGGCGAACGGCTGGCGACGCTGACCCAGGCCCCTTTCCAGACCTTCCCGGCGGATGGGTGTCCCCTGTGTCAGATGGGCGTTCCGGTGATGTTTCGCGGAGTCCGGGAGTAGGCTGGGAACTCAGGGACGCGGCGGCGACACGGCCCCGGCCTTCTCCTGCCGCCCCACCCACCACAAGCCCGCGCCCGCGATCATCAGCAGCGCGGGGACGACGATCTGCGCCGCGAACAGGGATGAGGCGTCGGCCACGGCGCCCAGCGCAAAGGGCGCGAGCAGGATGGCGAGGCCGGAGGCCAGGGCCGCGCGGGCACTCGCCACGTCCTCCTGCCCCGGGGCGGTCCCCACCGCGAGCGAGAGCAGGGCCGGGTAGAGGTTCGCAATCCCGAGGCCAGTGACGAAGAGGCCGAGCACGCGGGTCACGGTGAAGTCGGGCAGCCAGTACAGCAGAAAGCCCAGCAGCGCGGTCAACAGGGAAAGGGCCACCACCCGGGGCGCGGGCCACACCGACACGAGCGCCCCACCCACCACCCGCCCGACGAGCATCGCCAGCAGGAAGGCGCCCGCGCCAGTGGCCGCCGCCGCCCGCGGGAAGCCCGCGACCACGCGCAGAAAGTCCGCCCCCCAGAACCCCACGCCGAACTCCACCGCCACGGCGAGGAGGAGCAGCGCCCAGTAGCGCCAGTAGCGGGCGGGCAGGGGGGTCCGTGATCTCGCGCCCCCGCCACTGCGCCCCGGAAAGGTAACCCGGCCAAACGCCAGGGCGAGTACCACCAGCGCCGCCACCGCGAACCACAGCACGGCGGGCCAACCCAGCCCGGCGGCGACCGCTCCCCCCACCGCCAGCGGGGCCAGGACGCCGCACAGGCTGGAGATGGCGTTGGCCTCCGCAAAGGCCCGTCCGCGTCCCTCCCCGTGGCGCCGGGCCAGCACCGCCGACACCTGCACGAGCGTCAGGGAGCCCAGCGTGCCCATGACCAGGGTGCCCAGCACGCTGAGGAGGAAGGTGGGGGCGACCGCGAGCAGCACGGCGCCGACCGCCATTCCCACCGCCCCGCCCCAGAGCAACAGTCGGTCCCCCAGGCGGGCCGCCAGCCGATCCGCCGTCACGCTGGCAACGAGCAGGCCGACCGCAAAGGCGCTCGTGTGCAGGCTCGCCTGGGCATACGTGAGACCCAGCTTCTCGCGCAGGAAGGGCACCAGCGGCCCCAGCACGTTGATCAGGAAGCCGAAATAGCCCAGGAGCAGGTAGACGGCCCAGGTAAGGGCATCCCGCTCGAAGCGGCGCTCCCCGGCGGCGACAGAGCGGGTGCTCACCGCGTTGGCGCCTCCTCCGCCTGGCGGATGCTCAGCACGCGGCTCGCACCCGTGTGGTCGGTCGTGACGCCCCACAGCGCGTTCGCCACCTCCATCGTCGCCTTCTGGTGGGTGACGAGCAGGAACTGGGCGCCCCGGGCCGAGAAGCGTTCGAGAAAGGCCGTGAAGCGGCGGATGTTCGCCTCGTCGAGCGGCGCGTCCACCTCGTCGAGGACGGCGAGGGGGAGGCCACCTGCGCCCCCCTCCCCGCCCGCGTGGTTCAGGGCGAAGAGGAAGCCCAACCCCGCCATCGTGCGCTCGCCCGCGCTGAGCAGCGTCATGGAGCGGGTGCGCTTGCCCTTTGGCTGCACGGCGAGGCGCAGCCCCGTGAGGCGCCCCGCCTCGTCGTGCTCGGGTTCGAGTTCGCCCTGACCGCCGAGCAGTTCGGCGCTGTATTCCCGGAACGCGGCGTTCACCCGGTCGAAGGCGGCCCGGGTAGCGAGGCCCTCGGCGCTCTCCAGCTCGGCGAGGTGGACGCGCAACTCGGCGGCGGCCTCCTCGGCGTCGTTCAATTCAGCGGTCAGGCGCTCCAGCTCGGCGCTCTCGGCGGCGTGATCGGCCTCGGCGCGGGCGTTGACGGGGCCCAGGCGCTCGAGGTCGGCGCGGCTGCGGGTCAGTTCCGCCGTCCACTCGCGGGGGGTGCCGGGCGGGCTGCACCCGTCGGGGATGGGTTCCAGGCTGCCCTCGCGCCGGGCGATCAGGAGCCGGGTGTCCTCCAACCGGGCGCGGACCTTGTTCTGCTCGCCGATCAGCGAGGTGTACGCCTGGGCGGCGGCGTCCCGTTCCCCTTCCGCGCGGGACAGCTCGTGTTCGTCGAGGGTGCCCAGGGCGGCCTCGCGGCGACTGACCTCGGCGGCGGCGGTGGCGAGGTGGGCCTCCTGGGCCGCCGTCGCCTCGGCATTCGCGGTCAGCCGCTCGCGCAGGTCGGCGGCCCGGGCCCGGGCAGAGCGGAAGGCCCGCCACGCCGCGTCGAGTTCGCGGGCGAGCGCGAGGGCTTCAAGCGCCGCGCGTTCGCGCCCGCGGTGTTCCTCGGCCTCCGTCCGGGCGGCGAGCAGGGCGGCTTCGAGTTCGGCGGGGTCGGCCAGCGGGCCCGCGGGCTGGGGCATCTGGGCGGGCGTCTCAGCCGACAACCGGGCGAGCAGGCGGTCGCGGTGGGCGCCCAGGCTGCGAAGCTGCGCCTCCAGCTCGGTCACGCGCCGCTCGGCCTCGCGCTCCTCGCGGGCGGCCCGTTCCCGGGCGGCGAGGAGGCCGTCGTGCCCGTCCGCATCCCCCGCGAGAACGCCCTGCACCCGCCCCAGCTCGGCGGCGAGGCGGGCCGTCTGCCGGTCCACGTCCTCCAGCTCCGCGCCAATCTCCTGCAAGCGGCGCTGGTCGGCGAGGATGCTGAACCCCGCGTCCCGCAATCTCCCGCCCGTGATCGCGCCGCCCGCCTCCAGCAGCTCGCCGTCCAGCGTGACGAGGCGGGGCCGGTTCGGATGCGCGCGGGCGAGGCGGTTCGCGGCCCGCAGGTCCTCCACCACGAGGGTGTCGGCCAGGATCGCCTCGCCCACCAAGGGCGGGTCGGTCGGGCACAGGTCGGCGAGGTTGCCGACCACGCCTCCCTCGCGCAGCAGCGCCCCGTCGCGGCGGGGCCGGGCGCGGATCAGGTCGAGGGGGAGGAAGGTCGCGCGGCCCCCCACCCGCTTGAGTTCCTCGATGATCTGCCGGGCGTCCTCACCCGTGTGAACGACGATCTGCTCCAGGCGGCGGCCCAGGGCGGCGGTCACGGCGGTCTCGTACTCGGCGGGGACGGTGAGGAGGTCGGCGACCGAGCCCACGATGCCGGGGTGCCCCTGGCGCAGGGCGTTGCGGGCCCCCTCGCCGTAGCGGGCGTAGGAGTCGAGGGTCTGCTCCAGCCGCTCGCGCTCGCGGCGCAGCGGGGCCACGCCCGCGTTCAGGCGGGCGAGTTCGTTCTGGAGGTGCCGCTCGTGGGCCTGGGCGTCGGCGCGGCGGGCGGCGAGGGTGGCGTAGGCGGCCTCGGCCTCCTCGCGGGCGCGGGTGGCGGCGGTCAGGCGTTCATGGGCGGCGGCCAGCGCCTCCTGGGCGTCCTCCAGGTTGCCCTCGGCGCGTTCGAATTCAGCCCCCAGCGTCTCACGGCTGGCGTCGGCGCGGGCGGCGGCCTGGGCGGCGCGGGCGGCCCCCTCGCGGGCGTGGATCAGCTCGGCGTCCAGCGAGCGGGCGCGGCGCTCGGCGGCCCCGGCCTCCGTGCGGGCCGCCGTCACGGCAGCCTCCAGCGCGGGGAGGTCGGGGACGGCCCCGGCGGGCGGGCTCTGGGGCAGGGCCGCGAGTTCAGCGCGCAGCCGCTCGGCCTCAGCACCCAGGTGGTCCCGGTAGCGGCCCGCTTGGGCGTGGGCATCTCTCGCCGCGCGCAGGGCGTCGAGCGCCCCGGCAAAGGCGTCGGCACGCGAGCGGGCGTCGCTCACCGCCTCGCGGGCGGCCTCCACCCGGGCGGCGGCGGCCTGCACCTCGGCGGCGAGGACGGTGGAGCGGGCCTCCAGGCCTTCCGCCTCGGCGCGCGCGGCGGCGATCTCGCGGCCCAGGGCGGCCTGCCGCTCACGCCTCAGGGCGTCCTCCAGCGTGAGAATGCGGGCCGTCAGGGCGCGGTGAGCGCGGGCATCGCGGGCTGCCCGCTCCAGCCGCTCGACATGCGCCGCCCGCTCCCCCTGCACCAGGCGCAATTGCTCCAGAGACAGCGCCGCCTCGCGCAGCCGCGCCTCCGTCTCCTGCCGGGCGGTGACGGCGCGCGACAGCCCCGCCGCCTCCTGCACGTAGCCCAGCAGCGTCCGGCCCTCGGCCTGCACGACGCCGCTCACCTCGCCCTGCCCGATCACGGCGAGGCCCCCCGGCCCCAGCCCGGTGCCCCGCAGCGCCCCCTGCACGTCGCGGACGCGGGCGGGGCGCCCGTTCAGGTCCTGCTCGCCGGTCCCGTCGCGGTACACCCGGCGGGTGACGTTGACCCGGCCCTCGGCGGTGAGCAGCTCGACCTGCACCTCCGCCAGGCCGAGGGGCGCCTTCCCGCCGCTCCCGTGGAAGATCAGCTCGGTGCCCCGTCCCGCCCGCAGCTCGCGCGCCCGGGCCTGGTGGGTGGCCCAGCGGATCGCCTCGACCACGTTGCTCTTGCCGCTGCCGTTGGGGCCGATGACGGCGGACACGCCCGGCCCGAATTCCAGCCGGGTGCGGTCCGCGAAGCTCTTGAAGCCCTGGAGGGTGATGCTCTGGAGCATGGGGCCGGGGGCTACTGGTCCGCGCAGTCCTGCCGGGTGTACGGCTCACGCACGTCGAGGTGCCCGAAGGTGTCCACGTTCTGGCCGTCCACCAGGAAGGTCACGTCCTGGCCGCGGGTTTCGAGGAGGGTGCGGGCAAGGGTGCACAGGAGCATCTTGTCGCCGGTCGTGCCGTAGCGCAGCTTCTGGTAGCTGGCGGGGAGGTCCACATAGTAGTGCCCGCCGCGCACCCACACCCTGGGGGCCGCCGTGCCCTCGGGGACGAGGCGCAGCGCGCCGGAGGCCTGGGGGCCGGACGCCCAGACGTTCAGGGCGGCCTGGGCCAGCGTGCTGGGGTTCTCCTGGGTGACCTGCACGGTGCGGGTCTCGGGCTTGAGGGTCTGCACCTGCGCGTCGCTGAAGTACACCCTGACCTTCACGTCCCGCTTTTCCTCCAGCTCCAGCCGGGGCGGGGCAGGGACCTGGGGCGGGCGCTGCACCTCCTGGTAGGCGTAGGCGGCGGCGGCGAGCAGCGCGGCACTCACCACGTTGAAGAGGGAGAAGAGCCGACTCACTGGCGCCCCCCGCCCGCCGGGGTGCGGCCCGCGTTCGCCGCCCGCGCGGTGAGGTACGTGGCGATGGAGCGCGCGACCGCGACCGCCATCGCCTGGAGCCGCTCGTCCACCCCGAGCTTGGCGCGGTCCTCGGCGTTGCTCGTCCAGCCCATCTCCAGCAGCAGCGCCGCCTGCGGGGCCTCGCCCAGCGTGAGGGTGCGGGAGATGTTCTCGGCCCCCGCCGTGACGCCCCCGCCCTTGAGTTCCCCGCGCAGCAGCTCGCTCAGGCGCCGGGTGCCGCCGCCGCTGCCCACCGCGAGGTCGATGTAGGGGGCCTGTGCCCCACCCCGCACGGCGTTCATGATCTGCGCGGACGAAGTGCCCGTGGGCTCGTACACGGTGACGCCCCCGCGCGGGCTGCCGGGAAAGCGGCCCAGGTCGAGCGCGAGGTACACGTCGCTGCGCCGGGCGAGCGACAGCTTCTGGTTCAGGCCCAGGGCAGTCTGCGCGTCCCGGGTCAGCTTGACCTGCCACCCCGCCTTGTTGAGCAGCTCGGCCGAGCGCCGGGCCACCTCCAGCGTCACGTCGCGGCCCAGCCCGGTGACGCGGGCGGGGTCGAGGACGATCAGGGGCCGCGAGAGGCGTTCCAGCAGCGCCGGGCTGGTGTAGGGCACCCCCGGCCCGGCGTCCACCACGAGCCGGGCTCCACCCGGACGCACCACCCGGTACACCCGGTAACCGCTGCCGGGCGGCAGGGCGAAGGTGAGCTTCAGGTCGTCGCCGCCGCGGGTCACCTCGGCCTGGGGAACAAAGGCCCCGCGGGTGGTGTACCGCCTCGCCTCGCCCCGGGCGCCGCGCAGGGTGATCGTCACGGTCGTGCCGCGCAGCTCGTCCACGACCGGCA
Organism: Deinococcus aerius; assembly: GCF_002897375.1. Taxonomy (NCBI): domain Bacteria; kingdom Thermotogati; phylum Deinococcota; class Deinococci; order Deinococcales; family Deinococcaceae; genus Deinococcus; species Deinococcus aerius. Next base: position 112,184 of record NZ_BFAG01000001.1, on the reverse strand, counting down.
CGTCGCGGGTCAGGTCGAGAACCAATCGGTCGCTGTCCTTGCCCGCGCGGCTGCTCACGCCCTGGAGGGTCGCGGGCACCACCTTGAAATTGCCCACCTCGTAGGTGGCGCCCAGCCCCCGCGCCAGCGTGTCCAGCGGCAGGTAGAGGTTGCCGTTCACCAGTGTGGCCGAGCGTGCCCGCACCCGCTCGGTGTCGAGCTGCACGGTGTTGAAATCGGTCGTCGCCCGCTGCTGGTCCTCGTCGATGGGGAGGAGCAGCGTGTGGCCGAGGCCCTCCACCCGGGCCACCGGGCCGTCGCGCGTGACGCTCATCAGGCCCTCCAGCACGTCCTCGCGCGCGTACTCCGCCCCGTACAGGGTGATGGACTGCACCTGCTGCCCCGCGAGGTTGAGCCGACCCAGGGCGATCCGCGCCCCCGCCAGCCCGGCGCACAGCAGGGCCGCCGACAGCAGCAGCGGCCGGGAGAAGCGTCCCCTTCCCCCCCGCCTCATAGCTCGCGCAGCTCCCGCCGCACGACCTTTTCCGCCTCGGCCCGGCGCTTGTCGTGCAGCTTCTTGCCCCGCGCCAGGGCGAGTTCCACCTTGAAGACCCGGCCCTTCTGGTAGAGCTTGGTGGGCACCAGCGTCAGGCCCTTTTGCTCCAGGGCGCGCCGGAGCTTGCCGATCTCCTCGCGGTGCAGCAGCAACCGGCGGGGGCGGCGGGGCTCGTGGTTGTTGTACGTGGCTTCGGTGTAGGTGGGAATGTAGAGGCCCTCCAGCTCGATATTGCCGTTATTCAGACGCGCAAAGGCGTCCCGGAAGTCCACCCCGCCCGCCCGGACACTCTTGACCTCGCTGCCCGTCAGAGCGATGCCCGCCTCGAAGCGGTCCAACAGCTCATATTCGTGATGGGCGCGGCGGTTCGTGTACACGCGGGGCATTCTAGCAGGGCCGCCTGAGACCGGGTGTCGGCACGGCGATGACCGTGGGCTGCGCGACCCGGGGCCGGCGACTCCGAAGCCTACATACGCCAGAATTCGGACTGATTAAGCGGGAAGAGGGGGAGTTATCTCCAAAGGACAAGGCGAGTGCACGCGCTACCTTCTACACGCACCGCCTATCACCAGTCTTCCACTTCGGAATTGTCCCGCCCTCCCCGGTGAGCAGGAAGGTCAGGACAACGGCTCGTTCGGCTGCTCCGTTCCAGCTCTGAAGGACCAGGAATGAGAAACGGCATAGGGGGCGACGCTGGGTTCATACGTTCTACTTGCTCGCCATAAAACAAAAAGGTTCGGTAATCCAACCCAAGTCGCCAGGCAACCACACGACGGAATTCATCAACGTTCCAGTTGTAATTGCCAGGAGGGCCGAACTTGAGCCGCTGAGCCTCCTTCTTTAGGTTGCACTCGTGGCAAGCGTATACCGTCCTGCTGCCTGGCCTTCCAGGGTAAAGATGCTCCTTATCATCCGCCGGCACCATCCCGCAAAACCAACAAGGTCCCAGTCGCATGAACTGATCCTCTCATTTCCGGCAGGAACGGCGCAAGGTTTTAAAACCGGCCTTACGGGTCCTCCCATCAAGCCGGGTAAGGCGTTCGGGAGGCAGTAGGGGTTGCTTCCTCTCCCCTACCTCTTCGGCGGCTTGCTGGGCCTCACCTCGATCCGGCTGGGCAACGTGCGCGCGGGCATCTCCAGCAGATCGAGGGTGAGCTGCGCGATGTCCTCGGGCTGGATTTTCCAGGCGTCGGCCTCGGTCGGGGTGTGCCCGGCGAAATGGGTGGCGACGCTGCCGGGCATGATCTGCGTCACCTTGATGTCGTGCCCGCGCAGGTCGAGGGTCAGCACTTCCGAGAGGCCGTTGAGCCCGAACTTGCTCGCGTTGTATGCCGCGCCGCCCGCAAAGGGGTTGCGGCCCGCCAGGCTGGAGAGCGTGAAGATGTACCCGCCCCGGCGCTTGAGGGCCGGGATCGCCGCCTTGACGGTGTAGAAGGCGCCGCTGAGGTTGGTGTCGATCACCTCCCGCCACTGCTCGACAGTCAGGTCCTCGATGTTGGCGAAGTTGCCGACGCCCGCGTTCACGAACAGCACGTCCAGCCCGCCGAACGCTTCCACGTGGGCGTCCACCGCCTGCTGAAGGGCCTGTGGGTCGCGCACGTCGCACACCACGCCCCGAGCGCCGTGGCCGATCTGCCCGGCGGCGGCCTCCACCTCGTCCTGGCGGCGGCTGGTGAGGGTCACCGCGTACCCGGCGCCCGCCAGCGCCCGCGCCACCGCGAAGCCGATGCCCTTGCTCGCGCCCGTGACGAAGGCGCTCCTGCCCTGGGAATCACTCTGGGTCATGGGGCGAAGCTAACACGCCCCGGCGGGGGGGCCAGGGCGCGTGAAGGGGCGCTTAACTCGGGTCAGGGCATCCTCTGAACGAGCCGGTCGTAGGTGTAGTTGGCGGCCTGGCCCTGCTGCTGCCAGAGGGTCAGGAGGCCGAACTGATCGTCCAGGGTGACCTGCTGGCCCCCCCCCAGGTCGAACTGGAGCCGGGCGGTGAGCTTGGCCCAGGGGACCAGGGCGTTCGGGGTGACGAGGACGGGCGTTACCCGGATCACGCCGGGGGTCCCGGCATCGGCGACGATGGTGGCCCGCGGATACCGCCGCTTGATTGCCCCCGCCGAGTCCCGCCGCATGGCCGCGAGAATGCCCACCCGCTGCTCGCTGTTCAGGAGGTTAGGGTTCCCCTCGATGCGCGGGTCGAGAATGACGTACCTGGCGGTGGCGAGAGTGGCTGTGGTCCAGGCGGGAGGTGGACTGGCCGGTGTGTTCGCCGCCCCCGCCGAGAGGCTGGCGCCGAGCAGCGCGGCCAGGAGGGAAGCGGCTGGGATTCTGTGCATAGGGCACAGTTCAACACACGCTGCCTGACGAACGGTGAAGCGGGGGTGAGCGGCCCGCCGGACCTCTGGCTGGGGACTCGACTCTTTCCGCCCAGCAGGTGTTCCCAGCAAATCCCGGCCTAGACACGGACTTTCTCACCCCGGCGATTAGCATGAGCGAATGCAAGACCTGCTTGAGACGCTGCGCCGCCTGCGGGCGCCCGACGGCTGCCCCTGGGACCGCGAGCAGACGCACGAGTCGCTGCGCCCCTACCTGCTCGAAGAAGCGGCCGAGGCCGTGGACGCCGTCGGTGAAAGCCCCACCGCCCTGGCGGGCGAACTCGGGGACGTGCTGCTGCAAGTCGCCTTCCACTCGGTGATCGCCGAGGAGGCGGGCTCCTTCGGCTACACCGATGTGGAGCGCGGCATCGTCGAGAAACTGGTGCGGCGCCACCCCCACGTGTTCGGCACGGTGCGGGTGTCCGGCGCCGACGAGGTGGTGACGAACTGGGAGGCGATCAAGACTGCCGAGCGGGGGGGCCGCCCGCGCCGCGCCGCCGACCGGGTGCCCTCCGCGCTGGGGGCACTCGCCCGCGAGACCCAGGCGCAGAAGCTCGCCGGGAGTGAAAAGACGGGCCGGGAGGGGGTGGAGGCCGCGCTACGCGGTGCTCCCGACACGGCACGGGGGGTGGCAGAGGTGCTTTCGGCCGTCGTCGCCTGGGCACGGTCCCTGGGCGTGGACCCGGAGGTGGCGTTGCGGGAACACACCCACGCCGTCCTCGCCGCCCTACCCGACCCGGAAGTGGGCGCGTGACGACCCCGGGGAGCGAACCCGACCCGCTCGACGCCGCCCTGGACGACCCCTGGGCGGTGTGGGTGGGGGGCCGGTCGCGCACGCCGCTGCACCTGCCCGAGTACCGCCGCGCCGCCGTGCTCGTCGCGCTGACCCGCGAGCGTGACCCCCGGGTCCTCCTCACCGTGCGCTCGGCGGAGTTGCCCACCCACCGGGGCCAGATCAGTTTTCCCGGCGGCAGCCTCGACCCGCACGAGACGCCCGTACAGGGCGCCCTGCGCGAGGCCGAGGAGGAGGTGGGCCTCGACCCCCGCACGGTCACGGTACTCGGCGAACTCGACGACGTGTTCACCCCGGTCGGCTTCCATGTCACGCCGGTCCTGGCCCGCGTGCCCGCCGAGCCGCGCCTGACCCTGACTGCCGAGGTCGCGCAGATCATCATGCCCACGCTGGGTGAACTGCGGGCCCTGAGCGTCGTCCGCGAGCTCCGCACCCTGCCGAACGGCGAGCAGGTCCCGCTCTACCGCTATCCCTGGCGCGGCCACGACATCTGGGGCATGACGGCGCGCGTGCTGCACGACCTACTCCAGCACGGGCCGTAGCTCGAAAAGCGGGGCTCCCGAGCGTCAGCCCCGAAGAGCCGTTCCAGAACGGGAGCTCCTGCTCGCTGGCCCCTCCCCCTTGACACGCAGAGCTGCTTGCCGGGGGGAGTGAGCGGGCCGCGGTTGAGCAGGACGGCGAGCGATCTCGCGGGTGTTCAAGCGGTTCGCAGGCCCCCTCGCCCCGGCCCTCTGTCAGCAGCCCTCCGGGGCTCCCACGGCGGACCACAGCAAACACCCCCGCCGCCCGGGCAGGGGTGCTGTGGCCTGATCTGGAGCTTAGCGGGTGGGGGTGATGGTGATCTGGGCGTCGCGGGTCACGTTGTAGCGGCCCACGAAGGTCTGGTAGCCGGGGGCGATCAGCACAACCTCGGTCGCGCCGCGGTCCACCTCGACGGTCAGGCCGCCGTTGCGAATCGTGCCGACCTCCTGGCCGTCCACAAACACGCGGGCGCCGTTCACGCTGCTGCGGATGGACAGGGTGAACTGGTTGCTGACCACGGGGGCCGGGGCGGGCGTGACGACCTGCGCGAACTCGACGTTCAGGTTGGTGGTGGCACCCGCGCGCACCGTGATGGTGGTGGTGTAGTCGCGGAAGCCGGGGGCCTGCACGCGCACCGGGTAGGAGCCGGGGCGGATGTTCGTGAAGGTGGTGTTCGCGCTGCCCAGGCGCTGGCCGTTCAGGATCACGGTCGCGTTGGCGACGTTCGTGCCCACGAACAGGCTGCCCGTCTGCACGGGGGTGCGCGCCTCGACGTTGAAGAAGGCGGTGTCACTCACCCAACTGTTCTGGGGAATGGGGTTCACCACGATGCTCAGCGCCTGGGCGAGCTGCTGCTGGCCCTTGGCCTTCACGGTGGCGAACTGGTCCTGCTGGGTCTTGAAGGAGCTGATCTGGTCGAGGTTCAGCTCGGTCAGGCTGGCGAGCGCGAGGACCTTGTTCAGGCCCACGTCCTCGCCCACCGTGAAGGTGAAGTTGGCGCCGGGGGCGGGGAAGACGGCCGTGGTGTTCGCCTTCACGAAGTTGCTGCCGTTCAGACGGTTGGGGAGGATCTGGGTCACTTCCCCGTTGGCGTCCACGTTGAACAGGTACACGTAGGCGTCGCGGTTGACGGTCGTGCTGATGCGGATGTTCTCGCCCGTGCGGTAGGTGGGCGTGGCGTTGCCGCTGGGGTCCTTGTCCACGCGAACGCTCACGGCCAGGTCGGGCTGGACGGGGTTCACGATGATGCTCTGGGCGCTGATCTTGGGGGCGGCGGCGGCGGTGCCGAGCAGCATCGCGGCCGGGATCATCAGAAGCTTCTTCATGTGGTACCTCCGAGGAAGAGGTTACGGGGGGCAACTTGACGGGCCATGAGCCCCCCGGGGGTGAATGTTAATGGTGCTTCAGGCCACCGTCAGGAAGGTGATGACCGTCTGACACGAAGTTTTTCACATTCTCTTGGGGTCAGGCGTGCCCGGGGTTCAGGGCGGCGTCAGCGGATGATGCGCGCCGGTTCCACACCCGCCGCACGGCGGGCCGGGATCAGGGCCGCGAGCAGGGTCGTCCCCAGGCCCACCGCGTTCACCCACAGCAGGTCGCCCGCGCGCACCTCGACCGGCAGCGCCGTGATGAAGTACAGGTCGCCCGGAAGCTGAAAGGGCCGCACGGTGAAGTACGCGCTGATGCCCAGGCCCAGCAGGTTCCCCAGCAGCAGGCCGCCCAGCCCCAGCAGCGCCCCCTCGATCAGGAAGGTGCGGGTGATGAGCCCGCGCGTGGCGCCCACCGCCCGCAGGATGGCGATCTCCTGCGTCTTCTCGAACACGGCGAGGGTCAGCACGTTGGCGATCCCGAAGGCCGCCACGATCACGATCAGGAACACCACGAAGGCGATCACCCGCTTTTGCAGGGCGAGCTGGTCGAGCAGCGTGCCGTACAGGCTCTGCCAGGGGACGGAAGTGTAGGGCCGGGTGCGCGTGAGGGCGTCGCCCACCGCCGGGGCGCTGTCCGGGTCGCGCAGCCGGAGCTGGTAGCCGCTGATGTTCGCCGTCCCCTGGAGGGCCTGAAGGGTCCCCAGGCTGGTAAAGGCGTACCCGGAGTCGATCAGGTAGTTGCCCGTGCTGAAGACCCCCTTCACCCGCAGGGTGGCCCGGCGCTGGGCCGAATTGAGCAGCCGCACCTCGTCGCCCGTGAAGGCCCCGACGCTGCGGGCCAGGGCGGCGCCCAGGAGCACCTCATTGGGCCCGAGCGTGCGCAGCAGCGTGCCCTCCTGGGGATTGAGGCGCAGGACCTCCGCGGCGGCGGGCGTCACCCCGAACAGGGTGGTGAAGTCCACCCCCGCCGCCCGCCCCGCCGACGCTGGCCGGGTCAGCAGCCCCTTGTCGCCCAGGAAGGGCACGAAGGCGCTCACCCGGGGGTCGGCGCGCATCTCGGTCTCCAGCCCGGGGTCGCGCGGCGAGGGGGTGAAGGCCGTCAGGCTCAGGTGCGGGCTGGCGCGGAGGGTCGCGTCCACCAGGGCGCGGGTGAAGCCGTTCGTCAGGCTCAGCGCGGCGATCAGGACCATCACGCCCACCGCGATCCCCAGGACGGTCAGGAGGTTCTGGGTCCGCCTCCGGGCCAGGTGCGCGCGGGCCAGCATCCAGGCGAGGTCGGGGACAGGGCGGGGCACGTCTGCGGAGGATACCAGAGGAGCAGGAACGGGGTGCGCCGCCCCCGGCCCGGACCCGCGGCACCGGACGGGGGGAGTTCCTTTCAGGCGGCCAGCAGAGGTCAGTTTCGCGTGGTCCGAAAGAGACGGTCAGGCTGAGCCAGAGGCGAGGCCATTCCGGCCCGGCGGCCAGGGACCCTTCGCCACACTCACGGTGACGCCGCTCCTTGTCATGAACGAGGCTGGGCCCAGACAACGCGCCGCGCGGGGACGAGGCCAAAAACCGCGCGGGCGATCTCCAGGATCAGCCCACGCGGACAGGAAGGCGGTTCAGCGGAGCGCGGTGATGCGGACCTGGCGGGCACCGAACCGGATGGCGTCGCCGTAGGAGGACATCCAGATGTCGATGCTGCCCGTCTTGTAGGCGGCCATGGTGTCCTCGACGATGAAGACCCGGCCGTTGAACAGGCCGCCCGACCGCCCGCTGAGATCCTGGATGGTGATGCGGGTACCGTACGGGAACATCCGCAGCATGTCGCGGCTCAGGGCCACCACGCCGGGACGGGTGCGGGTGCCCGTCGCCGTGATGAAGGGCGTGGAGTCAGTCTGCCCCGGCATGCTGTTGTAGGCGGTGGCCCGGAGGATGGCGCTGCGCCCCGTGCGGGCCGTGTTGCGGCTCACCTGCGATTGCAACTGCTGGATGTTCTGGGCGCGGCTCGTGGACGCCTGGGCCTGGGGGGCACGGGTCGCCGGGGTCTGGGCCGGGCGGGCAGGCTGGGCGGGCGCGCGGCGGGCGACCGGGGCCTGAGCCGGACGGGCGGCGGGAGCCGAACGCGGCGTGGGGGTCTGGGCCGGACGAACGACCTGCGGGGCGGCCTGGGGGGCGCGGACCACCGGTGCGCTCCGCGCCGGGGCGGGAGCGGGAAGCTTGGGCGTCAGCGCCTCGCGCACGGCCTGCGTCGCCACGCTGGGGGCAGGAAGCGCCGGAGTCGCGCTGGCGGTGCCAAGGGTGGTCAGCAGGATGGCGCGCATCCAGCGGGTGAGCGTCACGGGCATGCATTCTCCTGCGGGCACGCGCACGGCGCGCCCGGCGAGCAAGATGGATTTGAAGGCCGGAAAGACATGGGTGACCGGCCCCCCTAGCTTGTGAGCTTAAGGAGGTACGGTGCGTATAGCATGTGAAGTTTTTGCCTTTCTCTCATAAAGTGTCGGATGGGAGAGCAATACAGATGAGCTCTAGAAGCAGAAATAGTGACCTATGGGTGGTTGGTCACATGAGCCAAGTTCTAATGCTCTCATTTAGTTTCTCATCGACTCTGGCCCATCACCGCTGAGTTTCATTGGAAATCCGGTTGACGGCCCTCATCAGCCCGTGCCTTCGGCTACAGTCATCCAGGTCAGATGTGAAAAACGGGGGGAGAGGGGAACCGGCGAAGGCTCCTCCCTCCCCTCCCTGCCATCAGGCTCTCAGAAGGCTCTTACTTCTTCTCGGGCTGCTTCTCCTCGCGGGGGGCGGCGGCCCAGCGGGAGATGATGTCGGCGGCGATCTCGCGGTAGATCGGGGCGGCGAGCATGGAGCCGTGGTACTGAACCTTGGCGCCGTGGACCATGACGGCCACGGTCACGCGGGGGGCGTCGGCGGGGAAGAACCCCGCGAACAGGCTGTCGAACAGGTTGCTCGCGTACCCCTTGGCGCCCTCGGAAACCTGGGCCGTCCCCGTTTTGCCACCCAGGGCGTAGCCCTTGAGTCCGGCGGCGTGGGGAATGCCCTCCTCGATCACGGCCTGGAGCATCTCGCGCGTCTTGCGGGCCGTCTCGGGACGCAGCACCTCGCGGCGCTCGCCCGCGGGTTCACCCTCGACCAGGCGGGGCGAAACGTACCGGCCATCATTCGCCAACGTGTTGTAGGCCGCCGCGAGTTGCAGGGTCGTGCTGCTCATGCCCTGGCCGAAGGCGTTGGTGGCGCGCACCAGGTCGTCCCAGTTGCGCAGCGGCTGGAGCTGGCCCGTGCTGGTGACCACGGTGGGGATATCCACGTAGCTCCCGAACCCGTAGCGGCTGAGGTAGCCGCGCATCCGCTCGGCGGGGAAATGCTCGACGATGTGGCTCATGCCCACGTTGCTGCTGTAGCGCAGCACCTGCCGGGTGGTGAGGTGGCCGGGGTGGTTGACGGAATCCCCGATGGTGCTGCCCCAGCGCCCGCCCACGTAGCGGCGCATGGGCGTGTCGTACCTCGTGTCCGGCGTGGTCAGGCCCTCATTCATCGCCGCCGCGACGACCAGGCCCTTGATGGTCGAGCCGGGCTCGAACACGTCCAGGAAGGGCCGGTTGCGCCGGGTCTCGGGGCTGTAGTCGCGCCACTGGTTGGGATCGAAGGGGGGGTAGCTCGCGGCGGCCAGGATGCGCCCGGTGCGGGTCTCCAGCACGACGACCGAGCCGTACTGGCCCTGATGTTCGGGCACGGCCCGGGCGAGCGCGGCCTCCGCGGCGGCCTGCGCGGCGGGGTCCAGGGTCAGCTTCAGGTTCTGACCCGCCTCCAGGGTGCGGTTGTAGGCGGCCTCCAGCCCCTCCAGGCCCTCGGTCGCGCCCATCAGGCCGATCACCTGCCCGGCGAGCGTTCCCTGGGGATAGACCCGCTTGCCGTTCACGCTCTGCGCGAGCACCGTGCCGTCGGCGGCGGTGATGGTGCCGCGCGACTGCACCACGGTGCGCTTGACAGCCTGCGGCACACCCCATTCGAGCTGCGCGTAAGCCCACACCAGCGTCAGGAACAGCACCAGGGCGATGAGCTGCATCAGGCGGGAACGGCGGTGGATCTTCACTTCCATTCGGTCGTCACCTCCAGGGTGGTGTGGGGTTGCAGGGGTTTGGGGGCGGGAATGCCGGTGATGGGCGCGCTCGTCTTGACCGCCTCGGCGAAGCGGCGCATCCCGTTCTGGAGCGCCCAGTCGCTGATCCGCTGCGGATTGCCCAGGGCCTGCACGCGCAGTTCAAGTTCGTCCCGCCGGGTGGTCAGGGCCGCCTCCCGCTTCTGGGCCTCCCGCAGGGCGGGCCGCACGTCCTGGGTCAGGTAGCGGGCCGTGACCAGCGCCAGCGCGAGCAGCAGGTAGATGAGGACGTACCGGATGGCCCGCGCCCGCCACGTTGCGGTGCTCAGGTCGAAGCGGGGCAGGGTCATGGGGTCACCCCGGGGGCTTCGTGAGGGGGGGGCACCTTCTCGGCGGCGCGCAGTTTGGCGCTGCGGGCGCGGGGATTCCCGGCCTGCTCGGCCTCCGAGGCCTCCACCGGGCGCTTGGTCAGGGGCTTCAGGGTGGGACTGCCCCGCAGGAAGCGTTTCACGATGCGGTCCTCCAGCGAGTGGAAGGAGATCACCGCGAGGCGTCCCCCCGGGGCCAGGAGGGTTTCGGCGGCCTCCAACCCGTCCCGCAGGGCGCCGAGTTCGTCGTTCACGTGGATGCGCAGCGCCTGGAAGGTCCGGCGCGCGGGGTGAATGCCCTTCGAGAAGCCGGGATAGGCGCGCTTGATGAGCTCCGCGAGCTGCACCGTCGTCGTGATGGGCGCCTTCTCGCGCGCCGCCACGATGGCCCGGGCGATGCGGCGCGAGTGGCGATCCTCGCCGTACTCGTAGATGATCGCGGCGAGTTCCTCCTCGGGATAGCTGTTCACCACGTCGGCGGCGCTCTCGCCGCTCCGGCTCATCCGCATGTCCAGGGGCGCCTCGGTGTGATACGAGAAGCCGCGCTCCGCGTCGTCGAGCTGGAAACTGCTCACGCCGATGTCGAGGAGCACGCCGTCGACCCGGGTGACCCCGATGCCGGACAGAAGCTCCCGCATGTCGCGGTAGTTGCCCTCCAGCACGGTGAGATTCGGAAGTTCGAGGGTGCGGGCCCGGTTCAGGGCATAGGGGTCCTGGTCGATGCCGATGACGCGGGCACCGGCCTCCAGCAGCAGCCGGGTGTGGCCGGCGCCGCCGAGGGTGCCGTCCACAATCACACGGCCCGGGGCGGGGGCCAGGGCTCCAACCACCTCGGCGGCCAGGACTGGGGTGTGGGAGAGGGCGTCCGGGGGGGGCAGGTCGGGGGGGCAGTGTTCATGTTCGTCACGCCACGAAGTTGGCGAGAAGGTCGGGTTTGGGCGGGTCGTCCTGCACGGCCTGGATGGCGGCCTCCCAGCGCCCTGGGTTCCACAGTTCCAGCCGTCCGGGGGCGCCCGCCACGATCACGTCGCTGTCCAGGGCCGCGAACGAGCGCAGCGTCTGAGGGATGGACACGCGGCTCTGGTTGTCCAGCCGCGCCTTGTTGGCCCCGGAATAGAAGAAGCGCACGAACGCCCGCGACTGGGCGTCGGTGAGCGGCAGGCCCTCCAGTTGTTCCTCCACGCGCCGCCACGAGGCGAGCGGGAAGACGTACAGGCAGCCCTCCATGCCGCGCGTGAGAATCATCCCGTCCTCGACGAACTCCCGAAAGGCGGGCGGAATGACCACGCGGCCCTTGTCGTCGATAGTGTAGGGGTATTCTCCGAACGGCAAACGCGCCTCTTCCCCACATGGCTCCCCCACCGCCCCGCGCCTGGGCGGGCCGGAAAGGCAGACATGTGTAGCAGCCCACCCGCGCCGTGTGGGCGCGGGTCCGGGCTGTTAGCGCGAGTGTAACAGCCCCGCCCACCTTTTACCACCAATTCCCACATTTCCCCACGTTTGCCCCGCCGGGTCCTCCCCTTTCCCCACCGGAGCCCCCCAGCCCCGCTGCCGGGCCAGGGCCCGCTGGGGAGGCGAGGGCGGGAAAAGTCGGCTTGTGGACGCTCTTTTTGCAGAAGGGGGTCCTGGTGGGAGACAGGTGGGGAGCTGGCGCGCTCTCCCACCCCGGGCCGGGACAATTCCCCACTTCCCCACCCCTAGGCTGGCCGCCATGCGGAACCTTCACCCCACCGTGGCCGGAGCGGTCCTCGCGGCGCTCGGCGTGGCCCTGGGTGCCTTCGGGGCCCACGCCCTGCGCGCCCGCCTCGACCCCGCCCTGCTCGCCAACTTCGAGACGGGCGTGCGGTATCAGATGTACGCGGCCCTCGCCCTGCTCGCCCTGGGCACGCAGCCCGCCCAGCGCCGCGCCCCGGCCCTCCTGCTCGCCGGGGCGGTCATCTTCAGCGGCACCCTCTACCTGCTGGTGCTGAGCGGGCAGCGATGGCTCGGGGCCGTCACGCCCATCGGCGGGTTGCTGCTGATCGCCGGGTTCGTGGTGGCGGCGCTCGACGCGAGGAGGCCGTAGGGAGGGGCCGGTGGGCGGGAAGGGGGATTTTCCCACGTCCCCCCACCAGCCCAAAACCGAAGCCCGCGACCCCCATCTGGGGCAGCGGGCTTCTTCTGGAACGGGGAGGCGGTAAGCCGGGTTCTGTCGCCCACCTGCGTGGGGCACGGTCATCTCTCTGGGACGCACGTTGCCGGGCGCCTCAAGCGACCATCCTGGCGGTCACGGGAACGGGCCGTTCCTACCGCGCTGTCGGGTCTTGCACCGGATGGGGTTTACCAGCGCCCCTCGTCTCCGGGGGGCCTGGTGCGCTCTTACCGCACCGTTTCACCCTGACCACCCCCCCGCCCGCGCCGGGGCGCCGTGCTCTTCACACTGGGGAGTGGCGGTCTGGTTTCTGTGGCACTGTCCTTCGGCTTCGCCGCCTCCCGCGTGACGTGGCGCTCACACGGGCGCTTGACTCGCCGACCAGCCGTTAGCTGGCATCCTGCCCTGCGGTGCCCGGACTTTCCTCACCCCTAAGGGCGCGACCGTGAGCCTCCCCGCAGGGGGCAGTCTAGCAGGGTGAGTGGGGAGTGGGCAGTGGGGAGTGGAAAAAGCGCGGCAGAGGCTTGGGGCCTCCGCTGCTGCTCCCACTGACCACTTCCCACAGCCCACTCACCGGTTACCCCCACCGCCCCAGCGTCTCCCGCTCGGCCCGTTCCCAGGCGTGGCGGGGCACCTGCGCCGGGTTCAGGAGGTCGTGGAGGTCGCGGCCCGTCAGCTCGCGGTACTCGCCGGGGTCGAGGTCGCCCAGCCACAGGCCGCCCACCCGGTAGCGCAGCAGGCGGGTGACCGGGTAGCCCAGGGCGTCCAGCATCCGGCGCACCTGGCGGTTGCGGCCCTCCTGAAGGGTGACGAAGGCGCCGCCGCGCGCGGGGCGGGCACTCAGGGCGCGGGCGGGGCCGTCGTCGAGTTCGATGCCGTCCTCCAGAGAGCGCAACTCCGTCTCGGTCGGCTCCCCGTCCGTCCAGGCGCGGTAGGCCTTCTCGTGGCCGTAGCGCGGATGGGTGAGCGTCAGCGTGAGCTGCCCGTCGGTGGTGAGGAGGAGCAGCCCCTCCGAGTCCTTGTCGAGCCGCCCCACCGGGTGCAGGCCGGGCACGGGCGGCATGGCCGAGAGCACGTTGCGGCGGCCGTACTCGTCGCGGGCGGTGGTGACGTACCCGGCCGGTTTGTGGAGCAGGAAGGTGACCTTCTCCAGCGCCTCCGTCTCGACCAGCGAGCCGTCCACCCGAATCTCGTCGGTGGGGAGGACGGTGCGGCCCAGGGTGGCGACCTCGCCGTTGACCGTCACACGGCCCGCGGTGATCAGCTCCTCGGCGGCGCGGCGGGAGGCGACCCCGGCGCGGGCGAGCCTCTTTTGGAGGCGCTCTCCCCCACCCTGCCCCGTCACAGGCGGCTCCGGCGGGAGGGGGCGGTGAGGATGCCGAGAATGGCGGTCAGGGTCAGCACACCCGCCAGGGAGAGCAGGGCCGTCCGCACGGGGGCGGACAGGGCGTCGCCCAAGCGCAGGGCGGGCGGCACGAGCGCCGCGACGGTCAGGAGGTTGCCCCCCGCGAGGGCGAAGGCCCCCGGACCGTCGGGGCGAACGCCCGCCGCAATCAGGAACGCACCCCAGGCGACGAGCAAGCCTCCAGACGCCCGCGCCAGCCACAGCGGGGAGACGCCGACGATGGAGGCGACCTCCGGCGACAGGAAGTACAGAAAGAGCCCGGCGGGCAGGAACACCAGGGCAGTGAGCCAGAAGGCGGCGCGCAACACGTCCCGCAGTGTACGCGCGGGCAGCGTGCCGGGCACGGCAGAGCCACCCTCAGCTCAGCTCAGCGACTCCGCGCCCGCCCCCACGCCTCCCCGCCGCAGCCAGGGCAGGGCCAGGAGGGCGCCGAGCAGGCACCCCAGGCCCGAGAGCGCGATCACCCACCCCGCGCTCAGGCCGAGCAGGAGCAACCCGCCCAGCGCCGTCCCCAGCGGCGCGGCGGGACCGAGCAGCATGGCCCGCAGCCCGAAGAGGCGCCCGTGCCGCTCGGCGGGCACGCTGCGCTGGAGCAGGGTGGTTTCGAGCGCCGTGTAGGGTCCCCAGATCACCCCTCCCGCGAACATGATCAGGAACGCGAAGCCCACAGTCGGCGCCAGCGGCAGGACGGTCACCGCCACTCCCCACAGCGCCATGATGCCCACGAGGACGAGGCTCACGGGGAACGCCCGGCTCAGCGTCCCCACCAGGAAGGTCCCGCACACCATCCCCACACCCAGGGCCGACCACAGCGCCCCGTACCCCTGGGCGCCCGTCCCCAGGCGCTCGCGGGCGAACACGGGCAGCGCCGCCTCCAGCGGGCCATAGACGAAGGAAAAAAGGGTGGTCAGGCCCAGGATCGCCCACACCACCGGGGACCACCTCTGCCGGGTGTTGGGCCGCTCTCGACTCGCCAAGGGGTGCCGCCGCGACATTCGGGGCAGTCCCAGCAGCACCCCGGCCATGAAGAGGAACGTCAGGGCGTCCACCAGCAGCGCCCTCGGCGCGCCCCAGACCGCCACGAGCAGACCCGCGAGCGCCGGGCCGAAGACCGTCGGGAGCTGCCCGGTGAGCCCGTAGGCCGCGTTGCCCTGCTCCAATTCCTCGTCGGGGAGCAGCGCGGGGATGAACAGGCGCACGCCCACACTCGTGGCCGGGGCGAGGGCGCCCATCAGGGCGGCGATCACGAGAACCATCCACCACTCCAGCATGCCCAGCGCGTCGAGCAGCGGGATCAGGCTGATCAGGACCGCCCGGGCCAGATTGTCGAGCAGCATGAGCGGCCCCGGCTGCCCGCGGTCGAGGGTCCGCCCCCACAGCGGCCCCGTGACCACCGCGGGCAGGGCGAAGCACAGCAGCAGCGCCCCGACCGCCGCCCCCTGGTCGGTGCGCTCCAGCACGAACCACGTCAGGGCCAGCCAGCTCAGGTTGTCTCCCAGGCCCGACACGAGCGCCCCCAGCCACAGCCGCGCGAACAGGGGGCGCGTTCGCAGGAGCGGGAGCGGGGTCATGCGGGGAGTATGCCCGCTGTCCCCCGGCCCGAACCGAAGGGCGGCACACTCCCTGCTAGGCTGCCCTCCTATGCCGGTGATCGCCGTGGACAAACCGCTGGGCCTGACCTCTCACGACGTGGTGAACCGGGCGCGGCGGGCACGCGGCACGAAACGGGTGGGCCACACGGGCACCCTCGATCCCCTCGCGACCGGCGTGCTCGTGCTGTGCGTGGACGACTCCACCAAGCTCGTGCAGTTCATGGAGGCCGACGCCAAGGATTACCTGGCCTGGATCAGCCTGGGGGCCGGGACGCCGACGCTGGACGCCGAGGGGCCGCTGGCAGAGGTCGTGCCCGTCTCCCTTTCCGGTGAGGAACAGGTGCGGGCGGTGCTGGCCGGATTTCTGGGGCCGCAGGCACAGGTCCCGCCGCAGTACAGCGCCGTGCAGGTCGGTGGGAAGCGGGCCTACGCCGTCGCGCGGGCCGGGGGCGAACTCGACCTGCCCGCCCGGAACGTCGTGATTCACTCGCTGGAGTTGCTGGGCGTGTACGGCAGTGTTCGGGAGGCTCCCCGGACCTTCTCGCCCAGTTCGGAGGGGTGGAGACCGGACCCGAATGGACGGACCTTCACCCTCCCCAGGCCGCTGGGCGACTTTCCCACCCTGCTCGTGCGGGCGAGCGTGGGCAGCGGCACCTACCTGCGCTCGCTCGCGCGGGACGTGGGGGGGGCGCTTGGCGTCCCTGCTCACCTCGCGGGCCTGGTCCGCACCCGGGTGGGCCGTTACGACCTGGCAGAGAGTGTGAGTCTGGAGGACCTGGCGCAGGCCCAAGGCGTCCCCGACCTCGCCGCGCTCGACTTTCCCCACATCGAGGCGGACGAGCGGCTGGCGCGCGAGTTGCGGCAGGGCAAGCGGCCAAAGTCGGGCGCCGTGGGGCGGCACGTCGTCACGCTGGACGGGGGGCTCGTCGCCGTGGTGGACGGGGACGGGGAGGCGCTGCAGGTGGTGCGGGCCTGGGCATAGACGCCCCTTACACTGGCGGGATGGATGAACTCCGGCGGCTCAATGTGGGTGACACCCGGCTGCACGCCGTCCTGCGCGGTCCCGAGGATCTGCCCCCCCTGATCGTCCTGCACGGGGGGCCGGGGCTGGACCACACCGAGTTCGCGGACTACCTCGACCCGCTGACCGACACCGTGCGGCTGGTGCTGCTCGACGCCCGCGCGCAGGGCCGCAGCGAGCGCGACGTTCCTCCCGAGACGTGGACGCTGGGGCAGATGGCCGCCGATGTGAGCGCCGCTGCCCGCGCCCTGGGCGCCCCGCGCTACGCCGTGTTCGGGCACTCGTTCGGGGCCTTTGTGGCGCTGCAACACGCGGTCGAGCATCCCGGCGAGGCCGCCGCCACGGTCGTCTGCTGCGGCCTGGGCTCGGCCCGCTGGCTGGAGGGGTTGCCGGAACGCCTCGCGGCCTTCGAGCCCTCCGAGTTGCGGGGGCAGGTGCAGGACTCTTGGGCGAGTGAG
Organism: Deinococcus aerius; assembly: GCF_002897375.1. NCBI lineage: Bacteria > Thermotogati > Deinococcota > Deinococci > Deinococcales > Deinococcaceae > Deinococcus > Deinococcus aerius. The sequence goes on along the minus strand of NZ_BFAG01000001.1, from coordinate 95,521 downwards.
GCGGACGTGCAGACCGAGGCCGACTTCGCCCGCCTGATGCACGAGCAGATGCCCTGGCACTTCGCCGACCCGCGTGACCCCCGCATCCCCGAGTACGAGGCGAGGGTGGAGGCCGCCGCCCCCCGCTACGCGCCCGACGTGCTGCGGCAGTTCAGCGTGGCGGGATACGGCGGCATTGAGGTCGAGGACCGCCTGGACCGGGTGACCGGGCCGCTCCTCGTCCTCGCCGGGCGGCACGACCGCACCTGCCCGCCGGAGGCGGGCGAACTGATCGCGGCCCGCGTGCCCCAGGGGGAAGGCCACATCTTCGAGCGCAGCGGGCACATGCCGTTCGTGGAGGAGCCGGAGGCTTTTCTAGGGGTGGTCCGGGACTTCCTGAGGCGCAACCTCTCCTGAAGACCCCCGGGCTCAGCCCCCGTATCCCGGCGCTGGCTCAACCCGCACCGCCCCGATGCCCTCCAACCCGCCTGCCAGCGTCACCAGCCGCTCGTCCTGGAGGGCGGGCGCGATGAACTGAATGCCGACGGGGAGCCTCACGCCCTCCACCGTCTCGAATCCGGCGGGCACGCTGAGCGCCGGGAGGCCCGCGAGATTGATCGCCACCGTGTCCACGTCGGCGGCGTACATGGCGAGGGGGTCGCTCGTCTTCTCGCCGCGGCGGAAGGCGGGGAAGGGACTGGTCGGCGTGACGAGGAGGTCCACCCCCTCAAACGCCCGGGCAAAATCCTGCGCGATCAGGCGCCGGACCCGCATCGCCTTGGCGTAGTAGGCGTCGTAGTAGCCGCTCGACAGGGCGTAGGTGCCCAGCAGGATGCGGCGCTTGACCTCGGGGCCGAAGCCCTCCTCGCGCGTCCGGGTCATGCTGTGCGCCACGTCGGGGGCGGGCACGCGCTCGCCGTACACCATCCCGTCGTAGCGGGCGAGGTTGGAACTCGCCTCGGGCATGGAGATCAGGTAGTAGGCGGCGATGGCATGCTCGACGGAGGGAACGCTGGCCTCGGTGACGATTGCTCCGGCGCCGCGCAGGGCGTCCAGGGTGGCGTTCAGCACCGCCTCTACCCCCGGCGTGTTGCCGCTCAGACTCTCGCGGATCACGCCGACTTTCAAACCCCGCAGGTCGTCGGGGGTGCCCGCCCGGAAGGCCGGGGGGACCTCCAGGCTCGTCGCATCGCGCGGGTCGTGCCCGGCGATCACGTTCGTCAGCAGGGCGAGGTCGGACGCCGAGCGGGCGAAGGGGCCGATCTGGTCGAGGCTGCTGGCATGGGCGACGAGGCCGTAGCGGCTGACGCGCCCATAGGTGGGCTTCAACCCGTACACGCCCGTGAAGGCGGCGGGCTGGCGGATGCTGCCGCCCGTGTCGCTGCCCAGGGCCACCGGGGTCAGGTTCGCCGCGACGGCGGCGGCGCTCCCGCCGCTGGTCCCGCCCGGCACCCGCCCCGGGTCCCAGGGATTCAGGGTGGGACCGTAGGCGCTGGTCTCGGTGCTCGACCCCATGGCGAACTCGTCCATGTTCGCCTTGCCGACGATGACGGCCCCGGCACCCGTCAGGCGCTCCACCACCGTCGCGTCGTAGGGCGAGACGTAGTTTGCCAGGATGCGGCTGCCGCAGGTCGTGCGGGTGCCCGTCACGTTGATGTTGTCCTTCACGATGATGGGCACGCCCGCCAGCGGCAGCGTCTCCCCCGAGTCCAGCCGGTCCTGCACCCGCGCCGCCTGCTCGTCCGCCCGGTCATTCAGGCTGATCAGGACGTTGAGGTCGCGGGCCGCCTCCGCACGGGCACGGGCGGCGTTCAGCAGCGCCTGCGGCGTCGTTTCCCGGGCCAGGACGGCGCGGGCGAGGTCGGTGGCGGTAGGCGGGAGGTCCGGCATGGCGGACAGTGTAGCGAAGAGACCCTGTCCGTCAGGCGCCAGGACTGGATGGGCCGATTTCGGAAGACGAGCCCGGGCGTGCTGGCCTCGGCCACGCGACGAGCGATTTCAAAACGGCGGTCAGCGCGGTGAATTCACCGCTGTGGGGAAGAAACAAGGGTGATTGTGACGCGGCTTTCGACCCCAGCCATTGGCCTTCAGCACTCCCACAAAGGTCCACTCCCGTCTGGGATTCGGTTTGTTTCCTGCGGCCTTCGGTCTGGTTTCGCCGTTCTTACAGAACAGTCCGGCCGGAATTCGCATCAGCCGTCCGTGGACCCGGGCGACGGGCCGTCACCGCCAATGCCGGATCCCTCACCCTGGCCGCACGAGGACGCTCTCCCCGCCGCGCAGCCCGGTGTGCACCAGCAGCTCGGGCGGCAGCAGCAGCCGCGGGCCGAGGCCGGGTTCGCCCCGCACGGGGAGCGTCACCACGCTGCCGTCCTCGCGGCGCACGGCGACCTGGGTGAGGGGCCGCGCCGCGCCCGACTGCCAGCGCCCGTGAATCTGCAGGTCCACCAGGGCCGCGCCCGCCCCCTGCCGCGAGACCCCCACGGTCAGCCGGGCGACCCGCGCGGCGCGCGGCGCGAGCAGCCGCATCCGGCAGAGCTTCAGGATCAGGCGCCGCGCCTCCGGGTCCTCCGCGAGGTCCGCCAGGGGCCGTCCACCCCGGATCTGCCGCAGCACCTCCCGCTCGGCGGGCGTCCAGTTCAGGCGGGCGATCCGCTCGGGAGAGGTGAACTGCGCGGGGCCCTCGAACTTGAGCGTGCCCCCCGGCAGGGCGTCCAGCGCCTCCAGCACGAGTTCGTCAAGGAGGGCGTCGAGCGTGGGGTCGGGGCAGCGCAGGCCCGCCTCGAAGTGAAACTGACCGGCGGGGTCACCCAGCAGCCGGGCCAGGGCCGCCGCTCCCCGCTCTGCCCCGAAGTGCAGGTGCTGAACCCGGCCCTCCTCCAGCCACACCTGGAACAGCCCTGCCGGGTGGGTCACCACGAAGATGCCGGTGCTGCCGCGCTCGGCGAGCAGGCGCAGCAGTTCCAGGGGGTCGAAGGGGTCGAGGCTGGTCGTACTCTGGGTCATGGTGGGGGACCGGGAAGAATCCCCCTCCTTTCTGGCACACCCACCCTCTCCGGGCAAGCCACCCCACCGGAGCCTCAAGACCTGACCCTCAGCCGCGCAGCAGGTGGGAGAAGTCGGTGCCCTCCAGTGGCGGCAACTCGTCCAGGCCCGTCAGGCCGAACTCCAGCAGGAAGCGCTCGGTCGTGCCGTACAGCAGCGGCTGCCCCACCGCGTCCGAGCGGCCCACGACCTTCACGAGTTCGCGCTCCTGGAGGGTGACCACCGTGCCCGCGCTGCCGCCCCGCATCGCCTCGATCTCGGCGCGGGTGACGGGCTGGCGGTAGGCGATCACGGCGAGAACCTCCAGCGCGGCGGCACTCAGCGGGGGGAGCGGGGGCGGCGCGAGCAGGGGCGCGAGGTGGGTGGAGAGGGTGGGCGGCACGACGAGCCGGTAGCCCCCCGCCACGGCCTCCACCTCGAAGCCCAGGTCCGCCACGCGCAGCGCGTCGGCCAGGGCCGTCAGGGCACGAGCGGCGGCCTCCTCGGGCAGGCCCAGCACCTCGGCGATCTCGCGCCGGGTGACGGGCCGACCGGCGGCCAGCAGCGCCGCCCCGATCAGCGCCTGGGGGGAGGGCGTCACGCGCCTCCTCCGGGAACCCCCGCAGCCCGCAGCCGCTCCCGCAGCACCTCCACGGGGAGTGCCCCCTCGCGCAGCACCTCCAGCCCGCTCCCACCGGGGTCCACCCGCACGACCGTGCTCGCCAGCCCCCGCGCCGGAACACCCCCGTCGGGGAGGAGCAGCGGGGCCAGGCCATACGCCCGCGCCTCGGCGAAGGTCCGGGCGGCGGGCTGCCCGCTGGGGTTGAGGCTGGTGGTCGCCAGCGTGCCGCCGCAGGCCCGCAGCAGCGCGAGCGCGACCGGATGATCCGGCACCCGCAGGCCGACCCAGCCCCCCGGCGCCAGGGCGGGCGGGCAGGCCGGGGTCGCGGGCAGCACCAGCGTCAGCGGGCCGGGCCAGAGCGGGGCCAGGGCCTCGAAGGCGGCTCCCCCCCGGGTGAGGGCCCGGGCCGTCTCCGCGTCCACGCACGACACCTGCACCGGCTTTCCGTCGTCGCGGCCCTTGAGGGCGTACAGCCGGTCCACGGCCTCCGGGGAGGCGGCCAGGCCCCAAACCGTCTCGGTGGGGTAGCCCACCACGCCGCCCGACGCGAGCAGGTCAGCCGCCCGCGCGACCGCGTCCCCCACCCCTCCCGCGCTGTGTGGCTGTTCCTTCATATGCTTTTCACCCGTTCAGCTCCCGCGCCGCCCCATGTAAGGAGAACGCAAGACGCCCCGGACTATAACTCGGCCCATGCCGGTCTACGAATATCGCGTCCGGGACCGCTCTGGAAAGGTCCTGAAGTCCCAGATGGAGGCCGACACCATCGGTCAGGTCCGCGACGCCCTGCGCGCCAAGAACCTGCTGATCGTCGAGATCAAGCCTCCCAAGACGGGCATGAACGCCGACGTGAAGATTCCCGGCCTGACCGACCGGCCCCCCAACCTGAAGCAGGTCGCGGTGTTCAGCAAGCAGCTCGCCACCCTGATCAACGCGGGCGTGCCGCTCGTGCAGGCGCTGGCGATCCTGCAAAAGCAGATCGAGAACAAGGCCTTCCAGACCATCATCCGGTCCATCCGCACCGACGTGGAGAGCGGCACGCCGCTGAGCGAGGCCCTCGTCAAGCACCCCAAGGTCTTCAACCGGCTGTATATCAACCTCGTGCGCGCGGGCGAGACGAGCGGGACGCTGGACGCCATTCTGGAGCGCATCGCCGCCTTCCAGGAAAAGGAACTCGCCCTGCGCGGCAAGATCAAGAGCGCGCTGACGTACCCGGTCGTGGTCCTCGTGTTCGCCATCGGCATCACGTATTTCCTGCTGACGACCATCGTGCCGCAGTTCGCGGGCATCCTGGCGCAGCTCAACGCGCCGCTCCCGCTCATCACCCGCGTGCTGATGGCCGTCTCGGACTTCCTGAGGCATTCCGGCCTGCTCATCATCGGCTTCGTCGCCCTGATCGTGGTGGCCTACCGCTGGTACTACAAGACGCCGCAGGGCCGCCACGTGATCGACGACGTGAAGCTGCGGATCCCGGTGTTCGGGGGGCTGCTCCAGAAGAGCGCGATCAGCTCCTTCGCCCGCACCTTCGGCCTCCTGATCAGCAGCGGTGTGAACATCATCGAGAGCCTGGAGATCACCAAGGGCACCGCCAACAACGCGATTGTGGAGGACACCATCGAGAACGCCAAGAACGTGGTTATGGTGGGCGACCAGATGAGCGCCAGCCTCGCCACCAGCCGGGTGTTCCCGCCGATGGTGGTCAGCATGGTCTCTATCGGCGAGGAGACGGGCGCGCTCGACGACATGCTCGCCAAGGTGGGCGACTTCTACGACCGCGAGGTGGACGAGGCGGTGGGCAGCCTGACCGCCGCCATCGAGCCGCTGATGATCGTGTTCCTGGGCAGCATCGTGGGCACGATTGTCGCGGGGATGTTCCTGCCGATGTTCAGCATCATCGGGCAGCTCAGCAAGTAGCTTGTCAAATTAAACTCAGCATGTCAGTTTTAAAGCCAGTTTGTCATCACTGGAAAAGTCCTCCGATAAGGAGGACTTTTCCGCGTGTAGGTCAGGAAAAACACCGATCGCCGCGCGCACCGCGCACGCGGTTTGGACTGCATAAACCACTGTATTGACATTCTCAACTTTACAAGAAATCACCACTTCCTTGGTCAAAGGCTGTCTGGGACGGCGAATTCGCCGTTAAATTGAGAATGTCATGATTAAACCGAGTTTGTCACTTCCACCGCCGTGCGCCAGGACGGCTTTTTACGGCTTTACAACCGGTCTTCGCAAGAAAGATGACATTCTCAGCTTTACAACTTCTGCCTTCCATTACCACGATTTGCCCTCAGGAGCGTCGTTTTTGTCGAATTAAATTGACATGTCATTTTTAAAGTCAGTTTGTCACCACCCGTCAGGGGGGTTCGCACTTGCGTTCCCACGCCCGGCGGCGGCTCTTTATCCTGCCTGGGAACAGTTCTTGACCTTACTATTACACCTGTCACATACTGGGATTGACACTCCTGGTGCGGCGTCTGTCCCGGCCTCCCGGTCGATGGGACGGCCTGCTCCCTGCGTGCTGGCCCCGGGTGTCCAAGGAGGACCGCCATGACCGCCCCCCGGCAACCCTCGCCTCCCCCGCCACCCTCGACCGGGAAACAAGACTTCTCCGTGCTCTACCGCCCGGCGGGCGCGAAGACCCTGAGCCGCAGTGAACCCCACCTCCTGCGCAGCCTGCTGCCGTTCGACCTCCAACCGGCGCGGGACATTCCCAACTACCACGGGCAATCCCACCGGATCGGCTGGTACGCCTCCACCAAGGCCGGTGCCCACCTGCGCTTCGAATCCGGTCTCGAACGGCTGCGCATGCAGTTCCTCGACTTCGACCCCTCGGTTTCCACCTTCGCCGCCCAACCCTTCACGTTGGAGTGGTCGGAAGACGGCCAGGTCTACCGCTACACCCCGGACCTGCTGATCATCCGCCCCGGACGGCCGCGACTGGTCGAGGACGTCAAGCCCGCCGTCTTCCACGACTCGCCTCGCCTGAAACGCGCCTTCGATGCGGCGCGCGAGGCCCTCACGCCCATCGGCGTCGACTTCCAGCTGTGGGCTCCGCCCCCGCCCGCCGTCGTCCGCAACGTGCAGTACCTCGCGGGCTACCGGCGGATGCCGCACGGGCTGCACACCTACCTCGAGCCGGTCCTCGCGGCCCTGCGCGAACGCCCCCACACCCTCGCGGAACTCGCCGCGCGCACCGGACCACCGGCCCTGACCCGCCCCACGATCTACTACCTGATCTGGCAGCACCGCATTCACCTCGACCTCACCCAGCCGCTCTCGCACACCACCCGACTCGCCGCGGCCCCCCTGCCCGGCGAGGCCGCATGACCCGCCTGGCGGCCGGCGCGGCCATCCACTTCCAGGGCGCGGCTTTCGTGGTGCTCGGCTTCGACGGGTCCGGGCAGATTCAACTGCGGGGGGAAGACGGCACCGAACGCGTGATGGACCCCGGGGACCTCGCGGGCGACCCCACCTTCGGGTTCGAGGGCCTGGACGCCCGGGCACTCTCACCCCTCCAAGCGTTCTGGGACAAGCTGAAGCCCGAAGTTCAGGCTTCCGCCCTGGAACACGAAGAGCATATGCGGGAAGTGCTGACCGGCTATCGCCTGGGCCAGCCGGACTCGCGGTTTCCCAGCGAGCCGCGCCCACCCTACGACCAGACCAGTCAGCAGCAGCGGATCGAGGCCAAAGCTGCTGAACTGGGCGTCACCTCCCGGCAGGTCTTCCGCTGGCTTCGTGATTACCGCGCCGCCAGCCACCACCCGGCCGCGTTGATCGACCGCAACACCACGCGTGTGACCGGACGGCTGGGGCGCGCCGAGCTGCCGATCAGTGAAGCCATCTTGAGGGTAGCCAAGCGGCGCCAGGACGACACGGACATCACCTTCGTCATGCTGCGCGACCTGGTGCAGCGCGAACTGGACGCCCTGGGGCAGGGGGACGTGACGCTGCCCAGCCAACCCACCTTCATCAAGCTGATCCAACGCTACGCCCCGGAACTCACCCACTCGGCCAAACGGCGGCGCAGCGACGCCAGCCGCGGCAAAGCGCGGCCCTTCGGCAAGATCGTGTGCGTTCGCCCGGGCCAGTACGTCCTGATTGACATCACCCCCTTCGACCTGACGGCCCGCAGCGAGGTCGACGGCCGGCAAATCCGGCTGCGCATGATCGTCGCTATGGACCTCTACTCGCGCGCCATCGTCGCCGCCCGCCTGATCGAAGTCGAACCCCGCGGCGTGGACATCACCACCCTGATCCTCGACGTCGTCCACCCGGTGCGGGCGCACCCCTCCTGGCCCCCGCTCCCCGAAGACGCCCGGCTGCCGTACCTGGGCATCCCCGAGGGGGTCATGCTCGCCGCCCACGACATGCCCGAAGGGGAGCCGCTGCTCAACCTGCCCCCGGTGCTGCCCGAGGCGATCGTCGTGGACAACGGCATGGTCTTCCTCAGCCGGGACCTGCGCGACCTGTGCCTGCGCCTGGGCACCGACATCCTCCTCGCCCGCCCAGGCACCGGCAGCGACAAGGCCCACGTCGAACGGCTCTTCCTGCACATCCGCCAATCGCTCGCCGAGCGCCTCGAAGGCTACGTCGGCCCCCACGTCCTCGCCCGCGGCCACCAGGTCCAGGCGCGGCACTTCCCCTGGGAACTCCAGTTCGAGCTGACCCAGTGGGTCGCGCGGTACTACAACCACCGGCCCCACGACGGCCTCTGCCACCCGCGCAGCCCCAAGATCAAGCTCACCCCCATGGAGATGTTCGCGTTCGGCGTCTCGCACGCCGGGCACCTCACCGTGCCCCTGGGACGCGAAGCGTACTACCTGGCGCTGCGCACCGAACTGCGGGTCATCACGGACACCGGCGTGCGAATCGACGGCGCGCAGTACGACAGCGACGTGCTCAACCCCTTCCGTGGGCAGGAGTCCCCGTACCTGGAGCTCGGGCGCCGCTGGCCCTTCAAGGTCGACGCCCGCGATCCCACGGTGATTCACTTTCAGCATCCGCAGACCCTGGCCTGGCATGAGATCCCCGAGCGTGACGCCGACTGGCGCGCGCGGCCCTTCCAGGCGGAACTGGCCGACCAGGTGAAGGTGGTCTTGCAGGAACGCGCCGGGGCGGAGGACGATCCCCTCGCCAACATCCGGCGGGAGATGGACGACGCCTACGCCGAGCGGGTGGCCCGGTCACTCAAACTCGCCACCCGCACCGCGAAGCAGGCCCTGACGGGACGCCAGAAGCAGGAGATCGCCCGGCGCGAGGCCGCGGAAGCCCAGCACCAGGCCATGACCGGAAAAGCCCGGGCGCAGAAGGGAACCACGCGGAAGACCCAAGCCCCGCCCGTTCCTTCCGTGCCCGAGGAGACCGATGACGGCGGCCGTTACGAGGTCGTAGGAGATGAGTTCTGATGGGAAAAGTGATCCTGCCCTTCGGGGCATCAGCAGGTCCCGACGGCGGCGACGGCCTGGACGACAACATCTACACGTTCGAGGGCTGGCGGAAGTTCGTGAACCGCCCCCCCGCCACGCCCCCGGCGCGGTTGACGCGCGCGCAGTACGAGGCGCTGTCCGCCAAAGAACGGAAAGTGTACGACGAGGCCCGCAAGACGTACACCATGCGCTTCGGCCCGCTGAACACGGTCATGCTCGACCTGGCCAAGCAGTGCATCAAGGAGCAGGCCGAGGTCAACTTGCGGGCGCCGCGCGACGAGGTGAAGGTGGGCGTGGTGATCGACGGGCACGCGACCCTGGGCAAGTCCACCATGGCCAAGGCGGTCGCCCGCCAGTTCGAACTGACCATCCGCAAGCAGGCCACCTTCCCCGACGAGGAAGCGCGGCACCTGTTCATCCCCGTGGTTCACGTGACCCTGCTGCGCGACACGACCCCCAAGGCGATGGCCCAGGCGATCTGCGATTACCTGCATGTCCCCCTGCGCGGCCGCGCGACCGAGCACCAGATGGTGCAGGCCATCTACAGAGCGGTCGAGCGGCACACCATCTTGCTGTTCGTGGTGGACGACATCCACTTCCTGAAGGCGCGCTCGGAGAACGGCAGGGAGACCTCCAACTTCCTGAAGTCGCTGATGAGCCTCACCGGCGCCACCTTCGTCTACGTGGGCGTCAACGTCGAGGAGATGGGCATCTTCCAGGAAGACGGGGAAGCCACCCTGGACGGCAGCCAGACCGCCTCCCGGTTCATTCACCTGCCCATCCCCCCCTTCGGGAAGGGCAGCGCCGACTGGATCAAGTTGCTGCGGAGCATCGACGATCACCTGATCCTGCTGGACCACGAGCCTGGCACGCTGGAACAGCACGCCACCCTGCTGTACAACCGCACGGGCGGCAGCCTCGGACCGCTGATGAACCTGGTGCGGCGGACCGCGTTCCAGGCGGTGGGCCACCACGAGAAAATCGACGCGGCCAGCTTGCGCACCGCGCGGATGGACTACAAATCCACCCGGGACGGCAACCTCGACGGCGACGACAGCGAGGGCAAGGCATGACCCGACTGCGGCCTCTCTCCTCGGTGCCCTTCCCGCTGGACGGCCCCGAGGGCCCGGAGGCTTTCGCCAGTTACGTCGACCGCCTCGCGGCCGGGCAGCTCATCCCGGTCCCCGTCTCCACCATCCTGTTCAAGACCGGGCTGCTCGTGGAAGACCGCCACGACGCGCCCCTCCACCCGGGCTACGGCATCGACCTGACCGCCGCGCAGCGCGAGACGTTCGCGCAGGTCTGCCGCCTCGACCCGGGCGAGCTTCAGACCATGCTGCTGCGCGACCTCGACGGGGTCGCCTTCGACCTGTCGGGACTGGACGTGCGCGACACGAACAGCGTGCGCAAAGTCGCGTTGCGCGAGTGGTCGGGGGCCAGCGGCTCGGCCTGCTGCCCGGAGTGCCTCAGCGAGACCGGGGGCTGGCGGGTGCGCTGGCGCTTGTGGACCTCCTTTGTCTGCCTCACCCACGGCCGTCTGCTGGTGGCCCGCTGCCCCCGCTGCGAGAACCGCACTGGTAACTACCGCCCCGACCAGAGCAACGGCCCACGCTTCATCACCCACCCGCCGGTGCCCGGCCTGTGCGCGAACTCCATGCCGCGCGGCGCGAGCGGGCAGGGCCGCGCGGCGCAGCCTTGCGGCGGTGACCTGCGCACGGTGGGGACGGTCGATCTTTCCGCCGCGCCCCGGCTGCTCGGGGCGCAGCGGGTGGTGAACGCCGTCTTGGATGACCGGCAGGCGGTCGTGACCGGGCAAGTAGTTCCCGCCCTGGTCTACTTCCGGCACCTGCGCTCCCTCGTGGCCGTGGCGCTGCACGCCGCGCAGCCGGGTGATCTGGGACCCCTGCCGCCCCCCATCGCCCGGGCCTTGGACGAGAGTTGCGAGGAGCGGGACGACGAGCGGCGCCGGTCCGCGGGAAGGCGCGGCACCCGCCTGCACCCGTACAAGGCCGCGCCGGTCGACCCCCGACTGGTCGCGGCCACGTTGCCCTGGGCGGTCGAGCTGCTGGCCTCGCCGGACCAGGCGGCGCTCACCGCCGGGTTGCGGCGCGTGATCGACCGGTCCCGTGACATCCGCGGCAGCGCCGTGCGCGCGCTCGGCCGGGACTTTCACTTCGAGGGGCCGCTGGCCCGGGCGCTCGACGAGGTGCTCGCGCCGCGCGCGCTGACCCACCGCACCGTCGGGCACCTCGCGCCGGGGGGCACGGGGGCGTACCGCACCTTCAGCCCGGCGCGGGTGCCGCACCTGATCTGGCGGGAGGACTACGACCGCGACTTCCGGCCGCTGCTGGAAGGCTCGGGCCTCACGGAACAGGCGGCGCGCGTGACGATCAGCATGGCGCTGGTGCGGCTGACAGGGCCGTACACCGTCCGGGAGAGCGCGGCGCAGCTGGGCCTGGACGGCCGGTTCAAGGGCACCAGCACCAACCCGATGATGACCCACCTGGGGCAGACGGGCGGAAAGGACGCCTTCGGGGACGCCCTGCATGCCCTGGCGACGCGGCTGGAAGGGCCGGGGCCGCACCGGGACTACCGCGCGGCGGAGCAGGCGCTGGAGGAGTTCGCGGACCTGGACGCGGAGACCTGGGACGCCTGCCGGAACGCCGCCGGGATCAGCGCGTCGAAGTCCGCGGCGATGCGGAGGGGCGCCGCCGCCTGGGTCTGGTCGGAGATCCTCAGCAGTCACCCGTATTTCTCGCCGGCACTCCAGCCAGGGGCCTCGAACCAGGACTCGCTGCGGGAGATGTACCGCCGCTTCGAAGAGCAGCGGCTGGACTCCCTGAAAGAAGTCCTGACGGTTCATCGCCGCTGGATGGAAGGGGAACTGGGCCTGGTCTGAGCCCGGATCTCCGGAGCCTGCCGTGCCCGCCCCTTGCGGTGGGCGCGCCTTTATGCCTACACTGTGACAGGTGTCATATGACTCATGGTGAACTGACGGCGCGGCAACGGGACGTTCTGCGAGCGATCGCCACGCTGGAAAACGCGGGGGAACTGGTCACGCTTCAGCGCGTCGCGGCGGAACTGGAATTGCCCCGCCAGAACATCTGGAGTTACGTGCACAACCTTCAGGAGCGCGGCCTGGTGGTGTACAACCCCACCGAGCGCTTCACCACCCCGATCCGGCTGAGCGACACGGGCTGGGAGGTGTCGGAAGTCCCGCGGGCCGCCGCACGCGACCTGCGCTTCCCGATCCTGGGCGAGATCGCGGCCGGGCAGCCCACCCTGGCGGAAGGGCAGGTGGAGGCCTACGCCACCCGGTTACAGGACGTGCTGGACCTGCGGGAAGGCGACTTCCTGCTGCGGGTACGCGGCGAGTCCATGATCGGCATCGGCATCTACCCCGGGGACCTCGTGGCGATCCACCCGCAACACGAGGAGCCTCACAGCGGGGAGATCATGCTGGTGCTGGTGCCCGGGGAGAACACCGCCACCCTCAAGCGCTGGTTCCGCGACAACGGCACGGTCACCCTGGTCAGCGAGAACCCGGACTTCAAACCGATGACCTTCCCCACCGAGGACGTGCGCATCCAGGGCTGCCTCGTCGGGCACATCGGCACCGGCCGCAGCCGCCGCAACCCCGAGCGCTGAGCCGTGACGCCGCCCGTCACCCTCACCCACGCCGGTCAGGTCACCCCCGTACGCCAGGCCACCACCGCCCGCGTCCAGGGCGCCCCCGCCCGGTACCGCGAGCTCGAACTGCGCCACCGCCGTCTCCTCGCCGTCCTCGCCGCTCACGACGGGGAAGTACCCACGGACGTCCTCGCGGCGGCCGTGAAAGTTCCCCCGAAGGTCGTGTTCGGGCTGATGGTGCGCCTGTGCGAGGTGGGCATGGCGCAGCAGACCGTGCACGGCTGGCGACTGGAACCCTGCGTCGCTCCCCTCGCGAAAGCGGACCTGAACGAGTCCGTGTTCGTGTCCCTCGTCCTGCCCGTCCCCGACCTGCTGCGCCCACCGTGCGACTCGACGCTGGAACGGCGCATCTTCGCGGCCGTCGTCCTGCTCTTCGCGGGGTGCGCGGTGGTCCCCAACGTGACGCTCAGCCACGTGGTGGATGCGGAGGCGGCGCGGCCGTTCCTGGGGGAGCCCGCCCTGAAGTTCTTGCAGAGCCGACACGCGGAGCTGGACGTGGTGGTGTACGGCGCGAGGACCCTCTTGCCGATCCTGGCGGTGGAGGCGGACGGGCCGCAGCATGACGCGCCGGTGCAGGCGGGCCGGGACCGGTTGAAGGACAGCATCTGCCGGGTGGCGGCGCTGCCGCTGCTTCGCGTGCGGATTGACGCGCGAACGAGCGTGGACACGCTCATGCACCGCCTGGGCCGCGCGCTGCATGAGGTCGCCCGCGCGCCGCGGGTGGAGCAGCGCGGCCATCAGGAACTCGCCGAGGCGCTCGCGCGGCTCGCGTGAGCGGTCCCGCCTGCACCCCTCCCCCAGGAAAGGACGTGTCGCATGACCAGCAGGAACCCTCCGCCCCCCCGGGTGCCCGTGCTCATCGACCAGACGGCCCTGGACGTGCTGGACCCAGGTGGCGCGGCGCGGACGGGGGACGCGCCCGTGGCCGTGGTGGTGGACCGGGCGATCGGGAGGGTCATCGTGGTGCCCCTCCCGAAGCAGGCGGGGAGGGGCAGCGGCGTGGGTGCTGACCTCCGCCCGGAACTTCAACCCGTGGCGGTCGTGCCCCTGCCCGTGCGGTGCCTGCCGGTGGAACCGCCCACGCCGGGGACGCGGGTGCTCGCCCGGGTGATCCTCGACGGCTACACCAGCGTCATCGTCGGGCGGGAGAGTGACAGGCCTGCCACCCTCGAATGGCTGGACGCGCGGCGAAGCAAGACTCCGGAAACCTGAGTTCCGCGACGCTTGCAAGACAGGGGCCGCAGGTTCTACCTGCGGCCCCTGGGTACGCCGATGTCAGAACAAAGGCTTGGTGTTGCCAATGATGGCACTGAGATCTTCCGGCTCCCGTCCGAACCAGGGGTTCGGGTCCGCATCCGCTGACTGCATGGGGAGGTGATCAAGCTGCTTGTACAGTCGGCTGAGGTCACGCTGATCCTTGCGGATTCGGCGTTCATCAGCGGCCGTCAAACCAGCGACCGGGGCAGCAGAAGACGCAGTGCTGGACGTGTTTTTCGTGTTGAAGCCCGCGTCACGAGCAATGGCCATCGCCATAAAACCCTCCTTGCTTGAGGCAGTATGTCACAGGTCAACGCGGATGGGGAGCCGAATGAAGGATACTTTACCCACGCACCCCTGTCGGGGGTGTCTCCCCTTATGTAACACCATGCGTCGCCAGTCCGCCTCGATGTCCCCATCGTAAAACACCGTGGACCATCCAGGGCGCGGGTAGCGCAACCGCAGGCCATGCTCCCCGCTGGGTGTAATCCTGATGGTCGTTCCCAGATGCGCACCGATCGTGACGTGCGTCTTCCCTCCCAACTGAACGCCCATCGCCCGGGCGAAGGTCGGAAGGATCTGAATGTTCAGGCAGTACTCCTGTGGGGTTTTCTCCGGTGACACGATGAACAACCGGAAATACTGCATCAACCCCTTCCAGGAGGCGTCATCGCCCTGCTGATACTCCCACGCTGCCAGCCGCAGCAGGTGGAAGGTGACCTCCGGCAACCGGATGTAAGGTTCTGCGGAGTCCATGCAGGTCGTTTTCAACAGGGTGATGAGCCGGTCGCGGACGGCTTTCATCGTTTTCGCCGCCGTGCCAGTCGTTACCGTCGTCATCCGGTGGTTGTAAACGGCAATGGCTTGCTCGAGCATGGCCCGGTACAGGTCGCAATACCCCCGGCGCTGATACGCCGGGGGCGGGGTGAACGTCTCGGCCCCGTACGACCCCCCGAGGTAGTGCTTCAACACGTGCCGATCGCGGTTAATCCAGTGTGCCCCGTCCAGCGAAAGGATCAACCGCGGGTCCGCCGTGTAGTCGTGGGGGATACGCGTGATCAGCACTTCACCGTCGCCGTCCTTGCGCTTCTTCAGGTACCCGGTGGCGTGGTACCGGTGGTAGTTCGGGTACGCGTCATTGAGCCACGCGTGGTGCGCGCACGCGTAATTCAACGCGTACAGCAGGAAGTAAAGGGGATTGAGCGCCCCCGCTGACGCCGTCTGGCCCTCCGGGCGTGGTGCGCTCACGCCTGTCGTTGCTTTCAACGGTTTATTCACAGGGCCGTCCTCGCGTACGGCAGCGGTTCAAAAACACCGCGCCATTCTAGTGCGCCCGGCACCGTTGAGGTCACCAAGGTGCGTCTGCGCCTCCTGTTTCAAGCGAAAGCACTCGGGCAGGGGTCGCCCCTGGAGAGCGGGCTGTACGCCCGCGCCCACAGCAGGCCGTCCGCTCCGTCACGGACCACAAGGCTCTCCGACGCAAGATGAAGGCCCTGAAGGACGCAGGATTTGCGCCACGAAGAACCAATCCGGTTCGTAGAATGACCTGAGAACACAGTGAGGAGCCCCTGAACCCATCCACGGTGGTGACGCAGGGACTCCCGAAAGGACCCCTGCCATGACGACAGCCCCCGACCCCTTTGAAGCGATCGAACAACGCGGTGAAGCCGACAAGAAGAGCGCCGCGCAACTGCAACACGAACACGAACAGGAACAGTCAGCCTCCCTGCTGGGCGCCCTCGTGCAGAAGGACCAGTACCTGGGCGAGACCCTCCGCATGGACTTCCGCACCGTCACCGTACAGGTGCACGATCACCAGCGCCGCCTCGTGGGCGGCATCCCCCATCTGAGTTACCTCGTCGCCTCCCGCCTGCAACCTTGGAAAAAGGACGCGAAATGGAACTGGGTGGAAGAGGACTCCAGCGTCCTGCTGCTGCGCGTGCTCGGCGCCGCGCCCACGCCCAGCGACATGCTGGACACCATCGTCCGCGCCGAAGCCGCCCGCCGCGCCGTGGGCAACGAAACTGCCCACTGGGACACCAAGGAGTACATGGACGGGTACACCCGTCACCAGCTGTCCTTCGCGGGCCTCGCCTGCGAGGTCGTGGGTACGTTCTACCTCGGCCGGAAGAATGACGAGGACGGCGGTGAGCTGGAACTGCGCTTCGGCACCGACATCAACAACTTCTACCCGAACAAGGGCTTGAAGGTGTACAAGCCCGTCGACGACGCCCTGCGCATCATTGCCAACTTCCGGGACCCCTCGCTCACACCCGACCACGCCCTCAAGAACAGGACCGTCCGCATCGGGCACGTCCGCTACGCCAGCACCAACCGCCCCATGCAGGGCGTGGATGACGTGGAAGTGGAAATCCCCCCGGTCGACCTGCTCGCGCAGCGCACGGCCCTGTTCGGCATGAGCCGCACCGGCAAGTCGAACACCACGAAGATCATCGCCCGCGCCATCTACGACCTCAGACGCCCGAAGGACCCGCAGGACCCGCCCCAGCGCGTGGGCCAGATCATCTTCGACTACAACGGCGAGTACGCGAACGAAAACACCCAGGGCAGCAGTGACGTCGAAGCGAACGCCCTCAAGAACGTCTGGAAGGAACAGGGCGGCACCGTCAACGACGTCATCACGTACGGCATGAGCAAGCCCACCACGGACCCCGACCGTCGCCTCCTGCAAATCAACGCCTTCGGCAACCCGCCCCGCGACTGGAGTGACCCGGAGAAGACCGCCGAGGACCTGGACATGCTGGTGGTCGGCAAGAGCATCCTGGGTGACCTGCTGGCGGACGACACGGCGAAGTACATGAAGAACTTCTGCGAGGTGGACCTGTCCGCCCCGGACAACCTGAAAGACGCGAGTAAACAAACTCGGTACCGCCGCGCCATCCTGATGTACCGGGCGCTCCTCACCCGCGCGGGCCTCACGCCCCCACCCACACTGGCAACGCCTGACACCCGCGGTATGGGTCGCAACGGCCTGTTCAGCAGCAAACTGCTGGACGCCATGCGGGCCAGCCCGGACGCGACGAAAGCCGCGCAGTACAGCGTGGCCGCGGACCTCCTGGATGTCGCGAACGTCGCTTCCCTGACCTGGGACAAGCTCAGCAACGCCCTCCAGACGCTCGCGGAGTTCATCTCCAGCAAGGACAGCGGCTACACCGACTTCAACACCGCGTACATCCAGAAGAGCAAGACGGGTGAAGCCTGGGCGGACCAGAACGTTGAACGCCTGCTGGAGATGTTCCGCTACGCCAACGGCGCGAAGTCCGTGGCCCGGCTCGCCCCTTACCACGAACCGAACAACACCCGTGATTTTGCCCAGCAGATCTACGAGGACCTGCTTCAGGGGAACCTGGTCATTGTCGATCAGGCGGGCGGTGAGCCCTCCCTGAACGAGGCCGCCGCCCGGCGCGTCATGTGGGCGATCTTCAAGGGCAACCAGCGGGAGTTCATCAGCGGTAACCCTCCCAGGGACATCCTCGTGTACGTCGAGGAAGCGCACAACCTGCTGCCGCCCAGCAAGGAAGACGACCTCAAGGACGTGTGGGTGCGCACCGCCAAGGAAGGTAGCAAGTACCGCATCGGCCTGGTGTACGCCACGCAGGAAGTGTCCAGCATTCAGAAGAACATCCTCAAGAACACCGCGAACTGGTTCATCTCCCACCTGAACAACACGGATGAAACGAAGGAACTGCGGAAGTTCTACGATTTCGCGAACTTCGAGGATTCCATCCTGCGGGCGCAGAACCGCGGGTTCCTGCGCGTGAAGATGCTCAGCAACCCGTACATCAACCCGGTGCAGATCCAGCGGTTCCTGCTGGACCTCCCCAAGACGGGCACGCCCGCCGCCACGACCGACGAGGGAGACGCCGGTGCCGTACAGTAACGAGTTTGCGCAGCACAAGATCCTGGGGCACTTCACGGAGAACCCCGAGGTGAAGAAACTGATCGAGAGCTTAAAGGATCCGGAATTCCCCGAGGACACCCGCGCGGGCGGGCGCACGGACATCCCGCGCCGCGACTGGAAGCCCCGTTGGGTGATCGCCATTGACGGCAGTCACCAGGAGATTCCCTACGAGAAGGGCTTCCCCGGCGCGGAACTCGGGTTCGTGAGCGTCGCCAGCGTGCTGATCAACGTCGAACTGCTGATCGCGGAGTCGGACAAGCCGACGATCGACCCGGTCGCGTTCAACCGCGTGCAGTCCGCGAACACCCTCACCGCGGCCCTGCCCAGCACGAACATGATCCGGAAGTCGTTCACGGACGCGCGCACGTCCTTCCGCGCCGCCTGGAAGGACCTGCTGGAGAACACCCGCCCGGCGGCGAAGTCGGAAACGCTGCTGGAGACGTACCAGGCGCTGCTGAAGTACAAGCCCACGGAGAGGGACCAGAAATGCCCGCTGATGGACGCCTGCGGGGAGAAGGACCACCCCTCGCCGAACTACGCGGCGGGCACCTGCGGGTGCGGGAAGTTCCCGGTGTACCCCACGGACATCCTGCGCATCCACGAACGCTTCAGTGACCACAGCAGCAACGGGGAGAGTTTCGGGGAGGTCATGCGCGTCCTGGAACACCTCTACCTCGTCGCGTACCTGCGGCACATGGAACGCGTGTGCCGCGAGAGCGGCAACTGGGGCATGTTCGAGGACACCGCCATCGTGATGGACGGCAGCCTCGCCGTGTTCGGTCACCCGGCGTGGCTCAGCCAGGCGATCAAGAAGGAACTCGCCCGCATCAACGGGGTCGTGCGGGAGAAGACCGGCGGCGACATTCTGGTGTTCGGCATCGAGAAGAGCGGCCGGTTCTTCGACCACTGGGTGCGGCTGGACACCAAAAGCAAGGCGGACTTCGACCGGGAACGCGAGGAAGACGAGGACCCGGACGCGTTCCCCGCCTACCAGGCGGGCCGTCTGACGAAGCAGGCGGTGCTGCTGCCCGACGATGGGTACATCAAGAAGTACGTGGTGCCCAGTGTCAGCGATAAGCCGTGGGGGAAGGACACGTACTACGGCCGGCCGTTCCTGTACAAGACGCGCACGGGCGCGATGATCGTCGGGATCAGCGCCATTCTCGCCGCGGAGCAGGATGAGCGGTCGACTGCGGAACCCGGGCAGTTTCCGCGCCTGGGAGACATGCTGGACCTCCTGGACCTGCTGGTGTCCATGCGGTACCCGAACGCGATCATCCCGCTAATCGCCGCGCACGCGGAGGCGGCCATCCCCCTTCAGATGGGTGAGAAGGTGCTTGATAAGCTGGCCCGCGAGCACATCGGCAAGGCCATCCCGTAACCCATGACCCTCACCCTCGAAGCGCCCCCTGAACCCCTCCGCCTTCCCCCCGCCACGCAGCGTTGGCTGCGGATGGGCCCGTGGTACGCGATGTTCCCCATGGACTTCGCGCTGGCCGCCATCCGCGAGCACACCCGCCCGGGTGACGCGGTCCTCGACCCGTTCATGGGGCGCGGCACCACCCTCGCGGCGGCGACGGCCCTCGGGCGGAACGCGGCGGGCGTGGAGATCAACCCCATCGCCTGGCTGTACGCGCGCACGAAAACGGACCCGGCCACCGCGCGGGACGTCCTGCGGCGCCTGGAGGAGATCGAAGCGCTCGCGCGGACCACGACCGTGCCGGAGATGCCGGAGTTCTTCTCGTGGGCGTTCTGCCCGGACGTGCTGCGCTTCCTCACGGCCGCGCGGACGCACCTGCGCTGGAAGGACCGCAAGGTCGACCGGACGTTGATGGCGTTCATCCTGGTGGACCTGCACGGGAAGGACAAGGACGCCCTCAGCAACCAGATGCGGCAGACAAAGTCGATGGGCCCCGACTACTCCGTGCGCTGGTGGAAGGAACGCGACATGACCCCCCGGCAGAAGGACGCGGGGGAACTGCTGCGCGGCAAGATCCGCTGGCGGTACCACCACGGCCTGCCGGACACGAACGCGAAAGCGAAAGCGGTCCTGGGCGACAGCACCCGCGACCTTGGGAAAACCCGGGCGGCGGGCCCGTTCCGCCTGCTCCTCACGTCCCCGCCGTACTGCGGGGTGATCAACTACAACTACGACCAGTGGATTCGCCGGTGGATGCTCGGGGGGCCCGCGCACCCCACGTACTCCAGCGGGGAGTGGCAGGACCGCTTCGAGGGGCAGGTGGCGTACCGGCGGCTGCTGGAACGGACGTTCAACTCGGCCGCGACCGCCGCCCTGCTCACCCCGGACGCGCGCGTCCTGGTGCGGACGGACGCGCGGGAGTTCACGCTGAACACGACGATTGACGTTCTCCGAACGGCCTTCCCGAACAAGCAGTTGCGTCAACTCCACCAACCCTTCAGCAACCCCACCCAGACGCACCTGTTCGGCGACAAGGACCAGAAACCCGGTGAGGTCGACCTGCTGCTGGAACCCTGACCGAGGCCTCAGCGGGGAGCGGGTGATTCAAAAAAACGCATGTGGCTGCGGCAAAGCGCCCGCACAGTGGAAGGGAAATGCTCCTCCCTCTCAGCGCCCGGTGCTGCGGTGAGCCTGAGAGCGTTCACCGACGTTGACGCGCGGTTGGAGCAGGCGTGGCTGGCAGGCGAGGTGTCCAATGTCTTCTTCGCCGCCCGGTACTCTTCAAATACTCCCTGGCCGAATGACACTTGATGTGTCAATCACGAGAGAATTGACATCGGTCTGTAAATGAGGTTACGCTTTTATTGTGACCTCCCTCCAGAACCTCCCTGAGCGTGCAACCGCGGAAGAAGCGGCCGCGCTGCTCGGGCCTCTTGCGGCAGGACTGGGCCTGCCGGGGGAGGTGCCGGACGTCCGCACGCTGCGGTTGTGGCGCACCAAACGCCACCTCACCCTGAGTGGCCGGAACTTCACCCGCCGCAACCTCTTGGAGGTGCTCGCCCTGCTGAAACTGCGCGGCGACGGCCTCACCCTCCAAAATGCCGTCACCCGCGTCCTCGCCCTCGACGACGACCGCCTGCACCTGCTCCTCGTCGGGGGGACGGCCCCCCTGGTCCGCACCGACGCCGAACCGGTCATCACCCTGCACCTGCTCGCCAAGGGCATCCTCGAACAGCACCGCCTGGTGGGCAAGGGCGCCATCGTGGGCCACACGGACGCCAAGAAGACCGGCATCGAGAACACTCCCCTCAGCCTCCACCAGGCGATGGCGCGCCTCGGCCGGCACTACTTCCAGGAGGGCCAGGAGGACCGTGCTGCCAGCGTGCACGTCCTGCTGCGACTGTGCACCACGCCCCTGAAGGAGTGGGCGCCGCGCGCCCTCGCGGAGCTCCACGAGGACGGCAACGCCATCCTCGTGGACCCCGTGTACCGCGTACCCAGCGAGGACTGCGGCACCATCGCCCAGCGCGCGGACGGCACGCACCTCGGCGACCTGATCGAGAACCACCTCCACGACGAATTGCGCGCCACCCTCAAGAAACTCGAGGACGACGCGGACGCCGCGTACACCGTCATCCGGGAGTTCATCGGCCGGCACCCCATGGCGAGCGCACAGGAACTGATGGTCCTGAACGCCAACCCGGAACTCAGCCTGGACGCCGTGCAGTTCGTGCAGGGCCTGTACCAGCCCGTGCACGCCGGGCACGTGAAGAACGGCCTGGTGCGCCGCTGCGCCCACTGCCAGGGCCTGATCGGCGAGGACGGCCTGTGCACCCTCGCCGGGTGCCGCGACGACCACCCCACCGAGGACTCCACGCCCCTGAAGGTGGACCAGGCGTACGTCGCCCGGCCGGAGGTGCTGATGTACTGGGCGGACCCCGCCCGGGAGGAACTGCGCCTGTACGACCGTTTGCAGGGCGTGAGGGCCCTCAAAGGCCGGGTGCACCTGTACCCGCACAGCGACCGCTGCGACGTGTCCATCGGGGAGGAGGTGGGCGTGGACGTGAAGGATTACCGCGACCCCGTGCGCCTCGCCCAGCGGCTGAACCGCGGGCTGGGCGGCCTGGGGCAGTACCCGGAACGCATCCTCGCCATCGCCGACCGCCGCTGGTCGCCCACGTACCGGGACCGGCTGGTGGAGCAGTTCAGCGCGGACAACAAACGCATGGTGCGGGTCATGAGCGTGAGTGACGCGATCTCGCACCTGAAGAAGACCTACGGGAAGGGGGGTTCACGTGCGGGAACGGCCTGACCTCTGGACGAAACACGAACGCATCCAGTGGGGCTGCACCCTGATGCGCCTCCTCGGCGAGGACAGCCTCGAACACCTGCACGTGCTCCTCTCCGGCCTGCGGTCGGTGGAACGTTCCGCGCAGGCCGCGCCCTTCGAACGGGCCGTGCAGAGCGCCCGCGTGATCCTCGGGGACCTGCTCACGAAGAACGCCGTGCAGAACGCCGTGTACGACTTCATCTCCGAAGCCGAGCACCGCAGCTTCGTCATCGACCCGAAAACGCTGAAGTTCACGGCGGAGTACAGCCTCGACCCGAACGTCCTCGCCGCCGAGGAGATCCTGATGAAGGGCCTCGGCCGCCGGGAGCACGGCCTTCAACTCGCCAACCCGAACGTGGACCTCACCGTCGAACTCGACAAGGACACTCGGGTGCCCATCCGCCTGCGCGGCCTGACCTTCCCGCCCATCGAGCAGCACGACTTGCGGCGCCGTCCCCGCGGGCCCATCCAGGTACGCTGGGCGGAGTTGCGCGCCCTCGCCGAGGAACTGGACGCCGAGGACGCCCGCGAGCACCGCCCGTCGCAGTTCTGGGTGACGCGCGTCGGCCTGATCCGCCTGCAACAGACCACCGGGCAGGGCCTGGCGGACACGGACGTGCTGAACCTCCACGAGCTCAAGCACCTGATCGGCCTGCCGGGCGCGGGGAAGAGCACGCTGATCGCGCTGCTGTGCATCCTCCTCGCCCGCCAGAAGCGCCGGGTGGCCGTGTTCTTCACGTCCATCGAAGTCTCCCGGGAGTACCTGGAAACGCTGCGCCGCTACGAGGGCGTGCGGGTCGCCCTGCTGATGGGCCGGTCCGGGCAGACGCACCGCCGGCACAGCAACCGCATGGCGGAACTCATCGCCGGGCAGGGCGAGGGTGGCTTCGCCCGCACCCGCGAGGGCGCGGAACTCTTCGCGGGCTCCTGCCCCCTGCCCGCCTTCGCCGACCAATGGCCAGCGAAGTGGCAGCTGGGCGACGCGCCCTGCGAGAGCCTCTACGAGCAGGGCAGCGAGGAACGCAAACTCTGCCCCGCGTGGAGCCTGTGCGGGCGCGTGAAGAACCAGCGGGAACTCGTGCACGCCGACGTGTGGCTGGGTCACATCCTGTCCGCGGACACCAACGTTCCCGCGCACACCAGCGAGGAACGCCTGCGGTACTTCGAGCTCATCGCGGACACCTTCGACCTGGTGATCTTCGACGAGTGCGACGAAACCCAGAAGGTCCTCGACGGGCACGGGGCGCTCACCCTGGAACTCACCGGCAACGACCAGAGCGTGCACATCCGCATCCAGAACATGACGGGCCTGCTCGCCGCGAACCGCGTGAAGGTCAGTGACGGGCTGCTGCGGTACATCCTCCAGGCGAACGAGTTCGAACGGCACATGCTGCGCTTCGTCTCCGAAGTGCGCACCCTCTTCGCGAACAAACGCACCCACCGCCTGGGCGTCGAGTACGCGGACAAGCTGCTCACTGCCAGCTTCCTGATCCGCGAGGCGCTCCTCGCCGCCGGATCGTTCGACGACTTCGACCATGCCGCCTTCAGCGCCATCTCCGACTTCTGGGAACGGGCGATGTACCGCGCCTTCTTCTCCCGCAGTGAGAACGAGACCGGCTGGCCGAAAGCGGAGAAGTACGCGCCCGCCCTGGGCCTGGACGTGCGGGACGCGAACGAACGCTGGCTGCGGGTGAACGGCGCGCTCAAGCGGTACCTCGCCCTGGACCACGCGGCCGCCGCGACGGAAATCGTGGAGGAGATCGCCGGGGACCTCGCCCACTTGTTCCACGCGCGCAGCGTGAACGACATCCGCGAGCAGGTCCGGCTGCTGATCGCGGTGGGATTCACCGTCGCGAGCTACCAGCGCTTGGCGAAATCCGCGCGGCCCCTCGCGCAACGCGGCGAAATCCCCGACGAACTGGTGTTCTCCAAGGCGTCCACGGAAATGCGGGAGCTGGTGCCGCGGTCCATCCTGGGCACCTTCTCCGCCGTGCGGTACCGCCGCGCCGCGGAGATCGACGGGTTCCAGGTGGACTACCTGGTGATGGACTCCACGCCGCGCCTGCTGATGCACCGCCTGCACGAGGTGTCCCGCGCGAACGTCCTGCTCGCCAGCGCCACCTCCTGGCTGGAAGCGTCCACCGAGTACCACGTCGACAAGAAACCCGATTACGTCCTGTCGCCCAGCAGTGACCAGGTGGGCACCGTGCGGCTGTACGCCCTGCCGAAACTGCACCCGTCCACGAAGAAGCCCCTGCGGTTCTCCGGGGGCGGCCCGGACCGCGAGGATAACCTGCGCCTGATGGTGCGCGCCCTCGCGCAACCCGGAGCCGGGGACCTGAGTGAACTTCAGAGCGCCGTGGCCAGCATCAGGACCGAACTGGGTAAACCCCGCAAAGCGGCGCTCGTCGTGAACTCCTACGATCAGGTGCGCTTGGTCGTCGAGCAGATCAACGACGTGAACCCCTCCCTGGGAGAGCGGACGCGTGGGGTGCTGCGGGAACTGCCGAGGGGCACCTTGAACTACGTCCTCAAGGGCCAGGTGGAGGAACTCGGCCAGGACCCGAACGTGGACGTGGTCGTCTTCCCGATCGCCGCCCTGGGCCGCGGCATCAACATCGTCTTCAAGAGTGACGACGAGGACGGCGGGAAGGCCGCGGTGGGATCGGTGTACTTCCTCACCCGCCCGCACCCCGCTGCCGGTGACCTGAGCCTGATGGTGTCCCTCCTCGCGCAGCGCACGCAGCACCTGGACCACAACGTGATGGCTGGCCTGTCCCTCTCGGAAGCGCGGCAGGTGTACGACGTGGAGCGGTACAAGACGTACAAGCGCATCTCGAACCTCCTCGCCCGCCCGATGAGCGCCAGTCGCCTGGACGACCGGACTCTGCGGAACTTCGCCGCGAACCTGCTCGTGCCCATCCTCCAGACCATCGGCCGGGGGATGCGCAAGCGCATGCCCGTCGAGGTGTACTTCGTGGACGCCGCCTGGGCGCCCAACAGCGCCGAGGGCCGCCCGGAAAGTGAGCGGTCCAGCGTGCTGGTCCTCATGCGGGACGTGCTGGAAGATTGCCTCGCGCACGCCGACCCGGACCAGCGGGACGTGTACCACGCGTTGTACGGCGTGTTCCTGAACGCCTTCCGCGACGTCGTCAACCTGCGCCTCCCCGGCGAGGGGGAACGGGGCCGCGGCGGCACCAACGACCTCTTCAACCCGAGTCCCGCGGGGGCCGAGGATCAGTTCGACGACTTCGACCCGGACCGCCTGCTGGAAACGGGTGAATTCACGCCCGACGAGGATGAGGACCTGTTCGCCGACGTCCTCGGGGACACCGAGGAAGAGGAAGGGGATTACGCATGACCATTCAGGACCTTGACCCGCCCGCCCCGAACGTCATGCCGCAGGGGGACGCGGACACCCGCGTGCGGCGCATTGTGAAGCGGGAACGGGACGTGCGTGACGACCCTATCGCACTCGCCTTCGTGATGAACGGCCGCGGCCGCGATCAGGTGCACCGGGTGACGGTCGTGCAGTGGTCGGACGCCGCCTACCACCAACTGGGTGCCCTCTCCAAAGCCATGAACAGTCAGAAACCCAAGGTGAGTCTCCCCGTCGTGGGGCTGCGTGGTCGGCTGGAACTCGGTGATCAGCGGAACCTCCGCCTGGACCGCACCCTGGGCCTCGCCAAGCACCGCACCCTCTCGTGGACGCTCACCCCGCCGGACGACGCCCTGCCCGCCGCTCGGGACGCCGCCCTGGGTTGGCTGGTGGACGACGTGACCGAACACGCCCACCACCCCGACGCGGTGGCGGCCCTGGGGCAACTCAAGCAGCTGGTGCGCGCTGGGCAGGCCCTCACCACCCGGGAACGCAGCACGCGGGTGTTCGAGTGGGGGACGAGTCTGGGGAAGACCGCGAAGGCCCTCACGCCCAGCAGTTACGCGGACCTCGCGGACTTCGTCGCTCGCGGCCTGGAGGGGCAGGCCCCGTTCCCTGACCTGGGCGCCCTGCGGCGTATCGCGAGCGGGCAACTGGAGCAGAACCAGGCGGAACTGATGACGGACCCGGTCCCCGTGGGCGGCAGAAGCCGCTTCAGCCTCGTCGTGCGCCTCCGCGTGTTCAGCTACCCCGGCCGGCCCACGCCCGTGATCATCACCGAGTTCAGCAAACGCGTGTGGGCGACAGGTCTCAAGGAAAAGGCGACCACAAAGACGCTCAGCGCGTACGCCCTCCCGGACGGGTCCACCCGGGCCCTGCAATTCACCTTGAAACGCGTGCGTACGGAAGCGGGGTGGGTGTACGCGCCGGATGATGACTTCGGCCCGATCGCCCGCCGGTACTTCCCGAAGACGACCTTCACCGCGGAGAAGATCGTGAAGGAAGGGCACCGCCTGTCCGGGTGCCGGTTGCTCGTCGGCCTCAAGCACGGGGTGGGCGAACGCAGCGAAACGAAGAGCGGCGTGCCCGACAAGGACAAGCTGGACGGGTTCACCGGCCTCGTCGATGCGATGAAGGCCCTGGGCCTGCACCCCTGGGAGGGCCTGCGGTACCTGGAAACGTCCACCCGCGAGGTGAAGGACCGCGACCAGCACTGGGGCAAGCGCGACAGCGACGACAGCAAGAAGAAAGAGAAGTACCGGCAGTGGTTGGAGGAAGCGCAGCAGAGCATCCGGGACGTGTACGACGGTGAGCACCACTTGGTGATCGCCGTGCAGCCCGGCCAGGAGGAGGACGCCCGCGAGGCCGAGGCACGCCTGGCCACCATCCTGGGCGGCAGCGTCACCACTGTCCGGGTGCCCATCAGTCCCCTCGCGCACGGCCCGCGCTCGACACTGCCGGTCCCGCAGCCGAAATCCCCCGATCACAAACCCGGGAATGCGGACCGGGCGGCGCTGCGCATGGCGGAATGGGACCCGTTCATCCGGACGGTGAAGGCCCACGAGGAGAAGACCGGCCGCCGGGTGGACGGGGTGCTGGTCATCGCCCGGCAGTGGTACCCCGGGAACCAGCACGACGACCTGGTGAACAAACGCGCGGCGCGCATCGCCCTCGCTCAGGGCCTGGGCGTGCCCGTGCAGTACCTGCGGCCCCGCGACGAGGCCCGCGAGGAAGCGGCCGTGAAAGCGCCGCGCGGCCGGAAGAAGACTCAGGATGAGATCGACGCGGGCATTGACCGCAGTTTCGAGGATCGCCTGATGATCGGCTGGCTGGACCTCGCCTACAAGAGCGCCGGGCGGGTGAAACCCGGGAAGGTGATCGCCGAGGCGAGGAAGGTGTACGAGGAGGACGTGCCCAGCCTGTTCGGCGCGTACCCTGACCGCATCCTCGCGCTGGGCGTCGTGCGGCGCAACACCACCCGCTTCATCGGGAACGACCGCAGCTTCCTGCCGTTCGCGATTGAACTTGACGTGGAGACGGGCACGTGCGGCGCCCGCTTCGCGTACGAGGGGGACGGCCGTCAGCCCGTGCACACCTCCCTGATGCCGCTCCCGCAGGCGCTGGTGACCCTCGCGGGATTGGGCCCCGTGCAGCTCACCACGGCCGTGCAGAACCGCTGGGAGCAACTGGGCGGGCGGACGCAGGCGTTCTTCCGGGAGGCGCTCGCCGACTTCGGCAAGCGGGCGCAGCGGCCGCTGGTGATCGTCGACGCGGACAGCAGCCGCAGCGTGTGGCCCTGGTTGAAGGACGAGGTCATCGACCCGAACAACGTTCACCTGGACGGCACCTTCCACGCGGAAGCTGCCTGGCCGCACGCTCGCCTCGTCCGCGTCCGCACCAGCAACAGCCCGAAGGTGCTGTGGGACAAGGACTTCCACGGGGCGGTGCAGGGCGAGGACGGCCAGCCCACCGCGGAGATCATCCGCTACCACGCGCCCTCAGCGGCGGAAGCGGACCTGTTCAAGGTGACGGACACGCAGGGCACGAACGTGTACCTGTCCTTCGGCAGCACCATCCGCACCGGGCAGACCCAGGGCCGCTCCGGGTACCGGGTCATGTACGGCATGAGGCAGGTACGCGACGACACCGGGCAGCATTACGTCGCGGACACCATGAAAGTCCACACGGACGCGTGGACGACCCCGGCGGGCGTGGAGATTGCCGTCGTGCGTTCCGGTGGTGACCAGCCCGACCAGGTGGCGCGGCTGGTGGAATGGTTGCGGCAGTGCTACGCGCACTTCGGGGAGTGGACGACGAAACCCGCCCCCCTGTACTTCGAGAAGGCCCTCAAGGAGTACCTCGCCGACTACGACCTCGACGAGGAGGAGGGCGGCGAGGAAGAGGAATGAACTGGGGCGGGATGCACCCCGCCCCAGTTCAGATGGCCTCTCGGGGGAGCCCCCGGTCGAACTGCCCCAGTGTGTTAAGCGTCCGGCGTCTGCTCCTGAGGCGCAGCAGCTGGTTGTTCCTCCTCCGCAGGGCCGCTGTCGTCGGGCGCTTCCGCTGCGTCCGCCAGTTTCGGCAGGGTGAGGTACACGCGCATGAGCAGGTGCGTGGCAATCACGCCCGGCCAGTCCTCGTAGAAGGCGTCCGGGGCGAAGCCGTGGCACAGGGCATTGCGGGCGTTCGGGCCGGGCTTGGAGTTGAAGAACGTTTCAATCTCGAACATCAGGTCAGGCCCGAAATACTCGTCGAGGCGGTCGCGGTATTCGGGGTTCTCCAGCATCGGGCCGAGCATCCGCACGTCCTCGGTGCCGTCGCTCTTCACTGCGGAAGGGAGCTGACCTTCCGTCTGGTCGAGCACCCGTCGGAACACGGTCTCCAGGCGGGGAACGAGCAGGTGCGCCGCGACCAGGTCGTCATCGGTCAATGCCGCGTGAATTCCACGCACGACACTGATCTGGTCGTCGTCTCCCACCAGGGGAGCCCCGCCGATGGCGTCCATCATTTCCTGCGGGTCCAAGCGGTACTGCTCGCGAATGTACTCCCGCGCGGGGTTGATGGTCGTGTGGACGTACGTCTGGCGCACCATGTTCTGGAACTCCACCCGCCAGTGGGCGAACTGCTCGTCACTTCGTCCCCCCGCGGTTGCCGTCACCCGTGCATCGGCGCTGAGTTCAACGTTTCCGAACAGCCTGGCCAGCACTGAGGTATCCAGCGCGTCCGTGGTCAGCCGCTCCACTTCGTCGCGGGGGCGGAAGGAAGGCAAGTGCGCGAGGATGAAGATGGCCTCCCTTAAACTCCTCCCGTCGAGTTTGGCAAGGATGCCGGGCTTTGCTCGCTCCACGAGCTGCGTAATGTCCTCGGTTTGGGGAGTCTGCCCTTCGCGCGCCGCCTTCATTGCCTCGCGGGCCTCACCGTGCAGTTGGATGACCTCCATTTCCCCGCTCCCCAGCAATTGCTGACGTCGCCGCATGGCCCCCATGAGCGCGAAAGCGGCCCCCATGTGATCACCCGCCGCCGCGCGCGCGCGGGCTTGGCGGGCTTCCACGTCGATGGAGTCCAGTTGCGCCACGCGCTCCTGCTCCGAGTCATTGTTCCGGCGGTGCCACCTGGCGGCGACGTCGTGCAGTTGCATGGCAATGAACGGGAGGGGCACTGCACGGAAACCTTCCGCCGGGGTGAAGTTCGTGTCGTAGTTGGGGTAATTTCCCTGCTCTGCCCGGCGTGCGGCTTCACCAGCCAGGCTGGCCATCTCCGCAGCATCCACCTGCTTGGCGGGGAGCCTTTGCAGCAGCAGGAGGCGTGTTGTCGGGTGACGCTCGTCGTCACGCACGACTTTGAGGGCTTCGTCCAACACCCGGCCCTTCAGGCCCTCGTCGCTTTTTGCCACGCTCAGCGTGAGGTCCCAGGCTCGCGTCAGCGCCTCAGCGATGTCCACGTCGAAGTTTGAGGGGTGTTGGACGAGGTGGTTCGCGTACGTGAGGTACGCTTCAACAGCATCCCTCGCGGCCCTTACAACGTACTTGCGGTCCTTCCTCTCGGCGGTGTGCCAGGCGATGTCACCGATGCGCGCCCGCATCCCAGGGTGCTGCACGTGGGGCATCAGGGTAACGAGGTCAAGGATGTCCTGGGTGGCGAGGGTGCCTTCAGCTGTGAAGCGGGGCAGGCTTTCAGGACCTGCCCAGTGAAGCTTGTAGGCTCGTTCGTTCACGTCCAGGATGGGCATACCCGCGTGATGAAGCAACTCCCAGATGTGAGCGGCAGTGCCGTCACCGCCCTGCCGGGCTTCCATCATGGGGGTGAAGTAACTGTGAGTTCCCTCATCGACCAGCCAGTAGCTCAGGTCGACGTTGTTGATGCCCACCCGGTCCAAATCGTGTGCGTTCACCATGGCCACCTCCCCAACAGAACGGCATGCTACCGCGCCCCTGACCGTCACCCGCTGCTGGTCGTGTCGCCCGCGCACGCTGGACCCCAACCGCACCGGCCCCGGGCGGGCGGTGCAGGAGGGGTGGCTGGGGGTGTCGCTGGGTGGGGAGTATCGCAGCTTCAGCTTTGGGCTTACGCCCGGGACCGCGCCGAAGTAAGGCGGTGGCAATGCCCGCGCTGCCCGAAAAAGATGACATGCTCAGCTTCACAAGGGCTGCTGACATGCTGCTTTATGCAGATGCAAAAGTCCGTGCTGGACACGAGCTGGGGTGACAGGCTGAAGTTGGATGAACACCGGGGGCGCCGGATGGAGTGGTCCGGCTTCTTCCTGGTGACCAGCGAAGCGGAGTTCGACGACCTCGATGGGCAGATTGACGACACGATCGCCTTCCTGAAGCGGTATGCGGCCGAGCTGGCCCCACTTGCCGACTTTCCAGGGGTGGACGTGTGTGAACTGGACTTCGGCATCGAGGACCGCGACGTCGCCCATCAGGCGGACGCCTTTCCGGCGGAGCTGCTGCGTCTCGCGGGCAATCTCAATATCGGGCTGGTGGTGTCACGCTACCCCCAGCTAGAAGGGTCCTGCTCGACGCCCGGACAATGAGTCGCAAAAAGATGACATTCTCAGCTGAATAACCCCTGCTGACATCCTGCTTTATGCAAAGGCTGAAGCCCGTGCTGGACACACCACCTGATGACACCCTCAAGTTGAATTGACAGAAACGGTCAACCCCATGTGATCAGCAAGCACTTTCAGCCGGTCCTTGTCGTACCGACTCATCCTCAACGCGAACGGCACCTTTCTCTTCTCCACCGGGTCGGGTCTGCCCTTCACCGCAGTGCGCCCTGTCCGCGTGCCCGTTTTCTTTCTCAGCGTCGTTCGCGCTTGCTTTCGCTGCATCGCCCGCTCCTTCCCGGAACCCAGCGACCGTCCCACTTCACCCCACCCCTTCAAGACGAGGAGCCGTCGCCGCGTCATGCAGCACGAAGCCAGGGCGGCTCACCCTGTCCGTCACGCCGACCGCCGCGAGCGCCCGCAAGGTGTCCTCCAGGAGGTCAGCCTTGATGAACGTGAGATGCGCCCGGAACCTGACGCGGCCCTCGTCGGTGACGCCAATCGAGTGACGGCTCTCCCCGGGCGCGCAGGGCTCCATCACAACGCACCCCTCCGACCGGGTATTGCCAGCGATCAACATCACCTCGCGCCGGGCGGACACAGCCGTCCACGCCTTGGCTACCACCCAGCCGCGCGCGACCAGCCGCTGGAAGTACGTGAGTGCGATCCCAAACTCCCCCGGGTCCACGCGGCGGAAGCCCAGGGCGTCACAGGCCAGCAGCAGCAGTTTTACCGCGTCCTTGCACGTCAAAGATGCGGCGAAGGCCTGCGCGTCCAAAAGGGCTTCAATCGCGCACACCGGCCGGGCCTCCCACGGCAACCCCGCGAGCTGCCCACGCAACCGTGCCTCATAGGCAGAAGCTTCGTCGGAAGGTACGATGCGCAAATTCACCGCAGGGCCCGGAGTGTCAGGAAGCGCCGGGGGGACACCACGGTCATCGAACGCGTTCAGCAGGGCGCGCCACCCGTCAATGACGGCATACCTCTCGTCTGCTGGAAGCGCATCTCGTTCCATCAGGAGGCAGCCTCGCCGCCATGCCCAATCGAGGACCTCCAACTCCGTCTGCAACCGCCGCAACAACCCCCCGTGCTGCACACCCAGAATGTCATCGAGGCGCTGAAGCGCCGCCGTCATGGCAGGACGGTCCACGCCTGCTGGCAAAGATGATTGCGTCATGTGCCCCTCGTACGGCTCTCGCGAACGCAGCCGTGGTGGGCGATCAGGTCGCCCACGCGAGGATCGAACTTCCTGTCGACATCACCGTCTCCCGCGGCCAGTGACCAGCGGCCGCACTGCCTCCCTCCCGGCTGACGGGTCTGGCCGGGAGGGAGCGGCATCCACGGCGTCCTCGTGCCGTCCGCGTGGCGTCCTTGCGCGCGCGGGCGATGCCGCCTACCCTAAAACTCCGCTGACACGGGGAGTGAACCGGCTGGCGTCAACCTGAGCGCATCGTACATCCACGATCGCCCCAGGGGGACCCGGCCGGTCCTCTTTGAACATCGGTGATCCCTGAGTCAAGTGCGCATGAGCAACGTCCGCGCGCCCGGGCGCGCGGCGCTTATCCCAGGTCATATCGCAGCTTCGCCGCGCGCGCCTGCGTCGGCAATTCGACGGGCCCTCCGAGCGGCGGCCGGACCAGTTTTCACACACAGCGTAAAAGTGGGAAAACCGCGTGTCGCCGATTGTCCCCACACATGTACCTACACAAGCGTGATTCACGCCGTCCAGCACGCATTCCACTCTGAGTCCCCGGTGATTTTCCCCCTGGGCTTCTCATCTTCCCACTCATCCAAGGGCTAGACCTCGTTTTCACCGGGGGCGTAACATGCCCGTGGGGGATCCTGGGACACCAGGACAAGCTTCATTCTCATGAAGCGCGCGAAGTGCCAAGTCCCGCCGGCAAGCAAGATCTTGGCACTTCCACTGGCCCCCCAGAAGGGAAAGCCGAATGACATCTTACCGCGTCTCCTTCGTGAGGGGCGATGGTGAAGTCGTCCAGGATGCCCCGCTGGACGCGCTCCTCACCCTCTCCCTCGCCGACCTCCAACCCTGCCGGAAGGTGCAGAACTACCGGCACCAGGTGAACCAGACGGGCGAGTACTGGTTCACCACGCAGGGCGTGCACCTGGCGTTCGAGTCCCGCCTGGAAGAGGCCGTCATGCGGCAACTCGACCAGGACCGGGGCGTGCGGCGCGTCGCCGCTCAACCGTTCCTCCTCACCTGGACGGCCGAGGACGGCCGCGTCCTCGGGCACTACCCAGACCTGCTTGCCGACCGCGTCGGGCAGCGCCGCCTCGTCCTCGACGTCCGCCCTACCGCCCACACCACGGACGAGGACACCCAGCGTGCCTTCCAGACCACGCGTCAGGCTTGCTCTGCCATCGGCTGGGCGTACGAAGTGCGGTCAGAACCACACCCCACGCACCTGTTCAACCTGCGCTGGTTGGGCGGTCACCGCCGCCCCCCGCACGCCCTGGACGAGTACGCGCCCGCCCTGCTGGACCTCGCGCGGCGCACCCCCCGACCCCTCGGGGAACTCGCGGACGCCGTCGGCGAGCCGTTCTTCGCCCGGCCCGTGCTGTTTTATCTGCTCTGGAAGCAGGACCTCACCACTGACCTGAACGTACCCCTCTCGGACATGAGCGTGATTCACGCGAGGGTCTGATGCCCCTCGCCATCGAATTCAAGGCCGGGTTGAAACTCCATTACCGCAGCACCCAGTGGGTCGTCGCTGACCCCGCCTTTGAGGACGGCCAGTTGCGCCTGCGCGACCCGTTCGGCCGGGTGGAACTCGTCGACCTCGTCGACCTGCACGCCGCGGACGACTTCATCCCCATCATCCCGGAGAAGGACGCCCGCCGCTTCGACCCGCGCAGCGTCATCCTGGACACGTACCCTGAGATCCTCGTTCGGGACGCCCTCGACCTCGAAGCGCACATTCACGAGTACGAGACGGGCTTCGCGTCCGGCCGCGAGGACCTGCCCCGCCCCGGGGAGCCGCGGGAGGCGTACAACCCGGCGCTCGTGCCCGTCATGCAACGCCGGGAGAACAAGGCCCGCGAACTGGTCCTCAAAGCTCACCCTGACGCGACCGGCGAGAAGCTCGACCGCCTCGTCCGCAAGGAGGTGGAACGCCTCCGCAAGCTCGCCCGCAACTACCGCGAGGTGGGCCTGATCGCCCTGGTGAACCTGCGCAAGGTTCCCCGGCGCAATCCCCTCGGGCACAACCCGCCGCAGGTCGTGGACGCCGCCCGGAAGGTCAGCGCCGCGCACATCAACCGATCGAACGTCACCCGGGTGAACCTCGCCCTCGCCGTGAAACGCGAGGCCGAGAAGCTCAACGACGGCGTGCCGCTGGCCCGCCCCCCGTCGAACCGTTCCGTGCAGCGCCTCCTGCGGGTCGTGGGGAAAGCGAAGCACCTGTTCGGCGCCGCGCCCACCCGGCGCAGCCTCGACAACCGCCCGAAACACATGTACCAGGGCGTCCTCTCCACCCGGCCCGGCGAGTACGTCCTGTTCGACCTCACGCCCGGCGACTTCTTTTGCCTCCACCCCCTGGACCCCGGGGTCGTGCAGCGGTGCAAGTGCCTCGTCGGGATGGACCTGTACTCCCGCTCGATCGTCACGGCCCGCCTCGTGCCCGCCGGGCGCGCCATTGACCTAAGTTTCGCCTTCCACGACGTCATCACGCCCAAGCGGATGCTGCCCGGCTGGCCCTCCCGCGCCCGTTACCCGTACGTCGGCGTGCCCGAACACGTGGTGCTGCGGGTGTACCACCTGCCGGAAGGCACGGATCTCGCCGCGATCCCCTGGGTGCTCCCCGACACGGTCGTCGTCGACAACGGCTGGATCTTCACCAGCCGGCACATGCGGAACATCTGCAAACTCCTCGGCGTCACCATCCTGTACGCCCGCCCGTACACACCGACGGACAAACCCCAGATCGAACGGTGGTTCCGCACGTTCGCGCAGACCTTCTGCCAGAGCATTCCCGGGTACATCGGCAGCAACGTCCAGCAGCGCGGCAAGAACCCCGAAGAGGACGCCGTGTACTTCCCGCACGAGGTGGAAGCCCGTATCGGCGAGTGGCTCGCCACGCACTACCACTTCCGCCCGCATGGCGGGTTGAAGCACCCCGACTACCCCAAGGTGCTCCTAAGTCCGAACGACCTCTTCGAAGTGGGACTCCGCACCGCCGGGCTGCTCGTCGCGCCGCTCGGCCAGGACATCTACTACCAGCTGCTCGAAGCCCTCCCAGCGCGGATAATCCACGACTACGGCGTGGAGTACATGGGCCTGTACTACGACCACCCGGACCTCGGCCCGTTCCGCAACCAACTCTCCCAGGACACGCACCTGAAGCACCGCTGGATCTTCCGGCGGGACCCGCGCGACCTGCGGTACCTGTACTTCCAGAACCCCAGGACGGGCGCGTGGGTCCGACTGGAACGCAAACCCACCGCCTTCCCCCACGCCCAGTTCACGGACGAACTCCTCCAACAGGCGAAGGACGTCGCGTTCAAGAAAACCGGGCACGTGCGCTCCCCGGAGGAGGTGTCAGCCGCGCTGGACAGCCTCGTCCGCGGCATTCAGGCGGAGGTGCCCAAGTTGAAGCAGCGGCGCCGGGAACTTCAGCGCATGCAAGAGGTGCTGCGCTCCGAGCAGGACCGCGAGGACGTCCTCGGTGAACCCGTCACGCCCCCGCCGCCCCCACCGCCCGCACCCACGCTCTCCAAGCGTCCCTTCACACCCGTGGGGGACATTCCCCGGGACATCACGGACCTCTACGACTTCAGCGACGACGACGAGTAACACCGGAGGTACCTCATGGCTTTCCGCATTCCCGACGCTCCCGTTCCCCTCCAGGGCCGGGAGGATGTGCGCCGCCGCCTCGTCCGCATCGAGCACTGGCGGGCGTTCGTGAACCGCCCCGAAGCGTCGAAACCCCTGATCGTCCCCGCCCGAGAACGTCAGCACTGGTCGCCGG
Source organism: Deinococcus aerius (assembly GCF_002897375.1). NCBI lineage: Bacteria > Thermotogati > Deinococcota > Deinococci > Deinococcales > Deinococcaceae > Deinococcus > Deinococcus aerius. Next base: position 59,439 of record NZ_BFAG01000001.1, on the reverse strand, counting down.
AGCAGGTCCTCGACTACCACCGGGCCCGCCGCCGGTACCACAAGACCGCCCCGCGCATCTTCACACCAAGCATGCAGAACGCGCTGATGCAGGCGGAAACCATCCTCGAGAACAACGACGAGTCCGACGAGAGCGCCAAGCCCGGACTCGCCATCGACGGGCCCGCCACGCTGGGCAAGAGCACCATCCTCGCGCAGATCGGCAAGCGGTTCGAACTCGACTTCCGCGCGCAGTTCCCGCCCGTCGACCCGCGGGACGCGGACCTCATCGCCCCCGTGGCGTACGTCACCCTGCCCTCGAAATGCACCCCCAAAAGCTTCAACATCCGCCTCGCGGAGTTCTTCCACATCCCGTTGCGCCGCTCCCAGGCGAACGTGACCACCGAGGAACTCACGCAGGCGCTCATCGACGCGGTCGTGAACCTCCACACGCAGGTCATCCTCGTCGACGACATCCACTTCCTAAATTTGCGCGATCAGAAGAACAAGCGCGTCCAGGAAGCGAACTTCGTCGTGAACGAGCACATCAAGGCGCTCGCGTCGGACCTGGACGTGACGTTCATCTTCGCGGGGATCAACTTGGAAGCCTGCGGCCTGTTCGACGAGGGTGCCGACCTGGACCTGTCCGGCGCGCAGACGGGAGGGCGGTTCGTCCGCTGCCCGGTCGACCGTTTCCGCCGGGATGAAGCCAGCTGGGCCTTCGTGCTCACGGAACTCGAAAAGCGCTTGGTGCTGGAAAAGTACCGGCCGGGCACGCTCCTGAAGCTGGGTGATTACCTCTGGGACCGCACGCAGGGGTCCATCGGGACCCTAACCAACCTCGTGCGGCGTGCCGCGAACATCGCCATCGGCAAGTCCGAAACCCTCAACCGGAAACTGCTCGCGCAGGTGAAAATCAGCCGCAACGCCGAGGCGAGCTACCGGGAGATCCTGGGCTTGGAGGAGGCCGCGTGAGACTCGCTCGGCGCGTCCTGAACTTCCGCGTGCCCGTTATCCCGGGGGAGACGCTCGGCAGCTACCTCATCCGCCTCAGCACAGGGTTACCCCTGAAATTGCCGCTCGTCACGCTGATGGCGCACACCGGCCTGATCGACGAGGACCACGTGAAAAGCATCGGGCATGCGTTCGGCGTCGTCCTCGAGGAGGACCGCCTCCGTGAGTTCGCGCGGCTCACCCGCCTGGACGAGGAGACCGTGCGGGGCATGCTGCTCAGCGTGTACCACGGCGTCGCCGTGGACCTCTCCGGCGTGGACCCGGGGGATGCCAACAGCGTCCGCCTCGCCGCGAAGGACGGGTGGGCGTTCTTCACCACCACCCGCGTCTGCCCTTGCTGTGTGGGTGAGAACCGCGCGCTTCTCGTGCGGTGGAAGCTGGTCCTGACCTTCGCGTGCACGAAGCACGCGGTGCTCCTCGCGGACCTCTGCCCGCGGTGCGGGAAGCCGTTCGGGGGGATTCGTCACGAGTGGGGCGGCGCGCCCCTGTACGCCAGCCTCATCCCCCAGCCGGGCGTCTGCTACAACGCCCCACCGCCGGGTGCGGTCGGTGAGGGCCGCAGCGCCCGCCCCTGCGGGCAGGACCTCGCCCGCGTGCAGACCATCGACCTGCGGCCGTACCCGCGCGTGCTGAACACGCAGCGCCGCATCGACCAGGCCCTCTCCGGGCCCACCACCCGGTACCTCGGTGAGGACCGCCCCACTCTGATGTACGCGGAGAACCTGCGGGCCCTCTGCGCGAGCATCCTGTACGGCGCGTTCGCGGAAGACCTCGGCCCGGGCCTGCCCCCGGAGGCGCTCGCGGCTTTCGAGGCGTTCGAACAGGACCGGGACGCCCGCCTGCGGGAACGCGAGGAACTCCGCGGGAAAGGCGCACGGCGCGGCGGGCCGAGCCTCATCGGGTACCGCGGGCAGCAACGGTCCAGTGCACTCATGGCGGCCATCCTGCCCGTCGCTGTCGAACTTCTCGACGCGCCGAACGTCGGGGAACTCTGCCGCCGCATGGCGTGGCTCGTGGCGCGCGTGCAGGACCTGAAGCGCAACAAGATCCGCCTCGCCGCCATCGACTTCAACTTCGCCGGTCCCCTCCTGGAAGCGTTCAACCTCGTCCTCGCGCCCAACGCGGAGTTTCCCCGTCGCGTCGGGAACCGGTCCCCGTACGCGCGGCATGGGGGTGAAGGGTACGCATTCAGCGCGGAGCACGTCCCACAGCTCCTGTGGGAGGACGAGTACCGCCGGGCGTTCCAACCGCTGCTGACCGGCACGGACGTCGGGGATGACCCGGCGCGGCGGGTGATCAGCATGAACCTCGTCAAGCTCGCCGAGGACGTCTCCTGGCTGAGCGCGGCGCACACGCTTGGCCTCCCGCCCAGCACCGCGACCGGCAGTGCGAACAACGTCATGGGGGTGATCACGACCCTCGGCCGGTCCGAGGACTTCGCGCTCGCCCTGCACGACCTCGCCTACCGGCTCTCCACCCGGGCGGACAAGGTGGACTACGCCGCCCGCCGCCGCGCGTTCGAAAACTACGAGGAGGTGCCGTACGACACCTGGTGCGAGCTCTTGCGCGGGACCGGCCGTGATCCCGGCCACCTGCATGGGAAGCACCGGGTTGCCGCAGCGTGGGTGTGGGCACGCGTCACGGAGGGGGACTGGCGGCTCTCACCCGCCTTCCAGCAGGGACCCCTGACCGCCGGAACGTACAGCGAGCTGTACCGCCGCTTCCGCCTGAACGACCTGCCCCGCCTTCAACCGGTCCTGGAAGCGTACGCGCAGTCCCTCGTCCCCACGGGGGCGTCGTGACCCCGCGCCCGCCGACCATCCTGCTCATCCTGCCCCGGCGGGAGGCCGGTCCTCGGCCGTTCATCCTGCGGGGACTGCGACGAGCGATGCGGGAACTCACCGGGGACGCCCGCGTGTACGCCCTGCGCAGCCGGGGGGACCGGCGCCGCTGCACCTGCCTCGTCCGCGGCACCTGGCCGGTCCCCCCGGCGAGAGTTCATCGCGTTCTCGTGGAAGCCTTCTGCGTCCTCGCCACCCTGGAGGGCTCGTATGACCGCTGACGTGCGGGCGGTGGCGGTGGAAGTCCTGCCCGAACCCGGCCGGGCGGAGATCGTCGTCACCTTCGAGGACGACCAGGCCTACCAGGTCCGGTACGCCGCGCTGCTCGGCGAGGACCGCTTCGCGCCGCTGACTCTCAAGCGCGTCCGCGCGGCGCCGACCACGGACGGGACGCGCATCCTCTGGCCAGGTGGGGTGAGCCTCGACGCGGCCAGCGTCCGGGAAGCCCCGCACGGCCCCGTGCCCCTCGACCTGGTGCGGGTCACGCCCGCCGCGCGGCGCTGGCGGCCCCTGTACCCCTGGCTGGCCCTGAACGACCCGCCCGCGTCACAACGGTGCAAGGAAGCCCAGGACGCGCCGTGCGTGGCCCGCCTCCTCGGCTGGCGTGTGGAGGAACTCACCCTCGCCCTGCACGCGTACCCCCCGCCGGAGGTGGCCCTGCCCCGGTTGCACGACCTGGGGTGCGCCCTCGCGGAACTGTTCGGGTCATCGGCGACGACGGTGCTGCGCCGCCCCTGGCCGCCCGCCCGCGCCGTCCGGGTCAGTGACCCGCTCGTCTCCATGCTGGACGCCATCAAAGCCGGCCGCCCGGACCTCGTCGAACGCCCGCTGCTGCGGATCGCCGCCGGCGACCCCTGAGGGACGCCGTGACCCGCGCGCGTTCACCTCCGGAACCCCCACCTGTCCGCCACACCCCCACCATCCTGGAGGACCCGTCATGGACAGAAAACCCCGGCCGACCCGGAAGCAGAAGCGAACCCTCCGCTCCTGGCCGCACCCTCGCCGTGAGAACACCATCTTCGAGCACCTCGACCGGCGGGAACACCGCGAAAGCCGCCTCCAAGCGTCCCGTGCAGCGCGCCCGGACGACCTGATCAACCTTCGCGGGCAGCCTCGTCTCCCCACTGCGGCCCGGCCGGGTAGGAACATCCCCTCCTTCGTCATCATCGGTGCCGCGACCCTGGGTGAGTCGAAGGGCGTTGAGGCGGTCTTGCGTCTCTTCCCAACAGCTCCCCTGTGGTGGACGCCCACCCGAAGGGACCCGACCGTGCCGCCGTACTCCCTGGTCACCCCTCGGCCCTCGAAAAACGTCGTCCTGTGGGACGACAGCCGACTTGACGTCCTGTACATCACGCGGACTCGGAAACCCGGGCAGGTGGAGGCCTTCTCCCGCCTTCTGGGAAAGCTGCTGTCGGGGCAGACGCCGGGGTTCGTGCCGCCCGCCAGTCTCGTACCAATGGTGCCTTCTGAACGGCACGTCCCACCGGCCCGTTCGCGTTCCGTCTCCTGGACGTGGGCCGCGCCGCTCAAGCCAAGCATGACCTACGACAAGCGGGAGGACGACTGGGTGCGGTGTGGGGAGTTGAGGATGTACTTTCGCGCGTTCCGCACGGCAGGGGGTTCCCTGTGGTACGTGGCGCCGGACGGGAGCCTTTTGAGCCGGGATGAGGCGATCTGGGAGTGGGCGGAACGGCACTGCCCGAACTGCAACGGGTGGATGACGCTCGACGCGCTGCTGAGCGCAGACGAGAGAGGGGACGGATGAGGAAGCTGCGGCCCGGCACAGGCAGTCTGCGGGGTGAGGGCTGGCGTGGGAGAGTCGCTGAGGGCACTACGCCGGGGACGGACCCCCGGGCTTGAAGGGATTCTGGGGGCGGGGTTCCTGTACCCCGCTCTTCCCACCGGGCGGGAGGTTGAGGATGAACGAATGGGACCGGGTGGAACAGCTGGACGCGCAGTTCAAGGAGCTCAAGCGACTGGCGGGCCGGTTGAAGACGATGGTGCGGGCGTTCGGCTTGCCGCTGCGACAGTATCAGGCGTTGGACCTCGTCGCGGTCGCGTACGGCTACGAAAGTTGGCAGGTGCTGTGCGGACGGTGGAATGGCAGCACCCGCGATAAGTGTGACCTGGCGACGCTCGCGCGGCGCGTTCAGCGGGCGATGATGAAGTGGGGGCTGAACCTTGACGAGAAGGTGGTGCGGCAGGTGTTGATTGACGTGGCACGTCCCGCCGCAGAGGCGGGCGTTGAGCCGAAGCCCCTGGATGCTGGGGTGGTTCGTCGTCTGGAACGGGCACGCGCGCGCAGAGCGCGGGTAGCATCGGCGGCTGACTCAATTCAGCTTGAGGACCGTTCCTTCAAGGAAGAGGAGGCACCATGGTGGTTCAATTTCCGAGGGTGAAGCGCGGTGAACTACTGCCCCTGGTGACCGTGCCCGTGCCTGTGCGCCTGCTGCCGGTGGAAGCGCCCGCGCTGGAAACCCGGGTGCTCGCCCGGGTGATCATCGACGGGGTCACGTGCACGGTGATTGGCCGTGCCAGTGACCTGCCTGCCACGCTGGAGTGGTTGGACGACCTGGAAGGGAAGCGCAGCATCCTGTAATCCCACTGGTCCCATCACATGCCTCACCCCGCCTGCGAACCGCACATGGTTCGCAGGCGCCTTCTTTTCACGTTCCTGAGGGGTACCTGTCGTGTAACGGGGCCAACCGCTGATCGAGGAACAGGGCGACGTTCGCGTAAAACAAGGTCGTTCGCAGGGCCTCCGGGAACTCCCCGCTTCCGTACCCGTCGTGCAGGACGTGATGACGGGACAGGGGTGCTTCAGCCGCTGGCGGGTCATTTTCTGACCTACCGCATTCCTCGGGAGGCATTTGCAGAACCTCCGGGGAGCATCTCCCCTTGACCCTGCAATACCCCCGACGGGGGTACCAAAAAAACGCACGGAGGATCAGCCACCAGCACTTAGAGTGGTGTCATCGCTACGAGAGATGAGTTGCGTCTCTCTAAGTGATGAGAACACCTTCACATCTCCCCATCGCCTTCGAACCTGTTTCCAAGGCCACCTCCGCTCATACCCCGCCGCAGGGACCGCCGCAGCGCGTCTCGTCCCTGCGGTCGTGCTGATCAAGGTCAACGTGCCCACCATCTACGACAACATCAAGCAGCCGCTCCTCCCCGCGTTGACGGAAAGCCTGGCCCTCGCCCACCGGGCGGACTTCAGCGTCGGGTACTTCAACCTGCGCGGCTACCGTCACCTCGCCGGGTGCATTGAAAACTTCGCAGGAGGCGACGACGGCTGCTGCCGCCTGCTCATCGGCATGCAGCGCGCACCGGAAGAGGACGTGCAGGCTCTTTTCGGTGTTCGCGAGGAAGAGCCGATGGACCAGGGGCGCGCCCTGGAAGCGAAACGCAGCATCGTGGAAGCTTTCCGGCAGCAACTCGTGGTCGGCCTGCCCACCCGGGAGGACGAGCGCGCCCTGCGCACCCTCGCGCGGCACATCCGCGAGGGGAAACTCCGTGTCCGCCTGTTCCTCAAGCACCCCCTGCACGCCAAGCTTTACCTGGTCCACCGGCACGACTTCCACCTGAAAAAGGTTGCGTACCTGGGGAGCAGCAACCTCACCTTCTCAGGCCTGCGGGGCCAGGGCGAACTGAACATTGACGCCCTCGATCAGGACGCCACGGACAAGCTCGCCCGGTGGTTCGAGGACCGCTGGAACGAACGCTTCACCTTCGAACTCACCGAGGACCTGCTGCACCTGCTGGAGCAGAGCTGGGCGGGCGAGCACCTCGTGCCGCCGTACCACATCTACCTCAAGATGGCCTACCACCTCGCGCAGGAGGCACGCCTCGGCGTGGAGGAGTTCGTGCTGCCCGAGCACTTCCCCACGCCCCTATTCGACTACCAGGCGGCGGCCGTGAAAATCGCCGCGCACCACCTCGCCAAACGCGGGGGGTGATGATCGGCGACGTCGTCGGCTTGGGCAAGACGGTGATGACCAGCGCCCTGCTGCGCATGGTGGAGAAAACGTACTTCGACGCGCTGATCCTCTGCCCACCGAACCTCGTGCCGATGTGGGAAACCTACGTTCACGAGTACGGCCTGCGCGCCAAGGTGCTCCCACTCTCCCGCGCCGTGCGGGAACTGCCCCGGGAGCGGCGGTACCGCCTGGTCGTCGTTGACGAGAGCCACAACCTCCGCAACCGCGACGGCAAGACGTACCTCGCCGTGAAGGACTACGTGGAACGCAACGACAGCCACGTCGTCCTCCTCACCGCCACGCCCTACAACAAGACGTACCTCGACCTCTCCAACCAACTGAGGCTGTTCCTGAACGAGGACGGGGACCTCGGCATCCGCCCGGAAGCGTACCTGCGGTCCCTCCCGAACGGCGAACGGACGTTCATGCAGCTGCACCAGTGCGGCGTCCGGTCCATTCAGGCGTTCGAGAAGAGCGGCGACGCGGATGACTGGCGTGACCTGATGCGGCTGTACCTCGTGCGCCGTACCCGGTCGTTCATTCAGCAGAACTACGCCCAGCATGACTCTGAGACGGATCGGTCGTTCCTCGCGTACCCGGACGGTCAGCGTTACTACTTCCCCAAGCGCCTCCCCAAGACGATGAGCTTCCCCGTCGGCGGGCAGTACGCGCGGCTGTACGAGGAGCGCGTCGTCAGCGTCCTCGAGCACCTCTGCCTGCCCCGGTACGGCCTGGGCAACTACATCCACGAGATGAAAACCCGGGCACTCACGCCCGCGCAGATCGGCGTCCTGCGGGATCTCTCCCGCGCGGGCGTCCGGTTGATGGGGTTTGTGCGCACGAATTTCTTCAAGCGCTTGGAAAGCAGTGGGTTCGCGTTCGTGCAGTCCATCGAACGCCACATCCAGCGCAACGCAGTCCTCCTGTACGCCCTAGAGCATGACCTTGACCTTCCCGTGGGCACGCAGGACGCCGGGCTGCTCAGCGCCCGCGACACGGACGAGAACCTGATCATCGGGCAGCTTGAGCAGGACGACCCCAGCTTCGAGGACGCCGAGTACGACGTGCGGTCCGCGAAGGCCGCGTACGAGGCGTACGCCGGGCCGTACAGCCGCCGGTTCAAATGGTTGCCCGCCCACCTCTTCAAAGCGACGCTCCGCGCGGACCTGCTTGCCGACAACCACGCCCTCCAGGCCATCCTGGACGAGGTGGGCGCCTGGCGCCCCGGCGAGGACGGCAAGCTCAGCATGCTGCACGACCTGATCGCGCGGGTCCATGCGGGGGACAAGGTCCTGGTGTTCTCGCAGTTCGCGGACACCATCCGCTACCTGGAAGCGCAATTGCGGGCGCGGGGGGTGACGAACCTCGGCGCGGTCACGGGCGACACGAAGGACCCGACGGCCCTCGCCCGGCGCTTCGCCCCCCGTGGTCAGAAGGTGGACGGCGAGTTGCGGGTCCTGCTCGCCACGGACGTGCTCTCCGAAGGGCAGAACCTTCAGGACGCCCACGTCGTCGTGAACTACGACCTGCCCTGGGCGATCATCCGTCTGGTGCAGCGCGCCGGACGCGTGGACCGCATCGGGCAGCAGGCACCGACCATCCACGCGTACTCCTTCCTGCCCGCGGACGGCGTGGAACAACTGATCAACCTGCGCGCGCGCGTCGCCACCCGCCTTCAGGCGGCGCGGGACGTCGTCGGGAGTGACGAGGACTTCTTCGGGGAGGGCAGTGAGGAGGCGGCCGCTCTCCGCGACCTCTACAACGAGAAGTCCGGCATCCTCGACGACCAGGACGACGGTGAGGTGGACCTGGCGTCGTACGCCTACCAGATCTGGAAGAACGCCGTCGAACGCGACCCGCGGCTGGAGGAACTCATCCCCGCCCTGCAACCCGTCACCTTCGGCACGCGCGGGCACTGCCCCACCCCGGACGCGCCCGGGGGAGCGCTCGTGTACCTGCGCTCCCCCCAGGGCAACGACACGTTGATGTGGCTGGACGAACACGGGAACAGCGTCACGGAAAGCCAACTGACGATCCTCAAGGCGGCCGCGTGCGCGCCGGGCACGCCCGCCCTGCCCCGGCTGGAACAGCATCACGACCTCGTCCGCAGGGCGGCGCGGCAGGTGGTCGAGGAGGAAGGCGACGGGGGGGTGGGAGCGCTCGGCGGTCCCAGTTCCCTGCGGCGCAAACTCTACGAGCGCCTCAGTCACATCCGCGACGTGAACCGCGGCAGCCCGCTGTTCGACCGCCCGGAACTCGGGAGGGTCCTCGACGATCTTCTCGCCGCGCCCCTGCAAGAAGCCACCAGCCTCACGTTGCGCACGCAACTCAAGCTCAACGTCAGCGACGCCACGCTGGCCGAGCTGGTGGTCAACCTCCGCAACGAAGGCCGGTTGACCGTCGCCCTGGCGAGGGGAAGCCGGAAAGACCCCAGCATTCTCTGCTCGATGGGCCTGAAGGCCTGACCGAGCGTCCCCACCCGCGAGGCGTACCCCACCGTGACCACCACCTTCCAACCCCCGACCGCCGATGAACTCCAGGCCCTCCTCAACCGCAACGACCTGCAAGACCTGTTCATTCACCTCGGGTGGAACGTCGCGCGGGGGCGGCCCATCGTGCTGGCCGAGGATGACGTGGAGGTGCGCTTCACGCCCCTCGCGCGGAAGGCACAGTTCCAGATTTTCACGGCGCAACCCAGCACCCCGAACCTGCCCGGCAGGGCCACGATCCGCAAGTTGGAAAAGCGCCTGAACGCCCTCGCCGCGGAGCGGCTGGTGATCTACCAGGACCTGCGGGGTGAGCACGCGGAGTGGGTCTGGGCGAAGCGCGAGCCGGGCCGTCCCCTCCAGCCCCGCTTTCACGAGTGGCATGCGGGCGCGGCGAACCTGGACCTCGCGCGGCGCCTGCTGGACCTGCACGTTGACCTGCACCTGGACGAACGCGGTGAATTCGACACCACCACCCTCGCCGGGCAGGCGCGGCGGGCGTTTGACGTCGACAAGGTCACCAACAAGTTCTACGGGCGTTTCAAAAGCGAGCACGACGCGTTCGCTGACGCGCTGGAAGGCATCCTGGATGACGAACGCAAGTGGTACGCCGGGCTGATGCTCAACCGCTTGATGTTCGTGTACTTCATTCAGAAGAAGGGGTACCTGGACGGCGACCAGCATTACCTGCGCAACCGCCTGGCGAGCGTGAAGGAAAGCCAGGGGGACGACCAGTTCCAGACCTTCTACCGCCAGTTCCTGCGGCGGCTGTTCCACGACGGGCTCGGCTCCCCCGGCCGCGACCCGAACCTGGAACGGTTGATCGGCCGCGTCCCGTACCTGAACGGCGGGCTCTTCGAGGAGCACCCCATCGAGCGGACGAACGCCGCGCTGGATGTGCCGGACAGCGCGTTCGAGCGGGTGTTCGCCTTTTTCGACAGTTACCAGTGGGTGCTGGACGACCGCCCCGGCCGCAACGAGAACGAGATCAACCCGGACGTGCTGGGGCACATCTTCGAGAAGTACATCAACCAGAAGGACATGGGCGCGTACTACACGAAGGAGGACGTCACCGAGTACATCTCCCGCAACGCGATCGTGCCGTTCATCCTCGACCGCGCCATCGAGGACTGCCGGGTGGCGTTCGAGGGGGAGGGCAGCGTCTGGCGCCTGCTGCAAGCCGACCCGGACCGGTACATCTTCCGCTGGGCACGGCACGGCATCACCCATGAGCTGCCGGAGGACATCGCCGCCGGTCTGGACCCCGCGCAGCCGGACCTGTTGGAAAAGCGCCGGGCGTGGAACCGGGCGGCGCTCCCCCAGTTCGCCCTGCCCACGGAGACGTGGCGCGAACATGTGGCGCGCCGCGCGCGGTACGAGACGCTCGCCGCCCGCCTGCGCCGGGGGGAGGTGACGGACGTGCGCACGCTCGTCACCAGCAACTTGGACGTACGGCAGTTCCTGCAAGACGTCGTGGAGTTCGCGGACGGCCCTGACCTGGTGCGCGCCGTGTGGCGGGCGGTCAACGGGATTACGGTGCTCGACCCGACGTGCGGCTCGGGGGCTTTCCTGTTCGCCGCCGCGAACATCCTGCTGCCGCTGTACCGCGCGTGCCTGAAGCGCATGCAGGAGTTCGTCGCGGCCCTCCCGCCAGCGGACGCCGCGACGCGCCTCACGGACTTCCAGGCGGTGCTCGCCGAGGGGAAGCGGCACGCCCTGGATTACTTCATCCTGAAGCAGATCATCCTGCGCAACCTGCACGGCGTGGACGTGATGCCGGAAGCGGTGGAGATCGCCAAGCTGCGCCTGTTCCTGAAGCTCATCGCGTCCAGCGAGAAAACCGAGGACGCGGGGGACAACTTCGGCCTGGAGCCCCTGCCGGACATCGACTTCAACCTCCGCGCGGGCAACACCCTGGTGGGCTTCGCGTCCGAGGCGGAAGCGGAACGAATCGTGCGCGAACGCCTCCTCACCACCTCCGGCGTGTCCTGGGAGAATCTCGCCGCGCAGGCGGCCGACCTCGCCGGGAGGTACGAGCAGTTCAAGGCCCGGCAGCTGCACCCCGACCTGCCCGGCACGCACGAGATGAAGCACGACCTCCAAGCCCGGCTCGCGGCGCTGGGGGACAACTTGAACACGTACCTCGCCGGGGAATACGGGGTGAACGTCAAGGACAAGAAGGCCGTCGCCGCGTGGCGCGCCGCCCACCGGCCGTTCCACTGGTTCGTGGAGTTCTACCGGGTGCTCAAGGAGGGCGGGTTCGACGTGATCGTCGGCAACCCACCGTACCTGGAAGTCAGCGCGGTGCGGGGCAAGTACACCCTGGTGAACTTCCAGACGATGAAGAGCGGCAACCTGTACGCCCTGTGCACGGAACGCAGCTACAACATCCTCAGGGAGGGCGGGTACGTCGGGTTCATCGTGCAGCAGCCGGTCGTCTCCACCCAGCGGATGAAGGTCCTGCGGAAGTTCATGGAGGACCGCAGTGACTTCATCGCCGCCTCCACGTTCGATGACCGGCCCAGCAAACTGTTCGACGGCATCAACCACGCCCGGGTCGCCATCTTCCTGACCCGCAAGAACGCGGGCGGGGCGACCCCGGCACTGTTCGTGAGCAGGTACCACAAGTGGTACGCCGAGGAGCGGCCCGTGCTGTTCGAGACGTTGGCGTACGTGAAGAGTTCCCAGCACGCGGCGCTGGACGTCTGGCCGAAGCTGAGTTCAGCCACCGAGGAGGCGATCCTCGCGAAGCTCGCCCGGGTCCGCACGCGGCTGGGTCAGCGCCTGTCCCCCAGGGGGACGGGCTTCAACGTGTACTACAAGATCACCGGGGTCGGGCATTGGTTCACGTTCACCCTCCGCCCGCCCCGCTTCCTGCGGGGTGGAACCGCGGGCGCTTCCACCCGGGAAAGCACCATGGCCCTGGGGGACGAGGCGGCGTTGTCGACGACCTTCAGCTTGCTGAACAGCAGCCTGTTCTACTGGTTCTACCAGGTGCGTACGAACTGCCGTGACTTCAACCCCTCGGATTACACGACGTTCCCCGTGCCGGACGGCGTCTTCGAGCGGGACTTCACCACGCAGGCGCGGGCCATTCAGGACGCCCTCGACGGGTCGAGTTCCCTCGGCGGGGTCACGCACAGCCAGACGGGCGCCATTCAGGTGGAACGCTTCAAACCCCGCGTCGGGAAGGACCTGTACGATCAAGTGGACGCGGTCCTCGCCGAGGAGTACGGATTCACGGCGGAGGAACTGGACTTCATCGTAAACTACGACATCAAGTACCGGCTGGGAAGCGAAAACGCCGAAGCCTGAAAGATCACGTGGAGCGCAAGGGTTCCTGGGCGGTGAAGCTTTTAAGAGTGTTCTCAAAAGATCGTTGAGGGTGCTGAATGGAACGAGGATGGGAAGCCCGCGAATTGACGCAAGTCGTAGACTCCCTTGAACGGTCGGGTTGGGAAGTTGTCAGGGAATACGCCGTTGAATCGGGAACTCGTACGCTGCGCGCGGATGCTGTCCTTCTGTTCGAAGGCGTCATTCTGGCTGTGGTTGAAGTGAAGGCCACCCGATCCCGGGGAGACGATCAAGCAACTTCACGACAATTGAACCGGTTGGCTGAGCTTTTGGGTGCACCCCTGGCGCTCCTTTGGAGAAATGGCGCAGTTTTTCAACTGCGTGACATTCCAGGGGTCGTGCGTGGTCGCCTGCAATCCTTCCCACCCCCAGGAGAGATTCTTCAATTGCTGGGGCCCCTCCGCCAGTTGTTCAGCAAGAGACTTGCCACGTGCCAAGCGGTCACGCGGGCGGTCCAGGATTGGCGAAGTGGGGGCGCCACCCGTACGGGGAATACGTACCTCCCTGCCATTGAGTTTTATGCCAACGAGCATCAGACCGTTTGTGCACAAGTGCCGCTGACCCAATGTGTGTTGATTGGTGGGATGCTGGAAGGGATGCTTCGTGAAACCGCAGTAGCGAAAGATCCTGCTGGGAAGCACAAGAAGAAGTCTCTCGCAGACCTCATTACCTGGTGTACTACCAACGGGTACATCAGCGCTGGCACTGGAGCCATTACGCCGGACGCAGTTCGCAACAGCCGCAACGCCCTCCACCCCAACCTGTTCGTCACATCGCCAACGATCAGTCATGCAATTGCAAGCAACGCTGCGCAGGCTCTTGCTGCTGCTGTGCGGGAGTTGAACGCCAGCGTGTAGGAGGGCCGCAGATGACCCCGGCGAGCGTCTGGAAGAGCACTCGGGACTGTACCTGGCGAGGCGTAGTGCATCCGGCGAAATGGAGCGGACACGGAGTCGTCGTGTACCACCAAACCGACGCGGAACTGTACGCAGGGCGTCCCCCAACAGCATCAAACCATCTGCGCCTCCCGCCGAGATTTCCCCCCCCCAGCGTCTTTCGCTAAACTCAGCCTCATGAACACGACGAACCGGGAGCGCCGGAGCAGCACGAAGCTGTGGATGCGCTACGTGTCGTTCGTGAACGCCCGCAACCTCCTCTACCTGCTCCTCAGACAACATCCGGACGGCATCACCGCCAAGGAGATGGACGCCCTCGTCAAACGCGAGGGCGTCCTCACAACTCAGCGAGGCAAGGGCATCTCACGCACGACGACGTTCCACGTTCGCAACGCGCTGTACCACCTTGGCCTCCTTGAACTGCGTGGCCGCTTGTACGTTCCGACGTCCGATGCCGTGCTGGTGGAACACCTCGCGCAGGCCGAAGGGTACTCGAAGCAACTGACGACGAAGGAGAAGGTGGAGTTCGCCCGGCATGTCGTCGAGAACGCCGACTGTCGCGACGTATTTCTGTGGTTGTTCGGAACGGAGGCAACCGAACTGGAAGCGTTCGTCGAGCGTGCCGGAACCGTTCGGTGGCGCAGCGAGGACATTCCCGGCTTGGCGGACACTCCCCTCGCGTCCCGGGAGGGCGCCACTCCCGGGGCGGCGCGCAAGGGGCAGCGGCGTTGGCGAGTGGTGATGACGTCGCCCGCGGGCGCGATGACCCTTGAAACCGAGGACGAGGTCCAAGCCGTCTTCTACGGCGTCCGGTACTGGTTGATGCAGCTGGACGTCCTGGACGAGATGTTCTTCGAGGGTGAGGGCGGGCACACCATCATGTTCGCCACGGACCCGCGGAACTCACAGGTCGACATCCTCCCGTACCTGAAACGTGAACTCGTGCCCGGCGTCCCGTGGACGCCCCTGCACCTCCGTCCGCTGATGCTGAACGTCGCGCGCGACCAGCATGCCACGTTGGAGGCCACACATGCGGCGTTCCGACGGCTGGCCCGACGTTATCCTCAGTACGTCTACTTGATCGCCACCGCCCGCTCCTTCGCGACAATCACCGCGAGTTCAGCAACCGCGGAGGAATTTCAGCTGCGCGGTTACCTCAGGGACGATCAAGGACGCATCATTTCCCACGCACGAGTGCACGAGAAGATCGGAGACCTTGATGACACAGCCGTTTGAACCCCTTGGGTTGAAGTACAACCCGTTTGAAGCTGCTGGGAGCGGACCACCCCTGTCAGGGGCCGAGTTCCTTTTTGAAGCCTGGGAAGAACGACTGACGCACGTCGTGAATCTCGCCGGGCTGATGAGCGGACCGAAGGCGTACGCGTTGATCGGCGAGTACGGCAGCGGGAAGAGCTACGTTCTCCAGTGGCTTGCGGACGTGGCGTTCACACAGCGCCGAATCAAACCCTTCGTGTTTGACAACCCCGGCGTGGAGTTCTACAAGCTCGCGAACGATCTGCTGAACAAGATCGGCCGTGAGGAGTTCTCGAAGGCCCTCTGGGAGTACTTGCGGACGGTGAGCCGCGGGTACCAGCCTGACCTGGGCATCTCCTCGAATCCCTTCCGCTCGTGGTTACAGCACACAAAGAAGCAGAAGAAGCAGGACGAGGAAGTCCACAAGCTCGCCGAGGCGATCCGCGCCGACGGCATCACCGACCGCGAGGAGATCGCGCACCGTCTCGGCATGATGATCGTGCAGACGGTGGACAAGCCGTACTTCGAATACCGTGATTTCGTCGCGGGCAAGAACTCCCTCGTGGCGGAGAACGAGGAAGCACCGTACATGGCGGCGCTGATCCGTTGTGTGATGCGCACGCAGAACGCCGAGGGCGTCGCCTTTCTGATTGACGAATTCGAGGAAATCTCACTTCAAAACACGCTCACGCGCAAGCAGGCGTACGAGTATCTCAGCACTTTGAAGCGGCTGATGAACGTCACCGGTCAGGAAAACCACCTCTGGATCGTGGTCAGCATGACGCCCCAGGCGGAGGAGATCACCCGGCAACTCGAACCGGCCTTCTGGAGTCGCTTCATTCACGGCGGCACGAACATGTTTCGCATTGAACCCCTTACCGATGAGCAGGGGTACCGGTTGATTCACAACCGGTTGGTGAAGGCAAGAGTAGCGGGGTTTGAGGCGCCGAACCCGCTTTACCCCTTCCCGGAGGAGTTCCTGGCCTTCGTCCGCGAAGACGTGAAGTCCTCGCCCCGCTCGCTCGTAAAACTGTGTAGCAGTTTGATTTCGCAGGGCATCCTGGGTGGCGTAACGCCGCCTTACACCGAGCCTTTCGTAAAAGCGTTGGCGTTCGACCTCCAGGCGAGTGAGGTTGTGCCGGAGTGACCGGACCTCTTACCCTGGCGGAAACCATCTTCGTTGACACCAACGCCTTTACCCTGGCAGGCACTTACCTGTCCGTAGCGCAGACGTTGAACCTTCCACCCTTCGGGCCTGAGTGCGACGAGGCGGCCTTGGATGCAGCACTGCGCGCCAGGATGCCCAAGGGCCAGGCAAAATACCTCACGAAGGGCGCAAGAGCACTCAGCTACCTGAAAAAGAAGGCGGAAGCGGAAGCGTCCATCCTCGTTTCGGTCATGTCCGTGTTCGAGGCGATGAACAGCGCGGTGGAATCCCATTTGAACGCCCAGCTCGCGACAATCGGGTTGGGCCCTCGCGGACGCCAACGCCTGAATGATCGCTCTGACCTCGTGAAGCACTTCCTTACCCCGGAGGACCACCGGAGGATCACTGACGTCGCTTCCGCGACGATTGACCGCGTGAAGCAGCACGTCGGCTTCGAGATCCAGGTGTTTGAGTGGACCCAGCGTGATCAGATGGCGGTCCTGCCGGTGGTGCTAGAACCGCTCATCAGCCATACCCGGCTGGACGTCCAGGACGCGTGGATTGCTGCTGCTGCGCTCGTCAGCCTGTCCGACACGCTGGTGACGTTCGACGGTGACTTCAGGGAGACGGTGAACCGCATCCACAATCCCTCGGGAGAAGCGGAGTGGGTCACCGTGAGGGATGCTGTCATGACGGCCCTGCGGAGTTTGAATCCGATGAGCCACCAGCTCGTTAACGTCACCGTTCCGCAGGGAGTCATGCCTGCTGTTTACGAAGGCCTGACGTGACCGTAGCTCCACCCCGTGAGCTCATCCTCCCATCGGGGTTCGTGCACAAGCCGGACCTCGCCAAGCTGGTCACTGCCGCAGAATTGAAGACGCGTCCGGTTTACGACTGGTTCTACTTCCCGCACAGCTTCTCACCCACCCTGGTCGACCGACTCGTCCAACATTGGCGCGACGACGGGCGCGGACCGGTGCAATCCCTGTTGGATCCGTTCGTGGGGGCGGGCACGACGTTGCTCGCCGCACGAAGCCTGGGGTTGACCGCTGTGGGAACAGACCTCTCGCCACTCGCAGTTCGGGTGAGTGAGGCGAAGCTGGGCAAGTACGACGAGCAGCGGGTGAATGATGACGTGGAACGCGTCGTCATGACTGCGCGCGCGGATTCGAGGCGTTACAAGACGAACGACGAGCGCCTGACACGGGCGTTCACCCCGGCGGAGCATGCCAACCTTCAGCGGCTTAGAAGGGCCATCCACGCGCACGGGGACAACGGCCTGTTGCTCCTCGCCTTTTTGAATGTGCTGCGCGAGACGAGCCGCGCGTACGCGGACGGCGGTTGGTTCAGGTGGGTGGAAAAACCTGACGCCTGGAGGAGTGTCTTTAAGGAATTCCGCCGTACAGCCTTACGCTTCGTTCAGGAGGCACGCCACCTTCAGCACCTGGGCACAGCGCGCCAAGAGGTCATGCTTTCGGACGCACGCACTCTCAACGAGGTGCAGGGACCCTTTGACGCCGTGCTGACATCCCCTCCCTACCCGAACCGGCACGACTACACGCGAGTGTTCCATCTGGAACTTCTCCTGGGTGCGGGGTTGAAGAACGACGACGTTTTAAGCTTGCGCCACACCAGCCTCCGCTCCCATGTGGAAGCGAAGAAACCTGACGTGGATGCGGACAACTACGTTGAGCCGGAAGCCGCCACCCGGCTGTTGGAAAAGATTGCGGCAGGTGGTGCCGACGTGAGGGTTGAGCGGATGCTGCGAGGATACCTGGAGGACATGTACGTGGCCCTGCTGCGAATGCACGAGCGCCTCGCTGCACACGGGCGGGTGGCGCTGGTGGTCAGCAATGTTCGCCATGGCGGCGTCATGTTTCCGGTGGATGAACTTCTGGTCGAAGTTGCCGCCCGCGCGGGCTTCGAGTGGGAGCAAACCTGGGTGGCGCGTTACCGCGGGAACAGCGCCCAGCAAATGTCCGTGTACGGGCGCGATCCAGCACGGGAGAGCGTCGTCCTCCTCCGGAAATGAAGGAGCGGCAACTCTGAAGAACACCCGCACCGTAGACGACATCAGGACGTGTCGCCGCGTGCGCGTCGGCACCATGATGAGGGACGTTCTTCATCGCCGGGGTCTTCCTCCTCCTGATCGCTGGCCTCGCGTGCTGGAAACGCGTGCTGGACGCACTCCTGCAATTGGGAAAAGTGAATGTCGTTGAAAGGCGTTTATGCACTTTTCCCACAGCAAGAAAACTGCGTCCCAGACAGGACGCCGTGGGAAAATCAGAAGTAACCCTACACTTGAGCGAACTCAAACGGGCGCCCTCCGGGGCGCTTTCTGCTTGGGTCGGCCTGGGGCTCGCCCCGACTTCACCCCACCTCCGCGGCCAGTTCCCGCAGGGCCGACAGGTCCAGGGCGGCGAGGGCAGCGCTCACCCGCGCCTCGAAGTCCCGGGGGGCGCCCGGCAATGCCCCCGCGAGGGCAACCGCCCCCTTCTCGTTCAGCAGCCAGGCACAGCCCCGCGCGCAGAGGACCTGCACCAGCGCCATGACCGCCTGGTACATGCACCCCTGCGCGTAATGCACGTCGCCGCGTTTGAGGCCCTTGGCCGCCGCGTCCAGCCAGAAGCCGGGCGACCAGCCGTAGTGCCGTTCGAGGGACTGAGCCAATGCCGCCGGGTAGTCCCCCAGCCGCGCCCGCAGCCCTTCCAACCTCCCCTGCGGGTCGTGGAGGACGACGCACGACGCCAGTTCCGCTGCGTAGTGGTGCCCGTGAATACCGTGGGGATGCCCCGGCTGGGCGTGCAGGGTCACTCGCCCCGCCAGCGCGTCCTCCACACTCTGCTCCACCCTCCCCAGTTCCCGGTAGATGAGGTCCACCCGCTGCCCGCCCACCGTCAGCCACGCGCCGCCGTCCACCCAGGGGCCCCAGCCGCCGGGCGGAGTCGCTTCCGCCGTCCCCGAGTCGTCGAGGTCGCGGCACAGGATGTTCAGCACAGTGAGGTCGAAGGGATACTCGGCCTCATAGGCAAGGCAGAGGTCGAGGTCGGAGTCGGGGCGGGCCGTGCCGCGGGCGTGCGAGCCGCCGAGGGCGACGGCGACCACACCGGGAACCCCAGCGGCGCGGGCGGCGATGCTCCGGGCGAGGGTGGGGACCGTCACGTCTGCACCACGCAGAAGGTGTTGCCGTCCGGGTCGGCCAGAACCACGTAGTCGGCGCCCTCCGGGTAGCGCCAGTCCACGCGGCTCGCGCCCAGCGCCAGCAGCCGCTCGACCTCCGCCGCCTGGTCACTGGCGTAGAGGTCGAGGTGGTGACGCTTGGGCTTGTCGGAACTTACAAGGTTCAGGGCCAGTTGTACGCCCGGCCCCTCCCGCGGGACCAGGATGGCCCACGTCTCGTCCGGGTTTTTCCTCACCTGATAGTCCAGCGCCCGAGTCCAGAAGTCGATGGCCCTGGGGACCTCGCGCACGCCCCAGACGATGGAGCCGATTCTGAGCATGGGGGCAGCCTACCAGTCCCGCCCTTCGGCCTGCCCGGTGGGCCAGGCGGCGGATTCGGCCCCCCTCCTATGGCCCGCTATGATGGCCTTTATGACGAAGGCGGCCAGTGGAGACAAGCAGGATAAGAGGGCGCAGCAGTACGGGGTGACGCCCCAGAGCGTGGATTTCAACGACTGGTACAACGAGGTCGTCAAAAAGGCCGATTTGGCCGACAACAGCCCGGTGGCGGGCGCGATGGTCGTGCGGCCCTACGGCGCGGCGCTGTGGGAAAACATCCAGCGGTGGCTCGACGACCGCTTCAAGGCGACCGGGCACGAGTCGCTGATCTTTCCCACCCTGATCCCCATGGGCTTCATCATGAAGGAGGCCGACCACGTCGAGGGCTTCGCGCCCGAACTCTTCACCGTGGACAAGATCGGCACCGAGAAGCTCGCCGAGCCCTACGTGATGCGCCCGACCTCCGAGACGATCATCGGGCACATGTGGAGCGGGTGGCTGAACTCCTACCGCGACCTCCCCTTCCTGCACTACCAGTGGGGCAGCGTGTTTCGCGCGGAGCTGCGGACCAAGGCCTTCCTGCGGACGAGCGAGTTCTACTGGCACGAGGGTCACACCGCCCACGCCTCGGAGGAGGAGGCCCGCGCCGAGGTCCGCCAGCAGCTCGACCTTTACCACGAGTTCTGCCAGGACGTACTCGCCCTGCCCGTCGTGCGCGGCGAGAAGACGGCCTCCGAGCGCTTTGCCGGGGCGGTCGCCACCTACTCCATCGAGGGCATGATGCGCGACGGCAAGGCGCTGCAATCGGGCACCTCGCACTACCTGGGGCAGAACTTCAGCCGGGCCTTCGACGTGAAGTTCCAGACTCGGGAGCAGCGCGAGGAGTACGCCTACACCACCAGTTGGGCGATCTCCAGCCGCATCATCGGGGCGATCATCATGACGCACGGGGACGACTTCGGGCTGATCATGCCGCCGGGCATCGCGCCCATCCAGGTCGTCGTGATTCCCGTGGGCCGCAAGGACAACTTCGATCAGATGGTGGGGGAAGGCGAGCGGCTGGCCGCCGAGCTGCGCGCCCTGGGCCTCCGGGTCAAGGTGGACAGGCGTGACGGCGTGACGAACGGCTTCAAGTACAACGACTGGGAACTCAAGGGCGTGCCCGTGCGAATCGAACTCGGCCCCCGCGACCTGGAACAGGGCGTCGTGGTCGTCAAGAACCGCAACGCCGAGGAGAAGGAGACGCTGCCCCGCGCCGAGGCCATTGCAGGAATGCGTGCCCGTCTCGACGGCATCCAGGCCTGGCTGCTCAGGCGCGCGACCGACTTCATGCTGGAGAACACCGTCAAGGTGGACACCTACGCGGAGTTCAGGGCCGCCATCGAGGCCGGGAAGTGGGTGCTCGCCTTCCACTGCGGCGACCCCGAGAGCGAGAAGGCGATCAAGGACGAGACCAAGGCGACCATCCGCAACATCCCCCTCGACGACGCCGAGTTCTTCGCCGAGCGCGAGGAGGGCGGGGTTTGCGTCCATACCGGGCGGCCCGCCGCCTACGGCAAGCGGGTGATCTTCGCGCGGCAGTACTGAGGGAGCGGTCAACCGTCAGCTTTCAGCCGTCAGGGACAAAAGAGGGCCGTCCACTCTACCAGGCGGCCCTCCTGCCGCCGCTCATTCCGGGAGCCCAGGAGGGGGCAGGGCGGGTAGATTGACCCCATGACCGCCAACTCCCCCGCCGAGGTCGCCGCCCAGTACGCCACCGACCGCAACTTGCGCGTCCGCATCGAGACGCACGAGCGGTACGGGGTCGGGCCGGGGCTGGAACCGAGGGTGGACGAGTTGCTCGCGCTGCGGGGGGACGAGGCGCTGCTGGACGTGGGGACCGGCCCCGGTGACTTTCCCGGACGGCTGCACGCCCAGGGGCACCGGGGCCGACTCGTCGGCGTGGACCTCTCGCCGGGGATGGTCGAACGTGCCCGCGAGACGTACCCGGGGGTCGAGTTCGTGCGGGCGGGCGCCGACGCCCTCCCCTTCCCGGACGCTTCCTTCGATGTCCTGACCGCCCGGCACATGCTCTACCACGTCCCGGACGTTCCAGCAGCGTTGGTGGAGTTTGCAAGAGTCCTGCGTCCGGGCGGGCGGTTTCTGGCTGTGACGAATGCCGCCGGGTACATGGCCGAACTGTGGGACGTGGTGGCGGAGGTGGTGCCAGATGAACCTCTCCTTGCCGGACTGCTCGACAGCCGGGCGGGATCGGCGGTCTTCTCGGAGCAGAACGGCGAAGGGCTGGTGCGCGCGGCATTCGGCGACGTGCGGGTGGACTTTCTGGACAGCGCGCTCGTGTTCCCTTCGCCCGAGCCTGTGCTGACCTACCTGGAGTCGATGACCGCACTTCAACACCTCACCGGGGAGGACCGGAGGCGGGTCCGGGCTGCCCTGGAGCGGGCCCTGGCTCCCCACTTCTGCGCCGGGGGGTGGCGGGTGTCCAAGCGGGTCGCCTTTCTGCGGGGCGTCAGGTCGTAGAGGCAGTACGGGGCGCGCTCTATCCTGGGCCGGTGACCCCTTCCCGTCCCCTCCCGCCGCCCGCCGCGGTGAGGCTCCTGGTGGGGGCGGGGTTGGGCCTGATCGTCGGCCTGCTGACGCCCCGGGAATGGCCCCTGGTCGCGCATCTGCTGTTGGGCTGGTGCGCCCTGTGCGCCTCCGTGCTGGGCCGCGTGTGGCCGAGACTGCTGCACTCCGGCCCCGAGCGGACCCAGGAACTCGCCCTGCGCGAGGACGACACCCGGGCGGTGGCCCTGCTGCTGACCGTCTCGGCGGCGCTCGTCAGCCTGCTGGGGGTGGGCTTCGCCCTCGACCTCGCGCACCGAGACCCGGGGCAGACGGTGGGCCTGACCACCCTCGCGGCCCTCACGACCGTGCTCTCGTGGCTGCTGCTGCACACCGAGTACACCCTGCACTACGCCCACCGCTATTACCGCGACGGCGGCGGGGTGCTGTTCCTCGACGGGGGCGGGACCCTGAAAGACCCCGACTACCGCGACTTCCTGTACCTGGGTCTGACCATCGGCATGACGTACCAGGTCAGCGACACGAACATCAACTCGCGGGCGATGCGTGGGCTGCTCCTTCAGCACGCCGTCCTCTCCTACATGTTCGGGACGGTCGTGATTGCGCTGACGGTGAGCGCGGTGGCGAGCCTGCTGGGGTGAAGCCGCGTTCAGAGCCCCAGGAGACACCCCGGTTCGCTCAGCATGACAAAGGATCGAGTCGTCGCCCTGAAGGCCATGAATGGCCCCCGCGGCTAATGGTCGCTCGCCATCAGGTACACCCCGGCGAGGAGCACGAGCACGCCCACCCACCCCCGCCAGCCGTGGGGCTCCCGAAAGGCCAGGGCGCTGAAGAGGAAGATGAAGGCCAGGCTCAGGCGGTCGAGGGCCGCGACTCCGGCGGTCGGCCCCACCCGGAGCGCGGCGAAGTACGCCAGCCACGAGCCCGCCCCACTCATTCCCGCCAGGACGATAAAGAGCCACGCGCGCCCGCTGAGGTGCGTCTTGCCCCCCATCAGCGCCCCGAGCTGGCCCGTCCCGAGGGCCACTGCCACCATCACCAGCGCCATGATGACCGCGCGCAGGGCTGTGGCCAGGGTCGGGTTCACGCCCTCCAGCCCCAGCTTGCCAAAGACGGTGACGCCCGCCCCGCCGAGGGCCGCGAGCAGGCCGAGGGCAATCCAGCCGGGAGAATTCATGAGCGCATGATGCGCCCACCCTCCGCCCACTGGCTCTTCCCCCTTTCCGGCAACTCCTTTACACTGTCTTCCATGATCCGCTCTGCGCTTACCAGCCGGGGACGACACGACTAGCCCAAGAGCTTGTTCGTGCGTCCCCGGCTGCGTGTGGCCGGGGCGCTTTCTTTGTTCCAAGGAGTGTTCGACATGACCAAGATCGAGATTCAGGAGCCGCGCGCCGAGCGTTACAACCCGCACGCCATCGAGCCCAAATGGCAGGAGCGGTGGGAGCAAGAAGGGCTGTACACCTTCCACGAGGACCCCTCCAAGACCAAGTTCTACGCGCTGACGATGTTTCCGTACCCCAGCGGCAACCTGCACATCGGCCACTGGTACGCGAACGTGGCGCCGGATGCGCGGGCGCGCTGGCTGCGGATGCGGGGCTACAACGTGCTGTTCCCGATGGGCTTCGACGCCTTCGGGCTGCCCGCCGAGAACGCGGCGATCCGCAATAACCTGGACCCGGCGGTGTGGACGTACTCGAACATCGAGTACATGACGGGGCAGTTCAAGCGGATGGGCACCATGATCGACTGGAGCCGCAAGTTCGCCACCTGCGACCCCGAGTATTACCGCTGGAACCAGTGGTTCTTCACCGAGTTCTTCCGGCGGGGCCTGGTCTACAAGAAAGATGGCCTGGTGAACTGGTGCCCGAAGGACCAGACCGTGCTGGCGAACGAGCAGGTCGTGGACGGCGCCTGCGAACGCTGCGGCACCCCCGTCCAGCGGCGCAACCTGAGCCAGTGGTACATGAAGATCACCGACTACGCGGATGAGCTGCTGGACTTCTCCGGCACCGACATGCCCGAGCGCGTGCGCCTGATGCAGACGAACTGGATCGGCAAGTCGGTGGGCGCCGAGATCACCTTCGACACCCCCGCCGGGCCCGAGACGGTGTTCACCACCCGCCCCGACACGCTGATGGGCGCGACCTTCCTGGTGCTGGCCCCCGAGCATCCCAAGGTGGCGGCGCTGACGACCAGGGAGCAAGCCGAGGAGGTGCGCGCCTACGTCGAGGCGGCGGGCCGCAAGACCGACGTGGAGCGCCAGCAGGAGGGCGAAAAGACGGGCGTGTTCACCGGGAGCTACGCCACGCATCCGGTCAGCGGCCATCAAATCCCCATCTGGGTCGCCGACTACGTCCTGGTGACCTACGGCACGGGCTCGATTATGGCTGTGCCGAGCGGCGACCAGCGCGACCTGGACTTTGCCCGCAAGTTCGGGCTGGAGATTATCGAGACGGTACGGCCCGAGGGCGCCGAGCCGATGGACGTGGCGACCGTCTCGGAGGCCTACAGTGGCGACGGCATCATCGTGAATGAGGGGCCGCTGCACGGGATGAAGGGCGGCAAGGCACACATCACCGCCGTGATTGACCGGCTGGCCGAGCTGAACGTGGCGCAGCCCAAGACCACCTACCGCCTGCGCGACTGGCTGTTCGCGCGCCAGCGGTACTGGGGCACGCCCATCCCCATCGTGTACTGCCCCGAACACGGCGCGCAGCCCGTTCCCGACGACCAACTGCCCGTCCGCCTGCCCGAGAACGTGGAGTTCACGCCCACGGGTCAGAGCCCCCTGAAGCTGGACCGCGAGTGGATCGCCACGACCTGCCCCGTCTGCGGCGGCCCCGCCGAGCGCGACACCGACACGATGGACACCTTTGTGGATTCGAGCTGGTACATGTACCGCTTCCTGTCCCCGCACGACGACGGGCATCCCTTCGATCCTGCGAAGGCGGACCTGATGCCGGTGGACCTGTACACGGGCGGCATCGAACACGCGATCCTGCACCTGCTGTACTCGCGCTTCTGGACCAAGGTGATGCGCGACATGGGCCTGACCACGCTGAGCGAGCCCTTCCGGGCACTGCGCAACCAGGGCATCATCCTGGGGCCAGACGGCGAGAAGATGAGCAAGAGCCGCGGCAACGTGGTGGACCCCGACGATCTGGTGCGAGAGTACGGCGTGGACACGGTGCGCGCCTACCTGATGTTCATCGCCCCCTGGGAACTGGGCGGCCCCTGGGACCCCAGCGGCATCAACGGCCCCTCCAAGTGGCTGTCGCGCATCTGGGCGCTGTACTTCGACGAGAAGGCGGTCGGGCCGGAGGAAAAGGTCACCGAGGCCGAGCTGCGTTACGCCGTCCACTCCACCCTGAAAAAGGTCTCGGGCGACTTCGACCGTCTGAGCTTCAACACGATCATCGCCTCGCTGATGGAGCTGACGAACACGCTGGTGAAGGCCAAGCGCAGCCCGAGTCACGCCACCCCCGCCTGGGAGGAGGCGCTGGACATCTTTAACCGGATGCTGGCCCCGGTCGTGCCCCACATCGCCGAGGAAATCTGGATGGAACGCGGCGGAGCCCAGAGCGTCCACGTCCAGCCCTGGCCCGAGGTGGACGAGGCCGCCGCCACCCGCGACACCATAACCATCGGCGTGCAGGTGAGCGGCAAGGTGCGCGGCCAGGTGGAGATCAGCAGGGCGGCGACCCAGGAGGAGGCCCTGGCCGCCGCCCGCGCGAACCCCGACGTGGCCCGCTTCGTCGAGGGCAAGACGACGGTGAAGGAGATCTACGTGCCCGGAAGGATCATCAATATCGTCGTGAAGCCCTAACCTGAAGAGGGCAGCGCCCCGGCCCGCCAAATGGGCGGCCCGGGGCGCCGACGGTCCTACGCGCCGCGGGCGGCGGGGTTCCCGTCAGCTCCGTCGCGGACCTGCGCGCGGATCTCGTGTACCTGTTCGGGCGGGAACTGCTCAACGTGGTGCACGTCGCGCGCGTGTTCGGCCGCGCGTTGCAGCACGCCCTCCTCGCCGTTTGCCCGAACGACCCCGTCGCAGTCAAACCTAAGATCCCGGCAGCGGAGTTCCCTCAAGGGTCCCTTGAGCGGCCCCCCGGAACACGGCCATCTTAAGCCCGGGTACTCCCGGGTACTCCAGCCGCAGCCGGGGGAGGAGGTCAGCCTGGGTCCGGCTCGCCCCCGGGTGGGCCGAACATCAGCCGTCCTCCCCGGCGAAGTTCTCCTGAAGCAGCCGCAGCAGGTCCAGCGCCTGTTCGCGGGACAGGGTCAGCTCCTGCGAGCTGATGCCGTGCCGCTCGACGGAAAGGTAAACGCCATCCGGCATGGGGCAGACATGGAGCCGACCACCCTGGGTCCAGAAGGAAGTGAGCGGAGGGATAGTGGAAAGGACGGTCATGGCCTGGATGAAGGGTAGGACTTCGATCCTTCATCTGCTGTTATAAATTCCTCCACCACCGTGGAACGAACGACAGATCACCAGCGGCGGGTCAGGGCGCCCCCTCTCGGCGGCCAGGGCTCCTGAGCGCGGCCCCTCCCGCTCAGGCGGTGCGGCGGTGGTCCGGGACCCGTTGCGGGTCTTCCTTCGCCAGTTCGCGGTCCTCCCGGGTCAGCGAGAGGAACGCGAGGACCATCAGCAGGATGGTGGAGGCGGCCATCACGAGGACGATTTCCATGCCCCAGTGTGTGGGAAGTCCCGCCGGGGGTGGTGATCCGCGCTTTACGAAAGGTGGAAGGGAGCTTGGGGAAACCTGGAGGGTCCCGGGGGGGTGCCCCCGCGCCGGTCAGGGCTGCGGGGCCGGGGGAGCCGCGGAGAGGTCCGGGGCGCCTTCCGCCGTCTCCGCCACTTCCTCCCCCACCTGCTCCGTTCCCGCCAGCGCCTCCCTGAGCACACGAACCTGTTCGGCATTGGCCTGAGCATGGGCGTCCTCGGTCATGAGGGGCATGGTGACACGGGCGGGGGCGGGGCGCTGCCTCATTTGCCGCATCCCCTCAGCGGTTCGCGGCCCAGAAGGCGTCGAGGACGGCCCGCACCTGCGGCAGCCGCTCGAACTGGGGCAGGCCGTCGGTGCCCTCGATCCGCTCGGCGCTCACGCCCGGCTGCGCCGTGAACAGCGGCAGGCGGTCGAAGCTCACGAAGGCGTCGCGGTCGTACAGCACGGTGACGGGCACGCGCAGCTTGCCGTAGAGGTCGCGGTAGGCGTCCGGGGTGAAGAGCCCCCCGGAGATGAAGTACAGCGGGGCGTATTTCGCGCCGGGCTGGCGGCTCGTCTCCAGGCTGTACTCGACGAGGCCCCGGTCCACCGGCCCGCGGAAGGAGCGGCTCAGGAAGTATTCGATGCTGGGCCGGGTCCGCAGCAGGGCGTAGAGCGGGGTGCCCACCGCGTTCAGCGTGCGGTAGAGCCGCTCGCCGCCGTCCTCGGCGCTCGCCTCCTGGGTGCCGCCGCGCGGCTGCCCCAGGCCGCTGGGGCTGATCAGGGCGAGGGTGCGGATGCGGGGCTCCCCCAGCGCGGCCCGCGCGGCGAACTCGCTCCCCAGGCTCAGGGCGACCACGTCCACGTCGGTGCCCAGCTCGTTCACGAGGGCGGTCAGGGCCGAGGTCATCAGCTCCGGGGTGTAGCGCACGTCGGGGCGGTCGCTGCTGCCGAAGCCGGGCCACTCCAGGGCGTACACGGGCCGGGTTCCGGCGTAGGCGTCCCACAGCGGCTTCATCTCGTAGGCGCTCGCGGCGGCGTTCACCGAATGGGTCAGCACGAGCGGGCGCCCCCCACCCCGGGGGTCCGCGTAATAGGCCACCCGCCCGAAACCCGGCAGGGTGAGGAAGCGCCGCTCGCCGCTCAGGGCGGGCCGCAGACTGGGCAGCGGGGTGGAGGTGACGGCCTGCGCCAGCGCCACCCCCCCGACGGCCAGCAGGACGAGGACGAACAGTCGGGCGGCCCGGGTACTCTTCATGAGGGGATCGTTCACCCTGCCGGGAGGACGAGATGTCAGCGGGAACACGTTTGCCCCCCGGCGCCTCCTGCCCACCATCCCCCTGCTTCGGTGCGGTTCCAGCCCACCTCCGCCCATCGAACGTCCCTCAATTCAGCGGCATACCCGAGCGGCCCACGAGCCCCCCGCCCCCGTAGGCTGCGGCCACGTCGCGCAGGAGGCGCCGGGCGAGCAGGATCAGGTCGTCCTCGGTCACCCCGGTGAGGTGGAAGGTGCCCCCCTCCCCGTACTCGCCCACGAAGGCCCCCTCGTCGCGCCGCACCCGCACGAGGACCTCGCACAGGCCCAATCTCAGCCAGGCGGCGTGCCAACCGCCGGGGGGTGGGGGGCGCAGCCGCTCGGCGGGATCGGGCGTGAAGTCAAACGTCACGTTGTTCAGCGGCAGGCCGGGGCCGCTGGCCGTTCGCAGGGCGTGGTACAGGGCGTTCAGAAAAGCCTCGCAGGCCCGCTGTTCGGCCTGCCGCTCGGCTGCTAGACGGCGGATCACAGCTTGCAGGGCGTCGAAATCGTTCACCGCCCTCATTCCTACCACGCCGCGGCCCGCCCGGTATCCTCCTTCGCGTGACCCTTCTCCCCACCCGGCCCGCGTTGCTCCTGTCGAACGGCACGGCGGAGGACCTCATCGGGGCGCGGCTGCTCGCCCATCTGCACGGGGAGGCGCGGGTGCTGCCGCTCGTCGGGGCCGGGCGGGCGTACGGGGGCCTGCCAGGGGTGACCCGAATCGGTCCCGCCCTCGACCTGCCCAGCGGCGGCTTTCCCTTCGGCAGCCCGGGGAACCTGCGGGCCGACCTGCGGGCGGGGCTGGTGGGCGCCTCTCTGGGGCAGTGGCGGGCGGCGCGGCGGGCGGCGCGGGACGCGGGGGCGGTCGTCGTGGTGGGGGACGCCTACGCCCTGATGGTGGGGACGTGGGCGGCGCGGGGGGCGGGGCTGCCCCTCGTCCACGTGCAGCCCCTGCTGAGCGCGCACTACCTGGAGGGGCTGGACCTGCGCGGGGCGCTGCGCGAGGCCAATGCCCTGGGCGCGAACCTGCCCATGCCCTACGAGCTGCGGCTGGCGCGGGGAGCGCAGGCCGTCTTCGTGCGGGACGCGGCGACGGCCCGGTACTACCGGGAGCGGGGCGTGCGGGCGCGCTGGGCGGGGAGTTTCGCTATGGACGTGCTGCCCCCGCCCGAGCGGGACCTCTCCCCCCTGACGAATGGGCGGCCCGTGCTGGCCCTGCTCCCCGGCTCGCGGGGGGACCACCGGGAGAGCCTGCCCCTGATGCTGCGGGCGGCGGCGCGGGTGCCGGAGGTGGCCGCCCTCGCCGCCTGGCCGCATGGGTGGGACGAGGTGACTCTTCCCCAGGGCTGGACGCTGGAGGCGGGGGAAGGCATGGCCGTTGCCCACGGTGAGGGCACCCGGGTCGCCCTGCTGCGCGGTGCGTTCGGGGCGGTGGCCCGGGCGGCGGACGTGGCGGTCGGCACGGCGGGCACCGCGAACGAGCAGCTCGCTGGGCTGGGCGTGCCGGTCGTCGCCTTTCCCACCCGCGGGCCGCAGTACACGCCCGGGTTCGCCCGCCGTCAGGGGCGGCTGCTGGGCGAGGCGCTGAGCGTGGTGTCGGCTGACCCGGGGGCGGTGGCGGGGGAGGTCACGGCCCTGTTGACGAACGGCGCGCGGCGGACCCGGGCGTCCCTGGCCGGGCTCTCCCGGGTCGGCCCGGCGGGGGCGCTCCCGGTCATTGCCGCGGGGCTTCGCGCCCTGCTGACGGAACCCTCCCCTCAGCGCCCGTAGCTCGCCCGCACCCGCCGCAGCCCCTCGCGCCACCCGATGCGGCGCGGGGGCAGGTCGCGCAGGAGGACCGGGGCCAGCCCGCGCTCCCGCAGCCCCACCAGGAGCCGGCCAAGCAGTTCGGGCGTGACCGATGGGCCGTCGTGGAGCAGGATCACGCTGCCGGGGCGGGTCCGGGCGAGTGTCTGGGCGGCGAGGTCGGCGGCGGGGGCGGCGGTCCAGTCGCGGCCCTCCACGTCCCACAGGGCCACCTGACGGCGGGCGAGGCGGGCCAGGAGGCGGGTGAGGGGGCCGTGCCCGCCGTAGGGGGGGCGGTACAGGTGCGGGCCGGGTTCGGTGGCGCGGGGATGCCACTGCACCTGCGCCCACTCCCGCCACGGGGGCAGGTGCAGGGCGTGGGTGTGCCATCGCCCGTGCGCCTCAATCTCGTGGCCCGCCTCGCCCATGGCCCGCAGGAGGTCCGGGTGCGCCGCGCAGGCGGGGGCCGTCACGAAGAAGGTGGCCGCCGCCCCGTGCCGGGCGAGGACGGCGAGCAGTTCCCCCGTCCGCTCGCCCGGCCCGTCGTCGAAGGTGAGGGCGACGCGGGGCGAGGTGCGGTCCCCCGGTCCCAGGGCACCCCACCCCGCCGCGCGGCCCAGCAGGTCGGCGAGCCCGGCGGCGAGCAGGGCCGCGCCGGGAATCAGGAGCCACCCCCGCCGCATGGTCAGACGGGCTGGGCGTCCTGGCGGAAGGCGTGGCGGAAGAGGGTGTAGCCCCCGGCGGTGAGCAGCGCCAGGACCGCGCCGACGAGGAAGGGGCCGGGCGTGCCCAGGTGCCGGTAGGCGAAGGCGCCCACGAGCGGCCCCAGGGCCGTCCCGGCGTTCTCGACCGTCATCACGGCGCCCCAGGCGGCGGGCCGCTCGGCCTCGGGGAGCGTGCCCGCGACCAGGGCGGCCCAGCCCGGCGCGACGAAGGCGTAGCCCAGCCCCGCCACGGCGGCGAGCCCATACAGCGCCCAAACGGGCGGCGTGCCGGCAATCGTCCCCAGGGCCAGCCCGATCAGGCTGTACCCCACCACCAGGGCCAGCCGGGCGCGGCCGCGGTCGGCCACCCGCCCGGTGAGCGGCATGGAGCCGAACGCGGCGGCGCCTCCCACTACCAGCATCACGACCATGCCCCAGAAGTCCAGGCCCAGTTCGCGCGCCAGGGTGAACAGCAGCGGTCCCAGCAGCGTGAGGGTGAGCGTCTGCATCAGGGCGGCGGGCAGCAGCGGCGCGAGCGCCCGGGCGGCGACCCGCATCCGGCGGCGGCGGGGGGTGGGCGCCGCGGCGGCCAGCCGGGGGCCACGGCCGGGCACGCCCAGCACCGCGATCAGGCCCAGCGCCTGCACCCCCAGCACGAGCAGCGGCACGAGCGTGGTCCCACCCGGTGCCAGCGCGCCCAGCAGCAGGAACCCCGCCCCGATCATCGGCATGACGCACATGGAAACCAGGGTGAGCGCGCGGCCCTGATACCCCGGGCGGGCCGCCCCGGCGGTGAGGTTCATGGCCGCCGGCCACAGGGCCGCGAAGCCCAGGGCATGCACGGCGGCCATCAGGATCAGCTCCCAGCCGATGTGAACGCCCGGCAGCAGCGCCAGCGCGGCCAGGCTGAGCGCCGAGCCCGCCAGCAGCACCCGCCGCGCCCCGTAGCGAGCGATCAGGGCCCCCGCCGGGCCGCGGCACAGCGTGTCCGTCAGGAAGTGGGCCGAGAAGGCCGTGGCCGCCACCGCCACGGCCTCCCGCTCCGGCAGGCCCAGCAGCTCGGGACTGGCCTGGGTCAGGTAGGCCCCGTACAGGCCGCTGCGGACGAACTCGGCGCAGGCCAGCGCCAGGGCGGCGGCGGCCACCCCCGGCCCGGTGCCGGGGCGCAGCGGCAGGGGGGGGAGGCGGACCCTCACGTGCGCCCCCCCACTTCGCCTGCTACCCTGGCGCGGTGCCGGACTTCACGGTCGTGATCCCCGCGCGCAACGAGGCGGAGTACCTGCCCCTCACCCTGCGCGCCCTCGAACGCCAGACTCAGCCTCCCGCGGCAGTCATCGTGGTGGACAATGCCAGCCACGACGGGACGGGCGACCTGGCGCGGGCCTGGGGCGCCCAGGTGGTGGAGTGCCGGGTGCGCGGCATCGCCCACGCGCGGCAGGCGGGCCTGGACGCCGCCCGCACCGAGTGGGTCGCCTCGACCGACGCCGACTCGCTCCCCGCGCCCGAGTGGCTGGAACGCTTCGCCCAGGCGGCCTGCGGGCAGCCGGGCCGCGTCGCTCTGTACGGCCCGATGCGCTTTTGCGGCGTCTCGCGGCCCCTGGTGAAGCTCTCGGAGCTGGGCTACAGCACCTTCCTGCACGCCTGCCGGGTGGTCGGCAAGCCCAACCTCGCCGGGGCGAACATGGCCTTTTCCCGCCACGCGGCAACCCTCGTGGGGGGCTACCCCGAGGTCGAGGCCTACGAGGACGTGCTGCTCGGCCAGGCCCTCGCGCGGCTGGGCGAGGTGGCGTACGTGCCCGGCGCGCTGGTCGAGACGAGCGCGCGGCGGCTTTCGGGGGGCTGGCTGCCCTTCTTGTGGCGGCATGCGCTGAACCTCAGCGGTCATACGCGAGGGTATTTCGGGGACTAGCCGTCCCGCCCTCGGCGGGAAAGGCCACCTCGCGCGGCAGGCCGAGCACCGAGGCGTACACGTCGAGCACCCGCTCGGCCACCCCGCCCGGCGTCCAGGCGGTGCCGAAGCGGCGGGCGCCCCGTGAGAGCCGGGTCCACAGCTCCCCGTCCGCCAGGATGTCCCGCGCGTGCCGGGTCAGGGCCGCCACGTCGCCCGGCGCGACGAGGTAGCCGCTCTCGCCCTGCGCCACCCCGCTCAGGGTGCCGCGCGCCCCGACCGCCACGACGGGCACGCCCATCAGTTGCGCCTCCTGGAGGACCAGCCCCTGCGTCTCGGTGTCGCTGGCGAACAGGAAGAGTTCCGCCAGGCGGTAGTACGCGCCGATCTCCGTCCAGGGCTTCACTCCCAGGAAGCTCACCCGCCCCGCAACCCCGAGGCGCTCGGCGTGATTGATCAGGTGCTCGCGCTCCGGCCCCTCCCCCAGCACGACGAGGTGCGCCTCCGGCAGATTCGCCAGCGTGTCGAGCACGAGGTCAAAGCGCTTCTCGCGCGCCAGCCGCCCCACCGTGAGCAGGCGGCGCGTCCCGGCGGGCCAGGGGTTCTCTATGGGCGGCGCCGAGCGCAGCACCCCCGGCTCGACGGCCGTGGGGATGACCACCGTGCTCCGCACCCCCATCTCGCGCGTCACGTCGAGCATGGCGGCGGTGGGGCTGATGACCGCGTCCGCCCGGCGGTAGTACAGGCCCATCAGCCGGGTCACGACGCGGGTGCGGCGCTGCACCGCCGTCAGGCCGGGGACGTAATGGGTGTACGCCTCGATGTGGGTGTGGTACGTGGCGACGTGCGGCACCCCCCACTTGCGCGCCAGCCGCGCCCCGGCCAGCCCCAGCGTGAGCGGCGTGTGGGTGTGGACCAAGTCGTACTTCTGCTCGAAGTCCTTGCGGGTGGGCCAGGCCAGGCGGTAGGTCGGCAGGAAGACGTACCGCACGCTGGGGGCGCGCCGCACGTCGGGGCGGGTGTCCTGCTGCTCGGGGAAGAAGGGGGCGACCACGTCCACGTGATGCCCCCGCGCCCGCAACTCGTCACTCAGGAGGCCCACGCTCGTCACGATCCCGTTCTGGTCCGGCAGGAACGTGTCGGTGAAGAGCCCGATTCTCAGGGGCTTCATCGGGCCCGTCCGTGCGGCGCGTCTGGAAAGGAGGGTGGCAGCATCACTAGACAGGAGCATACGACGCCGGACATGAGACGTGCGCCGGGTCGCCGGGGGGGAGGGGGGAAAAGGCTGTGCCCGCGGGACTTTGCTCTCGCCTCCTTCATCCCCGGGCGGTACAGTCCGCTCATGCCCGCCCGCCTCCCCTCCCCCTGGCCCGCCCTGACCCGCGCGGGGGCTTTCGGCACCCTGCACGGCGGCCACCCCGGCGACCCGCACCTGGGCCTGACCGTGCCCGTCCGCACGCCCGCCGGGGTGCGGGAGGCCCTGGGCGCCCTCGCCCAAGCGGGGGTGCGGGCCACCCTGCTCGTGCCGCCCCCCCTCGCCGGGGAGGGACTGGAAGCCCTGCGAGCCGCCACCGGCGCCGGGCACGAGGTTGCCGGGTGGGGAACGCCCCTGGACGTGTCCGGGCTGGAGGTCGCGGCGGGTCAGCCCGTCACCGCCTGGGCGCTGGAGGAGGCGGACCTCGCGCGGGCGCCCCTCGCCTTCCTGGGGGCGCGGGGAGTGCGGCTCCTCCCCCTGCCCTCCCCCACGCCGGAACCCGGGCTGACCCTGCGGGTGGCACCGGACGACCTGACCCATGAACTGCCCCGGCTGGGGGCGCTCGGCTACCGCCCAGTGCCCGTCCGCGACCTGCCCGGCCTGCGGGTCGCCACGCCGCGCGACCTGCTCATCCACCTGTACCGCCGAGTGGTGGACGACCGCTTCGCCCGCGCCCACGGGGTCGTGCCCCTCACCGAGCGGGCGGACGGGGTCATGCGGGTGGCCCGGCAGCCCGTGCCGGAGAGGCTGCCTTTCCCCCCGGGCACGCCCGCCGCCGAGCTGCACATCCACAGCCCGCGCCTGGTCGGCCTGACCGCCCGCAGCGCCCTGGCCGCCTACCGCGCCTACCAGCGCTCCCTGCGCGACGTGGCGGGTGCCCTGCGGGGGCGGCCCGAGTTTGCGGACGCCCGGGTCGTCTTCGCCGTCACCCTCCTTCACGGCCCGCTGGAGAAGAACGGCTTCACCCTGGTGGCCCTGCCGCCCCTCACCGCGCGGGTGTACGGCCTGGGCTTCCGCCTGATGCGCCTGGCCTACGGCACGAACGTCGCCCCCTCCGAGACCGAGCCCCGGCTCGCCTGGATGGAGCGGGAGGCGTTCCTGAGGCGGCACGGGTGAGGGGAACACTCGCCGGGGCCGGAGACCTGGGGGAGACAGACGGGAACCCCCAGCCGGATGACCGTTCGCACGGCTCCCGGCTGGGGGTCCTCCCCGCTCAGCGCTCGACGGTGTAGTTCCAGACCAGCGCGGCGCCCGACTGGCCCTTGCCGAACATCTGGGAGAAGGGCGTGGCGGTCACGCGGTGGTCGCCGGGCGAGAACACGCTGGCGTCGCAGGTGTAGTAGTTCCCCTTCTTGCCGTTGCTGAAGCGGCCGTCCACGCACATGGCAAAGGGGGCCTCGTTCTCCAGCACGGTCTTGCCATTCCCCAGGTTGAAGCGCACGCTGCCCACCCCGGGGGCGACGTTGGCGCGCACATTCAGGTGCCGGGGCAGGGCCGAGAGCCGCAGCCGGGCGCCCGCCGGGATCGGGTCGTAGCCGGGCACGGGCTTGTCGGTGTCGGCGTCGATCAGGGTCAGGCTGGTGACGACCGGCCCCTTGGCGGGCGCCGGAGCGGGCGTCTGGGCCGCCGGGCGCACCACCGTGAGGTTGAGCAGCAGGCCCGTGCCCGCCGTCCCCTTGCCGTCCGCCGCCGTGTAGGGCGTCACGGTGATCTGGTGGGTGCCGGGGGTGAACACATTGGCCGGGCAGGCCGTGTAGTCGTTGCCGGTGCCGCGGTCGCCGCACAGGGCGAAGGGGGCGTTGTTCTCCTGGTGGTAGTTCGCGTTGCGGTCCAGCCCGAAGCGCACGCTCCCCACCGTGCCGACCGTGTTCGCCCGCAGGCTGAGGTTGCGCGGCAGCCGCGAGAGGTCGAGCGTGGCGGCGGGCGGGATCGGGTCGAAGCCGGGCACGGGCTGGTCGGTGTCCGCGTTGATCAGCGTGACGCTGCTGACGCTGGGGCCGGCGGGATTCACGATCAGGCTCTGGGCCTTCACCTGCGCGGCGGCGGGGGCGGAGAGCGGGGTCAGGGTGCCCAGCGCGAGCAGCGCGAGGGCCGGGCGGGTCAGGGACAGTGCAGTCATGGGGCTCCTTTGGGGGCGGGTCAGGGGGGCGTGCCTCTTCCTGACCGCCGTGTCACCGTGATGTACCGGGCCAGGATGACGCCCGGCTGACGGGCGCCCACATCTTCCCCTCCTTTTGGAGGGGAGACTTTGACCCAACCTTCCAGCTCGGCTCATGCCCGGGTGGTCACCGGACCCCAGCACGGACGGGGCCTGGACCAAGACCTCGGGCGGCTGACCCCGGGACCCCTCACCCCGGCAGGCTGAAGGTCAGCGTGGTGCCCCGGCCCGGGTCGCTCTCGACCTCCAGCTCGCCGCCCGCCAGCGCCACCCGCTCGCGCAGGCCGATCAGGCCCAGGTGCCCCTCCTGCGCGCGGGCCTGCGCCTGCCCCGGGGTGAAGCCCTGGCCGTCGTCGGTGACCGCCACCCGCACGCCCCCCTCCTCAAAGGCCACCCGGATGGCGGCGGAGCGGGCGTGGGCGTGCTTGTCCACATTTGTCAGGGCTTCCTGCGCCAGCCGGAACACCGTGAGTTCCAGCGCGGGCGCCAGCCGCCGCTCGGCCCCGCTGACCTCCAGCCGGGTGTCGGTCTGTGCCTGCCCGGCGAGCCATTCGAGCGCGGGCAGCAGGCCCAGATCGTCCAGCACGCTGGGCCGCAGGTTGCGGGCGAAGCGGCGCACGCTCTCGATGGCGGCGTTCAGGTCCGCCAGGATATCGTCGGCCCGCTCGCGCTGCGGCCCGTCCAGGTCGCGGGCCAGGCGGGCCACCCGGCGCGACGTGGCGATCAGGACCTGCGCCGTGTCGTCGTGCAGCTCGCGGCTGATGCGCCGCCGCTCCTCCTCCTGCGCCTGGGTAAAGAGGGTGAGGTACGTCCGCAGCTCGGTCTGGCGGCTGGTCGCGGCCTCCAGCGCCTGGCCCCGCCGCTGAATCTCGGCGGCGAGCGTCTGGAGTTCGGAGAGGTCGCGGGCGACGGTCAGCACGCTCTGCACCGTGCCGGAGGGGGACGCCCCGGCCTGCCGCACCGCGCTCAGCCGCACCTCCAGCCGGTGCGGCCCCACCTCGATCTCCGCGCGGCCCCCGGCGGGGCGGGTGCGGGCGGCGTCCCAGGCGGCGTGCAGCATGTCCCGGGTGGCGGGCGTGGGCAGGGTGAGCAGATTCGCCCCCACGAGCGGCCCGACCAGCGGGGCCAGCAGCCGCTTGGCGGCGGGATTGGCGTAGGTGATCGTCCCGGCGGGGTCGGCGCTCAGGATCAGGTCGTGCGCCCCCTCGGCAAGCTGGCGGTAGCGGGCCTCCTCGCGCGCCAGGGCCGAGAGCAGCCGCTCGCGGGTCAGCGTCAGGGCCAGTTGGTCCGCCACGCTGCGGGCCAGGCCCAGCACCCGGTCGCTCGGCGGCTCGGTGCCGGGGTCGTCGGCGTACAGAAAGCCCAGGAGGTGATCGGGGCCGTCCCCACCCGCGTTGCCGCGCAGGGGCACGATCAGGGCACTCCCCGCCACCGGCAGGGCGTGGCGCCGGGTGAGGGGCCGCGGCCCCCGCCCGAGTTGCCCCAGCAGCGAGGCGAGTTCCGCCGCGGGGGGCGAGTGCAGGTTGAAGGTCGCGCAGCGCGTCACCTCCCCGCCCTCCCCCGTCAGGGCGATCAGGCCGCGCCCGGCGTTGAGCGCCAGGGTGGCGAGCCGGGCCACCTCCGCGAGAGTCCGGTCGCCCTGGTCCTCCCCGAGCAGCCTTCCGACGTTGAGGAGCACGGCGGCCTCGCGCTCACGTCTCAATTCCTCCTCGTACAGCCGGGCGTTCTCGATGGCGAGGCTGGCCTGGGCGGCGAACACCTCGGTCAGGGCAAGGTCGTCGGCGTCCAGGGGCAGGGGTTCTTTCCAGTACAGGGTCAGCGCCCCGAACACCGAGGCGCGGGTGCCCAGCGGGAGGCCGATCACGCCCCGGTAGGGGTACCGCCCCTGGGCCAGGAGTTGCCGGGTGTAGCGGCTCCCCCCGCCCAGGTGCGCGGTCGTGAGGTCGCGCGCGGCCACCAGCTCCCGGCGCTCGACCGCCCGCCCGGTCACGCCCGCCCCCACCTTGGCCCGCACCCGCAGCACATACTCGCTGGGCAGCCCGACCGCGTTGCGGATGGTCAGCGTCCGCCCGTCGGGTTGCAGCTCGTACACGCCCGCCGCGTCGGCCCCGAAGAGCGCGGTGGCCCGCTCCAGCACCCGGGAGAGCGTGTCGCTGAGGTGCAGGCTGCCCGCCAGCGCCGCCCCCGCCTCGCGCAGCGCCTCGGCGGCCTGGCGCTTGCGGGTCTCGGCCCCGTACAGCCGCGCGTTGTCGATGGCGAGGGACGCCTGCTCGGCGAGCGCGAGCACCAGCCAGGTGTCGTCCTCGCTCGCCCGCGCCCCCGGCGAGCGGCTGTCCACGTACAGCACGCCCAGCGGCTTGCCCCGCGCGCTCAGCGGCGCGATGAGGGCCACCTCCGGGTCGAGTTCCAAGAGCCCCGCCCCCAGCGGCGAAGCCGAGTCCCGCGACCGCTCGTACAGGATCACCTCGCCCCGCCCCACCAGGCGGCTGAACGACACCGGCCCCACCGCGATCCCGCCCGTGAAGGCCGAGTCGAAGCCGTAGGTGAACACCTCGCCCGTCTGCGCCCCGTCCTCGCCCACCTCGCTGAAGAGGCCCACGAAGGCCCGCCCGAAGCCCAGCGCGATGGCCGCGCTCTCGGCGGTCGCGGTCAGCACCTCCGGCAGGTTCAGGCTCCCCCCCAGCCGCCGGACGAGCTGCTCGACCGTCTCGGCCACCCGGCCCCGCCCCCGCCGCACCTCGCGCGCCTGCACGCCCTCCAGCGCCAGCGTGAGCAGCGGCGCGAGCCCAGAGAGCGCCTCCACCCCCTCCGGGTCCGCCCCCACGAACTCCAGCACCCCCCCGCCGAAGGGCAGGCAGGCGAGCATCCCCTCCGAGACGGGCCGCCCCTCCGCCAGCGCCCGCGCCGCCAGCGTCCCGTCGCTCAGGCCCAGCCCCCGCCCCTCCTCGCCCACCACGGAAAGCGAGCCGCCGATCACGGCCCACACCTGGACCCCGTGCGCCCGCACCGTCCGGCAGGCAAACGAGGCCAACGCCGCGCCGAACGCCCGGACAGTGGGCGCGGCGCTGAGGTCGGGGGGGAAGGGGGGGAGGGTCATGGAGGCAACTTCAGGGGTCATGACGGGGGTAAGCAGATGCTAAAGGGTTTGGTGGGTTCAGGAAGCCGGGTTCGCTGATGGAGTGGCAGAGTTCTTCCGGCTGGCCTTGGGGCGCCGGGCCCGCTCACCCCCACCCAGCCTCCCCCCTCAAGGGGGAGGGGTAAGTGCGCCCAAGCTTCAGCTTTCTAAAACCGTCTCCTGTGGACGGCCTATTCCCGCCAGTGACTCGCGCTCGCACCGCCTTCACCACGTCGGCTCGCGCAGCGAGACGGTGGGCCAGTAGCTCAGGATGCAACAAGATCAAACATTCCGCGTAAGAAGACACGGCCTACTGGCGAGATGGGCGGGCCCTTTGCCCAGCGCAGCGCCGCTCCCCCTGCCCCCTCTGGGGGTAGGGGGCTGGGGGGTGGGGGCAAACCGCAGCAAGTTGCCCTGCCCCAACCTCCCCCCTCACAGCGTCTTGGGATCGATCCACCCCCGCTTGATCCCGTACAGCACCGCCTCCGTCCGGCTCCCCACCCCCAGCTTGGAAAAGATGTTGGCAAGGTGAACCTGCACGGTGCGCGGGCTGATATCCAGGTCCCGCGCGATCTCCTTGTTCGTGCGCCCGGTGGCCGCCACCCGCAGCACCTCCAACTCCCGCGGACTGAGGGCGTCCTCCGGCGGCGTGGGCGTCTGCTGGGTGCTGAACCGCTCCAGCACCTTGCGCGCGACGGACGGGTGCAGCGCACTCTCCCCCGCCGCGACCGCCCGCACCGCCCCCAGCAGGTCGTCCTCCGAGGTGTTCTTCAGCAGGTAGCCCGCCGCCCCCGCCTCCAGCAAGGCGAACACGTAGGCGTCGTCGTCGTAGCTCGTGAGGACGAGGACACCTACACCCGGCATGAAGCCCTTGATCGCCCGCGTGGCCTCGATGCCGTTCATGCCGGGCATGGACACGTCCATCAGGATCACGTCGGGATTCAGGGCCCGGGCCTGGCGAATGGCCTCCTCGCCGCTCTCGGCCTCGCCGATGACGTGCAGGTCGGGCTCGTTCTCCAGCAGCTCGCGGGTGCCCTTGCGGACGACGGGATGGTCGTCCACCAGGAGCAGCGTGATGGGCCGGGCACCCTCGGAAGACGTGTCAGCGGGATGGTGCATGGGGGCAGGATACCCGGCGGAACGCAAAAAGACCGCCCCCACGTGGAGGGCGGCCCCGGAAAAGAGCGGCTCAGGACTTGCTCAGGTCCTTCCAGAGCGTGCCGGTGCGGAAGGAGAGCATCGGGTTGAAGGTGTCCTCGCTGATGCCCTTCAGGTTGTCGCGGTAGGCGAGGATGCCGGGGTTGCTGGGCAGCAGGATGTAGTAGGCCTGATCCATAGCGCGCTTGGCAATGTTCGTGTACAGCTCGTTGCGCTTCTCAGCGTCGTTCGTGGAGCGCGCCTCCTGCACCCAAGCGTCAAGCTGCGGGTCGGTGAAGCCCGCGCGGGGGTGGTAGTACCCCTCGCTGGAGTAGAAGGTGTGGACGAAGTTGTCCGGGTCGGCGTAGTCGGGCGCCCAGCCGGTCATGATCAGGATTTCCTTGCCCGCGTCGCCGTCCTTGAGGATGTCACTCCACTGCTTGCTCACCAGGTTGATCTTGAACTTGGGGTTGATCGACTCGATGTTCTTCTTCAGCAGCTCCATCGCAGTCTGCATCGCGGTGCTGCCCGCGCGGTACGTGGCGTTGATCGTGAAGCCGTTTTGCCAGACCTGCCCGCCCCACGCCTGCTCGAAGGCCGCCTTGGCCGCCTCCAGGTCGAACTTGGGCGCCTCCAGGTCCGAGTCGTAGCCGGGGAAGGTCTCGGGCAGCAGGAAGTTGCGGGGCTCACCCTTGCCGCTCTGCACCTCCTTGATGTAGGTCGGCACGTCGAAGGCCGCCACGAAGCCCTTGCGGACGTTGAGGTCGCTGAAGAAGTTGGCGGGGATGCCCTGCCCGTCGAGCTTGCCGCTGCCCAGGCGGTCGGTACCCTTGATGGC
Source organism: Deinococcus aerius (assembly GCF_002897375.1). Lineage (NCBI taxonomy): Bacteria > Thermotogati > Deinococcota > Deinococci > Deinococcales > Deinococcaceae > Deinococcus > Deinococcus aerius. Next base: position 18,543 of record NZ_BFAG01000001.1, on the reverse strand, counting down.
CTCGTTCATGAAGATGCCCCAGGCGCCGGTGTCGGGCAGGTTGTCCAGGATCGCCACGCCGGGCTGGCCCTTGAGCTGCTCCTCGACCACCGGGCGCGTCCCGGCCTCGATCAGGTCGGCGTCGCCCTTCAGGAAGGCCTGGATGCGGGCGGCGGCTTCGGGCACGATCTGGATCACCACGTTCTTGATCCCCGCTTTGTCGCCCCAGTACCCGTCGAAGGCCTCGGCGCGCAGGGCCGTCGCGTCCTTGCTCACGAAGCGGTAGGCGCCGGTGCCGCTGGGGTCCTGCGCGAGCGGGCTGCCGGTCAGGTCCTTGCCCACGGCTTCCCTCCAGGTCGCCTCGGTGCCGTCCCACTCGCCGATCTCCTTGGCGTGCTTGGAGTCCACGATGCTCTGGCCGGTGTACGCGAGCTTGGCGAGGAAGGCGGGGTCAGCTTTGGGCAGGCTGAACACCAGCGTCTCGCCGTCGCACCGCACGGCGCTGCTGATCTTGGCCCAGGTGATGGACTTGTCGTCGTTCGCGTTGCTGGGCGTGCCCAGCAGGCTTTCGGACAGGAACCAGTTGCCGCTGTCACTCGTGTTCGTGACCAGGTTGCGGCGGAAGGTGTACTCGGCGTCCGCACATTTGAAGTCGTTGCCGGTGTGGAACTTGACGCCGTCGCGCAGGGTGAAGCGGTAGGTCTTGCCGTCGTCCGAGACGTTCCACTCGGTGGCGAGGAGGGGCCGCAGCTCGGTCAGGCTGTTCCCCTGGTACGTCACCAACGTCTCGTACAGGTTCTCGACGACCTGGCCGCTGCCGGTGTCGTAGGTCGTGCCGGGGTCGAGCGTGGGGATGTCGGCACTCTCCTGCACGACGAGGACGGAGTTGCCGTTGCTGCCGGTGCTGGAGGTATTGGCGCTGCTCGCGCTGCCGGTCTCGGTGCTGGCGGCCGTGCCCCCGGAGTTGTTCTGCGCGTTCGGCTTGTCACAGGCGGCGAGGGTGAGGGCCAGGGTGGTCAGGGCGAGTAGGCCCAGCGGGCGGGTGCGGGACGTGTGGATGGTCATGAAGGGCTCCTTGTGGAGACGCCCGGCTCACGGGGGGCGTCCGGGATGCAGGCAGGAGATGCCGGGGGGGCCGACATCCAGGTGGTCAGGCGGGCTCTGGCTCACGGAGACTGGCGGCCAGCCTCCCTCCTCCCCGATTGGGGAAACGGGGTCAGGGTAGGGCACCCCCATGAGGGACACCTGCGGGTCCAGTCAAGAAGGATGAGGCGCGGGAGCAGAAATCCGTCAGCCGCCCCCCTCCAAGCGGTCCCTTATATCACCCCGCTGCGGGCGCGCAAGAGGCCAACTTCACATCGGCGGGAATGAGAGGCCCCCCACAGCGGCCTTGAGTGCAGTCCTGTAAGGTTTCCTAATGACTTTACACGCCCACCCGGAGTCCTTCCTGCTGCGCGGCACGGCGGCGGGCGGGACCCTGCGTTTTGTCGGTATCGATGCCACGCGCATCGTTGAGGAGGCCCGGCTGCGCCACGGCCTGAGCAAGACCGCGACCGCCGCGCTGGGCCGGGCGCTCGCCGCCTCCGCCCTGCTCGCCGTGGTCCTGGGCAAGAAGGTGGACAGCCGCGTGAACCTCCGCATCGAGGGCGGGGGACCGGTGGGCTGGATCATCGCCGAGGGAAGTGCTGACGGCCTGGTGCGCGGCTACGTGCGTCAGCCGGACGCCGACCTGCCCCTGCGCGAGACGGACGGCAAGCTCGACGTGCGCGGCATCGTGGGCCTGGACGGCGAGCTGGCCGTGACCCGGCTGCTCGACAACGGCGAGCCGTACACCGGCAGCGTTCAGCTCGTGAGCGGCGAGATCGCCGAGGACGTGAGCACATACCTGGGCGTGTCCGAGCAGATTCCCAACGCGGTGCTGCTGGGCGTGTACGAGGAGGGCGGCCGGGTCCACCGCGCCGGGGGCCTGATCGTGCAGGCGATGCCCGGCGTGACGGACGCGACCCTCGCGCGGCTGGAGGCGAACATCCGCGTGCTGGGCCAGATTACCGACCACCTGCGCCGCGGAAGCCTGCTGGAGACGATGCAGGCCGCTGCCGCCGGACTCGACCTCGTCCTCGCGCCCGAGGCGCAGCCCGCCCGCTTCCAGTGCCGCTGCTCGCGGCAAAAGGCGATGGACAGCCTGCGCTTTTTTACCGGGGCCGAGCGCCAGGAGATGATGGACGAGGGCGGCCAGGAGATCATCTGCCACTGGTGCGGCGAGCACTACCAGATCACGCCCGCCGAGATCGCGGGGCTGGACGCCCAGAGAGAGCGCGCCCAGGCCTGAGCGCGGAACATACAGGGGGATGCCCAGAGTACGGGCATCCCCCCGTTCTGTTTCACTCCAGCGCCGCCAGCCAGGGATGCCCGGGCTGGGTGAGCCGCAGGGCTCCCGCCAGCCACGCCCGCGCGTCTGCCGCCAAGGTGGGCAAGGCGCGCCCGAAGTCCCCCTGATCCTTTCCCCGGGGGTCCCGTCCCCCCACCTTGCTCTTGAACAGCAGCACCGCCCCCGGCGCGAGGAAGGGCAGCCCGCCCAGGCCGACCCGCCGGGCCTGCTCCAAGGGGAGCGTGACCCGGGGATCGCGGCGGTAGTGCCACAGGTCCCCTCGCAGATCGGTGAACATCAGGTCGAGCATCAGCACGCCCGGCAGATCGCGGTGGCGGGCGTGGACCTGGAAGGAGGGGGGCTCGATAGGCGCGGTCCAGGCCTGGTAGGTTCCTTCCAAACAGGCGTCCAGCCGCCAGCCCTGCCCCGCGAGCGCGTTCCGCACCTGCAACTGGCCCGCGCGGGGCAGCACCACGTCGAGGTCGTCGTGGGGGCGCGTGACCCGGCCCAGGTGCAGGTCGAGGGCCAGGCCGCCCGCGAACATCCAAGGCAGGTCCATGCGGTTCAAGGTTTCGGCGACGAAGTGGGCGGGGGCAAAGCCGACGGTGCGGGTGTGGTGCGCGAGCGCGGCCTCCCAGAGGGCCCGGTCCGCCGCCTCCCGGCCCGCCTCCAGCAAAACCCGCCGGTAGCGCTCAGCCGCCCCCAGGTCCTCCAGCAGCAGCGTCCGCAGGACCACCTGCTCGGCCCGCCACCCGCTGCCGTGGTCGGGCAGGACGAGCCGCCAGCCACCAGTGTGGGTCCAGCGCCCCTCCCCGCCCGGCATGTACCCCAGCCCCGTCAGGGCCGCCCGCTGCCCCTCGGTCGGCGACTCGGGCAGCAGGTCGAGGTGCAGCTCCGGCACGTCGAGGTCGGCGAGGGCGGGAACGCTGCCGGGGCCGCCCACCGCGAGGTGGAATACGCCGTCCGTGCGGCCACGCTCCAGGTACGAGCCGAGGGTGAGGGCCAGGTTCCGGGCGGCGGCAGACAGGTCGGGCATGGGGACCCAGCACAGCACACCTCCCGGCCCGGCGTCATCCGCCGGGTGGCCTGCGCGTGCCCCCACCGCCCGAATGAACGAATTCGGTAGGTGGGGCTTTTCGCCCCCCTGCCCGCGGTCTCACCCCCGCGCCGATAATGGCCCCATGAGACGACCGCTTCTCGCCGTGATGCTGGTGCTGGTGGGTCTGGGGCTGGGGGCGACCCTGCTGCGGGACCAGGTGCCGTTTTCCGGGGCGCAGACGGGGCAGACGGCCCAGACGACCACCCCCGCGCCGACCGAGGCGGGGGCGCGGCTGCAAAACGAGCAGAACACCATCGACATCGTGCGGCGCTACGAGCCGGGGCTGGTGTACATCAGCACCGAGCAGGAGGTGGTCAGCCAGAACCCGCTGGGGTATCTGTTCGGCCAGGGGGACCAGACCCAGGTGCAGCAGGGCGTGGGCAGCGGCTTTTTCGTGAACGAGCAGGGCGACATCCTGACGAACTACCACGTCGTCGCGGGCGAGGGCGGCCAGGGCTCCGCCACCCGCATCAGCATCCGGGTGATGAACCGCGAGCAGAGCGTGCCCGCGCGCGTGATCGGTCTCGCGCCGCAGTACGACCTCGCGCTCATTCGCCCGCAGGGGCTGGACAAGAGCTTGATCAGGCCCATCCCGCTGGGGGACAGTGACACGCTCAGGGTGGGGCAGAAGGCCGTGGCGATGGGCGCCCCCTTCGGGCTGGACTTCAGCGTGACCGAGGGGATCGTGAGCAGCACCGCCCGGCAGATCCCCATCGGCTTCTCGGCGGGCGGCGAGGGCATCACCCAGAAGGCGATCCAGACCGACGCGGCGATCAACCCCGGCAACTCGGGCGGGCCGCTGCTCGACTCGGGCGGGCGGGTCATCGGGATCAACACGCAGATCCTCTCCCCATCGGGAGCGGCCACGGGGGTCGGCCAGAGCGCGGGCGTGGGCTTTGCCATCCCCATCAACTCGGCCAAGAGCCTGCTGCCCCGGCTGCAACAGGCGAACGGCGGGGTGGTCGGCCCGCCCCGGCTGGGCATCACGGCGGGGCTGGTCGTGCAGGGACCTGACCGCCCCGTTCCGGTGGGCCTGAGCGCCCTGTCCAGCCAGGGCAAGCAGCAACTGGGCCTTCCCGAGACGGGCCTCGTGGTCGGCAGCGTGCAGGCGGGGTCACCGGCCGCCGAGGCCGGGCTGCGCGGCGGGACGATGCGGGCCTTCCAGGGAGGCCGCGTCGCGGTGGGCGGCGACGTGATCGTGGCGGCGGACGGCGAGCCGGTGGACGCCCTCGAGGACCTCCAGGCCGTCCTGATCGACAAGAAGCAGGGCGACACCGTGAATCTCCGCGTGGTGCGCGGCGGCAGGGCGCGCAACGTGACAGTGACGCTGGACGCCAGCTCCTTCCAATAGGGTGAACGTATCGGCGGAACCGCTCTCACGGCGGGCTTGGGGTCAGCTTCAACCCGCGGACCGGGACTGGCTGGTGAGGCTCGCCCGGGGGGCGGGACCGGGGGCACGGGTGGCCCTCGTCGGCGGCGCCGTGCGCGACGCGCTGTTGGGCGGGGCGCCCCTCGACCTCGACGTGGTGGTGGAGGGGACGGACGCGGGCGCCCTCGCCGCCGCCACGGGGCTCCCCTTCCTCGTCCACCCCGCCTTCGGCAACGCCACGGTGACCCTGCCGGACGGGCGGCACGCCGACCTCGTGCGGGCGCGGCGGGAGAGCTACCCGGTGCCCGGGGCCAATCCCGTTCCCGCCCCCGGAAGCCTCACGGACGACCTGCGGCGGCGCGACTTCGGGCTCAACGCGCTGGCGCTGGTGGTGGGGCCGGACGGTGAGGTGACCCTCCTCGACGAGGTGGGCGGGCTGGAGGACTTGCGGGCCCGGACGCTGCGGCCCCTGCACCCCCGCTCCTTTCACGAGGACGCGAGCCGCCTGGTGCGCGGGGCGAGATTGGCCGGGCGGCTGGACCTGGGCGCGCATCCCGAATTGCGGCGGCAGGTGCCGGACGCGCTGGAGATGGCCGGACGCACCCCCCGCCTGCATGCCGAACTGCGCCTGCTGCTGGGCGAGCGCAGGCCGGGGCGGGCCGCCCGGGTGCTGGAGGAGTGGGGGGCGGGGTCGCTCCTGCCGGGCGGGGCCGTGGAGCGGTTGGAGGCCCTGGACGGGAGACAGGACGCGGGCGAATCGGTCCCCGAACAGGCCTATGCCGCCGCCCTGCTCTCCGTCGCCCCCGACCCCCCGGCCCTGGCCGCCCGGTTGGGGTTGGGCGAGAAGCCCGGCGCCCTGCTCGCCCGCGCCCTGTCCGATGCTCCCGCCTCCCCCGGCAGCCCCGAGGCCATCCTGCGTGCCCTGCTGCGCCCGGACGCCTACCCCCCGCTGACTGGCCGGGACGTGGTGGCGCTGGGAGTGCCGCCCGGCCCGGCGGTGGGGGCAGCCCTGGCCCATCTGGCAACCTTGCGGCGGGGCGGGCAGGTGCGCTCGCGGGAGGAGGAACGGGCAGCGCTGGAGGCCTATCTGCGGAACTCCCCTCCCCCCCCTCAGTGAGGGGTCATCCGGTGTGTCCCCACCTCGACCCCGTAAACTGCTCCCCATATGCTGCTTAGCCTCCTGAGTACGAGCCCCGTCGCGTTCGTGATTGTCGCGGCGGCGCTCGTGCTGTCCCTCACCGTCCACGAGTTCGCCCACGCCTGGACGGCGGATCGGCTGGGGGACCCCACGCCCCGGCGCTTCGGGCGCGTGACCCTCAATCCAGTCCGGCACCTCGACCCCTTCGGCACCCTGCTGCTGCTCATCGCGGGCTTCGGCTTCGCGCGCCCGGTGCCCATCAACCCGAACAACCTGGGGCGTTGGGGCACGCTGTGGGTCTCGGCGGCGGGGCCGATCAGCAACCTGCTCATCGCCCTGCTGGCGGGGTTGCTGCTGCGCTTCCTGCCCTACAGTGACTTCACGGCCGCCGTGCTGCTGACCATCCTCAGCACCAACATCGTGCTGGCCGTCTTCAACCTGATTCCCATCCCGCTGCTCGACGGCAGCCGCATCCTGGGTGCCCTCGTGCCCTCGCTGGGGCGCAGCCTCGCGCAGTTCGAGGCCCAGCCCTTCAGCTTCGTGATCGTGATGCTGTTCATCCTCATCGCGCAGCGGCCCATCGGCAACATCATCGGCAGCGTGCAGCGCTGGGTGCTGGGCGCCGTGGGCATCTAGGCGAGTCGGCCCAGAAAAAGGCCCCCGGGACTGATCCGGGGGCCTTTGCGTTTTGCTCGCGGCTCCTCAGCGCAGGCAGAACATCATCGCCACGTGCGCCCCCGTGCCGCCCAGCACGAACAGGTGCCAGATCTCGTGAAAGCCCCAGTGTTCCCAACGACTGCCGGGGCGCGGATTCCACCGCCGCGTGCCATAGATGACGGCCCCGATGGAATACAGCACGCCGCCCGCCGCCATCCAGAAGAGCGCGGCGGGGGGCAGGTTGCGCGCCAGTTGCGGCAGGAGGACCACGGCCACCCAGCCCATCCCCAGGTACAGCAGGGTGCTGACCCAGCGCGGCAGCCGCATGGTCACCAGCTTGAGGACGATCCCCGTCAGCGCGATGCCCCAGATCACCCACAGCACGCCGTCCCGCCACGCGCCCTCCAGCCCGTAGTACACAACCGGCGTGTAACTCCCCGCGATCAGCAGGAAGATGCCCGCGTGGTCGAGTTTTCGCAGCCACAGCAGCCCCCGCTCGCCGGGCCGGAACGAGTGGTAGCTCGCCGAGGCGGCGTACAGCCCCACCATGCTCAGGCCGAACACCAGGAAGGGCCACAGGACCAGGCCCCGCGCGTGCGCCCAGTCCAGCAGCGGCCCCAGCACGATCAGGGCCGCGAGCGCCCCGCCCCAGTGGGTCAGGGCATTGATGGGCTCACGCGGGGCAGTGAGGAGACGCTTCACGCGAACAGGGTAGGGGCTCTGGCGAGGAGAGGTGTGGGAACTGGGACGCAGTACGGGGGCACGCTCTGCCTACGGCCTACTTCCCCCCGTAGTTCGGCGCCTCCTTCGTGATCGTGACCCCGTGCGGGTGGCTCTCGATCAGGCTCGCGCCCGTGATGCGGACGAACTGGGCGGTGTCGCGCAGGGTCTGGAGGTCGGGCGCCCCGCAGTAGCCCATGCTGCTCCTCAGCCCGCCGACGAACTGGTACAGCACCTCGCCCGCCGTGCCCCGGTAGGCGATGATGCCCTCGATCCCCTCGGGGACGAACTTGCGGCTGCCCGTCTGGAAGTAGCGGTCGCTGGAGCCCTGGTCCATCGCGCCCAGGGAGCCCATGCCCCGGTAGCTCTTGTAGCGGCGCCCGTCGCGCAGCACGACCTCGCCGGGGGCCTCATCGGTGCCCGCCAACATGGAGCCCATCATCACGGCGCTCGCCCCGGCGGCAATCGCCTTGGGCACGTCGCCCGTCTGCTTGATGCCGCCGTCGGCGATGACGGGGATTCCGGCTTCGAGGGCGACCTCCGAGGCTTCGAAGATGGCGGTGATCTGGGGAACGCCGACGCCAGTGACGACGCGGGTGGTGCAGATGCTGTTGTGAACCACCGCGTTGTCGGCGATGAAGCTGTGAGTCGGGCAGTCCACCTCGATATCGTAGACGGGCACGCTGAGGTTCAACTCCCGGCGCGAGAGGGGCTTGACCACGCTGTAGTTGGGCAGTTGCCGGGCGGCGTGCGAGACATTCAGGCGGGCGCGGTAGGAGTCGAGCAGCTCACCTCTGACACCTTGTAGGCCACCAAGGTTGCCGGGCTCGACGTGCATGTTCGGCAGGCTGCCGTCAATGAGGTGACACAGCAACCCGAAGAGTTCCAGCAGTTCACGGGACGTGTTCACAAAGCACTGGCGGCCGTCGGCGGCGACGTAACCGTCACTGTCGATCAGGCCGTCTTTGAGGCCCTTCAGGTATTCGGGATGATTGACCAGATACGCGTGGGGAAGCTGCTTGTGCTGCTTCTTCCCGAACCCCGCGAGGAGGCGAGCCCAGGGCAGCGAGTACAGGTAAAGGCGGATGAGATTGCCATCGTCCTTGCGCGCGGGGCGCACGCCCGTCACCCTCTCCACCACAGCGCTCAGCTTGTCGGCGATCTCCCCCTCCTCATGCGAGAAGTACCAGTCCACCCGACCGACCTCCGACCCGGTGCGGGTCTCGCTGCCGTTGTGGTTGATAAAGGCGTGCCCGTCACCCAGGAAAGTGCCGAACAGGTAGCCGAGGTCGTAACTCTCCCGGATCTGCGTCTGATACCGACGCTCAAGCTGCCCCTGACGGACGGCGAAGTCCCCCAGATTGATCTCCAGCGTCCCGGGCCACTCGAAGTCAAGCTGGCGGGGCATCAGGAACACGTCGCCCCCCGCCTCGCCCACCGCCTTCCACCTGAGCTTGCTCTCGCCCAGGCGGGTCGGCTGGGCCAGCGAGCGGGCGTACCCCCTCGAACTCACGGACGCCGCACTCACCGTGCTGAGGTCGCCTACCCAGTAACGGTGATCGGGCGTCACCAGCGTTTCACGCGGGGCGTGGACGTGACGCACCGCGATGACCTCCCGAATGCCGGTACACCACGAGTTCACCACGGTCACCGGCTGCCCGTGCATGTTCAGCACCCGGTCGCCCACCCTCACGTCCTCGATGTTCTTGTAGTAGCCGCCCGCCATCAGCACCCGGGTTCCGGCGGCGAAGCAGCCCGGCCCGATGCCGACCTTCACCGCATCCGCCCCCGCCGCGATCAGGTCCCGCGCCCCGCCCCTCGTGGCGACGTTCCCCGCGATCACGTCCACATCGAAACTTTCCTTCACCCGCGTCAGCGCGTTCAGGATGCCCTGGCTGTGGCCGTGCGCGCTGTCGAGGACCAGCACGTCCGCCCCCGCCGCGACGAGCGCCCCCGCCCGGTCCATCAGGTCGGCCCCCACGCCGATGGCGGCGGCGACCCGCAGGCGGCCCAGGTCGTCCTTCGCGGCCCGGGGATACTTCACCCGCTTGGCGAGGTCCTTGATGGTGATGAGTCCCTTCAGGAAGCCCGCCTCGTCGGTCACGAGCAGCTTCTCGATGCGGGTGCGCTTGAAGATCGCCTGCGCCTCCTCCAGCGTGGTGCCCACCGGGACGGTCACGAGGTCCTCGCGGGTCATCACGTCCGCGACGGGCGTGGCGAGGTCGTCGATAAAGCGCATGTCGCGGTTGGTGATGATCCCCAGCAGCCTGCCGGAGGGGTCGGTGATCGGCACGCCGCTGATCCGGTACTCGGCCATCAGGCGGTCGGCCTCGCCCACCGTGGCGGTCGGCGGCAGGGTGATGGGGTCCACGATCATGCCGCTCTCGCTGCGCTTGACCTTGCGGACCATCTCGGCCTGCGCGTCCACGGCCATGTTCTTGTGGATGACGCCGATGCCGCCCTCACGGGCCATCGCCACGGCCATCCCGGTTTCCGTGACCGTGTCCATCGCCGCCGAGACGAAGGGGATATTCAGCCGCACCCGCCGGGTGAGCTGCGTCTCGACACTGACCTCGTGCGGCAGCACCGTGGAGTGGCGGGGCAGCAGCAGCACGTCGTCGAAGGTGATGCCCTCCTGGCCGAACTTGTAGGTGAAGCGGTCCTCTTGCCCCGACGGGGACGGGCGGGCAGGCGTGACGGGCGCACTCATGCACCGGAGTCTACCCGCGCGGCAGCGGGCGTACTGCGGCCTGTCTCTCCGACCCGGCCACGCGGCCCCCTTGCGCGGCCCCGAAAACGCATGCTAGATTCTCCCTCGCCCGGAGAGGGGCACCTCAGCACCGTGGGGTCGTAGCTCAGCTGGGAGAGCGCGTCGTTCGCAATGACGAGGTCAGGGGTTCGATCCCCCTCGACTCCACCAAGGGAAGCCCGTCCTTCACGGGCTCTTTTCTTTTTCTCGATGTGTTTGCCTCTCCGGAAAGGGTCAGACCGAATGTCAGACCTTTTGGGACAGTCACGAAGTTGGGGCTACTCGGCGGTGCCTCACGTCCATCGAACCAGCCGTCAGTGGCGACCCAGCGCCACGGCCATCAGGCGTTCCAACGAATCCAGCAGGTTCTGCTGGACCTGCCCGTGGGCCGTGATGTCCGTAATGATCAGCCGGAAGTGTTGAAACTCCCCGTCCACGATGGAAGCATCGACATCCAACAGCACGTCAAAGGGGGCGTCGTCCACGCTCAGCACGCGCCCTTCGCCTCGTTGCGTCAGGCCCCCGTCCGAGACCTGCCGGAGCAGCAGGTCGAAAGAGCTCTGCGACTCGGGGGTGAAAAACCCCGAGAGCCGTTTGCCCAACAGGACTTCACGGGTGCGGCCCAGCAACCCGCAGGCGGCGGCATTGACCTCCTGAATGCGGCCCTGGGAGTTCAGCAGGAGGTAGGGGGCGGGCGCGGAAGAGCTGAACTTAGGGAAAAGTTCCTCATCGCATCGGCCTTCGAGGAGGCATTGCTCCCTCTGGTGCAGTAATAGTGCAGTAGCGGGGGCAAGACGATGACGGAAGATTCTCCTTCCCATCTTGCCAGCTCCCCTTGACACCACACCAGCACGCGTTGGAAGCCGGGTCCATCGAGAGCCACAAACGGGCGGCAAACGCCGACTGCTGTACTCGCACTATCGAGGTCCGCGACTCGACCCCCTCGACTCCACCACACAAAAGGCCCGTCTTGGACGGGCCTTGCGTTTTTTGAGGCTCTTTTCCAGGTGCGATCTGGTGCCGCGTTTTAAGGAATGCCCTGAGCATGTGGGTCTGCTGTCGCTCCGACCTCACTCCTGTCCGAACCCCGGACCCGATGCGCGGCCCTAGCTGAGGGAAGAGGGCCGGGCGCGCTGCGGATGGGGTCAGCGCCCAGCGGAACCCTTCCCCCTGGTCGCACTCAGTGCGGTTTGAGGATCATCAGGGTGAAGAGGACCAGACCCAGCGCCCCCACCAGCAGGTGCGCCCGGTGAAGCCCCCTCAGCACGGCGGCCTGCTCACTGGGCACGGCGGCGGCTTCCAGACCGGCCGGACTGCCCGCCCACGTGGACAGGCGGCCTATGCGCGGCAGCACGTACCCCAGGACCACGGCCTGAATAAGCACGTACACCAGCAGCGAGCCGAGCAGCCAGAGCTGCGTCACCGGGCCGTACTGGCCCCGCCAAATTAGCGCCAGCCCGCTCAGCACCGCCAGTGTTCCGCCGACCTTGGGGAAGGTGCTCAGGGCCGAGAACAGGGCGAGGTTGTGGCGCAGGGCGCCCGGCGACTGCCCGCGGCGCAGCAGGACCGCCGAGAAGTAGCTCGGACCCAGCCCGACGAGGGCGCTCAGGACGTGGATAAGAACGAGGTATTTCATAGGAACCTCCAGGGGCGCGGCAGGGGGAGCTCAGGCTGTGACGAACGGCGCGGGCAGGCTGGGAAGCGGGAGAGCCCGCCGCAACGACTGGGCGAGGAGGGCAGTTTCAGGCAGCGGCTCGACCCCGAACTCGCGGCGCAGCAGGGCACACAGGCGCTCGTAGGTCCGCAGGGCGCGGTGGCGGTTGCCGGTGCGGGCGTGCAGACGCATCAGGCGGTGGTGGGCGTCCTCGGAGAGGGGATCGAGGTCGAGCAGCCGCAGGACGACCGCCAGCGCCGCGCCGTAGGCTCCCTGGTCCTCGAGCGCCTGGGCACGCTCGCGCAGGCCCAGCAGCCACCACTCCTCCAGCCGCACGCGCTCGGCGCGCACCCACTCGTCGAGTTCCGGGCAGTCGTCGAACTCGTGGGTGCCCAGCAGGGGCGCGGTGACCTGCGGGAGGTCATCGCCAGCGAGTCCGCGCAGGTCCACCCGTACCGCGGGGTGCAGGGCCAGCATCTCGCGCCCCTCGATCAGGGAAGTCCCGGTCAGGTGCCCCAGCTTGCGCAGGAGATGCACGAGGTTGTTGCGGGCCGCGTCCTCACGGGTCTCGGGCCAGAGCAGGGCGATCAGGCGGCCCCGGGAGGCGTGGCCCTCGACCGCGAGGTAGGCTAGGAGGGCGGCGGCTTTTCGTTCCAGGGGCCGCAGGGCGCCGTCCGGGCCGCGCAGGCCCGCCTGGCCCAGCACCTGCACCGTCCAGGAGGCCGCGCCCGTCACCGTGTCCTGCGTCATCTCACTCCTCCTCGGGGATGTCGGGAAAGAACGTCAGGCCGTAGCGCTCTCCGGAGATCACCAGGCGCGGCACGTCGGGCGGGCCGGGGGCTGAGGGCACGGGGAGCGTCTGGCCGACCTCGCGCAGGAAGTGTTCGAATCCGGCGGGACTGTAGATCACCAGCAACCGGGCCGTCTCGCTGAGCAGATGCAGGGCGTGGGGCACGCCGCGCGGCAGCAGCAGCACCTGGCCGGGGGCGGCCTCGACGTGTTCAGCGCCCACCTCCACGGTCAGGCGGCCCTCCAGCACGGCGATCAGCTCGTCCTCGTGGCGGTGGACGTGGACCGGGGGCTCAAAGTCGCGCCGGGCACACAGGTCGATCACCGCGAGGCGTCCCCCGGTGTCCTCGCCGCCGAGGAGCACGCTGAAGCGGTCGGCGCGCAGGGCATAGGTGTTCTCGGGCGTGACGCGGCGCAGGGGAGCAGGAATGGGCGGGTTCATGGTTCACCTCGGGAGTCGTGGGCTGTTCGTGCCTTCTGACCCGCAGCTTAGGGAGGGGGCCCTCGCCGCTCATCCCTGGTTTGGGGGAGGGGCCGCATCCCCCCAGTGGGGGGAAACCCGGTGGGGTACACTGCCCTCACCGATGTCCGCGTCCACGTCCCCGGCGCTCCCCACGCCGCCGACCTCCCTGATTGGCCGGGAGCGGGAGGTCGCGCTGGTCGAGCAGATTCTCAACTGGCCCGCCGTGTCGCTGCTCACGCTCACCGGCCCCGGCGGGGTGGGCAAGACGCGCCTGGCACTCGAGGCCGCGCGCGTGCTCGCGCCGCGTTTTCCCGGGGGCGTCCTCTTCGTGCCGCTCGCCCCCCTGGAGCGGGCGGAGCAGGTCATGCCCGCCGTGGCCCGCGCCCTGGGGCTCCAGCCCTCGGCGCGCGACGTGGTGGAGGTGGTGGGCGAGGCGCTCGCCGAGCGGCAGCTCCTGCTCGTGCTGGACAATTTCGAGCACGTGCAGGACGCCGCGCCCGATCTGGGACGGCTGCTCGCCCTCGCTCAGGGCAGCACCCTGCTCGTGACCAGCCGCGAACGGCTGCGGCTCTACGGCGAGCACGAGTTCCCCGTGCCGCCCCTCGGCCTGCCCCGGCCCGACGACCCGGTGGGGGATGCTGTGCGGCTCTTTCTGGACCGCGCCCGCGCCGCGCGGCCCGGCCTGACCCTGGATGAGGGCGAGGGGCAGCTCATCGAGGACATCTGCCGGGGCCTTGACGGTCTGCCCCTCGCCCTCGAACTCGCCGCCGCGCGCGTCCGGGTGCTGGGGCTGGGGGCACTGCGCGACCGGCTGCGCGACCGCCTCTCGCTGCTCACGGGCGGGGCGCGCGACCTGCCCCAGCGGCAGCAGACCCTGCGCGCCGCCATCGACTGGAGTTTCGCGCTGCTGGACGAGGCCGAGCGGCGGCTCCTGGCCCGGTTGGGCGTGTTTGTCGGCGGCTTCACCCTGGAGGCGGCGGGGGCGGTGTGCCGCGGGGAGGAGGAGGACGTGCTGGGCGGCCTGGCCTCGCTGGTGGACAAGAGCCTGGTGCAGGGCGAGGCGCGCGGCCCGGACACGCGTTACCGCCTGCTGGAGACGGTGCGCGAATACGCGCTGGAGCAGTTGCGGCGGGGCGGCGAGGAGGAGGCGGTTCACGCGGCGCACCTGAAGTTTTTCCGGGAGCGGCTGCGCGCGCTCCGGCGCCACATCGAGGGGCACGACCAGCCGGACCTCCTGACGACGGCGGGGTCCGTGGCGGAACTGGAGGCGGAGTGGCCCAACCTCCTCGCGGCGCTGGCCCACGCCCAGGAGACGCGGGACGAGGCCGCGCTGGCCGATCTCGCCCTGCACCTCGCCCCGCTGGCCTCCTCCCACCTCGACCCCACCGCCGCGGCGCGGCTGCGCGGCGCGCTGAGTGCTGTCCCGGCCACAAGCGCCGCCGCCGGGTGGTGGTGGTACGTCCTGGCCTTTCTCGCCTACCGGGGCGGCCACCTCGCCCAGGGTCAGGCGTGCGCGGCCCGCTGCGTGGAGGTATTCGGCGCCCTCGGGGACGAACAGGGGCTGGCGTACGGCCTGCAAATCCGGGCCTACGCGACGCTGCCGACTGATCCCGCGGGCGCGGCGGCCGACCTCGCGCGCAGCCTGGCCTGGGCGCGGCCCCACGGGGACAGCCTGGTCGGGGCGATGTGCCTCTCCATGCAGGCCATGCTCGCGTTGTCGGGCGGGAAGCGCGACGTGGCGCGCGGCCTGTTGCGGGAGGCCATCGCCCTCACGGAAGAGGTGAGCAACCACATCGGGCGGGGCTGGGCCGAACTGATCCTGGCGTCGGTGGAGTTGACGGACGGCAACTCGCAGGGCGCCCAGGCCCTGCTGCTGAACGTGGTGCGGGTGGGCGCCGCCCTGCACACCACCGACTTGCAGGTCGGGGGGCTGGGCGGTGTGGCCGCCCTGCTGGTGAGCCTGGGGCGGCCCGCCCAGGCCCTGCGGCACTGGGCGGCCTCGGGAGCACTGGCCGCCGCCCGCAACTACGACCCCACGCTGGTGCAGTCCCTCTTCGCCCCCTGGCTCGCGCCCCTTCTCAGCCGGGGACACGAGCCAGAGCTGGCGCGCGCCCTCCAGGAGGGACAGGCCGCCGACCCGGAGGCGCTGATGGCCACGCTGCTCGCCGCGGGCCTGCCCGAGGAGCGCCCGGCGCCCACTCCGGGGCGCGACCCGGCGGCCTTCACGCTGACCCCGCGCGAGCGGGAGGTGCTCTCGCTCCTCTCGCAAGGCTTATCGAACAAGCAGATCGCCGCCCGGCTGGGCACCGGCGTCTACACGGTGACCGATCAGGTCAAGGCGGTGCTGGGCAAGCTGGGCGTGAACAACCGCGCCGCCGCCACCCGCTACGCCCTGGAACACGGGCTGAGCTGAGCGGCGGCGGCGCACGGGGGTCAGGGCTGGCGCGAGACTTCCACCTCCATGATCTGCCCGGAGCCCCGCTGGACGAAGCGCGAGGCCACGGTGGGCGCAAACTCGCCCTGGTTGCGGCGGCGGATCTGGAGCGTCTGGCTTGGCCCCCCGGCGGGGGCGTAGCGGGCCGAGATCGCGTAACGCCCCAGGGCGATGTCCTCCAGCCCCTCCTGGCCGTCGGGGGTCTGCTCGATCCTGCCGCGCACCTCCACGCCGGGGCTGCCGTCGATGCGCGGGCCGGTGGGCGTCAGGGTCAGCTCGATGTCCGGCAGCCAGTCCAGCAATCCCGGGTCGAAGAAGTCGGCATAGACGGTCACGGTGGCCCCGATCTTCTGGCCGTCCGGGCGCTCGCCGGTCAGCCGCCAGGTGAAGTCGCGCACCGCGCCCTGGGCGCCGGGGAAGGGCTCACTGCTGCTGGGCAGCAGGTCGAAGGTGTAGCGCTGCCCGTCCAGGCTCGCCTCCACCGTGCCCCCCGCGTACCACGACCCAGCGGGCTCGCGGACGCTGAGGCGGTAGGTGCCGTCGGCACCCGTCTTGGCGAGGACGTTGGTGTTGAAGTAGACGGTATGCCCGGCGAACACCGTGGCCCCGGCGACGGGTTGGCCCGCGCTGTTTCGCACGGTGCCCGACATGGTGTGGGCCTGGGCGGGCCGGGGAGCCGGGTTCGGGGCGGGCGTGGGGGGACGGCCCGTCCCGTCCGCACCCGTGGTGCATCCGGCGAGGAGGAGAGACAGGGCGGCGGCGAGCAGGGAACGCTTGTTCATGGTCGGACTCCTGGAGTGGTCGGAGCGGGGGGCTCAGGGCCAGAGGCGGATCGCGGCGAAGTCGCTGAAACTCGGCACGGCCTCGCCCGCGACGACGATCCGGGTGGCGGGGATGCGGTCGTCGGGCTGGAGCAGCACCGCGCGGCCCAGGTCGTTCTTGCCCGCGGGAGCCAGCGGCGCGACGACCACGCCGTTCGTGCCGAAGGTGTTGTCCGTGGCCCCGTTCTCCAGCAGGCGCACGGCGGTGAAGTTGCCGGTGGTCGTCGTGTCGTGGGCCCAGCCGCCCAGCGCCAGCTTGCCACCCGGCTCCACCGCCACGCCGCTGGCCTCGTCCCAGCCGGGGCTCAGCGCCAGCACCTTCCTGCCCGCGTTGCCGAACGTGGCGTCGGGGGACCCGCCCAGGGTCAGGCGGGCGACCGCCGTGTCGTTGCCCGCGTTCCCCGCCACCACGAGCCGTTCCTGGCCGCCCACGGTGCTCAGTGCCACGCCGCGCGCCCGGCCCACCACGCTGCCGAAGAGGCCCGCCACCTTGCCGCCCGCGCCGAAGGCCGGGTCCAGGGTGCCGGCCGAGGTGTACTTCGCCAGCATGAAGTCGGTCTCGCCGCCCACAGCGTAGAGGCTGTCCCCGTGGGCCAGCAGGGCGTACACCGTATCCTGCACGCCGCCCGCCGCGACCGGCGTGACCACCTTGCCGCCCGATCCGAACGACGGGTCCAGGGTGCCGTTCGCGTTCAGGCGCGCGAGGGCGAAGTCGAGCCCGGTGGCCGCCCCGCTCTGGCTGGTGCCGCCCACCACGATCTTGCCGTCCGGTTGCAGCGCGAGCGCATAGGCCCGGTCCTCTGCGGCGCCCACCGCCACCGTGACCCGGCCTCCCGCGCCGAAGGTCGAGTCAGGGCTGCCGTCGGCGTTGAGGCGCAGCAGCGCGAAGTCGCGGTTACCTGACACGTCCGCAAAGCCCGCCGCCAGGATCTTGCCGTCCGGTTGCACGAGCGTGGCGTAGGCCTGGTCGTTGCCGCTGCCAAAGTTCACCTGCACCTTGCCGCCCGCGCCGAAGGTCGGGTCGGGGGCGCCGTCACGGGTCAGCCGGGTCAGGGCAAAGGTCTGCCCCTGCCCGCTCGTTCCCGGCGCATACCCCGCGAGGACCAGCCGCCCGTCCGCCTGCATGGCGATGGCCTGGGCGTAGTCGTCCCGGCCCGCGAAGTCGGTGACGCTCCGCCCCCCCGCGCCGAAGGTGGTGTCGAGGCTCCCCGCCGGGCCGCGCACCGTCACGGTGATCGCCCGGGTCACGTTCGCCGCCCCGGTCCCCGTGCCCGTCAGCGTCACGGCGGTCGGGAGGGAGTGCGGGGCGTTCGCCGCCGCACTGACGGTCACCGCCGCACTCGTCTGCCCCTCGGGAATCGTCACGGCGGAACTGGACGCCCCACTGGGCAGCCCGGAGAGCGTGAGGCTCACCGCGCCGGTAAAGCCGTTCTTGCGCGCCACGTTCACGGTCAGGCTCGCGCTCGTCCCGGTGACCACGGGCAGCCTGTCGCCCGAGAGCGTGAGGTCGAACGCTCCGCCGGGCTGAGGCTGGGCCTGGGTGACGGTGACGGTGGCCGGGTTGCTCGTCACGCCGCTCGTGCTGGCGGTGATCCCCGTGTCGCCTGTCGAAAGGCCCTTCACCACGCCTCCGGTCACGGAGGCGACAGTCTCGCGGCTGGACTTCCAGGTGAAGGCGACGCCCTGAATGGGCTTGCCCTGTTCGTCCCTGGCGGTGGCGGTGAGGGTGGTGCTCTGGCCGACGGCCACGGACGCGGTCGCCGGGCTGAGGTCGATGGTCTTGACCGTGGGTCCAGGGGTGGAGCCGCCGGTGGTGCAGGCGCTGAGCAGGGCGGTGAGCAGCAGGGTGCTGGCGGTCAGGGGTCGGTTCATCGGTGGTGCCTCCTTGCCGTATTGGCGAGGCCACCGTACGGGGACCGACATGGTTGGAGGGTGGTTGGGGCATGGCCGTGACCGGACACGGCCCTCACCGCTGCCACCGCTCCTGATGCAGGAACGGGCGCCGGGTGGTTCCCGATCAGGCCGCGAATTTCCAACTGATCGAGAGCGGATTCCGCCCCGGACCTCTCCGGCACCCAGCCGAGACGCATTCCAGCGGGGTCGAGCAGGGGGTAGCTCTCCTGGCAATGACGAGGTCAGGGGTTCGGTCCCCCTCGGCTCCATCACAGGAAGCCCTTCCCGCGCGGGCTTTTTTGGGGTGAGTGGATCGTGCCGAACAGAGACCGGCTCGGCGGGGCTGAGCTCAGGGGCTTGCGGTGTCCCGGAGGGTGTGAAGGGGCGAGCCACACGGCACCCCCTGGGAG